>WFPC01000017.1 GCA_015487785.1 Gammaproteobacteria bacterium | reverse complement strand
CGCTCAGGAACACCTCCTGTCGTTCTCAGTCTACGATCAAATGTATACCCAGAATATTCGAGGGGGGCCCACCATCGACCAGTATTTCGTCCATTCCCGCATGTTTCAGGAGTGGGGACTGAATCGCCTGTACCAGCCTATCGATCACGCAATGCAGGACGAGATCGGCCATGTCTCGCGGCTCATCGGACGCATCCTGTTTCCCGGGGCATTCCAGCGCAGCGGCCTCAAGATCGGCAAAACGGTACCGGAGATGCTGGCCAACGACCTGGGACTGGAATACGCCATGGCCGACGGCCTGAGAGATGCCATCGCCACCTGTGAGCAAGCGCGCGACTACCAGACCCGCGGACTGTTCGAAGACATGCTGCGCGACATCGAGGAAGACCACGCCCACTGGCTGGAAAAACAACTGGGCCTGATTGAGAAAATCGGTCTGCAGAACTATCTGGAGGCACAGATGTAACCGCCCGCGGGCTCATCCATCCGCGGCGGACGTCACTTTGCCGGCGAGCCGGCGCACGCAGCACGCCCGGAAAATCCCCCACACGCAACGCTTGGACTCACAGTCCAGACAGCGGAAATCCTGCGCATCCAGAAGACCGGCCTGCAACAGCGCCCGCAGCCGCGGCAGGCTGATTTCCAGACGCACCCGAGTGGCATCGTCCTCGCACGCAATACAGGACCGGCGACCGGACGCAACGGTCACAAAGGACAGATCGCCCTGCTCGTTCGGCGGTTTCATCGTCTTCCCCTTCGGTTCAGCGGCTCAGGCATCACTCTGGCAAACCATATAACACAAATAATAATAATTATCATTTGCAAGTCAAGCCGGTTATTTATTTCGGCCGGGATGCCGATGCAATCTGATTAACAACCCGAATGTTGGCATGAAATTGCCGGATGGATGTGCATCTGGCACGCGGACGCCGGCAAAGTGGGCCGGTAACCCTCCGTTACCTGCTGATATACGGATAATATCCATTAGCATAGGTTTGCTTCTGATTTGTAGCGGTTTCACGCAACATTCGGGTTAAGCATCCCCTAAGCCTCAATTATTATAGTGTTTTTTAGGACGGGGATTCGCAGCCCCCGGCAATCCCTATGGTGGCACGACAATATCCCGCATGAGCACCGACACCCCCTTTTCCCGGCAAACCCTGGCCCCGCGCCTGGAAACAGCCCGCGCCCTACTGCGCGAGCTCGCCGGCGAACCCGGCCTGGAGACGCTCTTGATACTGGGCGAGCTGCTCGATGAACTGCAGGAAGGTTTTCAGCATCTGCAACATGCGGCCGCCACGGCGCTCACCGTGGAGCTGAGTCACTGCGCCCTGGCCCTTCTGGACCCCGACGAAGAACGGGACAACCGCGCCATCGTCACGGCCATGCAGCAGGCCTGCGAGGTGCTGGGCAGGCACCTTGAGCCCGCCGCAACGGAAACAGGACTCCTCCTGCAGATCAACGAGCTGCGGGCCATTCGCGGACAGCCCCTGGTGACCGAGACAGGGCTTTTCGAACCCAAGCTGGATATCTCACCCCCGAGTGGACAAGCCGACGACGCCCTGCCCGTCTGGCAAGAAACCGAGGCCATTGCCCGCCTGTTGCTGCCCCATTTCCGTTCTGCACACCGAAGCTGGCTCGAACACCCCGACAACAATCTGGGGCCGGAGCAGATGCAACAGGTCATGGAGCAACTGGAGAGCCGTTGTCACGCTCCGCGACTGCGCCAGATCTTCTGGGTTGCCCGCGCCTTGCTGGAAGAGCTGGCCAAGCAGCACATTCCCGCCAGACAGGCCTGCGTCCGTCTGCTGGCGCAACTGGAAGGCTTCATCGGGCAACTGGCCCAGGGCCAGATCGACGAACTGGAACACAATCCCCCCTTCGGCTGGCTGAAAAATGCGCTATTCTATCTGGCTCAAAGCACACACAAGGGGGCTCTCGCGTCCGATCTGAACCGGTTCTATCGGCTCGACGAACACCTGCCGACGCTCGAGGATCTGGCCGCACACTACCGCCAAGAGGCACGACAGCCGTCATTCAGACATGGAATTTTTCTCGAACTGGACACGATCTTGCGACACGCCGAACATCTCTTGAGCCCCGCGGTCACCAGCAGCCAGCCCACCGCCATGCAGAAACTCCAGCGGGCCCGCCGCTCGTTGCGCCGGGCCGCCGAGACCCTGCGCCGGCTCGGCCGCAAGGCCGAAAGCGAGCAGATCCAGACCCAACTGGCCCTGCTCGACGCCATCGCCCAGGGTCGGCAACAAGCCAGTCAACCCCTGCTGGAGAGCATCCATCTCAGTCTCACACGATTGCAGCGGCAATTGCGCCCCCCTGCTCCCGCGCCGAAGCGGAGCGACGATCAGCATGTGGTCCCTTTGACGGATTTCATTCGCCACTGCCTGCGCGAAGTGGACCAGTTGCACAAACTCGTGACCCAACAGCGCCGACAGCCCCAGGGCGTGTTGTCCCCGGCCATGGACCACAGCATCCGCTCGCTCCAGGCCCAGGCCGAATTGATGGAAATCGACGAATTCACCGCCACCGTCGATCTGTTGCGCCATTATCTCGACCGTATCGAGCAAGGCAGCAAGCGTCTCACCCCCGAGCTGCTCGATATTCTCGACGAATTCTGCCTCACCACCCGCGGCATGCTGCAGGACGTACTCGCGGCCGAGCAAAACCTGCATGCCCCCAGCGAACCAGCGGCACAGCCCCCGGACCTGACGCAGGTTTTTCGTGACGAGGCCGGCAAGCTGCTCGACCAGGCCGAGGCCCTCATCAGCCGCTGGCGAACCCGCGATGAACTGCGACAGCTCCGGCGCCTGTTGCAACGCCTCAAGGGCAGCGCGCGCATGGCCGGTTTCCTGGGCCTGGGCGAACCCCTGGACCTCATGCTGCAAGCCATGGAGCGGCAGGCACCGGTGGCGGAACACGACCAGCGCCTGCGGGAAACCCTGCTGACGGCGATCACCGGCCTGCGCAGCATGTTGGACGACGGGCAAGGGCAAGCTTCCCGCGCCGATCCCGGGCTGCTGCAAAGCCTGCGCGCCCTGGCGCAAGCACCGTCGGCCCCGGCAGGCCCTGCCCGGACACCCGCCCTGTCGACGGCCGACGGGCTGCTCGCAGCCCTGGAACACCTGGAGCAACGCCTGCAACAGCATCTCCAGCGTCTCGATCAGGCCGCTGGCGGGCTCGAACACACCATCGAACAGGTGGACATCGGCGAGCGCAGCCGCCAACAACTCAAGACGGCCTTCAGCGCGCTGGACGAACCCCGCCGCGCACTGCGCCAGGCGGTGTCCGAGTTGATGCGCCTTACCCGGCCACAGGAGGCTCCCGTAACGCGCCCCCGGCCACCGCACACCAACACCTCGCCCGGCGCCACGCCTCCTCTCTCCGGCCAAGGCAGCCTGCTACTGCGCGCCGGTAAGCAGCTCTATGCCATCGACGCCGCCGCGGTCGCCCACTTGCAGCAACTGGGTCCACGGGATCTGCGCAGCCTGTTGCAGCGCAAACCCGCGACCTATGCATGGCGCGGGCGCGAGTTTCCCATTGCCCCCCTGGAGGCACTGCTGAGCAGCAGCGACTTCAGCCTGATGTTACCCGAACACGACGCTCACCTGCTGCTACTGGATCACCCCCAGCATCCCCTGGCCCTGCTGGTGGACGAAATCGTGGAACACCGCGCCCAGAAGCTGCGTCCCAGCGGCCCCCAGCTCGGCAGCCTCGATGGCGTCAGCGGCATCACCCGCCTGCAATCGCTCGGCATCGTTTTGATTCTGGATCCCCGGCAACTGCGAGAGCGTTTCCACAACCTGCCCCACACCGAACATGACCCCACACCACCCAGGCGCGCCGCCTCTCGCCCGCCCAGCGTCCTGGTGATCGACGACTCCCTCACCACCCGCCGGGTCACCGAGCGCCTGCTGCGCCAGCACGGCTTCACCGTCCACAGCGCCAGCGACGAAACCCAGGCCCTGGCCATGCTGCAAGCCCATCGCCCGGACCTGGTGATACTGGACATGGAACTCTCCGGCTGCGACAGCCTGGCGCTGGCAGCAAAGATTCGCGCCCAGGCGCAAGGCCGCTCCGTCAGCGTGGTATTCACCTCGTTGCATGCCACACCCCACCAGCAACAGCTCGCCCGGCAACACGGCGCGTCCTTTCTCGCCAAGCCCCTGCAGGAAAACGAGCTGCTCGAACTCGTCCACAATCTGGCCGACGATTGATCTCCCCGCACTTTCCAAGTACTCTAGGGGCCTGCGAAAATTCCGTGGTGCCGTGTTTCCATTACGTTATTGCCTGTTGTTCCTTCTGATTCTTCTCGCCTTGCCGGCCCGGGCCGGCCAGCAGCCCGAGGATCACTTCCACGGTGTCACCCAAAACTGCAAAAAATGCCACAGCGAGGGCGTGGAGGTGGAGGTCATCCTGCGTCAAAACGACAACCGCTGCCTGGCCTGTCACACCCGGGTACAATTACAGCAGAAACTGTTGGAGGCCGGCAGCCACCACCCTTCGCGGACCCAGGCCACGGCGCCGGATACCAAGCCGGTGCTGGGCATGCGCTACCCCCTGTATTATTCGCCCAGCCGCCTGGGCGACGAGCCTAACGAAATGGTGTTGATACCCGCCGGCCCCTTCATCCGCGGCACCGACCACCGTCTTCCCGACGAGGGCCCGCAGCACGTCGTGGACCTGCCGGCCTTCTGGATCGACCGCTATGAGGTCACCAACCTGCAATACAAGAAATTCATCGACGCCACCGGCCGGCGCTCACCCAAGCATTTCCGCAACCGTACCTTTCCCGAGGGCAAGGCCGATCATCCGGTCACCTATGTGAGCTGGGACGACGCCAAGGCCTATTGCGAATGGGCCGGCAAGCGCCTGCCCACCGACGCGGAATGGGAAAAAGCCGCGCGCGGCACCGACGGTCGGGAATATCCCTGGGGCGACGAGTTCGATATCGAAAAGGCCAACATGCCCTTGCGCTGGGCCGAATTGGGACAGTTTGGCGACACCACCCCGGTGGGCGCCTTCGAGGGAGGTGTCAGTCCCTACGGCGTCTACGACATGACCGGCAATGTATGGGAATGGACCGCCTCCTGGTACCAACCCTATCCCGGCAACACCACCCCCTCGGAGAGCTATGGCACGCGCTACAAGACGCTTAAGGGAGGCTCGTGGTTCGACTGTTCGTTCTACAAGTGCGGTATCTCGGCGCCGGTGTACAATCGCTCCTTCTTCGCCAAGCGCACCCGCAACGACTCCTTCGGCTTCCGCTGCGCCAAGGACGCCGAGCCCGGCGACGGTTCTCGATGATTCGGGTATGACCGAGCAAGCCACACCGGGGAATCGGATCGTTCAAATGACAAATTCCGCGCCGGCGGCTCGAAACCTTCCTCCCAGTTTGGGCCGAAAGAACTGCTGCAGGCTCAGGCCAGCTTCAGCCGCCGGGTGTCGGCAATGGCCTGGCGCGGCGGCAAGACCGGATGCAGGCGCGCCATCACCGCCTCGGCGGTGGCCCGGTAGGCGGTGAGCTTGCCGCCATAGATGCTCAACAGGCGTGGACGGGGGTCGTCGGCGGGGTGCAGCACTGTTTCCCGTGGACGCCGAAAGGCCGGCCCCTGGCCCGCCGGCAACACCCGCAGACCTGCAAAGGCCCGCACCTGGTCCCGGGGATGGTCGCGATAGGCGGGAAAATAGCTCGCCAGAGTGGCCAGCAGATAATCGATTTCCTCTTCCCGCGGCGCCACCTGGGCGGGATCACCCCGAAACAGGGTTTCGGTGGTGCCCACCATCAAGCGTCCCTGCCAGGGCATGGCGAAGACCGCCCGGCCATCGGCCGCCTCCAGATAATAGATACCCTGGCGCAACGAGCCTTCGAGCAGGATGTGGCTGCCCTGCACCAGGTCCACCGGCAAGATCTCCGGCGCCGGGTCGATACGCGCCAGCACCTGGTTGACCCAGGGCCCCGCGGCATTCACCAGCACCCGGCAGACGTAGTCACGAGTGTCGGCGCCGTTGACCACCGTCACCCGCCAGCCCGTCTCCGTGCGCCGGGCGGCCCGCAACACCGCCGGCAGCAGCAGCCGCGCCCCCAGTTCACGCGCCGAGGCCATCACCGCCTCGGTGAGGCGGCGGTCGTCGGTCTGGGCATCCCAGTATTGAAATACCGCTTGCAGGCCGTCCTGGCGCAGCCCGTCCAGCGCAGCCCATTGTGCCCGTGGCAGACTGCGAAAGCGTGCGCTGCGGTCCAGCCCGGCCAGCAGGCCATAGCAGGCCAGCCCCAGGCGCAATTGCCAGGGCCGCCGCCGGGTCTCGGCATAGACCGGGATATGGAAGGGCACCAGGCGTACCAGCGAGGGGGCGTTGCGCAGCAACAGGCGGCGCTCGCGCAGGCATTCCCGCACCAGCCTGAACTGGCCGTTTTCGAGATAGCGCAGACCACCATGGATCAGCTTGCTGGAACGGCTGGAGGTACCCGCCGCCAGTGCCTCGCGTTCCAGCACCAGCACGCTGTGGCCGGCCGCCGCCGCAGCCTGGGCCACGCCCGCGCCGTGGATACCGCCGCCGACGACGATGAGGTCATAGTCCATCGCAAGGCTCCTGGGCCAGGCGGGGATCTTTCAGCAGGGTGGCAATATCCATGGATTCCAGCCAGCGAGCGCCCCGGCGCCACCAGTGCCAGGCCTGTTCGGGACGGGTGATTTCGTAGAGAAACCATTGCCAGGGCCCCGGCCACAAGGCATCGTCGATTTTGGCGTGGTTGCAGATCAGGTAGTCGGGCCGTAGCGCCATGGCAGTCTCCCGCGCCGCCAACCCCCAACGCCGGATCACCCAACCGATGGGCCGGCGGGTGTAATGGCGCGCCCGCGCCAGGGTCTCGGCATGAAAGGAAATCAGGGCGCAACGCCCCAGCACCGGTTGCAATACCGCCAACACGCGCTGTAACACGGTGTCTGCACCGAAATGTTCGATGCTCTCGCTCTTGAGTTCCACGAACAAACACACGCCGGGTTGCCCTTCCAGCCAGCACACCAGCTCGGCCAGGGCCGGCAGGGGCTCGTCGGCGAAGCGTTGCCCGAAACGCGCCGGCTCGCCAATGGAGCAGTGGCGCAGGTCGCTCCACTCCAGCTCATGCACCCGCCCCGGCCGCCCGGACACCCGTTGCAGGTCCGCGTCGTGCAGCAGCACAGGCACCCGGTCGGCACTGAGCTGCACGTCCAGTTCCAGGCAACGGGCGCCAGCGGCCACGGCCTCACGCATGGCGCACAGGCTGTTTTCGGGATAGTGCGCCGCATATCCGCGATGGGCCACCAGGCGCGGCGCGTCCATGGCTAGAGTACCCGGTTGAGCAGGTCGAGAATATTGCGCGGCTCGAAGGGCTTGTCGAAAATGGCCGACACACCGGCCTGTTCCACCTGGGCCAGGCGCGAGGCATCACTCACGCTGGTGACCATGAGAATGGGCACCGCCGGTTGCTCGCTCTGCTCACGCACATAACGTACGAAGGCGGCGCCATCCATTTCCGGCATGTTGTAGTCGGTGACGATGAGGTCGAAGCTCTCGTCCTGCATGGCGGCCACGCCCTCGCGGCCGTTCTCCGCCTCGGTGAAACGCTCCACGCCCATGTTCTCCAGCACCCGCCGGATGTAGCGCCGCGAAGTACGGCTGTCGTCCACGATCAGCACCTGCAGGTCTTCCGGCTGCATGGCGGTTTCTTCCAGGCGCATGCTGTCGGGATCGAGCAGGTCCACCGCCGCCAGCAGGGCATCGCGCAGGTGGGACAATTCGAAGGGCTTGGGCAGGATGCCGATCACCCCGGCCTGGCGCAGGGGTTCGAGCATGCGCGGCCGGGTTTCACTGGAAATGAGCAGAAAGGGCAGGTCCTGGCTGACCTCGCCCGTGCGCAGGGCCTCCACCAGTTCGGCACCGGTCATGTCCGGCAGGTACATGGCGCTGACCACCACGTCGGGCGGATTGTGCTGCACCACCTGCAGGGCGCTGGCGCCGTCGTCCAGTACGTCGATGTTACGAATGCCCACCGCTTCCATCTGCTGTTGAATCAGGCGCTGCTGGGTGCGCGAGGGCTCCACCAGCAGGACCAGCAAATCGGCAATGGAAATCATGCTCATGAGATAAATTCCGCCCTAGTGTGTCATCTTTTTCATCGACATCCGGGGGGGATTTCTTGAGCGCCAGGCTAGGCCAAGACGCCTCAGATCACCCGCTCGTTGCCACCGTCCACCGGCACCTGGGCCGCGGTGGTCTTGGCAAACAGGGGGCCGCACAGGGCAGCTGCCAGGGCGGCCACGTCACGACTGCTCACTTCGGTGCGCAGCAGGTTCTTGGTCTTGTACTCTTCCACCGTCATACCGTAGTGAGCCGCCCGCGAGGCCAGCACTTCCTCGGTCCAGATGCCGGTATCGAACACCGCATCGGGGTGCAGCACGTTGACCCGGATGCCGTCGCTTCCCCATTCCAGTGCCGCCACCCGCGCCAGTTGGGTGAGCGCCGCCTTGGAGGCGGAATAGGCCGCCGCGCCCGGCCCCGGCGCCGGCACGTTCTTGGAGCCTATCACCACCACCCGGCCGCCGCCCGGCGCCCGCTTGAGCAAGGGGTGGGCCTGGCTCATCAGGCTCATGGCACCGTCCAGGTTCACCGCCATCACCTTGCGCCAGGTGGCCAGGTCCAGCTCGGCGATGCGCCGGCCACCGGGGAAAATACCGGCATTGATCACCAGCATGTCCAGGCCGCCGAAGCGGCGCACGCCCAGCTCCAGCGCATTGGCCAGTTGTTCGGGGTCGGCAGCGTCACACACCACGCCGTAGTAGTCGGGACGTGCATGCAGCTCGGTGATGGCGGGATTCACATCCAGCCCCACCACCGCCGCCCCCTGGGCCAGCAGGGCGTCCACGCAGGCCTTGCCGATACCGGAGGCGGCACCGGTGACCAGGGCGATCTCGCCGCTGAACTGCGGTGGCTTGCCGCCCTGGCGCAGCTTGGCCTGCTCCAGGTCCCAGTATTCCACGTCGAAGATATCCTGCGCCGGCAGGGCACGGAAACCACCCAGGGCCTCGGCGCGCAGGATCACCTCGATAGTATGGCGATAGATGTCTTCCACGATGACCGCGTCCCTGGCCGTCTTACCCACGCTGAGCTGTCCCAGCTCGCGATCCAGGATCACCCGTGGCGCAGGATCCAGCATGGTCTTCTCATCCTTGGCGTGGGGTGCATGGGCCTCGAAGTAGGCCGTGTAGGCGCGCACATAGGCCTCCACATCCCGCCCCAGCAGGGGCAGGCGCTTGGTGCGGATCACGTGATCGGGCGTGGCCGGCCCCTGCTGGCTGATGGCTTCCAGGTCATCACGGGCGGCAAAGGTCGTGCTCAGGGGATCACGTGACTGGCGCACGATCATGGGACGACCGGCTGCCTCGGACACCCGGGCACGCAGCTCGGCCAGTTCCAGGGCATGGGGATGCACGTCGGTCACCGCCTCGGGCGCGGGCAGATCCCAGGCTCCCTGACGCTGGAGGTAGTGTTCGGCCCGGTCCACCAGTGCGATCATGCGCTCGTAGGACTGCCGGGCATCGTCACCGAAACTGAAGATGCCATGATTGAGCAGTACCATGCCGATGGTGCGCGGACCGGCCTGCTCGGCGAAACAGCGTGCGCACGCGCGAGCCAGGTCGAAACCCGGCATCACGTAGGGCACGATCACCACCTCGTCGCCATAGATCTCGCGGATGCGGTCCGCCCCACCTTCGGTGTTGGTGATGGTGACGATGGCATCGGCATGGGTGTGGTCCACGTATTTGTACGGCAGGGTGGCGTGGAGTATGGCTTCCACCGAGGGGGTGGGCGCCGAGGCGCGGGTCATGTGGGTCTTCAGTTCGTTGACCATCTGCGGGTCGGACAGGGATTCCAGCCTGGCCAGCGCCAGCAGGTGGTCCAGGCGCACCGGCGAAAAGCCCTCGCGCTCTATGCTGGCCAGGTCCCAGCCGCTGCCTTTGACATAGAGAATGGTCTCTTCCTGACCGAGGATGTTGGTCTCACGGATCTTGACCGAGGTATTGCCACCACCGTGCAACACCAGGCTGGGATCCTGCCCCAGCAGGCGGGAGGTGTAGACCCGCAGGCCCAGATCGTCATCGTATTCCCGTGCCTGCTCATCGTTCCACAGACTTTTCATGCCGACATCCCCTCACTGTGTTTGATGGACAAAGGGCCGTCATTCTACCCCGCCCCCGCCGGCAGGCAAATGCCGGACTCAGACGTTGAAGCGGAAGTGCATCACATCACCGTCCTGCACCATGTAGTCCTTGCCCTCCAGGCGCCACTTGCCCGCTTCCTTGGCGCCCTGTTCCCCGCCGCACTCGATGAAATCCTGGTAGGCGATGACCTCGGCGCGAATGAAGCCCTTTTCGAAATCGGTGTGAATCACACCGGCGGCCTGAGGCGCAGTGGCGCCCACCTTGACCGTCCATGCCCTAACCTCCTTGACCCCCGCGGTGAAGAAGGTCTGCAGCTCGAGCAACTGGTAGCCGGCGCGGATCACCCGGTTCAGCCCAGGCTCCTGCAGCCCCAGGTCGGCCAGAAATTCGCCTTTCTCGTCCTCGTCCAGCTCGGCGATCTCGGCCTCGATGGCGGCGCAGATGGGCACCACCGTGGCCTGCTCCCCGGCCGCCAGAGCGATGACCGCATCCAGGTAGGGGTTGCCCTCGAAGCCGTCTTCGGCCACGTTGGCGATATACATGGTGGGCTTGATGGTAAGCAGATGCAGCTCCCGAATCAGGAGCCGCTCGTCCTCGCCCAGGGCCAGTGAACGCGCCGGGGCGCCGCCATCCAGATGCGCCTGCATGCGCTCCAGAACGGCCTTTTGCTTGAGCGCGGTCTTGTCTCCACTCTTGGCGGTGCGGCTGACCCTGGCCAGCGCCTTGTCCACGGTCTCCATGTCCGCCAGCACCAGTTCGGTGTTGATGACCTCGATATCGGCCAGGGGATCGACCTTGCCCGCCACGTGGGTGATGTCGTCGTCATCGAAACAACGCACCACGTGGGCAATGGCCTGGGTCTCGCGAATATTGGCCAGGAACTTGTTGCCCAGCCCCTCACCCTTGGAGGCGCCGGCCACCAGGCCCGCGATGTCGACGAATTCCATGGTGGTGGGCAAGACCCGCTGGGGTTGCACAATGGCCGCCAGTCTGTCGAGCCGGGGATCGGGCACCGGCACCACGCCAACATTGGGCTCGATGGTGCAAAAAGGATAGTTGGCCGACTCGATGCCCGCCTTGGTGAGGGCATTGAACAGGGTGGACTTGCCCACATTGGGCAAGCCCACGATGCCGCATTTGAAACCCATGCTGTTCCTCCGTTTTTGCGTCGCGCCACTCAGCGGCTGTGCAGGCTCTGCATGGCCTGTTGAAATTCGCCACGCAGCAACAGTGGCATCACCGCCACCGCCTCGTCCAGGGCCTGCTCGATGGCAGCCCGCTCGCCCGCCGGCGGCCGCCCCAGGACATATCCCGTGACTTGGCGACTGTCGCCGGGGTGACCGATGCCCAGGCGCAGGCGCAAAAAATCACGCTGGTTGCCCAACCGGGTGATGATGTCACGCAGACCATTGTGCCCGCCATGTCCCCCGCCCTGCTTGAGCCGCGCCGCGCCGGGCTCGAAGTCCAGCTCATCGTGTGCCACCAGGATTTCCCGCGGCGGAATCTTGTAGAAATGGGCCAGGGCGGCCACACTCTGGCCACTGCGATTCATGAAGGTAGCCGGTTTGAGCAGCCACACTTCCCCCTCGGGCAGCCTGACCCGCGCGGTCTCGCCGAAAAATCTGGCCTCGCGCCGCAAGGGCGCATGCCAATGAGCGGCCAGACGGTCAATAAACCAGAACCCGGCATTGTGCCGGGTTCCTGTGTATTCAGGGCCGGGATTGCCCAGCCCCACGATCAGCTTCACGGCCGCCGCCATGGCGCGGGTTTACTCCTCGCCGGCTTCGGCTTCTTCGCCTGCTTCTTCGGCCTCGGCCCCTCCCTTGCTGTGGATAGCCACCACCGGCTGGTCGTGACCCTCGCCCTGCATCAGCTCGGCCGACCTGACGCCTTCCGGCAACTGCAAGTCACTCAGGTGCAACACGCTGTTGGGCCCCATGCCGGACACGTCCACCTCGATGAATTCGGGCAGATCCTTGGCCGCGCACACCACTTCGATCTCGGTGAGATTATGGGTCATCAGGCCGCCGGACTTGACCCCAGGGGCCACGTCTTCACCGACGAAGTGCAGGGGTACGTTCATGTGGATGACATCGTCGTCACTGACCCGCAGCAGGTCCACGTGCAGCAGCTTGGGCTTGAAGGCGTGACGCTGGATGTCACGCAACACCGCGCGCGACGGCTTGCCGTCGATGTTCACCGTCAGAATGGAAGAATAGGCGGCCTCGTTTTCCAGCAGGTGCAACATGGCATTGTGGTCGAGGGTGAGCGACTGGGGCGCCTCACCACCGCCATAGATAATGGCGGGAATCTTGCCTTGGCGACGCAGGCGGCGGCTCGCACCTTTCCCTTCATCGCTGCGGCTTTCCGCTTCAATTACAAAACTCACAGACATGACTTGATCTCCTGATAGCAAAAAAGAGCCCCCCCATGGGGCTCCCCCGGGTATCGCGACTGCGACCGGAAGCGATACCCTCGATCACGCCCCATGGAGCGTGAAATCCCCTTTCTCTTTTGCGCGCCCCTGCGAAACGCGCGGCCCCTACCCAGGGCCCGAGTCAATCGATGAACAGGGAGCTGACCGACTCCTCCATGTGAATCCTGCGCATGGTTTCGGCCAGCATCTCGGCGATACTGAGCTGGCGGATTCTATCACACTGGCGCGCGGGTTCCTGCAAGGGAATGGTATCGGTCACCACCAACTCATCCAGTTGCGAATTATTGATATTGTCGATGGCCTTGCCCGACAGCACCGGGTGGGTGCAATAGGCCACCACCCGCCGGGCCCCGTGTTGCTTCAGGGCACCCGCTGCCTCGCACAGGGTGCCGGCAGTGTCCACCAGATCGTCGATGAGCACACAGGTACGATCGGCCACATCACCAATGATATGCATCACCTTGGCCACATTGGCCTTGGGCCGGCGCTTGTCGATGATGGCCAGGTCGGCATCGCCCAGGCGCTTGGCCAGGGCCCGGGCCCGCACTACGCCCCCCACATCGGGCGAGACCACGATGAGGTCGGGGTGTTTCTGACGCCACAGATCCCCCAGCAGGATGGGCGAGGCATAGACATTGTCCACCGGCAGGTCGAAGAAACCCTGGATCTGGTCGGCGTGCAGATCCACCGTCAACACCCGGTCGGTACCCACGCTGGCGATCATGTTGGCCACCACCTTGGCGGTGATGGGCACCCGCGCCGAACGGGTTCGCCGGTCCTGGCGGGAATAACCGAAATAGGGAATCACGGTGGTCACCCGGGCTGCAGAGGCCCGACGCACCGCATCCACCATCACCAGCAGCTCCATCAGGTGGTCATTGGTGGGCACACAGGTGGGCTGAACGATGAAGACATCCTTGCCACGCACGTTGTCCATGATCTCGACCATGATCTCGCCGTCGCTGAAACGGCCGACCACGGCCCGCCCCAGGGGCAGGTTGAGGTACTGGGCGATGTCTTGGGAAAGCTGCGGATTGGCGTTTCCCGAAAACACCATCATGCGACGCTCGGGCACCTCGGCACTCCTGGACGTTCACTCAAATTGAAAACGGCGGCTCGGCGGCCGCCATTGCATGTTCTCTACACCCTGCCGCCGCCCCGGAAAACGACTGCTGCCGGACCCGCCGACACGACGGAACAGTCCGCGACAGGGCTGGGGTGACAGGATTACTCGGGCCTCACGGCCCTCGCCCTTCGGGCCAGCGTCGCTACGCTCCGCTGTTCAAATCCGCTACGCGGATTTGTCGAACCAGCGACTGGGTTCTCATCCTGGCACGCTTCCCTGCCAGCCCCGGTGCTCCAATAGAGAACCGGGTTCATTCCCGCTTCGCGATATGGCTGGGGTGCCAGGATTCGAACCTGGGAATGCTGGGATCAAAACCCAGTGCCTTACCGCTTGGCGACACCCCAATTGATCGGTTTCTCTGTTTTTCGTCAGCCCTGCCGGCGACTTGAGTCCAGCGCATCGTGCAGCGGGCTGCGATTGAGTGCCCGGGCAACGATCACGCCCCATGCCCCCGGCACCTGCCCGGCCACCGCCCGGGCCTCGGCTTCGTTTCTGAACCGGGCAAACACACAGCCACCGGTCCCGCTCATGCGGGCCTCGGCATGCCGGCCCAGCCAGTCTAGTGCCGCGCCAACCTCCGGGTGGCGCTTCACCACCACCGGCTCACAGACGTTTTCCGTCGGCTGCCTCGAAAGATCGCGTATTTTGATGATTTGTTTGTCCCGTGTCAATTCCGGAGCGGAAAAAATTTTCCCCGTGTCCACCTGGACCGGCGGCACCAACACCACTACCCAAGCCTCGGGCAGCTCCACCGGGGTGAGCCGCTCTCCCACGCCCTCGGCCCAGGCCGCCCGCCCACGCACGAAGACCGGCACATCGGCCCCCAGCATCAGACCGAGATCGGCCAACCGCTCCTCGTCGAGCCCCAGCCCCCACAAGTGATTGAGCGCCACCAGGGTGGTGGCGGCATCCGAACTCCCCCCCCCAGACCGCCGCCCATGGGCAGGCGCTTGTCCAGGCGGATGTCCGCGCCCAGGGAGCACCTCGTGTGTTGCTGCAACAAGCGGGCGGCGCGCACCACGAGGTCGGCATTCTCCGCTACTCCCGGCAACGGGTTCTCACGCCGGATCGTTGCGTCGGAGCGCAACCTGAAATAGAGCGTATCGCCATAGTCGATGAACTGAAATACCGTTTGCAACAAATGGTAACCGTCGTCACGGCGGCCAGTGATGTGCAGGAAGAGATTGATCTTGGCCGGCGCCGGCCAGGGGAATGGGACAAGCGTCATGTCGAGGCCAATTCCAGCTCCCAGGAATCGATCACCAAGCGCACCTCGAAACGGGGATTGTACAACAGGATCTTGGCTGGCAACTGCAAGCCGTCGACTTCGCTGTAGCGCCGGAATTCCACCGTCCAGTCGGCGTATTTGAGAGACTCGAGACGTCCCAGGCTGTCGCGCCGGACTCGCCGCTGCCCCCCGCCAGGCGCGGGTCGCCCCAATACCCAGTAGCGCAGGGCATTGAGTGGCAGCCGCCAATCACTGCGTGCCCGCAACAAGGCCTCGGCATCGTCATCGCTGAAACTGCGACCATCGGCCAGGCGCAGGGTGGCATAGCCACGATCACCGAACAGGCGCATGCCACCCTGCCCCAAGGGGCCCAGAAACCGTATATCGTAACGGGGGCCCGACTGCTCCCAGTAGAGGGTGCCGCTCCAGGAGTCATCCTCGCTGGTGGCGCTGAAACGGGCCGCCAGACGCCACCCGCCGATATGCTCCAGCCGCGGGTCGGCCACGCCTTCCGGAATGCGTTTTTCCACCGTGGCACAGGCCGACAAGCCCACGGCGAGTATCACCATGAGCAACAAGCGCATCACTGGCCAAACCTCCGCAGGGTCTGTTGCAGAATCTCGTTGTCACCAAATTGTTCCCGGGCCCGCGCCCATACTGCCGTGGCTTCCTCGCGACGCCCCAGTTTCCACAATACCTCTCCGTAATGGGCCGCCACTTCACCGTCGTTGACCATCTCCATGGCCTTGCCGAGATATTTCAGGGCTTCTTCCAACTTGCCCTGGCGATAGTAGATCCAGCCCATGCTGTCGATGATAGCCGGGTCGGCGGGACGCAGTTCCAATGCCTTGCGCACATAGCGCTCGGCCTCGTCGTAGCGACGGGTTCGATCGGCCAACGTATAGCCCAGGGCATTGAGATAGGCCGCATTGTCGGGATATTGGGAAGTCAGATATTCGAAAATGGAAATGGCTTCCTCGACCCGATTCAGCCGCTCGGCCACCAGCGCCTTGCCATACATGAAATCGGGATCGTTGGGGTAGTTGGCCAGCATCTTTTCATAGTGCTCGTAGGCCTGTTGGTACTGGCCTGCATCGCGCAACAAGGATCCCTTGAACAGGTCGATCTCCTTGCGTTCATCGGCATCGCGGGTGGCGATGCCATCGAGATGCCGCAAGGCCTCGTCCAGGCCCTTGAGTGGCCACAGGCTGGCGGCGATGCGCAACTGCGCCTCGAGATAGTAATCGCTTTGGGGAATGGTGGAATACCATTTGATGGCAGTGGCATAGTCTTTCTTCTGTTCGGCGATCTGGCCGAGATAGAAATGGACTTGCGGACTACCCCGCCCCAGGCGGGTCAACTGCTTGAGATAACCCTCGGCCTCGTCGAAGGCCTTGAACTGCATGGACAGCATGGCCAGGGCGAACAAGACGTCCTTGTTGCCGGGCATCTTGGCTGCCAACAACTCGAACTGATCGCGGGCCTCCTCGAGCTGACGCTGATCCACCAACACCCGCGCATAGGCCAGGCGCACCTCGTCCTCCTCGGGATGATTTTCCAGGTAGGCGGCCAGATAGGTGCGCAGCTCATCCTCGCGCCCCAGCCCCTTGAGCGCCTTGGCACGCAACACCACGGCATCGGCCCAGTCGGGTTTCAGGGCCAGCGCCTTGTCGGCCCAGGCCAAGGCCCGGTCGAAGCTTCCCACCCGCAAGGCCGCTGCCGCAGCCAGGTAATTGGCCTGGGGCACATCGGGATAGAAATCCACCAGGGCCGAGGCGATTTCCAGCGCCACCTGGCGATCGGCCTCCCGTTGCAACATGATGCCGATCTGCACGAAGGCCTGGTTGAGCGCCTGGGGCTCGGCGCCCTCCAGGTAGGCCCGCAGAGCCTGCTTGGCCTTCTCATATTGCTTGTTGCGCAGGTAGAGCACCGTCAGCACCCGCTTGGGCGCGGCCGCATCGGGGGCCAGCCGGGCCCAGATCTCGGCCGCCTCCAGGGCTTGCGCATCGGCACGGATGAAATTGGCCACGCGGGTGGCTCGTGCGGCGATTTCCGGGTCCTGACTGCGACGGGCAGCCTCGAGATAGGCCTTCACCGCCAGTCGGGGTTTCCCCCGCTGCAGGGCCATCTCACCCAGAAGTACATCATAGACTACGTCGGCCTCGGCCGAGCCCAGGGATTCGAGAGGATTTCCCCCGACTTGCCGCTCGCCCCCTCCCCGCTCCGACGGCGCGGCGGGCACCGCGGTATCACGGGACTGCCAGCCGGCACATCCCGACAAACCCATCATCACGATCAGCGACCACAGTGCCACCCTCCTGCCCAGGAACACGGCCACACCGTCCGCTTCGTTTGCCTGCTGTTTCTCTTTCATCAACACTCCAGGACCCCGCCATCGAGATATCTGGGCCCAATGCTACCATACCGTGCCAAGCACAAGCGCCGGGATTTTGTGAACTTACTTATTAATCCCGCCACAGGCAAGCCGCTTTCCGCTCCCAAGCCCGGTTGAACAAAGACGCAAATCGGCGTAGCATTGAAAGCCAATTTAGAGTCAATCTAAAACAGCCGGGCATTGCGCCCATACTCACCAAACATGTAAGGAGAAGCACATGAGCGTACTCGTAGGCCGCGAGGCACCCGATTTCACCGCACCCGCCGTTCTCGGCGACGGCAGCATCGTCGATGAATTCACCTTTTCCACCGCCACCAAGGACAAGTATGCGGTGTTGTTTTTCTATCCCCTGGACTTCACCTTCGTCTGCCCCTCGGAGCTGATCGCCTTCGATCATCGCCTGGATGAGTTCAAGAAGCGTAACGTGGAAGTGATCGGGGTATCCATCGACTCTCACTATACCCACAATGCCTGGCGCAATACCCCGGTGGACAAGGGCGGCATCGGTCCCGTGGGCTATACCCTGGTAGCCGACATGACGCATGCCATCTGCAAGGCCTATGACGTGGAAACCCCCGACGGCGCCGTGGCCTTCCGGGGTTCCTTCCTGATCGACAAGGACGGTGTGGTGCGTCACCAGGTGGTCAACGACCTGCCCCTGGGCCGCAACATCGACGAGATGCTGCGCATGGTCGATGCCCTGCAGTTCCACGAAGTGCACGGCGAGGTCTGCCCGGCCAACTGGCATCAGGGGGAAAAGGGCATGCAGGCCACCCCCGATGGCGTCGCCGCCTATCTGGCGGAAAACGCCGACAAGCTGTAACGACACTTCACACGACAAAAAAAGGGGTGGCCGAGGCCACCCCTTGGTTTTGCCATCCCTGGCGGGACACCCTAACGTGCCCGTCGAGACTCCATCAGACGAGCCCTCTGGTTCACAATGGCGCTGACACCCTTGCGCACCGCAGCGGGCTTGGCCACCTGGCCAGGCTTCCAGATACGGGCACTGCAGTCGGTGCAGTCATTGTTGAACTCGATGGCATGGCCATGGCCTGCCCAGGATCCGTCGGCGTTGCTGCCATCGGCACGCACCTCGACATTGGTCCAGGCACCGCGCGTGGCCCCCGTGGCCGGATCGGTCACAGTCGCCACGCTGGCCCCTTCAAAGGTGAAGGTGGTGTTGCCATCGGCGTCGGTCCCCAGAATCACCGGCAATGCACCCCACTGGGCGGCATTGGGATCGCTGGAGAACTCCGTCCAGGCGCAACCATCGTCGCCACAGCTACTGACGAAGCCGGAGACGAAGTCTGCCTGGAAGCCCTCACCCGTGCCTTCGGGATCGCTCAGGATCACACCGGTGACGGTGAGTGAACCGCCATCGACGGTGGCATTTTGCGTGGGTGACTCGATCACCACGAACTGCGGACGCTGCACACCATTGCTGGCCATGATCTCCAGGCCCTGGCTGTTCCAGTCGGCATCGTTGAAGTCGACCCAGTTGAAGCCGTCGTAGAGTGTGATCTCGAAGGAGTAACTACCGTCTTCGGCGATCGGGAAGCGGCCAAAGTCACCATTGGCGCGCCATTCACCTTCACCCGGTGCCCGGCCGCTGGTGACACCACTTATGGTGACGACGGTCGCGCTACCGGCATCGTAACGGTTGTTACTGCCGCCACAGGGATCGTCCACAAGCGCCATGGCATCGACCACCGGTGACAGGGTATTGCCACTCTCGTCGACCACGCTGGTGATGCTCAGGGGCGGCACCGGCGGCTCGTTGCTGTTGTTGGCCTGTACATCGATGCTGTACCAGTTGGGGCCATCGAACAGACTGATGTTGTTACCACCGGGATAGAGCATGACCTCTATACTCCAGGGGTACTCGCCATTGGCATCAGCAACATCCGAGGACGTCACACTGCCCACCTTGGTGTTGACACCACAGGAGCCGTTCTCGACATTGATCTGCCGATTGGGCACGGTGGAAGTACCCTTGATCACCACACTGCCAGTGGGTACCTGATCATAACCATTGGGGTCGGCATCGGTGACCAGGCCGTAGCGGCCACCCTCACCCCAGCTCTCGACCAGGCTCAGAACGGCGTCATCTGCGGGATCAGCCGGATCCATGGTGGCCACCACCTCGCTCACGTTCATCTTCGGCGGAGTGTATTCACAATCCGCCGTGGTGACGACACGCAGCCCCAGCCAGTTCCAGTTGGCATCGTTGATGTCGACGAAGTTGTCCACCCAGTTGTAGGCAGAGCCACCAATCAAGGGCAGAGTCGCACTGAAATTGCCATCGGCATCGGTTTCGGTGGTGAGACCTTCCCAGTAACTGTTCCAGCTACCATCGGTCAATTCACCGGAACCATTCCAGTTGATCTGCACTTCGCCAACCAGGGCAGTCCCTTCGATGGTTACGGAACACTGGTCGGTGACGTACTCGCCCATTTCATTGAGCGCCGTCGCCGCATCCACACCGTCGATGAAGGTCAGCTCGGGGCGGATCACCTTCTTCGCCTTTTGAGCGAAGATGTTGATGTTATACCAGTTGTCATTCACATCGGTAATACCGATATTGTTCCAACCGGTATACAGCTCGACCACCAGTTCGAAACTGCCATCGGGCTCCACCGCCAGGCGGTCTTCGAACCAGCCGCCTTCACTACCCACGTTGTAGCGCGGGGAACGCTCTCCGGTGGGATCCTCGGCGTATTCCAGCTTGCCACGAATCACCACGGCAACAGCCGGGTTGTCGGGATCGGCCGGTGCAACTTCCCAGTTACCGCCGTTGCCCCAGGTATCTCGCTCGGTGACCACGCCATCGGCATCGCCGTTGACATAGGCCACTTCACTGATGACCACAGGGGGCACCCACTCGGTACCGAGATCGGTCTGCACACCGAGGTTGGCCGAATACCAGTTGCACATGCCACCCTGACAACCCTCACCACCGACGTCGATCCAGTTTTCACCTTGGTAGATCTCGACTTCGACACTGAAGTTGCCGCTGGCGTCCAGCTCCACCCTGCGGAAGGAGTTGGCACCCAGTCTGTCGTTCCACAGATTGAGATTCAATTCGCGGAACTCGAACTCGGCCACGTTGACCGTACCGCTGATGACTACAGAGGTGGCAGCAGGCGCACGGTAGTAGCTCCATCCGTCATCGCTGATGACATTGCCATCCTGGTCGGCCACGCTGGTAATGGCCACTACGGGAGGAATACCACCGGTGGTTTGAATATTGAAATATTCAACCAACTGATAGTCTGCTCCACCGGTAGCCGTCGGCGGCGGTGCCGCGCCATCGGCGCTCTGACTGATCACTGTGTCACAGTTCGGATCCACGGCCGGGTCACACATCGTGCCGCAGTTCGGATCCACCGCCGGGTCACACATCGTGCCGCAGTTCGGATCCACCGCCGGGTCACACATCGTGCCACAGTTCGGATCCACCGCCGGGTCACACATCGTGCCACAGTTCGGATCCACCGCCGGGTCACACATCGTACCGCAGTTCGGATCCACCGCCGGGTCACACATCGTGCCGCAGTTCGGATCCACCGCCGGGTCACACATCGTGCCGCAGTTCGGATCCACCGCCGGGTCACACATCGTGCCGCAGTTCGGATCCACCGCCGGGTCACACATCG
>WFPC01000016.1 GCA_015487785.1 Gammaproteobacteria bacterium | reverse complement strand
GCGGGGGAGGGTGTGGCGGGGGCCTGCCGGTAGGGCAGTTGCAGGTCTTCGGCCTCGATCAGTTCGCCCTCGCACAGGGTCATGGCGCGCTCGAGGATGTTTTCCAGCTCGCGCACATTGCCCGGGAAGTCATAATGGGTCAGGGCCTGGATGGCGCCTTCACTCAACCCGGGTGTTGCTTGGGCATTGTCTGCGGCCAGGCGCTGGAGAATGTGCTGCGCCAGTTGGGGGATGTCTTCGGGATGTTCGCGCAGGGCGGGTACCCGCAACTCGATCACGTTGATGCGGTAGAACAGGTCCTGGCGAAAGCGGCCCTCGCTCACCAGGGCGGCGAGGTCCTTGTGGGTGGCGCTGAGGATGCGCACGTCGATGACTTCTTCGCGGGTGGAGCCCAGCCTGCGCACGGCTTTTTCCTGGATAGCCCGCAGCAGCTTGACCTGCATGTGCATGGGCAGATCGGCCACTTCGTCCAGAAACAGGGTACCGCCCTTGGCGGCCTGGAACAGGCCGGGCTTGTCCTGGCTGGCGCCGGTGAAACTGCCCTTCTTGTAGCCGAAGAATTCGCTTTCCATCAGGTGTTCGGGGATGGCGCCGCAATTGACCGGCACGAAGGGGCCGCTGGCGCGAGGGCCTTGGGCGTGGATCATGCGTGCCACCAATTCCTTGCCGCTGCCGGATTCACCGGAAATGTAGACCGGCGCCTGACTGCGGGCCAGCTTGGCAATGATGGCGCGGGTTTTTTCTATTACCGGCGCCTTGCCCAGCAGGGTGAGTTCGTTCGAGCCTTGGTTGCTGCGCCGAAGGGAGGGTTGCTTGAGTTTCAGGGCGTTGCTCACCAACTTGCGCAAGCCTTGCAGGTCGATGGGCTTGGAGATGAAATCGAAGGCGCCGGCCTTCAGTGCGCGGATAGCCGATTCCATATTGCCATAGGCGGTGATCACTGCGCAGGGCGTCTGTGGATGATGACGCTGGATGTGTTCCACCAGCTCGATGCCGTTGCCGTCGGGCAAGCGCATGTCGGTGAAGCAGAGGTCGTAGCGGTGGCGTGAGAGCAGCAGCTTGGCCTCAGTGAGATCGGGGGCGGTATGGGCGGTGACATTCATGCGGCTGAGGGTGATTTCCAGCAGCTCGCAGATGTCGGGCTCGTCGTCGACGATGAGGATAAGGTGGTCCGCCATGGAGGCCTCGTTTTGTGATCCTGGCTTCCATTATACCGGTCTTTATACCGGTCTGGGTGCGCTGTCGTAGCTGGATATTTATCAACCCGGCAACAATATGGATTGTGTTCAGGGCTACAAGCGCCCTCCAGATTCAAGGTGTCGCTCACCGGCCGAACACGACTTAATTTTATTGCCGGGTTGATAATCTGTCGGAGCGAAGGTCGAGGCTCGAGGGTCTGTTTGCACCACCGAACGGCTCACGGTAGACTGGCGCACGCCCGCTTCGCCGTACGGCCCGGCGGGGGGCGAGAGGTGTGGCCGCAGGGAGGGGAGTGATGGACAGACGCAGCTTTATCAAGGGCTCGGCGGGCACGGCCTTGCTGGCCGGGACGGCGGTGGCCAGCGCGCCGGCCCATGCCCGTCGGCGCATACGCTGGAAAATGGTCACCGCCTGGCCGAAGAACTTTCCCGGCCTGGGCACCGGCGCCAACAACCTGGCCAAGCTGATCCAGAAGCTCAGCGGCGGTCGCATGAAGGTCAAGGTCTACGGCGCCGGTGAACTGGTGCCGCCCTTCGAAGTGTTCGATGCGGTAGCCAATGGCACGGCGCAAATGGGCCACGCCGCGGCCTATTACTGGAAGGGCAAGAGCGAGGCCGCGCAGTTCTTCACCACCGTGCCCTTTGGCTTCAACGCCCTGGAGATGAATGCCTGGCTGTTCCACGGTGGCGGGATGGAGCTGTGGCGCGAACTCTATGCGCCCTTCGGCCTGATACCCGCCGCCGCCGGCAATACCGGGGTACAGATGGCCGGCTGGTTCAACAAGGAAATCAATTCCCTCGCCGACCTCAAGGGCCTCAAGATGCGCATTCCCGGCCTCGGCGGCGAGGTGCTCAAGCAGGCCGGTGGCACGCCGGTCAATCTGCCGGGAGGGGAATTGTTCACCGCACTCAACTCCGGCGCCATCGATGCCACCGAGTGGGTGGGCCCCTACAACGATCTCGCCTTCGGTTTCTACAAGGCGGCCAAATATTATTACTATCCCGGCTGGCACGAGCCCGGTTCCACCCTGGAGGCCCTGATCAACCGCAAGGCCTTCGAAAAGCTGCCCAAGGACTTGCAGAGCGTCGTCATGCAGGCCTGTCACATCGTCAACCAGGACATGCTGGCGGAGTACACCGCACGCAACAATGCGGCACTGCACAGCCTGGTGCACGAGCACAAGGTGGATGTGCGCAAGTTACCCGACGACGTGTTGCGCCGGCTGCGCCAGTTGTCGGAGGAGGTGGTGGCCGGCCTTGCCGATCACAATGCCGCGGCGGGCAAGGTCTATGCCTCCTATCGGCATTTTCGTGACCAGGTCCTGCCCTGGCACGATATTTCCGAGCGCGCCTATCTCAACGCACGCAGCCTGTAGGGGGACGCCATGGATCGACGTGACATGATCAAGACCCTGGCCGGTGGCACCGTCCTGGCAGCCGGCGCCATGATGGCTGGTCGTCAGGCCCATGCCGCCAAGGGCATACGTTGGAAAATGGTCACTGCCTGGCCGAAAAACTTTCCCGGCCTGGGTACTGGCGCCAACCGCCTGGCCGCACTCATCGGGGAGATGAGCGGTGGCCGGCTCACGGTGAAAGTCTACGGCGCGGGCGAGCTGGTGCCGCCCTTCGAGGTATTCGATGCGGTGGCCAGCGGCACGGCGCAAATGGGACATGCCGCGGCGCATTACTGGAAGGGCAAGGTTCCTGCCTCGCCGTTTTTCACCGGTGTGCCCTATGGATTCACCGGGCAGGAGATGGATGCCTGGCTCTACTACGGCGGCGGCATGGCGTTGTGGCGCGAACTCTATGCGCCCTTCGGGCTGGTGCCGGCGGCGGCGGGCAATTCCACCGTGCAGATGGCCGGCTGGTTCAACAAGGAGATTCGTTCGCTGGATGACCTCAAGGGCCTCAAGATGCGCATTCCCGGTCTCGGGGGTGACGTGATCAAGCGGGTGGGCGGTACGCCGGTGAACATCCCCGGTGGCGAGATATTCTCCGCGCTCAAGTCCGGCGCCATCGATGCCACCGAGTGGATCGGGCCCTACAACGACTTGGCCTTCGGTTTCTACAAGGCGGCCAAATACTATTACTACCCCGGCTGGCAGGAGCCGGGCGGCACCCTGGAGTGCATCATCAACCAGAAGGCGCTGGACGCCCTGCCCGACGACCTGCAGTCCATCGTGCTGGAGGCCTGCCGGGTGGCCAATGGGGATCTCACCGCCGAGTACACCGCCCGTGATGCGGCCGCTCTGGAAACCCTGCGCAAGAAGCACGGCGTGCAGGTCCGGCGTCTGCCCGACGAGGTGTTGAAGCAATTGCGCACGGTGGCCTACCAGGTGCTGGAAGACGTGGCGGCGCGTGACAAACAGGTGGCCAGGGTATACGAATCGTTTCGCCAGTTCCGCGACCAGGCCAGTGCCTGGCACGCTATTTCCGAACGCGCCTACTACAACGCCCGCGCCCTATGAACATCTTGGTCACCGGTGGCACCGGTTTCATCGGGCGGCCACTGTGCCTGCGGTTGTTGGAGCAAGGGCACCGCCTCACCCTGGTGAGCCGTTCCCGGCGCAAGGTGGCGCGCTTGTTCCATGGTGTGGGGGTGGTGGAACACCTGGCTGAGCTGGATGAAGGGGCCCGTTTCGATGCTGTGATCAATCTCGCCGGGGCACCCATTGCCGATCGACGCTGGAGCCCGGCGCGCAAACGGGTTCTCGAACAAAGTCGTATCGATTTCACGCGCGAGCTGGTGGCCTGTATCGGGCGTATGCGCCAGCGCCCGCGGGTGCTGCTCAGTGCTTCGGCGGTGGGTTATTATGGTGACCAGGGCGATGCCGTGGTCACCGAGGCCACGGCACCGGTGGACGATTATGCCCATCGCCTGTGTGCCTCCTGGGAAGACGAGGCGCGCAAGGCCACGGTGTACGGAGTGCGGGTATGCCTGTTGCGTACCGGTCTGGTGCTGGGCCCCGATGGCGGTTTTCTCAAGCGCCTGCTGCCGCTCTACCGGTTGGGGCTGGGTGGGCGCATGGGCGATGGTCAGCAGGTGATGTCGTGGATTCACCGTGACGACTGGATCGCGCTGGCGCTTTTTCTGTTGCAGCGCCGCGAACTCGATGGCCCGTTCAATTTCACCGCCCCCTGTCCGGTCACCCAGGCGGTATTCAGTCGCAGCCTGGCCAGCCAGTTGCACCGGCCGGCCCTGCTCAACCTGCCGGCGGGGCTGTTGCGCTTTATGTTGGGAGAGATGTCCCAGTTGTTGCTGGGGGGACAGCGGGTGCATCCCCGGCGTGCCCTGGAGGCGGGGTTCCGCTTTCGTTTCGAGCATCTTGACGAGGCCTTGCGGGATGTGCTCAAGGGGCGAAGCGATGGGTCAGGGGACCGTCGGTGACAGGCCATTGCCCCTTGAGGCGGTTGTCCGGCGCCGTGCCGGCAAACACCAGATAGCTGTATTTGCGGTAATGGGGTAGCTTGCGCGCCAGCCCGGCGATGGCCGCCTCGGGGCCGGCGCTCACCCATAGCACGGTGGGCGCGTCTGCTTGCTGGCTTCGGCTGGCCACCACCAGCGAATGCGTGTCGCGTTGAAATGTCTGTCCTTGCAGGGTGAAGCCCTGTGGCGTTATTTGCAGGTGTTTTGCCAGGTTCTCCAGCACCTTGGAGCGAAAACGGTTGTTCCAGCCCAGCAGCCAGATGTTGCGGTCACCGGGCAGGCGCTGGATTTCATCGTCGAACAGGATCTGCCATTGGCCGTTGCCCCGGGCCTGCCATTGCCTGGCCAGGCGCAGCCAGGCGCGCAGGCGGGATGTCTCGGCCTGGCGTGGCAGCACCACCAGCACGTGTTCGGCGCCAAAGCCCTGGGACAGGGCCGGTGGAATCTCCGCTCCATCGAGGCGCCGGAAGAGATCGAACCCGGGGTCGATCTGCAACAGGCGGGCGGCGGCGGGCAGGGCGAGGCTGAAGTGTTGTTGTGAGGCATCCAGCAGCACGCTGCTGTGCAGGGGCTTGCGATCTTGCGCGAACTGGACCCGCAGCGGTACCCGCAGCCGGTAGGCCGGGCCGGGCTGGGTCTGCTTCAGTTCGAAGTCCAGTTGCCAAGCATGCTCGGTACGGTGCTGGCGAGTGGGGCCCAGGCGCAGTTGTGGCGCACCACGGCGGTATACCCATTGCTCGAACTCATTTTTCAGCCCACGTCCGCTGACTTCTTCCCAGGCCGCGCGCAAGTCATCGAAACCGGCGCTGCGGAAACGCCACTGGCGATAGAACTTGCGCAGGCCGCGGAAGAACAGTTCGTCGCCCAACTGTTGACGCAGCATGTGAAAGAACATGGCCCCCTTGCCATAGCCCACCGCCTCGCTGGCGGCGTCGTGGCGACTGGTGAACTGGGCTAGGGGAAAGTCGCGCTGGTGGCTCACGTAGTCACGGTATTTCTGTAACAGGCTTCGGCGGTAGGCGGCACCCTGGCCCCGGCGTTGCTGGATCAGGTGATCCGCCAGGTAGGCGGTGAGGCCTTCCGCCCAGTTGCCCCGCTGGTAGTCTACGTAGACGCCATTCCCCCACCAGTTGTGAAGTATCTCGTGGGGCAGGGAACTATCCAGAATGAAGGGGAAACGCATGACCCGTGGCCCCAGCAAGGTGAAAGAGGGCATGCCAAAACCAGTCTCCCAGAAATTTTCCACGATGGCGAACTTGCGGTAGGGATAGGGGCCGAGCAGTTGCTTGTACAAGCGCAGGTATTTTTCAGTGGCCTTGAAATAGCGCCGCGCCAGCTCCGGGTCGTCGTCGCGGGTGAACAATTGCACGCGGATGCCGGAGACGGTCTTTTGCCGCAGGCCGTAGGGTCCGGCAACCAGGTAGATGTCGTCCTGGGGATGGTCTTCCTGCCAGTGTGATTGGCGTTGCCGGAAGCGTCCCGTGCCCTGGCTGATGGCGCGCCAGCCGGCGGGCAGGCGCACGCGCATGTCGAAGCCGAGCCATTCATCGCCGAAGACGGGAAACCAGTGGCTCTGGCGGGACAGGAACACCCCTTGCGCGGAGACGGTGCCGGCCGCCGGGGTGCCGTTGTACAGGCGCCCCCCATAGCGCAGGGTGATGTGGTCTTGACCTGCCGGCAGGCGCAGGCGATAGCGCGCCAGGGGGCCGGCCTGGGGCAGGGCCTCCACCGCCGGGTTTGCTTCCAGGCGCAGCTCGGGGTGCAGGGAGAAGACCAGTTCCTTCTTGCCCAGCCAGGCGGCGGGAATGCTGAGGCGATCTTCCACCTCGATGGTTTGCGCCGTGGGCTCCAGGCTGACGGAGAGACGGTGGTATACCAGGGCCTCGGGCCGGTCGGCAACAGCCTGGGCTGCACCGGTGCCGCAGACCAGGGTCAATAACAGGGCCAGGCCTGCTTTCAGGTATCGGGACATGGGGCTTGCGTGGAGAGGGCGGGCGAGGTTCATGCCGGTAGTATACCCGCTATCGTCGCGGGCTGTTCAAATTGGGCTTTGCACGGCGTGCCAGTGCTGGCATACTCGGCCTCGTGTTCGGTGGATCTTTCGCGTTCTGGCGAGGGGCCGGATGCACTGTCCCGGACCAGGCCTCCTTCGGAAGCCTTGATCCGGTGCAATGGGAAAGCGAATGAATCAACATGTTGTGAGGGAGACATGAAGAAAATTGCAACCAAGTGCGCCGCGGTCGCGGCCTTGTCCCTGCTGCCGGTGATGGCGGCCCAGGCCGGTGGCGGCAACAATCATGCGGCGGTTTTTCTGGGGGTGACCAGCACCAGTGACGCCACCGAGCCCACCGTGGGGCTGGAGTACGAATACCGCACCGGCCTGTGGGATCGCAAGATCGGTATCGGTGTGGTGGCCGAGCGCATCATGGGGGATGCCAATGCCAACCTGTTCGTGGCCGGCGTGGTGGTACATCCCTGGCAGGATCTCAAGGCCAACCTGTCGGCGGGCAAGGAGTCTGTCAGTGGCAAGTCGAAGAACGTGTTGCGTATCGGCGTAGGCTACGATTTCCATTACGACAACATTTCCTATGGTCCAGTCTACAACTTGGACCGCATTTCCTATGGTGGCAAGACCAGCACCTCCCATGTGATCGGGGTTGCCATCGGCATGGGTTTCTAAACGACCCAAGCCAAGAGCCGGCCCTGATCGGGGCCGGTTTTTTTATTTTTTATGGCCCGCCGGCCGCTTCGCCTTCGATTGGCGGCACTTCCATCACCCCCTGGGCCACCTGCACGCAGCGTCCTCCCACATGCACCTTGTGGATATCGCCGTGGCGCTTGTCCACCTGGACCTCGATGAAACTGGGCCGGCCCAGTTCGAAGCCTTGTTCCACCACCCAGCTCCAGCGTCCGCTGGGCAGGGAGTCCTGGCGTGCCAGTGCCATGCCCAGGGCGGCGGCGGCGCTACCCGTGGCCGGGTCCTCGGCTACTCCCAGGGCGGGGGCGAACATGCGTGCGCGCAATTGTGAACCGGGCAGCAAGGCATCGTGGGTATACAGATAGATGTTGGGGGCCCAGAAGTCGGCCAGGTGCCTTTGCCAGGCCTGGGGGTCCAACCGGGCCCGGCTCACGGCCTGGCGGTTTTTCACATTGACCAGCAGGTAGGGCAGGCCACAACCCAGCGCCTGAACGGCTTGCGGGGTATCGGCGAAATCGGATTCGGCCAGCGACAGAATTTCGGCCAGGCGTTCCCGTCCGGGCGGTCGCGCGCCTTGCTCCGGCGTAATCTGCAGGCTCAGGCGGGTGAAGCAGACCCGCCCGGCCCGCGCGCGCAGGCTGATGTGCACCTGGCCCATGCCTTCCTCGAACACCACGCGGGTCTCATCGCTTTCGAGATAGATCGCGCCCAGCTCGGCCAGCAGGAAGGCGGCCCCCAGGGTGGGATGGCCGGCGAAGGGCAGTTCCGTATGGGGGGTGAAGATGCGCAGGCGATTCATGCAGTCGGGGCGGCGCGGGCGTTGCACGAAGACGGTCTCCGACAGGTTGAACTCCCGCGCGATAATCTGCATTTGCCGCTGGCTGAGGCCGTCGGCCTCGGGAAACACCGCCAGGGGGTTGCCGCCGAAGATCTGGTCGGTGAAGACATCGACGGTGTGGAAGCGGTATTTCATCTGGCCGTGGCCGCCCCGGAGGTTTCAGTCTGCAAACATGACGCGATTGCGGCCTTGTTGCTTGGCCTGGTAGAGGGCCTGGTCGGCGCGATCGAACACGCTGTAGGGATCGTCGCCTTCCCGGAAGCTGGCAATGCCGCAGGACAGGGTTATGGTGACCGGTTTGCCCTGGAAATGGAAGGGGGTCTTTGCCACCGCGCGGCGCAACTGGTCGGCGATCTGACGCACCTGCTCGGGTTGGGCCTCGGGAATGATGAGCACGAATTCCTCACCGCCGTAGCGGCCGAAGAAATCGGTTTCTCGCACCTTGGACGACAGGATGCGGGCAATACTCTTGAGGGCCTTGTCACCGGCCAGGTGGCCGTAGCGGTCGTTGATCTGCTTGAAGTGGTCGATATCCCAGATCAGCAGTGACAGGGGCTTGCGATAGCGCTTCCAGCGGGCGAACTCCAGGCGTATGCGCTCCTCATAGGCCATGCGGTTGCCGATACCGGTGAGACAGTCTTGCATGGCGGCCTGGCGTTCCTTCTGCAGGCGCTCGCGCAGGGTGGCGCTTTCTTTCTCCAGCTTGCGTAGCCGCGCCTTGAGGGCTTGGACATCCCCGTCGGCCTGGCGGGCGCGCTCCTGACCTTGCAGGCGATGGAAATCCAGGTGGGAGACGATGGCCTCCATGCGTCTGTTGATCTCCTCCTTCAGCTTGTCGAGATCCTGGCTGGCATCGATGCTGGCGCGCAGGCCTTCGGTTTCCTGCTTGACGGCCTCATTGAGACGTTGGTCGTTGCGCTCGGCCTGTTGCCACAGGGTTTCGCTACCGCGCATGTAGCGGTCGACCTCGCTCAGGCGCTCGGTGAGGGTTTTCAGGAAGTCCTCGGTTTCCAGGCGTTCGCGGTTGATGCGGCGGCGGATCACCTCGCTCATGTCGGCGATCTCTTCCAGCATTTGCAGCCAGGCTCCCATTTCGACGCCTTGCGCCAGGGCCTGGCGCAGACGTTGGCTGCGTTCTTCCAGTTCCCGTGGCAGGCTCAGGCGCTCCAGAAGTTGCAGCAATACCTCGGATACCATCATGGCGCAGGTGCGGCTGTTGCGGTCACCTTGCCTGCCTGCCTGGATGTGCTGGCGCCAGCAGGCGGCGATTTCGTCGATCGCCTGGAGCAGGCTTTCGTTGTCGTGCACCTTGTCCAGGTGACGCAGGAGGCGCGTTTCCTGTTCCGCGGGCAGTTGGACGGCATGCAGCAATTGACGCAGTTCGCCGCCGGGGTGCTCCGGGGGCGCATCTGACTGATTGACGATGAGTTGGGTCAATTGCGTCATCGCCTGCTGGAAGGGCTCGGGCTTGAGGCCTTCCTTGACCGCCGCGCGCAGGCTCATCAGGGTTTCGTCCAGTTCGCCCTGGGCCGGGACCAAGCGGGTAATCTTGTTGATGGCGCTACAGAGCATGCGCTCCTGCTGGCGCCACTGACGGGTTTTCTCCGTCAATTCATTTTCGGCATCGTCGAGCAGTTTGCGCCAGCGGTCCACACTGTCGCTGCTTGGTTTTTGTTCTGTCATATCGTGTATTTACGAAGGGAATCCGTATCAAGGGGAGGCAAATAACTTGCCGGATGGGCGCAAACGCGCTCAGGCGACGAAGCGCACAGCCTCGGGCACCACCACGTCCATGCTGATGGGGAGATGATCGGAATAGTCCACGTCCAGCACTTGCACGTTCTCGATCATCAACGAGGGCGAAACCAGGATGTGATCGAGCTTGCGCCGTGGCCGCCAACTGGGAAAAGTGTTGAAACTGGCCGGGGCATAGAGGCCGGTGCGTTCCAGCAGGAGTTGCAATTCGGGGTCTTCCGGCTGGCAGTTGAGATCGCCCATCACCACCGCATGTTCGCGGTGTTCGATGAGGTCGGCCACATAGTTGAGCTGGAGCATGCGCGCACGCCGGCTCAGGGCCAGGTGCAGCATCACCACGGTGAGCGGATTGTCGGGGTCACCGTATTCCGCCACCATGGCACCTCGCCCCGGCATGCGCCCCGGCAGCTTGTGATGATATACCGCCAGGGCCTGGTACCGACTCAGCAGCCCGTTGCTGTGGCGGGCGATATGACCGATGTTGCGGTTGGTCTGGTGATACCAGTGCTCGAAGCCGGCGCGCTGGGCGAGATACTGGGTCTGGTTGACGAAACTGCTGCGCAGGCTGCCGGCATCCACTTCCTGCAGGGCGATGAGATCGTGGTCGCGGATCAGGCGGGCGATATTGTCCAGGGTGTGAAAATGCTCGCCATGGGGCAATAGGTGTTTCCAGCTCCGGGTAAGGTAATGATGGGGGCGATTCGACTTGATGCCCACCTGGATGTTGTAACTCAACAGACGCAGTCTGGTGCCGGACAGGTATTGTTGACTCCGTGTCATCGCTTTACCTCGATCAAGGGCGCGCAGGGCATTGAAATAAAGGGTTCCCATTTCTGACCATATTGCTTTGGTATAATCAGATGGGACTCACCATCTCGCCCAATTGTTCAGTCAATTTCAGGTTTTCGCTGTAATCTACCGGACAGTCGATGATACTAACGGTATTATCGTCCAATGCACGTTTTAGTATAGGCAGAAGTTCCGCCGCTTTTTCCACCCGGTAGCCCTTGGCGCCGAAGGCGCGGGCATAGGCCACGAAATCCGGGTTGGAGAACGAGACATGGGATGGCCGGCCGAAGGTGGTCATCTGTTTCCACTCGATCAAGCCATAGCCGGAATCGTTCCAGATCAAGATAACAAGGGGGGTGCGCAGGCGCAACGCGGTTTCCAGTTCCTGCGAATTCATCAGAAAACCCGCATCGCCGGTCACCGCGACCACGCGCCTGCCGGGGTTGAGCAGCTTGGCCGCGATGGCGCCGGGCACCGCGATGCCCATGCTGGCGAACCCATTGGAGATGATGCAGGTGTTGGGCTGGTCGCAGCGGAACATGCGGGCCATCCAGAGTTTGTGAGCGCCCACATCGCATATGACGATGTCCTCGCTGGCCATGGCCGTGCGCAGATCCCAGATGATTTTCTGGGGCTTGAGCGGAAAGGCCTGGTCGTCACGATGGCGGTTCATTTCAGCGATCAGAGCGTCGCGCAGGGGGCGCATGCGGGTGCCAGCGCGGGGTTCGCTCAGGGCGGCGATACGGTTCAGGCTGTGCCGGATATCGCCCACCACGCCGGCGGATACCTGGTAGTGGGCGTCCACTTCGGCGGAAACCGTGTCGATATGGATGATCACCCGGTCACGGGTGGGGTGCCACAGCTTGGGGTGGTATTCCACCAGGTCATAACCCACGCAGATGATCACATCGGCCCTGGAAAAGCCACAGTTGGCGTAATCGTTGGCCTGCAGGCCAACACTGCCCAGAGCCATGGGGTGACGGAAAGGAATCACCCCCTTGGCCATGAAGGTGTTGGCCACCGGGATGTTGAGCTGTTCGGCGAATTCCGCCAGGGCCTGACAGGCACCGGCGCGGATCACCCCGTTGCCGGCCAGGATGATGGGCTCGCGGGCCTGGGAAATCAGCTCGGCCACCCGGGCCACCCGCCCGGTTTCGGGCTCGGGAAGCACGGGGTTCTTGACCCGCAGGGGAGATTCGTCCACCTCCAGTTTGGCCAGGTTTTCCGGAAACTCGATGAAGGCTGCGCCCTTCTTCTCGCTCATGGCCACCTTGAAGGCCTTGCGCACCACCTCGTTGATCACCGCCGGAGTTAGAATGCGCGACGAATATTTGGTGATGGGATGGAACAGGGCATCGAGCTTGAGCACTTGGTGCGATTCCTTGTGTAGGCGAGCCGTCTCGGCCTGGCCGGCGATGGCCACCAGAGGGGCATGATCCATGTTGGCGTCGGCCACGCCGGTGACCAGGTTGGTGGCGCCCGGCCCCAGGGTGGACAGGCACACTCCCGGCCGGCCACTCAGGCGGCCATAGACGTCGGCCATGAAGGCAGCGCCCTGCTCGTGGCGGGTGGTGACAAAGCGGATGGGGGAATCCAGCAAGGCATCCATGAGATCCAGATTTTCCTCGCCAGGAATCCCAAAGATGTATTCAACACCTTCGTTTTCCAGGCATTTTACAAATAATTCTGCTGCTTTCACTGTGTCTTGCGCCCGCCTTGGAATGAAATATCATTGTTTCAGTATTTGCTAAGATCCTGACATAAGTCGATTCGCCGTGCCCGATAAAGGATACCAATTAGACTCCCTGCCCGAAACCGGCATAGATTGGGTACTTTCAACACAGGGAGGAGCGATCATGGAACACCATGTCCTACCTTCGGTGGATACTACCTATACCAATCCCGAAGGCGAGCGCTTCATCGTCATTGGTCGTGGCACCCGCGGTGTCGTCGTGGAATACCGCGATGGCCGGGTGGAACTCATACCCTTTCAGCAGTGGCGCCGGCAGCAATTCAGTCCCGCTCGGCTGCACTGAACGCAAGGCTTGTCAGCGCTTCGATGGGCCACTATACTCGCTTGTTCATCCCCAAGCCATGTTTATGAAGGAGAGCGGGACATGAAGAAGGATCCCATCGAAAGGCGCCGCTTCATCATTTTTTTGGTGGCGTCGCTGTCTGTCTACGCCGGCCTGGCCACCTTCGTGTTGACCAGCGCAGCGTAACGTAACGAGGGCCCCCGCAAGGGGGCTTTTCGTTTGTGCCGGGCTCGGCGCGGTTCCCGCCCTGCGTCTTGGAGGCAAAAAAGAAGCCCCGTCGTCGGGGCTTTGGAGGGGAGGGAGATGAAGGGGTTCAGTGATGCAATTCCTGTGAACTGTCCTTATGACCGGGAATATGCTTGAGAAGTTCCCAGCTCACCATGGTGCCGATGAGCACGAACGAGGCTGTCAGCGGATTATCGACGATACTGATGAAGATACCGGTACCGAAAGCCAGTGCCATGATGACGATGTCCAGTTTTTCCGTGGTCATTTGAATCTCCTTTGTTGTCGTAAGTGATGTCTCGTGCTTCGTTGTCTTTGCTATCGGCGCGCCGGGAGCAGGGTTCATCGCCGGAGTGGAAAACTGTGATCGGTTCCGCATCAATACATCCCTGGAGCCGGTTTGAATACGCTGCAGGGGGCGCGCGCCACCGAGGAACCTGCCTGTTCAGCGACATTGGGTGAAGCGCCAGGCGCTTGCATTGACAGTTCGGCTGGGCTGGTGAACTATTGTTGGCAGCACGGGCAAAGGGATGATTTCCATGGGGCGAGGAGGCAGGTTCGCGGTGCGGGTGGCCGGCTTCGGCTGGCTGATGTCGATGCTTGCCCTGTTGGCCGGTTGCGCTACCACCAGTCTGTTCACGCCCTATCCCTTCCAGGCGGCCGAAATCAAGACCAAGCTCAGCGAGGGCAAGTTCGACAAGGCGATCGAGTCGCTGGACAAGTTCCGTCGCTCCAAGGACAAGACGCTCTACATGCTGGAGCAGGGACGCGTGGCCCAGGTGGCCGGGCGTTATCCAAAGAGCATGGAGGCCTTCGACATCGCTATCGCGGAAGAGGCGCGGGCCGATGAAAGGGCCAGGATCAGCCTGAGCAAGATGGCTGCCAGTGGCTCATCCCTGCTGAGTAACGACAATGCCATTCCCTATCGTGCGGCGGCCTATGAACGCATCCTCATGCACAACTATCAGGCCTTGAACTACCTCGCTCTGGGTAAGTTGGAAGGTGCCGGCGTGGAAGTGCGCCGGGCTGCGCTGGAACAGCGGGATGCCCTCGAACGTCATCACAAGGAGCTGGCCAGGCTCGATGAACAGGCGCGGGACCAGCAGTGGTTGGTGGCGCGCAACCAGAACCAGGTGGCCTCGCGTTTCAGGCAAATGCGCGAGGCTGTCGCCGGGCTGAAAAACTCCTTTCAGAGTGCCTATACTTTCTATGTGTCGGGAGTCATCTACGAGCTGTTGGGTGAGCCCAATGATGCCTATATCGATTACAAGAAGGCCTATGAGATCTATCCGGACAATCCCTATTTGCAGGCCGATCTGCTGCGTTTGTCTGCGCAGCTGGGGTTCGAGGATGATTATGCGCGTTTCTCCCAGGCGTTCTCTTTGCCCCGGGAGACTCAGGAAGGGCGTGAGCTGATCCTGCTCTACGAAGAAGGTTTCGTGCCGCCGAAGCAACAGGTGTTTATCGATTTCTACACCCCTCATGGCATCCAGGCGGTGGCCTTTCCCTTCTACAGTGACGTGAGTTCTCCCGCGCGTCCCTTGGTCTTGTCCACCAGCGAGGATGAACCCTTGGGCAGCACGGCCCTGATCACCGACGTACAGGCCCTGGCGGTCAAGGATCTGGCGGAGAAATTACCCGCGATCACCGTGCGTCAGGTGTTGCGCCTGATTGCCAAATACCAGCTACAGAAACAGGCCGAGGACAATTTGGGCGGCCTGGGTGCGGCCGCCGCCATGATCTACAACGTGGTGAGCGAGTCGGCGGACCTGCGCTCGTGGCTCACCCTGCCCAGCAAGGTCCATGTGCTGCGGGTACATTTGCCGGCGGGGGTGGAGCAGGTCAAGCTGAGCGTGCCGGGATATCATCTGGCACGGCTGGTGACCCTGGAGGAGACCAGGGGTGGCCCCGCGATTTTGCACGTGGTGGCGATGGAGGGCCGGATGGTGGTGCGACAACTGTGGTGAAGCAACGAGGAGGATAGTCAGGTGCGATATGATAGAGCGCGATATGGGATGGGGCTGGTGGCGGCCCTGCTGGTGGCCCTGCTGGTGGCCGGGTGTGCGGCGCGCGGCGAGATCGAGGTGCTGAACGACGACTTGACGGATCAACTGGAAATCAAGAAGCTCAAGAGCCGCCTGGTGGGTGGCCTGACCCAGGGACAGCTACGGGTCAGGAACAAGAGCAAGAAGCCACAGAGCTTTCAGGTCAAGTTCATCTGGTTCGACAGCCAGGGATTCCAGATAGACAACGAGGCTGCGAGCTGGTTACCTGTGATGTTACAGGGCAGAGAAGAGAAAACCGTGCAGGCGGTGGCGCCCAATGACAGCGCCAAGACGTACAAGGTTCTGATTCGATAATCCTAAGGAGTGTGCCATGAGCATTGTGAGACTAGCCGGGGTGGGCCTGCTTTGTACCAGCCTTTTGCTGGCGGCAGGTTGTGCCAGCAAGAAAGTGGAATATGGTGATGCCAGTGCGGTGGAAACAACCACGGTGGATTTCGGCTCCACCGATCTGCACATGATCGCCGCCAAGATGGTGGATTCGTTGCTGAGTTTTCCCCCCATCGTGGAGATCACCAAGAAGTCACGCCCGGTGGTGTTCGTCGACCGCATCAAGAACAAGACCACCGAACACATCGATACCGAATCCATCACAGACACCATCAGCACCCGCTTGTTGCGCTCGGGCAAGTTCCGTTTCGTCGACATGAGCAAGGTGGAAACGGTGCGCAAGCAGCTCAAATTCCAGAACGAGAGCGGTATGGTGGACCCCTCCAAGGCGGTAGCGTTCGGGCGCCAGGTGGGGGCTCGCTACATGCTGTATGGCAACATGTCCAGCATCGTCAAGCGTAGCAAGGATGTAAAGGACGTATACTACAAGTTCACCCTGAAACTGATGGACCTGGAGACCGGTCTCATCGAATGGCAGGATGAAAAGGAAATTCGCAAGCTGCGTAAGAAATCCCTGTTTGGCATGTGAGGGTGTGTCGGTTGAATGTAAACCCGTCCGATGGCTACGGACGGGGTTTCTTGCGCCTTTATGAGTGACGAAAAGAAATACAGTGGCAAGACGCTGCATCGCGGGGCGGCCTCGCAGTCGCCCTATCCTCTCAGCCGCCTGGCGCCGGAGATGCCCCTGGTGGACATGGCGCGGGAGATCGAAACCGCCGGGCGCTTCATCGACACCCGGGTGTCGGCCCAGCTCAAGTTGATCTCCGAGCAGATCAAACAGTTGCAGGAGCAGGCGCGCGAGGTGCTGGAAGTCGCCCGTCGTGACCAGCAATTGCATCGTGCCGAATGCCGCTTCAAGCGTCTGCCGGGCAAGATATATCATCTCTATGCCCGCCCCCAGGGCGGCCTGTATTTTTCCTTGCTGGCCCCGGGCGACTGGCGTGAAGGGCCGCCTCACGAGTATCGGGGGAGTTACCGGTTGGAGAACGACATGTCCTGGACGCCGGTGGAAGATCCAGATACCTCTCCCGGTTGTACAGACTGAGGAGCGTCGGCGTGTACACGACCGATTTCAGTGCCTGCTGCGAGGCGCTGCGTCAGCATGGCATGCTGAGCTGGGCCGCAAGCCTGCCGGAGCAACTGCGGGTGGTCATGCAACGCAAGAATGGCAATCTGCCGCGCTGGCTTCCGGTGTTGCAGACCCTGCCTCGCTTGCCGGCCGATGAGCTGGAGCTGGATGCCGCCTGGGTGCGGGTGGCCTGCCGCAGTGGTTGTGACGCGGCGACCCGGCAGTGTATCGAGCGCGCCCTGCGGCAATTGCATCCTTGGCGCAAGGGCCCTTTTTCCATCCACGGCGTGGAAATCGACACCGAATGGCGTTCGGACCTGAAATGGCAACGCCTGATACCCCATATCACCCCGCTCGCGGGCCGACGGGTGCTGGATGTGGGATGTGGCAGCGGTTACCACAGTTGGCGCATGCGTGGTGCCGGGGCTCGCCTGGTGTTGGGTATCGATCCTTCGCTGCTGTTTCTGGTCCAGTTCCTGGCGATAAAGCACTTCATCGGTGAGCAGCCGGTGTTTCAGTTGCCGCTGGGTATCCAGGATCTGCCGCCAAATCTGCAGGCCTTCGATACGGTGTTTTCCATGGGCGTGTTGTATCACCGCAAGTCGCCCTTCGATCATCTGCAGCAATTGCGCGACTGCCTGCGCCCGGGCGGCGAGTTGGTGCTGGAGAGCCTGGTGATCGAAGGGGGCGAGGGGCAGGTCCTGGTGCCACGGGAGCGCTATGCCAAGATGCGCAATGTGTGGTTCCTGCCTTCGCCGCCGACCCTGGAAAGTTGGCTGGTGCGAGCCGGTTTCGAGGCCGTGCGTTTGCTGGATGTGACTCCCACCAGTACGGAGGAACAGCGCGCCACCTCCTGGATGCGGTTCGAGTCGCTGGCCGATTTCCTCGACCCCGACGACCCCTCACGCACGGTGGAAGGCCTGCCCGCGCCGCGGCGGGCCTTGTTTCTGGCGCGCCGGCCAGGCTGAACCCGACGGACTAGACATCATGTTTTGACCTGTCCATCCTCGACACGCGTGGGTTATGTTGGGGGATGGAAAATCACTCCCGACACAGAGCCACATTGAGCAGGACAGGTCATGGACAGAGTTTAACTCAAAACAGGTACGGATAGAGACGGCATCGGCCCTGGAGAGGGTCCGGCAGTCCGCCGCTTATGTGGGGCTGAAGGTGCATAAGGAGACGATAGCCATCGCGGTAGCTTGGCCCGGGCATGAACAAAGGGGTCAGAGTCATTGAAACGCTTGGCCCCTTTGTTAGGGCGTCAGGCCTCACTGCTACCGCGGGGAGGGGATCGGAAATCCGCGAGATATCGGAAATCGGGCAAGAATCAATTACTCTGACCCCTTTGATGAGATAAGTCCTTTCCAATCCAGAAATGAGCCTGAAGGACGGTGGTGAGAGAGTCTGATCAGGCGGCGGGGTTCTGGGCTTTGTTGATGTTACGAAACAGTTCGGCCCGTGCCTCGTTGAGGTGCTGGGCGGCCTCATTGTCGCTCATGGCACAGG
>WFPC01000015.1 GCA_015487785.1 Gammaproteobacteria bacterium | reverse complement strand
ATTACCTTCAGTGGCGATCTCACCGTCTCCTCCGCCCTCAGTACCACGGCCAATGGCTACAACGTGCAGTTGCTCGGCAGCAACAACAGCATTGCCGGTGCCACCACCTTCCTCAACACCGGCAGCCTCACCCTGGGTGACGATGACGGAGATCGTACCCTGTTCATTGGAGGAATAGAGGCAGCCGGGAACAACTCCAACCCCAGCAATATCTTGTTGCAGGGGGATCTGGAGAGCAGCAATCAGCCGGTTGTTCTGGGTGATGCGGGATTGACGGGCAAGCTGAGCATTCGTACCGGCAACAGTAGCGACTCCGATATATCCCTGGGCACCATCACCAGCAATGGCAATACCTTGAGCCTGGATGCAGGCACTACCGGCGATATCTCCCTGGCCGGCGTCAGCGGCGGCGGTAATGTCACGCTCACCCGCGCCGCCAGCGCGAACGTCAGCGGCACGCTTTCCCTGGACAGCCTGTCCCTGGGCAGCAAGCTGGGCTCGACCACTTTCCAGGGAAGTGTCGATGTCACCACCCTCGATCTCGATGCCAGCAGTGGCAGCACCATCACCTTCAGTGGCGATCTCACCGTCTCCTCCGCCCTCAGTACCACGGCCAATGGCTACAACGTGCAGTTGCTCGGCAGCAACAACAGCATTGCCGGCACCACCACCTTCCTCAACACCGGCAGCCTCACCCTGGGTGACGACGCTGGTGATACATCACGTTTCGACAATGGGCTGCTGGCAACCCAGGCATCCACTATCAACACCGGGGGGAACATCCGCACAGATGATAGCGATATCACCCTGGGTGACCTTAATCTGCTTACCGATACCACCCTGGACGCGGGTAGTGCAACGGTGGACGTGGGCGCCAGCAGTGGCACGGGAAGCTTGAACATTATCAGTGGCAGTACCACCTTGGGAGCCTTCGGCTCGCCCAACTCGCCTTTTGACAATCTCAGCCTGCCCGCGTCCGACAATCTCACGCTTACCGGGGACCTCTACGTCAATGGCGGGTTGGATTTCAGCCGCATCACCAATGTAACTCTGGGAGCCGCCTCGATCACCCTGCAAACCGCCAGTGACAATGGCGACATCAAGCTGGCCGACTCCAGTGTCAATGGCGCCAGCGAACTGATACTCAATAGTGGCAGCGGCTTGATCGAACTGGGCAGCGTGGGTAATACCACCGCATTGTCTTCCCTGCGCATACAGAACAGCGGGGAAACCCGTTTGCTGGGTGATATCAATAGCCAGGAAATCGATTTCAGCGCTGCCAATGATATTACGCTGCTGGCCAATCTTGCCTTGACAAGCGATGGAGGCAGCATCGATCTCACGGGTGGCAATATGGATGGTGCCTATCGTCTGGACATTGCAGCACGTGATGTGCGCGTGGCAAACCTTGGCTCCGCCACGCCCCTGGATGGACTCGAAATAACCACTACGGCAAGCACTACTATCAGCGGAGATGTGCAGATACAAAGCAGCACCCGGGAAAACGTGCTCATCGACAGCAATGGCTTGTTGAAACTCACCGGCACCCTGAGCACCCAGGGTGGCCCACTGGAAATCCGTACGGCCACCACGCCGGAACTCAAGGGGCGCATCGACAGCGGTGGCGGGCAAATACGTATAGTGAGCACGGGTGCCGATTTGGCAGTGGCAGGAGATATTCTGTCCACGGGAGGGGAACTCAAATTGGAAACCGACGCCAGCATGAGCATCGGTGTCAATGCCAGTCTGAGTAGCTCAGGCGGTGACATAAGCCTGAGCAGCCCGGGACTACTGGCTGTTTACGGTGCCATCGACAGCGGTAGTGGCAATCTCTCTTTGAACATCTCCGATCTGGAACTCGGTGGCTCGCTTGGCAGCACGCGCTCCATTACCATCCAATCCAGCCAAGGCATCGGTCTGGGGGATACCGCCAATGGTCTCCAGCTCGATGGCAGTGAATTGTCCCGTATCAGCACACCCGAGCTGAATCTGCAAACATCCGCCGCTATCGTGGTGGACAACATCAGCGTGGAACAAACGGCCAATCTGAGCGAACGCATCATCCTGGCCGCCACTGGAGGCGCCGGTTCCGAAATACGTTTTGAGAACAATCCATCCAGTTTCAAATTTGACCTGGAGGCCATGGCCGATGACGGCATATCCGCCCTTGCCAGCATAAGCACCGAAGGTAGCCTGGCTCTCGACGGCGATGCCAATACCCGCGCCGACACCCGCGACAATATCGTTCTTGGTGACAATGTCAGCCTCACGTCAGCCGGTGATTTTACCCTTGCGGCACAAACTGGCGATGGCCTGATTCTGCAAGGCGACATGGGTATCGACACCCGGGCCGGTAGTGGCACGGTGGACCTGAGCGAAATCGCCGTCAACGGCGGCAACGACGTCAACCAGTCCTATTCGTTGAGTATCCAGACCGACAGCGGTGACATTCTTCTGGGCAGCCTGGGCGAAACCAATCCGCTGGACTCGGTACGCATTGAAACCACGGGTGACACCACCCTCACCGACGACATTTACACCCGCCGCGCCGATGGCATGGATTTCACCAACACCAGTCGTCTGTTCATTGCCAAGGACCTCGTTCTCGACAGCAGCCAGGGCAATGGACAGCTTCTGCTCGGCGCGCCAGTGGAAGGGCCTGGTGGATTAACACTACGCAGCGGCAACGGCAACGTGCTACTGGCCGCCATGGGACAGAGCGAAGCTCTGGGATCGTTGCAAATAAACAGTGCGGGACAAACGCAGTTCCAGGGTAATGTCACCACCCGCGGTGACATCGATCTGGCTGCGGCCAACGATCTGTTGTTTACTGGCTCCAGTCTGTTGCGCAGCCAGAATGGTGCCACCATCACCCTCAGTGGCGGCAGCCTGACGGCCCAGGACAGTTTCTCCCTGGACACGGCGGGCAAGGTCATCCTGGCCGGACAGATCAATGCCGGTACTACCATCGATTTCACCCGTGCCGGCGCCATCACCCTGATGGGCCCGGTAACACTCCAAGCCAGCGCAGAGGACAGCAGCATCTTCCTGGGCGGACAGATCGAGGGCGATGACGATCTCACTCTGGCCGGTGGCAGCCTGAGCGCAAGTGGAACGATCAATGTGGCCGGTGCGCTGGACTTCACAGGCTTGGGTCAGGTATCGCTCACCGACGATCTGAACCTACAGGCCAACAGAATCGATCTCACCGACACGCCCGTCCATGGCCCGGGCAGCCTCAAGCTGACCGCCAAGGAGTATATCAGCCTGGCGCAACTGGGCAGCGATACGGCCTTGGCGGCCCTGCGTATAGACAATCCCGGCAGCACCCTCCTGGCGGGCGACATCGTGACCCAAACAGCCGCCGGTGTCGATTTGGGCAACGCCAGCATCATCGAACTGAGCCAGGACATCGACATCGATACGAGGACAGGAAACGGCAGCATAGATCTCAGTGGCGGCGCCTTGGACGGCCCACGCAACCTGCGCCTGCTGGCAGGCAATGGTGAAGTTCTCCTGGGCAGTTTGGGCCAGACCACGGCCCTGGGCTCGTTGCGCATCGAGACCAGCGGTGAAACCACGCTCGCCGCCAGTCGAATCACCACCCAGGGCGAAGGTATCCTCCTGGCCGATGCCGCTCGCATTCGTCTGGAGGACGAGGTGATGCTCAGCAGTAGCGCCAACACCGGGCGCATCGAATTCAGCGGGCAAGTGGAAGGACCGGGTTCCCTGAGCCTGGATGCCGGTAATGGTGACATCCTGCTTTCCACCTTGGGCAACACCCAGCCTCTTGCCGCCCTCACGGTACGCGCCAATGGACAAACCCTGCTCGCTGGCGACATCAACACACTGGGAACCATCGATTTCGCTCAGACCAGCCAGATACTGCTGCAACACGATCTCAGCCTGAGTAGCGCCGATGCGCTCATTGATCTTTCCGGTGGTGATATCGATGGCATGGCGGCACTTTCACTGGATGCCGGCAGTGGCGATATTCGCCTGGGCAACATAGGCAGCAACGAGGCACTCAGCCGGCTTCTGGTCGTCAGCAGCGGCCAGACCACACTGGGCGGCAACATCAGTCTTCAGTCCACCACGCCCGCGATAAAGGCAGCCCTGCCCGCCTCCCGTCCCCGCCGAAGCGGTGACATGGCCAGCGCCATAGACTTCTCCCGCGCACAGACCGTACTACTGGCCAATGACGTGATCATCGACACCCAGGCCACCGATGGTCAAATCGACTTCAGCGACAGCCGAATCGAGGGCAACCAGGCTCTCCAGATCAAGTCGGGAGCCGGAGACATCCTGTTGGGTTCCGCCGGACTGTCGGCCCCACTGGCGAAACTGGATATCGAAACCTCGGGCAAGCTGCTGCTGAGCAAAGACATAAACGTGCAAGGTGATGTGCTGCTGACAGCGGGACAACTGGAACAACAAGCCGCCCTTACCGCGACTCTCGGCCAAATCGAAGTGCGCGCCGTTCAGGACATTAACATGAGCTCTCAAGCCAGTACCCAGACCCAGGGCAAGACCATCTACTACAGTAGCGAGCAAGACGATATCCGCATCGCCCTGCTGGATGCCGGCAATGGCACGGTTCAAGTCACAGCCCGCCAGGGAAGCGTACTCAGCAGCGTGGTCTCCGGCACCGAAGTGGACAGTCCGCCACCCAATATCGCAGCGGGCAATATTACCATCTACGCCAAGGGTAATATCGGCGCATCCAGCGAGGAAACTCTGGTATTGCAGGCCAGCGATGAAATCACCCTGGATTCGCCCAGCAACGGTATCTATATCAACAACACGCGTGGCACCCCCATCCAGGGGCCGCGTACGATCATCGACGTGCTGGCCGACCGGCGCCAAGCCACAGCCGAGGCCCAACGCGTGGCACTGGAAGGCTCCACCCCGCGCCACGACGTGGCAGCACGCACGAGCACCCCGCTGTTCGAGATTCTGCGACCAGAAGCCAGAACTGCTTTCTCCGTGGTGGTAAAAGAAGGCGAGATCCAGACCCTGAATCCCGAGGTGCCCTTGCTGGTCAGAACCACCAGTGGATGGGAACTCAAGCGCCCCTTGCATGCCGAGCCCGGCGATCGGCGACGCAAAGCCAGCGCAGATTGGTTCTGATTTCGCGGTGTATACTGGTGTTCCGTCTATTAACCCGTTAACGCAAAACAACAATGCAACAAGAACACCCTTTCGCGGCTTACATCCGCATTCTCGGCAAGGGCAAGCGGGGATCGCGCAGCCTCACCGAGCAGGAGGCCGAGCAGGCCATGGGCATGATTCTCGACGACGAGGTGGAGGCCTGCCAGCTCGGCGCTTTCTTGATGTTGCTGCGGGTGAAGGAAGAAACACCCGCGGAGATCGCCGGCTTCGTACGTGCCTGCCGACAACGCATCCAGGCACCGGCCCAATTACCGGAAGTCATGCTGGACTGGTCCTCCTATGCCGGAAAGCGACGCCAGCTTCCCTGGTTTATCCTGTCGGCATTGCTGCTGGTGGACGACGGTATCCGCGTGTTCATGCACGGCACCGAGGGCCACACGCCAGGCCGCGTCTACACTCGCGCCTGCCTCCAGGCACTGGGACTGCCCGTGGCCGACTCCCTGGACACCGCCGCCAGGCAATTGTGTGAACAGAATTTCAGCTATCTGCCATTGGCGCGTCTCTCACCCACCCTGCATGAAATCATCGAGCTGCGCCCCCTGCTGGGCCTACGCTCTCCGGTACACACCGTGGCGCGGCTGCTCAACCCCCTTGCCGCACCCTATCAGATACAAGGTATCTTCCATCCTGGTTACCGTGACACACATCAACTTGCCGCACGCTTGCTGGAACAACCCCACCTGGCGGTATTCAAGGGCGAGGGTGGCGAAGCCGAACGCAATCCCGATACCGAATGCCTGGTGAAAAGCCTGCACCGGCAACAATTGACCGAAGAAACCTGGCCGGCCCTGTTTGCCCGCCGTCACAACAAGGACGAAACCATGGAGATCGGGCGGTTGCAGAAAGTGTGGCGTGGCGAAGACGCCGACGAATACGCCATTGCCAGCATCACCGCCACCGCGGCCATTGCCCTCAAGCTTCTGGAGCCTGCTATCACCCAGGAGCAGGCTCAAGCCAGGGCCCGAGCACTGTGGCAAACCCGGCGCCGCGACCGCCTGGACTGAGTTTCCTCACTCGCAGACGCGACAGCGCACGCCGCCGACCCCATGGCCGATTCAGTGTTTGCCACCCATGGGTTTCAATCCCGAGTCCAGTACACCCATGTCGTAGGACAGACGCTGCTGTGGTGTCAGAATGGCGCGCATTTCCACGATGTGTTGATATCGATTGCGCATGATCTCGGCCTTCAGGCGGCTCACCTTTTCGATCGCTCGCTCGATGGCCTTCATATCGGGCTTGTCGGCGGTGGCCAGCACGTTGAGTTCCCGTTGCGCCAGGCGCATCTTGTCCCGCAGCGGTTTCTCCACCTTGGCTACCTGCACATGCATGCGATCGACTTCCAGTTTCTGTTCGTCACTCAGGGTCTTCATCCAGGGCGGCGTAAACAGCATGTGGCCTTTTTTGTGCTTGCCTGCCATGGCCTTGCCCCCCATCATCATGCCAGGCTTGTGATGCCCCATCATGCCGCCACCGGGTCCGCCATGCTGACCGGACGCCGGTTTGCCTTCACCATGTTGGTGTTCACCGGGCTGTGCAGTGGCCGCGGCCATGGTAAACAAACTCAACAGCAAGATGCCGTAGTACGATATTTTGCGTGTCATTCTCCATCCCTCCGTTTCTTGTGTTACGACTTCTCAGTATAGGGGCGTCAACGTCACAAACAAGGCTTGCGTCGCCCACAGGTGCAGCCTACTATTGGCACTGGAGCATCGAAATAACGCGCGAGGGCGATTCCATGAACAATGTCAGTTTTCTAATTCCAAAACGTCAACGCCCCACCTGGCCGGCCGAACTGCTGGAAACTGAGGCCGAGGCCATGGCCTTGATGGACATCCCCTTGCTGGGCGTAATCACTGCCGGAAACCCCATCGAACCCGTGGAACAACGGGAAACCGTCCAGGTGCCCGCCAACATGGTGCGCAAGAGCAGTTATGCCTTGCGGGTGCAAGGACATTCCATGATCGACGACAATATCCAGGACGGTGACATCATCATCGTGGAAAAACGCGAAACGGCCGAAAACGGCCAGTCGGTGGTAGCCCTTATCAATGGCGAAACCGTAACACTGAAAAAATTCTATGTGGAGGCCGATGGCATTCGCCTGCAACCGGCCAACCCGGAGATGGAACCCATTCGCCTGCGTAACGAGGAAGTCCAGGTCTTGGGCATCGTTTCCGGCGTGATTCGCAAGTTGGAGGAGTGAGCCGGACCCGCCCACCCGCTATCTTCTCAGTCCAATCGCGCCAAACGGTCCACCTTCTGGAAACCCCGCGGCAGTTTCAGGCCTCGCCGCCCGCGTTCGCCCAGGTAGTGATCCAGATCTGCCCCCTTGAGTACGCAGTGACGCTGGCCCGCGTATACCGCCAGTTTCGATTCCAGCCCCAACACCGTCATCGCCTTGAGGTATTCTTCCCTGCTCCTGGCCTTGGCTGCGGGAATATTCATCAACTTGACCCCTTTCCCCTTGCCCAGGCGCGGCAATTCCGCCAGCGGAAACACCAACAGATGACCGCTGCTACTGACCACGGCCAGAAATTCCGTGTCGGGATCTGTTACCCGTTGAGGCGGCAACACCCCGGCACCGGCGGGCACAGTGAGCACGGCCTTGCCGGCCTTGTTACGCGAGAGCAGATCCGTATAGGCACAGAGGAAACCATAGCCGGCATCGCTGGCTAGAACGTACAAGTCGGTTTCCTGTCCACAGATCACCGCCTGAAAGCTGCTGCCGGCAGGCGGCTTGAGTCGTCCGCTCAAGGGTTCGCCGTGGCTGCGGGCGGAAGGCAGACTGTGGACGGGAAGTGCGTAGCAACGGCCGCTGGAATCCAGAAAAACAGCCTGCTGATTGCTGCGTCCCGCGGCGGCGGCGAGGAAAATATCGCCGGATTTATAGCTCAGGCCGGAGGGGTCTACTTCGTGTCCCTTGGCGGCGCGCACCCAGCCTTTTTTCGACAATACGATAGTTACCGGTTCGGAGGGAATCAGCGCAGTGGCATCCAGAGCCTGAGCGGCCTCCCGAATCACCAGGGGTGAACGGCGCTCATCGCCGAACTGTTCGGCATCGGCGAGGATTTCCTTGCGAATCAGGCTGCGCAGGCGGCGCTGCGATCCCAGTGTCTTTTCCAATTGTCCGCGCTCCTGCCCCAACTCGTCCTGTTCAGCACGGATTTTCATTTCTTCCAGCCGGGCCAGATGACGCAGTTTCAGTTCCAGGATGGCCTCGGCCTGAGCGTCACTGAGCGCGAAACGCTGCATCAACACAGGCTTGGGTTCGTCCTCATTGCGAATGATGTGGATCACCTCGTCGATATTCAGATACGCGATCAGCAAGCCATCGAGTATATGTAGACGCTGCACGATCTTGTCCAACCGGTGCTGCAGGCGTCGGCGCACGGTGGTCGTTCGGAATGCCAACCAATCTTGCAACAGGGTCTTGAGGTCGTGCACCCGTGGCCGACCATCGGTGCCGATGATATTGAGATTGACCCGGTAACTTCGCTCCAGGTCGGTGGTTGCAAAAAGATGCGCCATCAACTGTTCCACATCGACCCGGCTGGAACGCGGCGTGATCACCAGGCGGGTTGGGTTCTCGTGATCGGACTCGTCCCTAAGGTCCTCTACCATAGGCAGTTTCTTGGCCTGCATCTGAGCGGCGATCTGCTCCAGAATCTTCGCCCCCGAGGCCTGATAGGGCAAGGCCGTGATGACGATATCACCATTTTCTCGCTGATAACGGGCACGCAAGCGAATACTGCCATGTCCCTTGCGATATAGTGCGCGAATTTCCTCGCGCGGCGTGATGATCTCCGCCTCGGTGGGATAGTCCGGGCCCTGTATGTGTTCACACAGCTCCTCGACAGAGGCCTTGGGGTGTTCCAGCAGGTGCGCACAGGCCGCGGCCACTTCACGCAGGTTGTGTGGTGGAATGTCGGTGGCCATGCCCACCGCAATGCCAGTGGCGCCATTGAGCAAGACCACTGGTAGGCGCGCCGGCAATACCGCCGGCTCTTGCAGGCTGCCATCGAAGTTGGGCACCCAGTCCACCGTGCCCTGACTCAGCTCCGACAACAGCAACTGTGCAAAAGGGGTGAGCCTGGCCTCGGTATAGCGCATGGCGGCAAAGGACTTGGGGTCGTCCGGCGACCCCCAATTGCCCTGCCCTTCGATCAAGGGGTAACGATAGGAGAATGGTTGCGCCATCAACACCATGGCTTCATAACAGGCGGAGTCGCCATGGGGATGGAACTTGCCCAGTACATCACCCACTGTGCGGGCAGACTTCTTGAATTTGGCCGAGGCCTTGAGCCCCAACTCCGACATGGCATAGACGATGCGCCGCTGCACAGGCTTCAGGCCATCGCCGATGTGTGGCAGGGCACGGTCGAGAATGACGTACATGGAATAGTCCAGGTAGGCCTTCTCGGTAAACCGGGCCAGGGGCAGGCGCTCCTGGCCCTCTTCGCCGATATGTACTTGATCGTTCATTATGGCTTTTTCTCAGTATGACTACAGCGTGGCCAGATTGCCTTTCTGTTCCAGCCAGGTTTTGCGGTCGGCCGCGCGTTTCTTGGCCAGCAACATGTCCAACAGGGCGTGGCTGTCGTCGCCAGGCTCCAGGGTCAATTGCACCAGCCGCCGGGTATCCGGGTTCATGGTGGTTTCGCGTAATTGCAGCGGATTCATTTCGCCCAACCCCTTGAAGCGTTGCACGTTGATTTTGCCACGCAGTTTTTCCGCCGCGATGCGGTCGAGCACACCCTGTTTCTCGTTTTCGTCCAGGGCATAGAACACATGCTTGCCCACGTCGATACGATACAGGGGAGGCATGGCTACGTAGACATGGCCGCTGGATACCAGGGGCTTGAAATGACGCAGAAACAGGGCGCACAACAAGGTGGCTATGTGGGCACCATCGGAATCGGCATCGGCCAGAATACAGATCTTGCCATAACGCAGCCCCTTGAGATCGTCGGAACCAGGATCCACCCCGATGGCCACGGCGATATCGTGGACTTCCTGGGATGCCAGTACCTGCTGGGAGTCCACTTCCCAGGTGTTGAGAATCTTGCCGCGCAGGGGCATCACGGCCTGAAACTCACGATCCCGGGCCTGCTTGGCCGAACCACCGGCGGAATCACCTTCCACCAGGAACAGTTCACTACGCTGGCTGTCCTGGCTACTGCAATCGGCCAGTTTGCCGGGCAGGGCCGGACCACTGGTAACCTTCTTTCGCACCACTTTCTTGGCCGCACGCAGCCGCTTCTGGGCATTGCCTATGGCCAGTTCGGCGATACGCTCACCCTGCTCCGGATGTTCGCCCAGCCACAGGCTGAAGGCGTCCTTGATTACTCCGGAGACAAAGGTGGCACATTCACGCGACGACAGGCGTTCCTTGGTTTGCCCGGAGAACTGTGGATCCAGCAGTTTCACCGACAGCACGTAACTGCATTGATCCCAAACATCGTCCGGAGCCAGCCTGAGTCCGCGGGGCAACAGGCTCTTGAACTCACAGAACTCCCGCAGGGCCTCGGTAAGCCCCGTGCGCAGGCCATTGACATGGGTCCCCCCCTGAGCGGTGGGAATCAGGTTGACATAACTCTCGGTGACCGGCTCGCCCCCTTGTGGCAGCCAGCACAGAGCCCATGCCACTTCCTCGTCATTGCCTTGCATGGCACCGGAGAAAGGGATTTCCGGCAGGCACTCGTAGTCTCGCAGGGCACCGGCCAGGTAGTCTGGCAGTCCATCCCGGTAATGCCAGTGCTCGGTTTCCCCACTGGCCTCGTCGTATAGACTCACTCGCAGGCCTGGGCACAACACAGCCTTGGCGCGCAATACGTGGCGCAGCCTGGGCAGGGAGAATTTCACCGTGTCGAAAAAACCGGCCTCAGGCCAGAAACGCACCGTAGTGCCGGTGTTCTGCTTGCCCACCTTGCCCGTTTCGTGCAGGGACTCGGTTTTCTCGCCCTGGGCAAAGGCCATGGCATATTCCTTTCCCCCGCGGCGCACCCGCACCTCCAATCGGGAGGACAGGGCATTGACCACCGAGACGCCCACCCCGTGCAGTCCCCCGGAAAAGCGATAATTGTCGTTGGAGAACTTACCGCCGGCGTGCAGCCGGGTGAGAATCAGCTCCACACCTGGCAGGCCTTCCTCGGGATGAATATCCACTGGCATGCCGCGCCCGTTGTCACGCACCTCCAGCGAGCCATCGCGGAACAAGCTGACCTCGATGCGATCGGCATGACCGGCCATGGCCTCGTCGACACTGTTGTCAATGACCTCCTGTGCCAGGTGATTGGGGCGGCTGGTATCCGTATACATACCCGGACGTTTGCGCACGGGCTCGAGGCCGGTCAGGACCTCGATATCTTCTGCATTGTACTGCTTCGACATGCTTACCTCTCGGACCAGGGCGCCAGGATTGTAAGCGGAAACCCCGTCCTTGTACCAGTCTGAATATTTCACCAGCCGAACTGAACAGTCGATGCAACTGTTTGATGTTGCGAATAATCGCGTTGGATATGGCGGGTTTCAACGAGCGCGGCCCGTGAGCGTTCGACGCCATCCCGCCTCCAGTGCTTTCTCGTCCGTTGTGGCTGGGCTGTCACTCAAGCATGGCTCAGCCAGTTGAGGCCACTTCGCGCAACACCGAGGTGGCAAATCCCCCGCGGATGAGAAAGAACGACACCATCAGATCGTTCCCGGCCCAGCGCCATTGCAGGTCGTCCACAGCAAGGCGCAGGCTGCGGCGCTCCTGTGTCAAGCCCCGGGCCTCCAAAGCCTGGCACAGTTCGGGATGCTCCGCAGCCAATGCCTCTTCCTGTTGCCGGACCTCTCCACTGCTGCACAACTCACCTTGTCCCCACAAGGGACCGCTGGGGCTGAGGTCGCCTTCGACCAGGCGTCGTTTGATGGATTCGTCCACCACCTGGCAAAGAAAGTGACTGCGGCTGCCAGCCAGCATCAATACATCACCCGCACGGGCATGGGACCAGCTCCCCTGGCTCACACGCTGACTCAGCAGGGCATTGAACAGCCAGGAGCGTGCCGCCGAGATCAACATGGAGTTGATCCGCCGGTGTCCCATGAGCGCCTGCTGCAGAAACCGCGTCACATTGTCTCCCCCGCGGCCAAAACGCTGTTCTCCGAAATAATTGGGCACTCCCCGCTCGGCAATACAGCACAAGCGTTCTGCCATGACGGCAGGATCGCCCCGGCAGTCACGCAGTACCAGTTCGAAGCGATTGCCACGATGCTGGCCACGGCGCAACTTGCGGCGATGGCGGGTCTGTGCCAACAGGCGAATATGCTCACCCCGCGAGGAATCCGCCACCTCGCTCAAGCGGCGCCCATCCAACTCGCCCCCTGTGGGCAAGTAGATGCTAAACCACTGCCGGGTCAGGGCCTGACGGTCCTTCTGCCCGGCAAAGCCCACATCACGCCGCGTGACCCCGGTCAGCCGAGCAAGATGCCGCACCACCCAGTCGGTGGTACAGGCACGTTTTTCCACCCACAACCACAGGTGTTCCCCCTCTCCTTCCGGCTCGAAACCCAGCTCCTCCACCACCACGAAATCCTCCGGCCGCTGGCGCAGATGCGCCGATGCCATGGGTTCCCCCCAGGCTCGCGCGAGAGAATCCGGACTATAGTGATAAGGTGAACTCATGGACAGACAAACAGGGATTCAGATTTTCCGCCCTCCTGCCGATGACATGGAAGAGCGTGCGATTGACCTTCGATGACGATGAACACATCAAAACCCGTTAAATTCAAGAATGTTACCGACCCTGCCCTGCGCCGCTTGCTGGATTTCTGCGAGATCCGCGAACTGCCCAACAAGCGCCTGATCATTCGCCCCGGGGATGCCGCCGACAAGCTCTACTACCTGATCGAGGGTTCGGCCACCATCACCATGGAAGACGACGAAGGCAACGACCTGATCCTCGGCTATCTCAATGCCGGCGACTACATCGGTGAAACCGGCCTGTTCGTCAAGCAGGAGAAACGCCAAGTCACCGTGCGCACCCGTGCCCCCTCGGTGCTGGCCGCCATCAGCTACGAGAGGCTGGAGCAACTGGCCGAGAACGAACTCAAGGAGGAATTCTCCAGTATTCTGCGATCCCTGGCTACGCATATTTCCACACGCCTACTGCAAGCCAACCGCAAGGTGGGCCATCTGGCCTTCATGGACGCCGCCGGCCGCATCGCCAGCGCTCTGCTGGACCTGTGCAAGCAACCCGATGCCATGACCCATCCCGATGGGATACAGATCAAGATCAGCCGTACTGAGTTGGGCAAACTGGTGGGCTGTAGCAGGGAGATGGTCGGCCGGGTGATGAAAAACATGGAAAGCCAGGGCCTGATCAGCGCCAAGGGCAAGACCATCGTGGTTTTCGGTGCCCGCGACTGACGCAAAAAACCCGTATGTGCGCGGTAGTAATTGTCTCTGAATCCGACAGAGTCCTAGAACAAACCCGTGGTGATGCCACCGGAAATCATCCAGCGCCCGTCGCTTTTGCGCAGAATCAGTATTTCGTGATCGTGAAGAGTCTTGTCGCCGTTCACCCGGTACATGATGCGCTGCACCACCCGCGCGGTATTCATTTTCAGCTCCACCGGCGCTTTCTGATAGCTAAAGGCAATGCTGTCGTAGGTTTCAAAGGCATGGCGCATGTCTTCGATGACCATTTCCCGGGTATTGCGGCCATCGTTGTATTCGGGATGGATAAGGCGCGCATAGGCCTGGATATCCTTGTTGGCAATGGCCTCGGCGCGTTCCTGCATGAGCTTGCGGACGGCCACCACGTCCTCCTCGCGATTTTCCGGACCACGGCTACACGCAGTCACCAGAAGAAGCACGGCAATCAGGATAAAGCTAAATATTTTCAACCCATTACCCATTTGATTTAATGTTTTGGATAAACCCATCAGAGACGCCGGCGGCCGATTCTGTCGGACAGGATGCCCACCGAGGTGGCAAAGTGATGGGACTTGTTCCATTTCATGATGGCACGATAATTATCGTAGACAAGAAAATGACGCGGTTTATCCGTGTCACCATCGAGCTGGATGAGTGAGGCCAGCAGGTCCCGCCGCGGCAGGTCCCGCCCGTCGATGCGACGTACTCCCAGGGCTTGCCATTGCGAGAGCCGCTTGCGTTGCTCCAGGCCGAACAGGCCGGGGTCGAAATCCGCCGGCAGGCGCACTTCCCGCCCCCAGGTCTGGTCGTCACGCCAACCCATGCGGGCCAGATAATTGGCACCGGAGGCCAGGGCATCGGCAGTGCTGTGCCACAGGTCCTTGCGGCCATCACCGTCGAAGTCCACCGCATAACGCAGGAAGGTGGACGGCATGAACTGGGTCTGCCCCATGGCGCCTGCCCAGGAACCGGTCATCTCGGCAGCACGCACATGCCCCTGGTCGATGATGCGCAGGGCATCGAGCAATTGGCGACGAAAATAGCCTGAACGCCTGGGATCGTAGGCCAGGGTCACCAGGGCATCGATCACCTTGAAACCACCGGTGAGACGGCCAAAATCGGTCTCCATGCCCCACAAGGCCACCACAAACCGCGGCTGTACTCCGTAACGGGACTGGATCTGTTGCAGCAAGGCCCGATGTTCGAGCAGCAGCTTACGCCCCTTTTCCACTCGTGCACGGGAGACCACCCGCTGGAAATAACGTGCGAAAGTGAGCTTGAATTCCGGCTGGTTGCGATCGAAGCGAATGACGCGCTCGATGGGCTTGACGCCCGTCAGGGCCTCGTCCAGGGTACGAAGGGAGATTCCCTGGGCCAGGGCCTCGGCGCGCAGTGCCTCCAGCCAGGTGGCGAAATCCGGCAACGGGCGTTCGTCGGCCTTCGCCAGTCCCAGGGTGAGCAACAAGAGCATGCCGAGCAGCCAGGATCCGTGGCGTTTGACGGCTTCCATGGCTTGCCTCAACTGTGCACGAAGGCGTCGGCAAAGATGTCGCCGAGAGCCGCCCCGGCGAGGAAGATTTTCTTCTTGCTGGCTTCTACCATGTTGGGATTGCCACACAGATAGGCCCGCCAACCCTTGAGGTCGGGATGGCGCTCCAGGGCAATCTCGTTGGCACGTCCATGGGCAAAACCCGCCGCCTCTTCGCGCGACAGGCAGGGCTGGTAATGTACATTGTCGTGCGCGGCGGCCAGTTCTCGCAATTCATCCACCAGGTAGATCTCTTCACGGCTGCGGGTGCCATGATAGAGATAAATAGGGCCCCTATGGCCTTGTTGCAGGGCATCGCGCACAATGCCGTAGAGCGGCGCCAGACCAGAGCCGGTGCCGATGAACAGCAAGGGCTGTGCGGGATCCCTGCGGGTATAGAAACAATCACCCAGGGCTTCGCTGAGCATGACCTTGTCACCCACCGCAAGCTGGTCGTGAATCCATGGACTCAACTGGCCACCAGGCAGGCGTTGCACGTGCAGCTCGAGGAAATCCTCCAGCGCCGGCACACTGGCCAGGGAGTAGCTGCGTACCACGCTCTCGTCACGAAAGAAGTTGACGAATTGCCCCGCGTGGTAGCTGAATTCGCCTTCGGGCCTGAGACGCACGCGCATGATATGCGCATTGAGCGGTGTCTTGTCGATCACCTCGGCGCTGACATGATGCAGTTCGGCCTCGCCGGCCAGGGCCACCGTCATGTCCACCTGGGGTACGCAACTGCAGGGCAGGAAGAAATTGCGTTGCTTGAGCGTCTCCTTGAGGCCGGCCTGGGAAGCCTCGGTGGGTTGCCCCTTGAGGGCCTGCATCAGACAGCTATGACACACGCCGGCCTTACAGGAATAGGGAACGGACTCACCATGGCGCAACAAGGCATCGAGTACGGTTTCCGTGTCGCCACAATCATAGTCTTTGCCGTTGTAATGAATCGTATAACCCAAAGTCCGTCCCCCGTGCTGTTTAACGCCCCAATACGTCGTTGCGGGTGCTCTCGGCGATGGCCGCCGCCTCGGCAATGAGCTGATCGGGCACCTTGAGTTCCTTGAGCGTGGCCGCCAGGTTTTCCATCACCGCATCGAAGTGACTGTCGTCGAGTCCACGCGCCACCAGGTGGGCATGACCTTCCCGCATGTCCTTGCCAGTATAATTGTGTGGCCCGCCAAACGCCATGGTCAGAAAGGCCTTTTGTTTGGCCGCTTGCTTGTCCATGTCCACGCCTTCAAAAAACCCATTGATGCGCTCATCACTCAGCACCTTGCGGTAGAAAATGTCCACCGCCGCGTTCACCGCGGCCTCGCCACCGATCTGCTCGTAAAGGGATTGGCTCATCACACTTCTCCTGTTCAAGTTTATCGAATCCTGTAAGATATATTATCTGTGCATGAATAAAAAGCTGCACCGGAATCAATTATGTGGTTTAATCAACATTATTAGTGTTGTTTATGGATCAGGGAAGATCTGCACGCCCGGCGTGTATATATCGAGCATTACAGGACGAGTGAATGACATGCAACTGACACTTTATACGGATTATACCTTGAGGGTTCTGGCCTATCTGTCACTCAAGGATCCCGGGGAAAAGGCCACTATTACCGAAATCGCCGAATATTACGACATTTCGCGTAACCATTTGGTAAAGGTTGTGCACCACCTGGCCCAGAAAGGATTCATCCAGACCACCCGCGGCAAGAGTGGCGGCATCCGGCTGGCCCGCCCTGCCGAGGAGATCAATATTGGGGAGGTGGTTCGCGCCACCGAGCCCAATTTCAACATCGTTGAGTGTTTCGACAGGGAAAAGGCCAAGTGCGTGGTAGAACCCGCCTGCATGCTCAAGCCCGTGCTGGGGGAAGCCACCCGCCGCTTCATGGAAGTGCTGGACAAGTACACCGTCGCCGACATCATCCGCGACGGAAACATGGCCGTGATCGAATTCCAGTAACGCCGCCTTCAGCCCTTGGGCCGCAGATGTGGAAACAGCAACACGTCGCGGATTGAGGGTGAATCGGTGAACAACATCACCAGGCGATCTATGCCGATGCCTTCGCCGGCGGTGGGCGGCATGCCGTGCTCCAGGGCGACGATGTAGTCCTCGTCGAAGTGCATGGCCTCGTCGTCGCCGGCTTCTTTTTCTTTGACTTGCTGGCGAAAACGCTCGGCCTGGTCCTCGTAGTCGTTGAGTTCGGAGAAACCGTTGGCCAGTTCGCGCCCGCCGACGAAAAACTCGAAGCGATCGGTGACGAAGGGATCCGCGTCGTTACGCCGTGCCAGCGGTGAAACCTCGGTGGGGTAGGCGGTGATGAAGGTGGGGTCTTTCAAGCGATGCTCCACCGTCTTCTCGAATATCTCGATTTGCACCTTGCCCAGGCCATAACTGGGTCTCAGAGGAATACCCAGCTTCTCGGCCACCTGCCGGGCCTGTTCCAGGTCTTCCAGTTGTTCGGCACGCAATTGGGGATTGAAGTGCAGAATGGACTCCTTCACCGTCATGCGCGCGAAGGGACGACCGAAATCATATTGTTCCCCCTGATAGCTCACCACCGTGCCACCGAGCAGTGTCTGTGCCAAACCACGCAACATGTCCTCGGTGATGTCCATGAGATCGTGATAGTCGGCATAGGCCTGGTAGAACTCCAGCATGGTGAATTCGGGATTGTGCCGCGTGGACAGCCCCTCATTGCGAAAATTGCGATTAATCTCGAAAACCTTTTCAAAACCGCCCACAACCAGGCGTTTGAGATAGAGTTCCGGCGCGATGCGCAGAAACAATTCCATGTCCAGGGCATTGTGGTAGGTGGTGAAGGGTCGCGCAGTGGCACCGCCGGGAATCGCCTGCATCATGGGGGTTTCCACTTCCAGGAAGTCCCGTTCGGTGAGATACCGACGAATGTAGCTGATGATGCGTGAACGCAGCACGAAGGTCCGCCGGGACTGCGGGTTCATGATGAGATCGAGATAGCGCTGGCGATAGCGGGTTTCCTGATCGGCCAGGCCGTGGAATTTTTCCGGCAGGGGGCGCACCGCCTTGGTCAGCAGACGTATCGAATCCACCATCACCGACAATTCGCCGGTCTTGGTGCGAAACAGGACGCCCTCGGCACCAAGGATGTCACCGATGTCCCATTTCTTGAACTGCTGGTTGTAATAGCCCTCCGGCAGGCGATCACGGGTGACATAGAGCTGGATTTGTCCCGACATGTCCTGCAGATGCACGAAACTGGCCTTGCCCATGATGCGCCGGGTCATCATGCGCCCGGCCACCGCTACCCGCACCGGCGTCTGCTCCAGTTCTTCGTTGCTCTTGTGCCCGTATTCCGCATGCAGTTCGCCGGCCATCACGTTACGGCGAAAATCATTGGGAAAAGCATTGCCCTGCTCCCGGAGCTGGGCCAGCTTGGCGCGGCGCTGGGCAATCAGGGTATGTTCGTCGGCTTCACTTTGGTGCTCACTCATTGAAATATTTCCAGATGAATTTCAAATAGTTATAGACCACTCTTGAGACTGGCCTCGATGAAAGGGTCGAGTTCACCATCCAATACGGCCTGGGTGTTGCCCGTTTCCACGCCGGTGCGCAGGTCCTTGATGCGCGACTGATCCAGCACATAGGAGCGAATCTGGCTGCCCCAGCCGATGTCGGCCTTGCTTTCCTCCAGTGCCTGTTGTTGCTCGTTGCGCTTGAGCATTTCCAGCTCATAGAGCTTGGCCTTGAGCTGTTTCATGGCCTGGGCCTTGTTCTTGTGCTGGGAGCGGTCGTTCTGGCACTGCACCACGATACCGGTGGGCAAGTGGGTGATGCGCACCGCCGAGTCAGTACGGTTGACGTGCTGGCCACCGGCACCCGAGGCTCGGTAGGTGTCGATACGCAGGTCTGCCGGGTTGATCTCGATGTCGATGTCGTCGTCCACTTCGGGCGAGACGAATACTGAGGCAAACGAGGTGTGCCGCCGGTTGCCCGAGTCGAACGGCGATTTGCGCACCAATCGGTGCACACCCGTTTCGGTGCGCAGCCAGCCGAAGGCGTAGTCGCCCTGGAAATGAATGGTGGCACTCTTGATCCCGGCCACCTCGCCCGGCGAAACCTCGATCAACTCGGTCTTGAAACCGTGCCTCTCCCCCCAGCGCAGATACATGCGCAGCAGCATCTCGGCCCAGTCCTGCGCCTCGGTGCCACCGGAACCCGCCTGGATATCCAGGTAGGCGTTGCTGGCATCCATTTCACCGGAGAACATGCGCTGGAACTCCAGTTGCGCTACCTGGCGTTCCACCTGATCGAGGTCTTCGGCCACCACCGCCAGGGTGTCCTCGTCGCCTTCCTCGGCCGCCAGATCCAGCAATTCCGCAGCCTCGTCGAGGCGACGCTGGATCTCGTCCAGGCCATCGACAACGGTCTCGAGCTGGGCCCGTTCCCGTCCCAGGGCCTGTGCCTTGTCCGGCTCGTTCCAGACCGCCGGGTCCTCTAGCTCGCGCACCACCTCCTGCAGGCGTTCGCGCTTGCCGACATAGTCAAAGATACCTCCTCAGCGCACCGCTGCGCTCGAGTAAGTCCTTGATACGATTCTGAATCGGATTGATTTCCATTGTGCTTCCACGGCTGTCTCAAAAAGGCGCAGATGATACACCAATCATGCACGGGGTTGAACCGGGAAATGGGTCTTGCGCAGGTGTTCGAGCAGCCCCTCCGAGGCTGCCTCGATGAGATCCAGCACCTGCTCGAAGCCCCGCTGGCCGCCATAGTAGGGATCGGGCACCTCGGTTTCAGGAAATTCCGGGGCATAGTCCAGGAACAATTGGATTTTGTCCTGCCAGGGCTCCGGACAACGTGCCCGCAATTCAGTTTCGTTCTCCCGGTCCATTACCAGGATGTAGTCGAAGCGCTCGAAGTCCTGCCGCTGCACCTGGCGTGCCCGCTGGACACTCAGATCAACTCCCCGTGCGGCGGCTGCCTGCTGGGCGCGACGGTCGGGTGGATTGCCCACGTGATAGGCATGGGTGCCCGCGGAGTCGATCAGGATGTGTTCGCTCAGCCCTTGTTGGCTCACCAGGCGTTCGAACACGCCCTGGGCGGTGGGTGAGCGGCAGATATTGCCCATGCAGACAAACAAGACGGCGATTTTTTCTTCCATTGCGTATGGCTCCAAATTGCTTGCTAGGCCGCGGAAAACAACCTACACTCGAAGCAGCGGTGGTTAGGATACATTACCGCTGCATCATACTACTTCGGGTAACCGCTTGGGTAGCCATGGATACTGCCATAGATTTCGAAAAGTTACGCGGCATGATCGGTCTCAGGGTGAAATACCGCGGGGTCTATTGCGAAATCGTGGAAATTCTGGAGGAAGACCTGAGCGTGGTGCTGACCGATCTCGAAGCCCATCTAGGCATCCAGGCCGACCAGCATGGTGAAGCCCACCGCCGGGTACCCAAAACCTATACCATTCCCATCTTCAGTAACGGCAGCACCGAGTTGTCGCCCGAGTTTCTCGATATCGAGCCACTGGCCCTGGAAGAGGCCTAACCGTCCGGCCGGTATCCTTCCCTTTTAAAGTAAACTCTCTGCGGTACGCTAACCTTGCTATAAGCCTGATCAAGCACATTGTCCATGCCATACCTGCCGCTAACGCCCCTGTTCAGAATAGGCCTGCTCATCGCGTTGATGGTGCTGGTGCTGACGGGTTGCGAGCGCATGAATGCTCCCCTGGGCACCAGCGCTACTTCGCCCTTGTTGCTGAAGATCCAGCTCAAGCCCAAACTCGGCAAGGTGGCCAAGGGCACCCATTTCCAGTTGACCGCCACCGGCATCTATCAGGACGACAGCCGGCGTGATATTTCCCATGAGGTGCAGTGGATCCTGCCCGACAACGGAATAATCCAGCCGCTGACAAAACCCGGCCAGTTCCGTGCGGTCGAGCCCGGAGAAGGCCGCATCGGCGTCGCTCTGGGTGTGATCCAGGCCGATGCCCTGGTCCAGGTGACCGATGCCAGCCTGGAGCAACTCCAGATCAGCCCAGTGGTCATCAACCTGGCCCAGGGAAATCAGACCCGGCTGAATGCCGTCGGCATTTTCAGTGATGGCAGCAAGCAAGCCCTGGAACAACAGATAGACTGGCGTATCGAACCGGAAGGCCTGGCCGACCTGGCTCCGGACAATACCTTGCAAGCCCGTCAGCCCGGCAGCGGTGAGCTGGTGGCCCGCTATACCGGTGACCCGGGCCTGAGTGTCAGCGTGCCCATCGAAATCGTAGCGAACACCTTGAGCCGACTCACGCTTTCCCTGGACGAAGAGCGCATCGCCAGTGGCACTCGCAGCCCCATCGTGCTCACCGGCACGTATGACAATGGCAGGCAGGTGGATCTCAGCAGCCAGGCAAGCTGGAGCGTGAACCCGCCTGCCTCGGCCAGCATCGAGATCGAAGACGGGCGAACCTGGCTGTATGCGCGTCAGCCGGGCACGGTGAGCGTGCAAGCCGCGGTCGACGGGATCAGCGACACGCTCTCGCTGGAAATCAGCGCAGCCCGGATCGAGTCCATCGACATCGTGGCCGAGCGCAGTGAACTCGCTGCCGGCATGGCACTCGCTCTCAAAGCCCTGGGCCACTTCAGTGATGGTAGCGTGCAGGACATCACCCGCGATGTAGTCTGGACCAGCAAGAACAGCGACGTGGTGGCCGTAGACGCCAACAGCGGCCAACTACAGGCCATAGCCCCCGGCAGCACCGAGGTGGTTGCCTTGTTCGATGGCCTCTATGACCGTCTGCCGGTGAGCGTGACACCAGCGATATTGAACGAGATTCTGCTCTCCAGCGAAACCCTGGTCCTGCCTACAGGCGACACCCTGCGCCTGAGCGCCACCGGCGTCTATTCCGACGGCTCGCGCAGCGACATCACTGCGCGGGTGAGCTGGATTTCCTCCGACCCCGACATCATCGCCATCGACAACGTCCGTCAGCCGGGCCTGTTGAGCGCCCGCGCCAGCGGTCAGGCCAGCGTGCGCGCCAGCCTGGACGGCATCGAGAGCCGCCTGGACTTCCGGGTGAGCGAGGCACGCCTGACCGCTCTGACGGTGGAAATCGACAGCCGGCAAATGCCCGCTGGCACACAACAGGTGGTGCGTGCCATCGGCATCTATTCCGACGACAGCAAGCGTGATCTCAGCGACACGGTGATTTGGTCGTCCGGCGATACCAACGTGCTGGAGATCGTGCCCACTGGCGAGAATGCCGGCCTGTTGCAGGCCTTGGCCACAGGCACTGCCCAAGTCGTGGCCCGCCTGGATGAACTGGAAGCCACGCTCGCCATCGAGGTAACGGCGGCCAGCCTCCAGGACATCGAGATCACATTGCCGGCACAAGGTCTCGACGACGAATCCGACCTGATTCCCATTACCGCCACCGGTATCTTCAGCGACGCCAGCCGCAGCGATATCACCCGGCAAGTGCGCTGGCAGAGTTCTTCCGCACAGGTGGAAATCATTCTCGACCCTCGAGGTGTGTGGGTTACACGACCCAGTGAAGGACAAGAGGTCACCCTCAGCGCCACGCTGGACGGTATCAGCGCCAGCATCGTCCTGGATCCGCCGCCGGTCACCCTGGCGCGGGTCTTGATCGAGCCACCCCTATTACGTCTGGCCGCCGGTGATCAACAGCAATTGCGTCTGCTGGGGGTGTATACCGACGGCAGTCGCCAGGATCTCACCGCCGAGGCCCTGTGGCGTCTGGGCGACACCCGCCTGGCCCAGATCAACACGGCCGGCGATGCCCCGGGCCTGCTGTTTGCGCTGCAGGCGGGCAGTGGCATTCTCAGTGCCAGTTACCGGGGTTACAACGCCGAGGCCGTACTGGAGATCAGCCAAGCGGTCCTCCAGCGCCTGGAAATCCAGCCCCCCCTGCTGCCCTGGGTCAATGGCAACAGCCAGCAACTGCGCGTGATGGGCATCTACAGCGACGGCAGCAGCCGCGATCTCAGCAACGAGGCCAACTGGAGTAGCGACAATCCCGCCGTGCTGGACATCGACAATGGTCTGGGCCAGGCCGGCCTGGCCACTGCCGTGGGAGCGGGCACGGTGCGCGTCACAGCGGCCACCGCCGGGCTGAGTGACAGCATCGAACTCACCATCGGGCAGGAACAACTGGTGGCGCTAGAAATCACGCCAAACAACCCTGCCGTGGCCAAGGGCAGCCAGTTCGCCATCGCGGTGACCGGTATCTACTCCAACAACGTCAAACAGGATCTGAGCACCCAGGTTGCCTGGAGCCTGGCCGATGACACCATTGTGGTGACGGCCGGCAGCAGCCGCTCGTTGCAGAATCTGCGCGCCCAGAACGAGGGTCAGACCCAGTTGACGGTAAGCTTTGCTGGCATCAGCGCTTCCACTACCATCGAGGTGACACCGGCCCGATTGATTTCACTCAATATCGAGGGCGACACCGACCGGCTTGCCGCCGGTACCGCTACCCGCCTGCGGGCCCTGGCCAATTACACCGACGGCAGCCAGCAACTGGCCACCGGACAGGTGGACTGGTCTTCTTCCGATGATGCCCTGGCGGTAATCGATGCCACTGGCAGGCTCACCGCCCTACAAGCCGGCACGGTCAACATCACCGCCTCGCTGACCGGCGTGACCAGTACCTATGTGGTGGAGATCAGCGATGCCACCCTGCAGCAATTGAGCATCGAGCCTGCCAGCGCCGTGCTCGCCCCAGGCACCCGCCTGGGCCTGCGTGCCCGAGGCCAGTTCTCCGATGGCAGCAGCCAGGATCTCACCGAACAGGTCCTGTGGGTTTCCGCCGACGAGGCACTGGCCGTCGTGGCCAATGGTGAGGGTGAACAGGGCCAGGTCAGTGCCCTGGCCGCCGCCGCCAATCCGGTGCGCATCGACGCCAGCCTGGGTGAGATAGTGGCCAGCAGTTACCTGAGCCTTACCGATGCCCCCTTGCAGAGCATCGAGATCCAGCCCGCGCTGGACAGCCTGCCCTATGGCGTTACCCTGCCGCTCACCGCCATTGCCCGGTTTGCCGATGGCAGCGCCCAGGACATCACCCGAGCCGCCACATGGAGCCTCGATGATGGTGGCCAGAATCTGGCCAGTATCGACAATACCGTGGATGGCTCCGGCCGGCTGACCACGGTGGCCCCGGGCACCATCACGGTGCGGGCGCGCTTCGATGGCGTGGAGGCCAGCCAGGCCCTGGTAATCAGCGCCGACCCCAGGGCGCCGGTAGCCCTGGTCATGGCCGCCAGCCCCAATGTAATCCTCAATAACGGCATAGAGGAAACATTGATCCGCATCTACACCCGCGCCGCCGACCCCTCCACCCCCATTCTCGATGGCAGCGTGGTGGAGCTGGAAATCATCGCCGGCGAGGCCGTTCTCAGCGCCACCCAGGTGACCACGCTCGACGGCCAGGCGACATTCCGCTTGCGCTCCAGCTACAGTGGCATCGTCACCGTGCGCGCACGAATTCGCGATTCGCTGGTGGTCAACACCTTGTCGGTCTACGCCACCGAATCGCTGGGCAACATCATCGGCCGCTGGGCCCTGGCCGACCCATTGATCGCCGATGGTCAGCTCAAGGCCGGCAGCCGCTTCGGCCTGATCATCGCCAATTTCTCCAACCGCCCGCTGAGTGTGCTGGCCTTCCAAGCGTCCGACAGCCAGGCCGCCCTGGAATCGGTAACCGATCCGGCCTATCTCAGCGACGGCAGCCTCGAACCGGGCGAGGGCACCGCCCTGCTCTACATCAGCGACGCGGACAGCAGCGATGCCCTGCTGAGCCTGGCCTATCTGCTGCGTGACGATCTCAGCCGTGAGCTGTTCACCGCTGGCGTCACCCTGACCCTGAACCTGTCCGGCGGGCCACCGTAAGGCGGCTCAATTCATTCGATGATCCGCGTGTCCCCCATATAGGGCCACAGGGCCTCGGGCACGGCGATTCGGCCATCGGCGAGCTGGTAGTTTTCCATCACCGCCACCAGGGTGCGACCCACTGCCAGGCCGGACCCGTTGAGAGTATGCACCAGCTCGGGTTTGCCCGTCTCGGGATTGCGCCAGCGGGCCTTGAGACGACGGGCCTGAAAATCCTCGAAATTGCTGCATGATGAAATCTCGCGGTATTTCTGCTGCCCGGGCAACCAGACCTCGATGTCGTAGGTCTTGGCCGCGGAAAATCCCAGATCGCCAGCGCACAGGGTCACCACCCGGTAGGGCAGGTCGAGGCGTTGCAGCACCGTTTCGGCATGCTGCGTGAGTTCTTCCAGCACGGCATAGGACTGATCGGGACGCACGATCTGCACCATTTCCACCTTCTCGAACTGATGCTGGCGAATCAGGCCCCGGGTATCCTTGCCGTAGGAGCCGGCCTCGCTGCGAAAGCACGGTGTGTGCGCGGTCCAGCGCAGGGGTAGCTGCCCGGCCTCGATGATGCAGTCGCGCACCATGTTGGTCACCGGCACCTCGGCGGTGGGAATCAGATAATACTCCGGCGTATCCTTCTCGCCGCAAATGGCGAACAGATCTTCGGCAAACTTGGGCAATTGACCGGTACCCCGCAGGCTGTCGCCATTGACCAGGTAGGGCACATAGATTTCCCGGTAACCGTGCTCGCTGGTGTGCAGGTCCAGCATGAACTGGATCAGAGCCCGGTGCAGACGCGCCAGCGGCCCGCTGAGCGTCATGAAACGCGAACCGCTGATCTTGGCCGCACTTTCCAGGTCCAGTTGACCCAGGCCTTCACCCAGCTCCACGTGATCACGCACCTCGAAGTTCATCGCCCGGATCTCGCCCCACCGGCGAATCTCCACATTGTCGTCCTCGCTGTCACCGGCCGGCACCGATTCATGCGGCAGATTGGGAATTCCCGCCAACAAGTCCTCCAGTTCATTCTGCAAGGTATCGAAGGCCTGTTCGGCCTGCTTCAGCTCATCGCCCAGCCCGGCCACCTCGGCCAGCAGGGGTTGAATGTCCTCACCTCGTGCCTTGGCCTGGCCAATGGCCTTGGAGCGGGCATTACGCCGGGCCTGTAACTGCTCGGTATGCTGCTGCAATTGCTTGCGATGCTGCTCCAGCTCGCGCAAGCGTCGGGTATCGAGCACGAAGCCACGCCTGGCCAACCGGCTGGCGACGTTATCCAGATCATCGCGAAGTCGTTTCGGATCGAGCATGAAAGAGGAATCTCCTTAAAGCCATAGCGGAAGCGGCCGTCACCATTGACGGGCCAGCATCACGCCGCCCCAGGCGGCGAACACACACAGGGATACATTCAACACCATGTTGAGCCCTGCCTTGAGGGCCTCGCCGTTGAGCAACAGGTGCAGAGTCTCCATGGAGAAGGTGGAAAAGGTGGTAAAGGCGCCGAGGAAACCCACCATCAGGAAGGCGCGCACATCGGCGCTCACCGTCCAGCGTTCCAGCAGCAACACGAACAACACGCCAAAGGCCAGGGATCCTAGGATATTGACCGTGAGGGTGCCATAGGGAAAGGCCTTGCCCAGCCAGGCGTGCATGCCCTGTGAGGTGAGGAAACGGGCCAGCGAACCCAGAGCCCCTCCCAGGGCAATGGCCAGAAGATGTGTCACGTGTCGAACTCTCCGGCTGTTTCGATCGGCGGATGATAACCGCCCCGGACAGACGACGCAAACCGCCTACCCCACCTCCTCGTCCCAACGACGCAATTGCTCCAGCCGCTGGCGGATCTTGCTTTCCAACCCCCGGTCCACCGGCTGGTAATAGCGCCGCCCCTGCAATGCTTCAGGGAAATAGACCTCGCCAGCGGCATAGCCATGGGGCTCGTCATGGGCATAGCGGTAGTGTCTGCCATAGTCCAGCGATTTCATCAGCTTGGTAGGCGCATTGCGCAGGTGCAGCGGCACCTCCAGTGAGCCGGCCTCGCGTGCATCCTTCATGGCCGCCTTGAAAGCGGTGTAAACGGCATTGCTCTTGGGCACCGAGGCCAGGTAGACCACTGCCTGGCCCAAGGCCAGCTCACCCTCGGGACTACCCAGTCGCTCCAGGGCTTCCCAGGCGTCCAGGGCCAGGCGCAGGGCACGGGGATCGGCATTGCCGATATCCTCGCTGGCCATGCGCACCACCCGCCGGGCGATGTAGAAGGGATCGCATCCGCCGTCGAGCATGCGCGCCAGCCAGTACAGGGCGGCATCGGGAGCGGAACCCCGCACCGACTTGTGCAGGGCGGAGATCTGGTCATAGAAGGCCTCTCCCCCCTTGTCGAAGCGCCGTGCGCCACCCCGCAGGACCTCGTCGAGCAAGGTCTCGTCCACCACCCGTTGTCCATCACCCCGGTCGGCCAGGTCGCTGATAATTTCCACGAAATTCAAGGCCCGGCGGGCATCGCCGTCCACCCCGGCAGCCAGCGTATCGCGCAAACCCTCGGGGAATTGCCACTGCAGCCCGCCCAGCCCTCGCTCGCTGTCACTCAGGGCATGATCTATGATGGCACGGATATCCTCGGTGGTGAGTGCCTTGAGCACATAGACCCGGGCGCGGGAGAGCAAGGCGTTGTTGAGCTCGAAGGATGGATTCTCGGTGGTGGCGCCGATGAACAGGAATGTACCATTCTCCACATGGGGCAGCAAGGCATCCTGCTGGGCCTTGTTGAACCGATGCACTTCGTCCACGAACAAGACCGTGGCCCGACCCTGTTCTCGCGCCCCACGCGCTGTTTCCACCGCCTGACGTATGTCCTTGACCCCGGCCAGTACCGCCGAGAGGGTGACGAAGTCCGCCTCACTGGCACGAGCTACCAGCCTGGCCAGGGTGGTCTTGCCGGTTCCCGGCGGTCCCCAGAATATCATCGAATGCACGCGGCCTGTCTCGATGGCCAGGCGCAGGGGCTTGCCCTCCCCCAGCAAATGCCGCTGACCGAAGAATTCTTCCAGCTTACGGGGGCGCAGGCGATCGGCCAGAGGTCGCAGTGGCTCGCCGGCATCGCCGAACAGGCCAACCTGGGACATGTTATTCGGTCACCTCGAACACATCCACCCCTTCGGGTACGCGAAAATCGAACAGGCCGGAATCCAACGGCGGATTTTTCTCCAGCCGACCAAAGCGCAGACGGGTGGTCTGGTCCAGCTTGTCGCGCAGGATCATCTGGCGCAGGCCATTGTCGGCCAAACCCAGGCGGATCCACTTGAAACTGGCCTGCTCGGCATCCAGCGGCCGCAGCTCCAGCCAGTGCAGGCCCTGCTCGCGGCCACGATCGCGTATGCTAAAGCTTTGCGCCAGCGGACGCGCTTCGCTCAGCAACAGGGCCGGCGTATTGCCCAGGCTGGCGCCGAGCGGTCGCAGGGTGACCTGTTCCAGGTCCTCGTCGTAGATCCACAAGCGGCGACCATCGGAGACGATCTGCTGATGATAGGGCTCGAGATAGTCCCAGCGAAACTTGCCCGGCCGGCTGATGTAGAGCCGTCCCCGGGCGGTCTGGGCTCCCGGCGTGCTGCTCCACTGTTCGAAATCCGCCCGCAAAGTGTGGAGATCGGCGAAAAAGGTCTCCAAGGCAGCCTCGTCCGCTCCCACCGGCGCCACCAGCGACAACACGCCCAACAGGACCGCGAACAGGCGACTCAAGGACGCGGCCCCGACATCCAGAACCACCAGATGATCATCGCCATCAGGGTGGCGGCGGTGAGATTGACCATCACGTCCGTCATCATGACCACTCCTTGTCGTCGAACCAGCGCAGGCGGTTGGCGTTGGACACCACGGTCACCGAGGACATGGCCATGGCCGCCCCCGCGATCATGGGGTTGAGCAACAGGCCGATGAACGGATACAACACGCCGGCCGCCACGGGAATGCCCACGCTGTTGTAGATGAAGGCACCGAACAGGTTCTGCTTGATGTTGCGCACGGTGGCTCGCGACAGGCGAATGGCCGTGGGCACGCCCTTGAGCGAACTGCCCATGAGGGTGACATCGGCACTTTCTATGGCCACGTCGGTGCCGCTGCCAATGGCGAAACCCACCTCGGCGCGGGCCAGTGCCGGCGCATCGTTGATGCCATCGCCCACCATGCCTACGCGCGCGCCGCGGGCCTGCAACTCGGCCACCTTGTCGGCCTTGTCGGCGGGCATCACCTCGGCGATCACCTGGTCCACCCCGGCCTGGCGGGCGATGGCCTCGGCGGTGAGCCGATTGTCACCGGTAATCATGACCACCTTGAGTCCCATCTCGTGCAGGGCCTGCACAGCAGCCACCGAGCCCTTCTTGAGGGGATCGGCGATGCCCAGTATGGCCTCGCAGCGTCCCTCCAGGGCCAGGTAGATGGGTGTCTGCCCCTGGGTGGCCAATGCCTCGGCCTGTACCGCCAGAACGCTTGTGTCCACGCCGTGGGCGTGCATCAGTTTTTCATTGCCCAGCAGAACCTCTCTGCCCTCGATATGGCCCTTCACCCCTTGCCCGGCCACGGCCTCGAAGTCCTGTGTATTACCCGGTTCCAGTCCGCGCTGTTGCGCGGCCTGGCGCAAGGCCTCCGCCAGGGGATGCTCAGATCCAGCTTCAAGAGTAGCTGCCAGGCGTATGATTTCATTATCCCCATACTCGCCGATGCTTTTTACCGTCAAGAGCCGGGGCTGACCCTCGGTGAGAGTACCGGTCTTGTCCAGCAGTAGGGTATCGAGCCTGCCCGCCTGCTGCAGGGCTTCGCCGTTGCGGATCAGGATGCCGTGTTCCGCCGCCTTGCCCACCGCCACCATGATGGAAATGGGTGTGGCCAGCCCCAGGGCACAGGGACAGGCAATGATGAGCACCGTCATGGTGGTGACCAGGGTATAGCTGGCCACTGGCTCGGGACCGAAGTTGTACCAGATCATGAAGGTCAGCACGGCGATCAACAGTACCGCAGGCACGAACACGGCAGAAATCCTGTCGGCCAGGCGACCGATGGCGGGCTTGCTGTTCTGGGCCTCGCGCACCATTTCGATGATGCGCGCCAGGGCGGTATCCTGGCCGATGCGGGTGGCGGTAAACAGAAAACTGCCCTGCTTGTTGAGCGTGCCCCCGGTCACCTCGTCGCCCACGCCCTTGGCCACCGGCATGGGCTCCCCGGTGAGCATGGATTCGTCCACATAGGACTCGCCCTCGATGATGATACCATCCACCGGGATCTTCTCGCCCGGGCGCACCCGCACCGTTTCCTGCAGTCCCACCTGTTCGATGGGCACATCCAGCTCCTGGCCATTGCGCACCACCCGCGCGGTGCGAGGCTGCAGGCCAATCAGGCGCTTGATGGCCTCGGAACTCTTGCCCCGGGCCTTCATCTCCAGCGCGGAGCCGAAATTGATCAGGGCGATGATGATGGCCGCGGCCTCGAAATAGACATGCCGTGACATGGCATCCACCAGACCGGGAAACAAGGTGATGAGGGTGGAATAAACCCAGGCAGTGCCGGTACCCAGGGCAATCAGAGTGTCCATGTTGGCGTTATGCGCCCAGAAGGCCTTCCAGGCGCCCTGGAAGAACTGGCGCCCGGAGACCACCAACACGCCCAGGGTGAGCACCGCCACGAACAGCCAGAACGCCCTCGCCTCCTCCACCGGCGGCAGGGCATCCAGCAAGCCGGCAACGAACAACGGAACGCCCACCACGGCGGCAAACAGACTCTTGTACAACAAGCGACGGTAATGGGCGAACTCGGCCGCTTCCTTTTCCTGCTCGTCCTCCGCGCCGCGCAGCTCGGCCGCTTCGTAGCCGGCATCGACGATGGCCTGGATCACCGTCTTGGCATCCACTTCACCAGCCACGGTGGCGGTGTGCTCGGCGAAATTGACACTGGACTGGTGCACTCCGGGGATCGCCGCCAGGGCCTGTTCCACCGCCGCCACACAACCGGCGCAACTCATGCCACCTATGGACAAGCGTATGGTGCGTTCTTGCGCCATCACAACCTCCGTCAAATTCCAATTGGAGAGTGATTATATCAGGAATCATCCCCTACCCCTCACACCGCCAGGGCGAAACCCAGCAATACCAGCAACTCCAGCCATTCGATGGCCGCCCCCAGGGTATCACCGGTGAGCCCCCCCAATCGCTGCCGGCTCATCCGGCGCAACCAGGCTCCCAGAGCAAAGGCAGCCAGCAGGATCCACAAGCCATGCCACCCGGCCACCAACAGACAAAGCCCGCCCGTCATCAGCAACACCCCATTGCGAGAGCGCCTAGACAAGCCCTGGCGAAAGGGTATCAGCAGACTGCCCTGGTGGGCTGCTTCGGTATTGCTCAACAGCCACAGCGCACCGGCGCGCGCCAGCAGGGGCGCCAGCCATATGGCCGGCGCAATCTCGCCCACGCGTAATAACACCAGCAAGGCGGCATATTTCAATATCAGAGTGAGCAATACCAGGCTCAGTGCCGCCGGGCCGCAACGAGGATCCCGCAGGATTTCCAGGCTGCGCGCCCGGTCACCCAGGCCACCGGCCCAGGCATCGGCACTGTCGGCCAGTCCATCCAGATGCAGATTGCCGGTGATCAACACCCACAGGGTAAGCAACAGGGCCGCCACCAACTCGACCTGAGTGCCACCCAGCAGCACGGCCGCCAGCCACAACACCAGGCCGATCAACAAGCCCACCGCCGGAAAGGCCAGTGCCACCCGGGGCATGTCCCACGGCCACCAGGACTGGGGCAACGGCAGGGGCAGGCGGGTGAGAAATTGCAAGGCTCCTCCCAGGGCACGCAGAACCGCTTTCATCGCCGATGCTCGGTGGGAAACACGAGGCGAAGGTGAGCTGCGTTGCCCTCACCTTCCTGGATCAGGCGCAAGCGTCCGGCAAAAGCCACCTCCAGGTGAAACATGCGCTGTGGCTCCAAGCCCAAGACTTCGCACAGCAACACCCGGATCACGCCACCATGGGCCACCAACAACCACTGGCGGCCCGCCAGACGTCGCAATAGTTCTTCCCAGGCCATGAGGACGCGCCGCCGAAAATCAGCGAAGGACTCGCCTCCGGGCGGTGTGCAAGCTATGGGATCGGCCCAGTAGCGCTCCAGCGCCAGGGGGTCCCGCTGCCGGATCTCGGCCGCGGACATGCCCTCCCAGTCGCCAAAACCGATTTCCCGTAGAGCCGGTTCGATATACAGGGGCAAATCCCGCCGCGCGGCCAGTTCACGGGCAAACTCGGCGCAACGGCTCAGACTGGAGCTGACCACCGCCTGCCAGGGAGGCTCGTCGGCCACGGCGCGCCACATCTGACGCCAACCCCGCTCGCTCAGGGGATGATCGGCCTGTCCCCGGTAGACCGCGCCTCCACGGGGTTCGCCATGGCGCAGCACATCCACCACGGTGGTCACGGATGAATCGATTTTCTTCACTTGTAAAATTTCACGGCAATGTTAATACTTTGTGGTGAGAACACGATCGGCAGGTGCTGCGCGGGATAGTGGCGTCTTGAGCGCCGTTTGGCAAGCCGGAAAACTCAAGGCAAGCCCCCGACGGGCCGATGACTGAACAACTGCCAGGGACGGGCATGCGAAAGCAGCACGACACGACCTAGATGAATGATTTCCACAACAAGCTGGTTCACCTCAAGACGGCCTACCGGAACGCCCTGCCGGAAAAGATCGACAAGCTGGAGAATCTCTGGCGCGCTTATCTGCAACAGCCCGATACCGAACACCTGGATGAACTCCAGCAACTCGTCCATGGCCTGGCCGGTTCCGGCTCCACCTTTGGCTACACGGCCATCAGCCAGGCCGCTCGCAGCTTGCAAAACCAGCTCAAGCAGTGGCGTTCCGGCGGCTGTGATCCCGGCAAAGACGACTACCGGCATCTGCAAAACGGTTTCGACGAACTACTGTCACACATGCGCCACCCTTCCCTCCAAACCGGGGCGAGTCAGCCCACCGTGGCGTCCGCGAGCGCCGCGCGCGAGCCTTTCAGCGGCAGCCGCGTGCTGCTGGCCGAAAGCAATCTCGAGATACGTGGCCGTTTCACCCTGGCGCTGGAGAAAATGGGCCATCGCATCTATCCGGCGCACGATGCCGAGAGTGTGCTGGCGATTCTGCAGCAACGCAAACCCGAGCTGATTTTTCTGCGCGCCGACCTGCCCGGCGCCCCCTTGCATGAACTCATGGCCAGGGTCAGGAAACAGGTGGGCGAAGACATTCCCGTGATCCTGCTGGCCGATCAGGACGACATCTGCAAGCTGGAGAACTGTCTCGATACCGGCTGTAACGACTTCTTGCCACGCAATGCTTCTCCCTGCCTGCTCGATGCCAAGATCCGCATGTTCCGCAACATCGCCCGGGTACAGCGGGAACTGGAACACTATCGTGAACGCACCGAGGAGGAAATGAAACTGGCACAGCAGGTGTTCCAGTCGGTACTGCAACAAAATCAGTCCCGCCTGCCGCTGGAATTGGAGGAATGGAATCTGGCCGCCAGTCACTTCAGTGGCGACATTCTCCTGCACGCCTGTTGTCCCGACGGCAGTCTCAATCTGTTCCTGGGGGATTTCACCGGTCACGGTTTGCCGGCGGCGGTGGGCACCCTGATTGCCGCCGGCATCGTACAAGGCATGAGCCGCAAGAACATGGCACCGGAGAAGATTCTCGCCGAACTCAATCGCAAGCTCAGCACGGTGCTGCCGGTGGAACGCTATTGTGCCGGAATTTTCGTGCGCCTCGATCCCGCGCGCCAGTACCTCCAGCTGTGGAACTGCGGTCTGCCCGAGGCCTTGCTGATATCCAGTGAAGGCGAGCTTGTGCGGACTTTTCCCTCGCGCCAGCTCCCCCTGGGTATCACCGCCGTCCAGGAACTCGGTGAGGGTGAATGCATCGAGGTGGAGGCTCCGGCCTCCCTGCTGCTGATGAGCGACGGTGTCACCGAGGCCCTGGATTCCCAGGGCAATCTGTTCGGCAGTGAGCGTTTGTTACGGGTGATCGAGGACAACGAGGACGACGAGAGCCTGCTTCAAGCCATCCGCCGGGCCGTGCTGGAACACATGGGCGAGCGTCCTCCCGCCGACGACATCTCATTGATGCGCATCAAGCTGGGCGTCTGTCAACTGCCGCAATGACGCCTCTACCCGGCTACCCGGGAATGCCCATGTTGGCTTCCTGCAATTGCCGGATACGGTCGCGCAGGCGGGCGGCCTCCTCGAATTCCAGGTCGCGGGCATGTTGTTGCATGCGTTGTTCCAGCTTTTTGATCTTGCGCTGCAACTGGGCGGGCGTGAGACCGGCGTATTCGATCACTTCCTCGGCCACCTGGGAAAACCGCTGCGCCGATGCCGCAGGCGTGACGGGACTGGCTCCTTCCATCACGTCCTTGACCGCCTTTTCCACACCCTTGGGGGTGATGCCGTGGAGGCGGTTATAGCTCAGTTGTTTCTGGCGCCGGCGCTCGGTTTCGTCGATGGCCTTCTTCATCGAGGCGGTGACGCTGTCGGCATACATGATCACCCGGCCATGGATGTTGCGCGCGGCCCGCCCGATGGTCTGGATCAAGGAGCGCTCGGAACGCAGGAAACCTTCCTTGTCGGCGTCTAGAATGGCCACCAGGGACACTTCGGGGATGTCCAAGCCTTCCCGCAGCAGGTTGATGCCCACCAGCACGTCGAAGGCGCCCAGGCGCAGGTCGCGCAGGATCTCCACCCGCTCCACGGTATCGATGTCGGAATGCAGGTAGCGCACCTGTACCCCGTGTTCCAACAGGTAGTCGGTGAGATTCTCCGCCATGCGTTTGGTCAACGTGGTTACCAGCACCCGTTCGTTGCGTTCAACGGTGTGGTTGATCTCCGACAGCAAGTCGTCCACCTGGATGGCCACCGGGCGGATTTCGATGGAGGGATCCACCAGGCCAGTGGGCCGTACCACCTGTTCGATCACCTGGCCCGAGTGTTGTTCTTCATAGGGGCCGGGTGTGGCGGAGACGAACACCGTCTGTGGGCTGAGGCGTTCGAACTCCTCGAAACGCAAGGGCCGGTTGTCCAGCGCCGAGGGCAGCCGAAAGCCGTATTCCACCAGGGTTTCCTTGCGCGAACGGTCACCCCGGTACATACCCCCGATCTGGGGCACGGTGACATGACTCTCGTCGAGAAACAGCAAGGCATCCTCGGGCAGGTAGTCGAACAAGGTGGGCGGAGGCTCACCCGCTTTGCGCCCGGAGAGATAACGTGAATAGTTTTCGATGCCATTGCAATAACCCAATTCGCGCATCATTTCGATATCCATCTGGACCCGCTGTTCCAGGCGCTGGGCCTCCACCAGCTTGTTCTGTTCGCGCAACTGGGCCAGGCGTTCACGCAATTCCTCCTTGATTTGCTCGATGGCATCGAGAAGAGTCTGGCGCGGGGTGACATAGTGGGTCGTGGGATAAACAGTGATACGCGGCACCCGCCGGATCACCTCGCCGGTGAGGGGATCGAAATAGGCCAGCGAATCCACCTCGTCATCGAACAGTTCAATACGAATGGCCTCGCGATCGGACTCGGCCGGAAACACATCGATCACATCGCCACGGACGCGAAAACTGCCCCGCTGCAGATCCACCTCGTTACGCCGGTATTGCAACTCGGCCAGACGGCGCAGAATGCGGCGTTGGTCGATTTGATCGCCGCGCACCAGATGCAGCATCATACTGAGATAGGCATGGGGATCACCCAAACCATAGATGGCCGACACCGTGGCCACGATCACTGTATCGCGCCGCTCCAGCAGCGCCTTGGTGGCCGACAAGCGCATTTGTTCGATATGCTCGTTAACCGAGGCATCCTTCTCGATGAAGGTATCGGAGGCCGGCACATACGCCTCGGGCTGATAATAGTCGTAATAGGAAACAAAATATTCCACTGCATTGAAGGGAAAAAACTCCTTCATCTCGCCATAGAGCTGAGCGGCCAGGGTCTTGTTGGGCGCCATGATCAGAGCCGGGCGCTGCAAACGCTGGATGACATTGGCCATGGTGAAGGTCTTGCCAGAGCCGGTTACCCCCAACAGGGTCAGATAGGCCTCGCCGGCCTCCAGCCCGGCCACCAACTGCTCGATGGCTGTGGGCTGGTCACCCGCCGGCTTGTATGGCGCCTGGAGCTGAAATTTTTTTGACATTTTTGCTTTCTGACCGTTAAAACAATCGAGTATATTAGCAGTTTCGGAAATGTCCCACACGAGGTAGTCGCTTGAACATTCCCCTGTCCCAGCGCGTCAAGAACATCAAGCCCTCTCCCACCCTGGCGGTCACGGCCCGCGCCGGCGAGCTGCGCGCCGCCGGACACGACATCATCGGCCTGGGCGCGGGCGAACCGGATTTCGACACCCCCGAACACATCAAGACTGCTGCCATCGCGGCCATCGAGCAGGGGCAGACCCGTTATACCGCGGTAGACGGCACGCCGGAGCTGAAGTCCGCCATCGTTGGCAAGTTCAAGCGCGACAACGCTCTCGACTACCAGCCGGAACAGATCCTGGTCTCCTGCGGTGGCAAACACAGCTTCTACAACCTGGCCCAGGCCCTGCTCGACCCTGGTGACGAGGTCGTCGTGCCGGCGCCCTACTGGGTTTCCTATCCTCCCATGGTGGAACTGGCCGGCGGGGTGCCGGTGATCCTTCAGGCTGGCATGGACCAGGGCTTCAAGATTACCCCGGAGCAACTGGATGCCGCCATCACGGCGCGCACCCGCATGGTGGTGCTCAACAGTCCTTCCAATCCAACCGGCGCGGTCTACTCGCAGGGCGAACTGCGCGATCTGGGCGAGATCTTGTTGCGCCATCCCCAGGTGCTGGTGGTCAGCGATGACATCTACGAGGCCATCGTCTGGGGTGGCCAACCCTGCCGCAATATTCTCAACGCCTGCCCCGAGCTTTATCCCCAGACCATGATTCTCAACGGTGTCTCCAAGGCCTATGCCATGACCGGCTGGCGCATAGGTTACGCCGCCGGGCCGGCCTCCGTGATCAAGGCCATGAAGACCATCCAGTCTCAAAGTACCTCCAACCCAGCGTCCATCTCCCAGGCCGCGGCCCGCGCCGCCCTGGAGCAGGACCAGGGTTTCATTCGCCAGATGACCGAAACCTTCGAAAAACGCTACCGTCACGTACGCCAGCGCCTCAATGAACTTCCGGGCGTGCGCTGCCCCGAGGCCCAGGGCGCTTTCTACCTGTTCCCGGATTTCAGCCGGGTGATCGACAGCCTGAATGGCATCGAGGACGACGTGAGCCTAGGCGAATGGCTGCTGGAAAAAGCCGGCGTGGCCCTGGTACCGGGCTCGGCCTTTGGCGCCCCCGGTTTCATGCGCCTGTCCTTCGCCACCTCCCTGGAAATGCTCGACGAAGCCCTCGACCGGCTCAGCGTCGTGTTGAAAAAATAGGCAAGGGCTCAATTACTTACTTCAAACTATTGACCCCGGCGACAAGCCCCATTAATATACGCGGCTCCAACTATTCCCCGATAGCTCAGTTGGTAGAGCAAGTGGCTGTTAACCACTGGGTCGCTGGTTCGAGTCCGGCTCGGGGAGCCAAATCGAGGGTTGCCATCCGGCGACCCTCTATTCTTTTCTTTTGTGCTCAACGCTTGAGCGAGAGGATGAAATCCACCAGGGTCTCGATGTGTTGCTGTGATACCCGGTTCTCGTGCGCCGGCATCACTGCGCCGCCGGTGATCGTGTTCCAGGAACCGTTACCCCCCTTCTTCACCTTCTCGATCAGCAGGGCCCGGGCATCGGGTGCATTCTTGTAGCGCTCGGACACCAGCACCCAGGCCGGACCAATGATGGAATTGGTCACCCCGTGACAGTTGAGACAGCCATTCTTGCGCGCCAACTCCACGGCCTGGGCCGCCTTGGGGTCGTTGTGCAATTTGAGAGTCGTCTGGTCGGCACTACCACAGGCCACCAAGGCAAGCGCCGCACACGGCAGCCAGAACCATCGCAACATGGTTTTCCCCTTCATCAAAAGAAAGCAATTATGGCATGATTGCTATATGCGCTCACCCCACCTCCCCGCATTGTGCTTCTGGCTCCTTCTGTTATTGCTGTTGAGCGGCTGTGCCCAGCAGCGCCATGAACAGCAATTGCACCGGCAGACTGCCAAACTGCACCTGTTGGAGCAGCAAGTGAGGTCCCTGACGCAACGTGTACGCCGCTTGGAGGCTCGTCACAACGATCAGGCCGAACTCCATGAACAGGATCCGCGGCTCTTGCGGGCACACATCGATAGCCTGAAAAAACGACGCGCCGAATTGCTCCAGGATCTGATGCCCGCCCATCCCGACGTGGTGGCTCTGGAGCGCCGTATCGCCACCCTGCAGCGCCATTTGGCGCGGCTTCAAGCCGAGGGCAAAAAACCGTAGAGCCCCGCGTTATAAAACATGTGCAGCACCACAGCCGAGAGTACGCTCTGGTGGCGTTCGCGCAGGTAACCGAAGATCAGCGAAGGAAACAACAACAGCAGGGCCCACAGGGACATCTGGCTGATCAGGTGAAAGATGACAAAGGCCAGGCTGGTAAGGAAATTGGCCCGGGAAATACCATAGCGGCGAGTCCGGCCCGAAGCATTTGTCAACAACCGGCCCTGCAACCAGCCACGAAACGCCAGCTCCTCGAGCAGCGGATGGGTCACCACCACCAGGACCAAGCCAGCCCAGTCCGTGGCTGGCCGCACATGGCCCAGTTCGCGCAACAGCAACCAGCCCAGGGGACCGGCACCCATGGCCAGCCAGAAAACAGGATCGCGCAGAAAAGCCGTCCTCATGGGGCCATCCTAACATGGCCCCATGAGACAGCGCTGCTTCAATAATCCAGGCGGGTGATGGCGAACTGCCAGGCCCGCTTGAACGCGGCCTTGTAACCGATACGGCGGATTTCCTCCCACTCTTCCTTGAGTTCGCGTTTGGCACGCGCCAGATGCTCGTGGTGATAATCGGTCTTGGGCACCACCCCCACCTGGGGCATGCGTGCCAGACCCGTCTCCCGGGCATGTTCCTGGAAGCCCGGATTGCGCCAGAAGAAGGCGCCCGGCATGGTGGTGGGGATCACCAGCACATAGAACAGAGCGCGACCGATCACCGCCGTGGCAATCATCACCAGGGCCGTCAGCAGCCAGCCCGCCAACCCCAGCCAGCCATCAGCCCCGGCGAACCCCAGCACGGCCACCAGGAGCATGCCCAGCCCCAGGCCGATGTGACGCACGCGCGCGGTATATCCAAAATGGGTCTGCTGGCGCAGATGTGCCGCGGCGCCCTCGCCGCCCCGTGCATCCATGTCCTTGCCATGGCGATAGAGGCCATAGGCCTCCATGGCCAGACCCAGCAGCATGGGCAAAGCCAGCATCCCCATGAGCCCGGCGAAGGATTCACCCTGCAACACCAGGGCGGTGGCGAACACCAGCCCCGCCAACAGCCCTCCCAGGCTGAGCATGTTGCCATAGAAACTGGTCAACACTTGCCAGTGATTCCAGAAAGGTCTTGCCGGGATACGATAGATCTTGTGCATGGCATAGATGAAGACCAGGCCCGAGAATGCCGCCGCCAGGCCGATGATAAAGCTCAGCCCGCCCAGCAACCACTCCGGCAGCCAATTGAACAAACCGGTATTGAGCACGGTGTAGAGCGCAAAGAAGGTGAAGAACACCGCCAGGGAGGCCACCTCCCGGCTCACCGGGGAATACTTGAGATTGTTGAACGCGCGGTAGAAGCGATGCGGCTTGCCCAAGTGCATGGTGGACACCACCAGGGCAATGCCCTGCAGGCCCAACATCAGCAACAAGGCCGCGGCATAAGCCACCGGATGAGCCTCACGGGAGAGTTCCTCCAGACCCAGCAAGGGTCCGAGGAAAAGCGCCAGGAAACCGCCCACAACCGCCTGGGAAATGAGGGTGAACACCACCAGGGGATTTTCTCGGGAACTGAGATCCCGCCAGTTCCACTCCTTCTTGCGCTCCTTCACCAACGGTTTGGGTTTGTATTCCTCACCGCGCCCCTGCTCATCGTTCATGTAGTGCAAGGGCATGGTGTCGGCCCGGGTCATGTCCCGTGGCAGGGTCTTGACCTGCTGAAAACGGATATTGGGATGGGTGATGCTGGGATCGGGAAAACCGGGAATCTTGATCTTGGCCTGTTCCCGGTTGGGGGGCGTGGTCTCGATCAGGCCAAAATCCAGCGCCCCTCCCAGGCAAGCCGCCGCACAGGCGGGCTTGAGCCCCACCTCCAGACGGTCGATGCACATGTTGCACTTGGATACCTGGCCTTCCACCGGATCCAGTTGCGGCGCATTGTAGGGGCAGACCCAGGTGCAGTAACCACATCCGAAACAGGTATCCGGATCCTGAATCACCGCGCCGTACTCGGGATACTTGGTATAGGCCCGGGTGGGACACCCCTTGAGGCAGACAGGGTTGTCGCAATGGTTGCAGGCCATGGAAATATTCAAGCGCTTATAGGCCGGGTAGCTGCCGCCCTCCAGAAAACCCACCGAACGAAAGCTCAGGTGCGGCGGCAGATTGTTCTTCTCACTGCACGCCGCCTCACAGGCATGACAGCCGATACAGTTGTCGGCGGTGAAATGAAAACCGTGTTGCTTGTAGCGGTTGGGATTAGTGCCCACCACCGGTTCGCCATTGATCTCCAGCGGCTGTCCGACCACTGCATCATTTTCCGGCACGGTTTCGATGGGATCCCCCCACTGGTTGGTGGGCGGGGTATCCACATCGGGAATGAAGGCATAGTCCGGTTCGTCTTTACGTATTTCGTACATGCGTTTCTCTCACTCCCTCAATAGGCGCGGGCGGCGCGATTGATCTGTGCCGCCATGTCTTTCTCTTCCTCAGTCAGGGGCTCGATTCGCACCGCGCTCTGTTTGAACGCCGGTTGCCGGGAATAGGGATCGAGCAATCCCAGGGTGAGGCGATTGACGCATTCATGGAAATGAAAGGGAATAAAGACCATGTTGTGCGGTACCCGATGGGTCAGTTGTACCAACACCACGGCATCGCCCCGGCGCGAGACCAGGCGCACATAACTCATGTGCTCGATACCCAGCTCCTGCGCCGCATCCGGATTCATCTCCATGTAGGGGGTAGGGCTGAACTTGTTGAGGTTGCCGATCTTGCCGGTACGGGTACGAGTGTGAAAATGCTCCACCACCCGGCCACTGTTGAGCCAGAAAGGATACTCCTCGTCGGGTCGCTCGTTGTTGTCTACGAACGGCAGAGGAATCAGTTTGGCGCGACCATCGGGATGTTGGAACTTGCCATCGGTATACAGCCGTGGCGAGCCACTCTCGGCGCCTTCCGGCATAGGCCACTGGATGCCGCGATTCTGCTGGATCTTTTCGTGGGTCATGCCGGAGATGTCCAGCAGGCGCCCCTTGGACAACTGGCGCATTTCGTCGAACACCTCGCGGGCGGTTTCCGGAAAGCGGATCTTGCGCCCCTGCTCGAAACGCTGGGCCATCTGGTTGAAGATCCACAGATCCGGCTTGGAATCGGCATAGGGTTTCACCACATTGCTGATGTAGTTGACCCGCCGCTCGGTATTGGTCATGACACCTTCTTTTTCCGCCCAGATGGCCGCCGGCAGGTAAACGTGGGCGTATTCGGTGGTCTCCACGTCCTGGTAGGCATCCTGCACCACCAGGAACTCCAGTTTCTCCAGGGTCTTGCGAATACGTGCCGTATTGGGCATGGACGTCATGGGATTGGTGGCCACCAGCCACAGTCCCTTGATCTGGCCGGTTTCGATGGCAGGGAAAATATCGGTCTGGAACAGGCCGCGTTTCTTGGGGAAGAACTCCGGGTCGATACCCCAGAACTCGGCGATTTCCTTGCGATGCTGCTCGTTCTCCAGCAAACGATAACCGGGCAGCCCCGAACACGACGACCACTCGCGGGTACCCATGGCGTTACACTGTCCGGTGATGGACAGCGAGGTACCACCGGGTTTGCCGATATTGCCGGTGATGAGATTGAGGTTGTTGATACCCACCACGCCATCGGAGCCATGGGTACTCTGGTTGATACCCATGGTCCAGATGGTCATGGCCGCCCCGGCCTTGGCATAGAGCCGGGCCACGTTGCGAATGGTGTCCTCGTCGATGCCACAGATACGCGAGGCGCTCACCGGATCGTATTGCGCCACCAATTGGGCGAACTCGTCGAAACCACTGGTGTGGGCCTCGATATAGGCCCGGTCCTCCAGGCCCTCGTCCAGGATTACGTGGGCCAGGCTGTTGAGCAACACCACATCGGTTCCCGGCGTGATGGGCAGATGCATATCGGCCATCTGGGCAAACATGGTTACCCGCGGATCCACCACGATGACGGGAAACTTGCGCTTCTCTAACGCCTGACGTAGGCGCCAGAAAATGATCGGATGCTGCTCTGGCAGGTTGGAACCAATGGCCAGCAGGCATTCGGTGTGTTCGAAATCGTCGTAACAACCGGGTGGGCCATCGGAGCCAAAGGAACGCTTGTAGCCGGACACCGCCGAGGCCATGCACAAGGTCGTGTTGCCATCGTAGTTGTTGGTACCGATCACACCACGGGCCAGCTTGCCCAAGGTATAGAATTCCTCGGTGAGAATCTGGCCGGTAGAGACGATGGCGAAACTGTCACGCCCATAGGTCTCTTGGATACGCTTGATTTCGGCCGCGGTACGATCCAAGGCCTGATCCCAGGAAACCTGGCGAAAATCCTCGAAGGTCTTGTCGCGCATCAGGGGTGTGGTACCGCGCCCAGCGGAGCTGAACAATTCGTGCTCGAAGATCCCTTTCAGGCATAATTTTCCCCGATTGACATGGGCACCCCCCACACCACGGGCGCGCACACCCTCGCCCTGCTCGTTGACACCCACCTCAATGGAACAACCGGTGGAACAATAGCCACAGGTGGTATAGCGCCATTCCTTCACCTCCGGGTCCTTGCCGGGAAGTTTGATGGGTTTTCTGTCTTTGCGTCCAAATAGCATATCTCGGCACTCCTGTCGGTGTTCTCAGAGTTGGATGAAAACAACCTCGTTCTCGACCTTCACCGGATAGGTGGCTGTACAACCCTCGTCCGGGGCCCTGGCTTCACCATCCTCGAAACCAATGACCCAGTTGTGCAGGGGACAAGTCACGCTGTTACCATGCACGATACCCTGGGACAGGGGGCCACCCTTGTGCGGACATCGGTCTGCAAGGGCGAAAACCTCATCGCTGGAAGTACGGAATATGGCAATATTGCCTTCATCGCCCTTGATCACCCGCGCCCCTAGACGGGGAATCTCGTCCAGCGGGCCTACTTCAATCCACTCTGCCATTTCAACTCACCTGCTTGATTGGTACGAACTCATGTTTCTCCACGCCCTCACTGGCGCGCTCCTTCCAGGGATCCTTCTGCATGTATTTCTGCGACTCGAGGAAGGCATCGCGCAATTGCTTGCGGCGCTCTTCATTTTCCACGATTTGCTGCTTGACATAGCTCAGGCCCACGCGCTCGATCCAGGGCGCGGTGCGTTCCAGATAATGAGCCTCTTCGCGATAGAGCTGAATGAATGCCAGGCAGTGATCGATCACCTCTTCCTCGGTAGCCACCTTGCACAACAGGTCGGTGGCGCGCACCTTCACGCCGCCATTGCCACCCACATGCAGTTCCCAGCCGGATTCCACCGCCACCACACCAAAGTCCTTGATGGTCGCCTCAGCACAGTTGCGTGGACAACCGGATACCGCCATCTTGAACTTGTGCGGCATCCATGAACCCCAGGTGATCTGCTCCAGCTTCACCCCCATGGACATGGAGAACTGGGTTCCAAAACGGCACCATTCCTGACCCACACACGTCTTTACCGTGCGCAAGGACTTGCCATAGGCGTGACCGGAAACCATGCCTGCATCGTTGAGGTCTTTCCAGACCGCTGGCAAGTCTTCCTTGCGTACACCCAGAAGATCGATGCGCTGGCCACCGGTGACTTTCACCGTGGGAATATTGAACTTCTCCACCACATCGGCGATGGCGCGCAATTCCTTGGGTGAAGTGAGCCCTCCCCACATACGTGGCACCACCGAGTAAGTGCCATCTTTCTGGATGTTGGCATGCGCGCGCTCGTTGATAAAGCGGGACTGTGGGTCGTCCTTGGCCTCCGCCGGCCAGGCGGCGATCACATAGTAATTGAGCGCCGGGCGGCAGACATGACAACCGTCGGGGGTTTTCCATTCGAGGAATTTCTGCACCGCACGGATGGAGGTGAGTTTTTGCTCCTTGATGGCGGCGCGCACCTCATCATGGGTGTAGTCGGTACATTTGCACAGGGGCTTGGCATGGGGAGCGGCGGAGTAATCCCCGCCCAGGGTGGAAGCCAGAATCTGCTCCACCAGACCAGTACAGGAACCACACGAGGCCGATGCCTTGGTGTGTGCGCGCACATCGTCCAGGGTAAACAGTTTCTTTTCGGTAATGGCCTTGACGATATCGCCCTTGCAAACTCCGTTACAGCCACAAACCTCCATGTCGTCACTCATGGCCGCGGCGGCATTCTGCCCGCCATGGCCCGCGTCACCCAGGTGGGCCTGCCCCAACATCAGATGGTCGCGGATATCGCTGACATCGGTCTTGTCACGCAACAATTGGAAATACCAGGCACCATCCACGGTATCGCCATACATCACCGCGCCGACCACGCGATTGTCCTTGAGCACCACTTTCTTGTAGACACCGCGGGCGGCATCCTTCATCACGATTTCTTCGGTGGTCTCGTCACCGATGAAATCGCCGGCGGAGAACAGGTCGATACCGGTCACCTTAAGCTTGGTGGACGTTACCGAGCCCTCGTAACGGCCAATGCCGTATTCGGCCAGATGATTGGCCGCCACCTTGGCTTGTTCGAACAGAGGCGCCACCAGTCCATAGGTGACCCCGCGATGTTGCACGCATTCACCAACGGCGTAGATGCGCGGATCATAGGTCTGCATGGTGTCGTTGACCACCACGCCACGCTCGCAATAGATGCCGGCATTGAGAGCCAGTTCCATATTGGGCCGAATGCCCACCGCCATTACCACGATGTCGGCGGCAATCTCCAGGCCGTTGGCGAAGCGCACGCCCTTGACACGCTCCTCCCCGAGAATTGCCTCGGTGACATGGGACATGAGAAAATTCATGCCGCGTTCTTCCAGGGATTTCTGCAGCAGAGCACCGGCCTCCTTGTCCAACTGGCGCTCCATCAAGGTGTCGGTGATATGCACCACGGTGACATGCATGCCGTGCTGCATCAGCCCATTGGCCGCTTCCAGCCCCAACAGGCCACCGCCGATGACCACCGCGTGTTTGTGTTTCCTTGTGGCCTCCAACATGCGGTCCACATCATGGATGTCACGGAAGGTGATCACGCCCTCCAGGTCGTTGCCTGGCACGGGGATAATGAACGGGTTGGAGCCGGTGGCCAGCAACAGGCGATCATAGGATTCCTCGGTGCCGTCCTCGGCGATCACCTTGCGCTGGCGGCGATCGATCTTGATCACCTTCTTGCCCTTGTGCAGGCGAATACCGTTGTCGCGATACCACTGCTCGTCATTGAGCATGATTTCTTCTATGGTCTTTTCACCGGCCAGCACCGGCGACAACAGGATGCGGTTGTAGTTACCATAGGGTTCAGCGCCAAAAATGGTGATGTCGTACTTCTCGGGCGCTATCTTCAACAGTTCTTCGATGGTGCGCACCCCGGCCATACCATTTCCGATCAGGACTAGTTTCTCTCGCATTGCCTACTCCGGGTCCTAAGTCTTAAAGCCAGTCCATCAAGCAACATTTGGACCAATTGGCATATCATATTGACTGTAAAAGAAATATCTCATTTCATCCGGCATCGATCTCGTTTTGGCGACGTCCTTTGGCCGCCGCTTGCTCTATTCTGGTGCGTACAAACCGGGACTCGCACCAGATGAATCAAGAATACCGACGCAAACATTCCCGGCTCTTTTTTGGTGCATCACGGAAAAAGCGAGACCACAAGGCCCGTTTTTGAGGCACGGGCAATTTGAAAAATGCACCCTGTAGATAAATTAGACTTTAAAAAACAAACAATTAATGTATTGGCACGATTTTAGCTAGGAGCTGGAAAAGTTTTACCTGGAGTCGTCCCGATGACCGACGCAAAACTCAAGCTGCTTTCCTTTTCCGGCAAGACCAGGATTCTGCACTTGTCTTGGCTGGCCTTCTTCCTCTGTTTTTTCGTGTGGTTCAACCATGCTCCCCTGCTGGGAGCCATTCGCGAGACCTTCGGCCTAACCGATCAAGAGGTCAAGGCCTTGCTCATTCTCAATGTCGCTCTCACCATCCCCGCGCGCATCATCGTCGGCATGCTGGTGGACAAGCTGGGTCCGCGTATCATGTTTGCCGCCCTGCTCTCCATTTCCAGCGTGATCTGTTTTGGCTTCGCCCTTGCCGACGACTATGAACAACTTGCCCTGTTGCGCTTCCTGCTGGGCTTCGTGGGTGCTGGTTTCGTGGTGGGTATCCGTCTGATTGCCGAGTGGTTTCCGGCCAGGGAGGTGGGCCTGGCCGAGGGTATCTATGGCGGCTGGGGCAATTTCGGCTCCGCCGCTGCGGCCCTGACCCTGCCCACCCTGGCCATGCTCTACGGCGGCGAAAACGGCTGGCGCTACGCCATCGCCACCACGGGAGCCATCGCCCTGGTATATTCCTTCGTGTTCTATTTTTCCGCCCGCAACACCCCCAAGGGCTCTACCTATTTCAAACCCAAGAAGACCGGCGCCATGGAAGTCACCAGCAAGGGAGATTTCATTCTCTACGTCATCATGAACCTGCCCCTGTACGGTGCCCTGGCCATCCTCACCTGGAAGCTGGGCCCCGGCAACCTGGAGATGCTCGGAGAGGCCGTGGTCATCACTCTCTATGGCAGCCTGGCACTCATCTTTCTCTATCAGCTGTTCCACATACACCGCATCAACAAGCACGTGTTCGAGAAACCCGTGCCGGAAATCGAGCGTTATTCCTTCAAGCAGGTAGCTATTCTCAACCTGGCCTATTTCGTCACCTTCGGCTCCGAGCTGGCGGTGGTGTCCATGCTGCCCCTGTTCTTCCAGGACACTTTCCAACTCTCGGCTGTGATGGCCGGCATGCTGGCCTCTGGCTATGCCTTCATGAACCTGGTCTCACGCCCCAGCGGCGGTTTGTTCAGCGACAAATTCGGTCGACGAAAGACCATGCTGATCCTGCTCGCCTGCCTGAGCCTGGGCTATGTTCTCATGAGCCAGATAGACGCCCAATGGCCTCTTTTCCTGGCCGTGGCCGTGACCATGCTGTGTTCCTTTTTCGTACAGGCCGGCGAAGGCGCGGTGTTTGCCATGGTGCCACTGATCAAACGTCGTCTCACCGGCCAGATTGCCGGCATGACCGGCGCCTATGGCAATGTGGGCGCAGTGGTCTTTCTCACCGTGTTGTCCTTCGTATCACCGATGGCCTTCTTCCTGACCATTGCCGGCGCTGCCGTGCTGACCCTGGTGCTGGTGTATTTCTTCATGGAAGAGCCTCGCGGCGCGATGGTGGAAACCCTGCCCGATGGCACCGTGCAAATGATCGACGTACACTGAACCCATGGGCACTACCTCCAGCCTGGCCATACGCGCCGGCCAACTGAGCGAGAAGGGCATCAAGTCCGAAAACCAGGATTGTTGCGGCATCAAGGTTCCGGAAGAACCTCTGCTCACCACCAAGGGCATAACCCTCATGGTGGCGGACGGCGTCAGCAGCAGCGCTGCCGGCCGCCAGGCCAGCGAGGCCTGCGTCAAAGGTTTTATGCTGGATTATTACAGTACTCCGGAGTCCTGGACGGTAAAAACCTCCGGCCAGCGCATCCTCGGCGCCCTCAATCGCTGGCTCTATGGCGAAAGCGCCCGTATCAACTATACCGGCCAAGGCATGCTCACCACCCTCAGTGTGCTGGTGCTCAAATCCACCACCGCGCACATCTTCCACGTGGGCGATTCACGCATCTATCGCCTGCGCGGCAATGAACTGGAACGGCTTACCCGCGACCACACCACCTGGGCCTCGGAAAGCAAGGCCTTCCTCGCCCGCGCCATGGGGGCCGATCTCAACATCGACATCGACTATCGCAACCTGCCGCTGGAGGTGGGCGATATTTTCATTCTCGCCACCGACGGGGTATATGAATACCTGCATGCCAAGGATATGATCGCCCTGGTACAGAAGTACCGCGACAATCCCGACCGCGCCGCACGCCAGATCGTCAAGCAGGCCCTGGCCAATGGCAGCCACGACAATGTGACCTGCCAAGTATGTGAAATAGAATCCCTACCCAATCAAAACGAGGAAGAGTTCTATCGACAGCTTACCGAGCTGCCCTTCCCGCCACCGCTGCAGGCCGGCCAGATTATCGACGGCTACAAGGTGATCCGGGAAATCCATGCCAGCAAGCGTACCCAGGTCTACCTGGTGCTGGACACGGCATCCGGGCAGAAATGGGCCATGAAAACACCCTCGGTGAACTTCGAGGATGATCCCCAATACATCGATGGTTTCCTGCACGAGGAATGGGCCGGACGACGCATCAACAGCCCCCATGTGCTCAAAGTGATCGAACCACCGCGTCCACGACGTTTTCTCTACTATCTTACCGAATACATCGAGGGACAGTCACTGCGCCAATGGATGAACGACCATCCCAACCCCCCGCTGGCAGAAGCGCGCGAGATCGTCGGGCAACTCATCAAGGGCGTACGCGCCCTGTTGCGCCAGGAAATGGTGCATCAGGACCTGAAGCCGGAAAACATCATGCTCGACGAGCACGGCACCCTCAAGATCATCGACTTCGGTTCCACCAAGATCGCCGGCATGCAGGAGATCGCCGCTCCCATCGAACGCGGCGCCCTGCTGGGCACCTTGGACTATTCCGCGCCGGAATACTTTCTTGGCTACCCCGGCACACACCTGTCCGACATCTATTCCATCGGCGTCATCACCTATGAGATGCTGTGCGGCAAGCTACCCTATGGAGGCCCGCTGTCGGCGCGCAATCTCAAGCGGGTACGCTATCGCCCCATCAATCACATCAACCCTGAGATTCCCGCCTGGGTTGATGCCGCGCTGGAAAAAGCCGTGCGCCTGAATCCCGAACGCCGCTACAAGGTGTTGTCGGAATTCCTGCAAGATCTCACCCACCCCAACCCCGAGCTGGTAAAAAAACAAGAAGCCTCCCTGCTGGAAAGGAATCCCACCGCCTTCTGGCGCAGCCTGGCCATCGTCTTGTTCATCACCAATCTGGTGCTGCTGTTTTTCCTGCTGGGCTGAGCATCCCCTGCGGGGCAGAAAGCGTCGAGATTTTTTACACATTTCACCCTTACCCCAATTCTGCTCTTTTTCCTGCTCCCACTCCCCACCCTGGCGGCGGAAACCCTGCCTATTCGTCTGCTGCCTTACGAAAAGAACGAATTCTCTCCCATCCACGGCCAGCGGTTTGACATCCCCTTCAAGACCACTGAGGCAGGCAGAGTCGAGCTACGCATCTACACACCCGACGGTGAACTCATTCGCAGCCTTCACTCGGAGGTCACCCCTAGCGATAAAGCTCATCACATGCAATGGGATGGAAAGGACGAGCAAGGCCGGGTCGTGCCGGATGAAGCCTATCTGCCAATTGCCATCCTGACCACCAGCACGGGAGAGCGCTTCACCTACGACCGCAGAAACACCGGCGGTGAAGTCATCGAAGAGCTGAAAATGCACATCACACCCGACAAAAACCTTCAGTTCAATCTGCCCAGCCCGGCCCGCCTCATGGTGCGTGCGGGCATCAAGGGCGGTCCCATGTTGCGCTCCCTGGCCAACTGGGAGGTAAAGAACAGGGGCAGCGTTATCGTGCGTTGGAACGGCTATGACCAGGATGGCCTCATCGACATTCGCAAGACCGGCAAACTCAGTATCATGTCGCGCGCCTACCGCCTTCCGGAACATGCCATTATCGCCCATGGCAACAATAGACTCACTTACCGCGACTACCGCAGCCAGCTAGCCGATAAATCGCCACCACCACCGCCTTCCGCCATCAAGCTGGAACGCAATGGCAAGCGCATCGAAAAACACTACTACCTGCCCAAGGACATCAATCTCTCGCCCGCCATCACGGTGGCTTTCACCGGCGACTACCCCCTCAATGCCGCCGGCCAACCCATTCTGTCATGCCCCTGCCCCATCCGGGTTGATATTGCCGATCCGAACGACAAGGCCCAGCTTCAGCAAAGTCTCTACGAAATCGGTTTTTTCATCGACCACGAATTCGTTTCCGAGCAGGAGCAAGGCTATGTACCACTGACCTGGCGCTGGAACCCCTCGGGCCTGGCGGCAGGCCTTCATATCCTCACGGTAAATGTATCGGGCCTGCGCGGTGAGGTGGGAGTAAAAAGTCTGCTTTTCGAAATACCTGAGTAACGGAGAATACACTGAAGCCGCCAGCGCTGGGCCGACAAGCACGACATGCTATCAAGTCAAATCTTGACCGGTCCATGGCAATTCATTTTCGTATTTACATTTTGCCAGGTTTCTCTATGATTCTGTATAAAGACAGCATAAAGACTGCTTTCGTGGATGGCGATACGGCTTCACTCTCTATAGCCCATGGCAGTTTTGTTTGCGCGATAACGAGAGACAACACAATGAAATATAAAGAAGCCAGTAAACATCGACGCCGGATTTACATACTTTCCCTCTTTCTCATCATCGGCTTGACCTCGTGCGTCTCTCCAAAAACAAAAGAACTGATAAGCAGTGGCGCCCACTACAAACCGCTCAATCTATTGCCAATGTATGGCGCTGAATATTATCCGCAAATACAAAAAACCAAGAAACAGAAGGAAAGTGACCAAAAGTTTATTGAGTCCATTATCAGGTCTGAAGGATCCAGAGAAATAGGTGCCAGGCGTTTTTCCATGGCAGGATGGATGAAGATGAGCAGCGGAGACGCAAAAACTGCCATGATGCGATTCAACCAGGCATGGCTGCTCGACCCGGACTACTATCAACCTTATTGGGGCTTTGGGGTCCTCATGCTCGGTGAAGGAAAACCTGAAAAGGCCTTGGTCTATTTCGAAGATGCCATGAGCAGAATCGACAAGAGCATGACAGACGAAACGAAGGAGAAACCGCCGTTTTATGTCGATGTTGCAAGAGCTAATGCCTGGCAGGCAAGCAAACTGAAAAAGACTGACGCGGAAAAATCACGCGCACTTTATGAAACAGCAGACAAACTTATAGATGATGCTCTGCGCATCGCCCCAGACTATGGAGATGCCTATAGATGGGGAGGCATAATCGCCTATGACCAGGCTAATTATGAACGCACATGGCGCATGGTGAAAAAATCCCGCGAAACGGGTGCATATGAATTCGATGAGAAATTCATCGCCAAACTCTCACGCGCCATGCCTGAACCAAAATGACTTTGGCCAGGCACCTCAAACGCTGCTAGCCAGAGCCTTGCGTGAAACTACCGGATAAGTGTGCCCTGGCGGAAAACACCGTTAAAACGGGTCGGAATCCTTCGTCACCTGCTCATGTAGGGAGAATAATATCCTCTATAAACATAGGCTCGGTTCTGATTTGTAGCGATTTTATATAACATTCGGGTTGGATACGGAGATCAGCGCAAGCCCAATACATCCTGCATGTCGAAAAAACCCCGGGGCTTGTCCATCAACCACTGGGCAGCCCGCACAGCTCCGTTGGCGAAGGTCATCCGGCTGGAGGCCTTGTGGGTGATTTCCACCCGTTCACCCATATCGGCAAACATCACCGTGTGTTCACCGACGATATCGCCGGCCCGGATGGTCTCGAAACCGATGGTCTGGCGCTCGCGCTCGCCGGTGAAACCTTCACGTCCATAGACCGCGCATTGCTTGAGATCACGCCCCAGGGCCTCAGCCACCACTTCACCCATGCGTAGGGCGGTGCCCGAGGGAGCATCCACCTTGTGCCTATGGTGGGCTTCTATGATTTCGATATCCACCCTGTCGCCCAACACGCGGGCGGCCAGGTCCAGTAGTTTCAGACAGAGATTGACGCCCACACTCATGTTGGGCGCCATGCACAGAGCCATGTGTTCCGCTGCCTGACGGATGTTCTGTCTCTGTTGCTCATCGAAACCCGTGGTGCCAATGACCATGCGCTTGCCGGCCGAGGCGCACACGTCCACATTGGCCAGGGTGGCTTCGACCGTGGTGAAGTCGATCAGCACATCGAAGTCATCCAATACGGCTTCCAGCTCATCGACCAACCTGATGCCATTGCGAACCAGCCCGGCCAATTCACCAGCATCACTGCCAATTAATGAGCTGCCAGGGCGATCGATGGCCGCGGTCAACTGGACGTGTTCATTTTCTTCACAGGCCTGGATCAGGGCACGGCCCATACGGCCGGCGGCACCGGTCACGGCGATTCGGATCATGTGCGGTTCTCCGTGTTGGAAAAATCAGAATTTCATTTCTTCGAAGAAGTTTTTCACCTTGTCGAGCCAGGAATGGGTCTGGGGGCTGTGTTTTTCACCGTTGCTCATACTCGCCTCGAATTCCCGCAACAGATCTTTCTGGCGCTTGGTGAGATTCACCGGGGTTTCCACCACCACGCGGCAAAACAAGTCACCCACAGTGCCGCCACGCACCGATTGCACGCCTTTGCCCCGCAGGCGAAACATCTTTCCGCTCTGGGTCTCAGCAGGGATCTTGAGTTTGACGCGACCATCGAGGGTGGGCACGTCCAGCTCACCGCCCAGAGCCGCGGTGACGAAACTCACCGGCACTTCACAATAGAGGTTGTTGCCGTCACGCTCGAAGATGGGATGTGGCTTGACATTGATATGAATATAGAGGTCGCCTGGCGGCCCTCCGTTTTCGCCGCTTTCCCCTTCACCCGACAGGCGGATGCGGTCACCGGTATCGACACCGGCAGGAATCTTGGCCGAAAGGGTCTTGTGATCACGCACCCGGCCCTGGCCATGACAACTGGGACAGGGATCGGAGATGACTTCGCCCCGCCCCTGACAACTGGGGCAGGTCTGCTGAATGGAAAAGAATCCCTGTTGCATGCGCACCTGGCCGTGCCCCCCACAGGTGCTGCATTTGACCGGACGGCTGCCCTTGCGCGCACCGGAGCCACCGCAAGTGTCACAGGGCACCAGGGTGGGCACGCGAATCTTGACCGTGGTGCCGCTGACGGCTTCTTCCAGGGTGAGATCGAGGTTGTAACGCAGATCGGCGCCACGATTGACCCGGCTACCACCACCGCGACCACCACCGAAGATGTCGCCGAAGATGTCACCGAACACATCGCTGAAGCTGGCACCACCGAAACCACCGGCACCAGGACCTCCCGCGGCCGCAGTGGGGTCCACTCCGGCATGGCCGAACTGATCGTAGGCGGCGCGTTTCTGTTCGTCGCTGAGAACGTCGTAGGCTTCCTTGGCTTCCTTGAATTTTTCCTCGGCTTCCTTGTCGTTCTGGTTACGGTCGGGATGATATTTCATCGCCAGCCGCCGATAGGCCTTCTTCAGTTCATCCTTGCTCGCATTGCGCGAGACACCAAGGATTTCGTAATAATCACGTTTCGCCATGGATGATTACCTGTTTGTCAAAAAGGCACAGGCGCGTTGCCGCGCCTGTGCCCGTTCCGTGAAGCCCGAGGTTTACTTCTTGTCGTCGTCCTTGACTTCCTCGAACTCGGCATCGACCACATCGTCGTCGGCCTTGTTGGTGCTGGCACCCGTATCGGCCTCGCCCGTACCCGCCTGCTGAGACTGCGATGCGGCGGCCCCGGGCTGCTCGCCCTTCTGCCCGTAGAGACGCTCGGCCAGCTTGCCGGAATATTCGGCCAGCTTCTCCGTCTTGGCCTCGATGTCGGCCTTGTCGTCGCCCTTCATGGCCTCGCGCAGGGCGGCAATGGCGTTCTCGATGTTTTGTTTCTCTGAGGCCTCCACCTGGTCACCCAGTTCCTTGAGCGATTTCTCGGTGGCATGGATCATGTTGTCGGCCTGGTTGCGCGCCGACACCAGTTCGTGGAACTTGCGGTCTTCCTCGGCATGGGCCTCGGCATCCTTGACCATGCGCTCCACTTCTTCCTCGGACAGGCCGCTGGAAGCCTTGATGACAATGGATTGCTCCTTGCCCGTGGCCTTGTCCTTGGCGGAGACGTTGAGTATGCCATTGGCGTCGATGTCGAAGGTGACCTCGATCTGCGGCACGCCCCGCGGCGCCGGCGGAATATCGGTGAGGTCGAAACGCCCCAGCGACTTGTTGGCCGAAGCCATTTCCCGCTCGCCTTGCAAAACATGCACCGTTACCGCTGTCTGGTTGTCCTCGGCGGTGGAGAACACCTGGCTCGCCTTGGTCGGGATGGTGGTGTTCTTTTCGATCAACTTGGTCATCACGCCGCCCATGGTCTCGATGCCCAACGACAGCGGGGTCACGTCGAGCAACAACACGTCCTTGACCTCGCCACTGAGTACGCCGGCCTGGATGGCGGCACCCATGGCCACCGCTTCGTCGGGATTGACATCGCGGCGCGGATCCTTGCCGAAGAAGTTTTTCACCGCTTCCTGTACCTTGGGCATGCGGGTCTGACCACCTACCAGGATCACGTCATCGATATCGGATACACTGAGCCCGGCATCCTTGAGCGCAACTTTGCACGGTTCCATGGTGCGCTCGATGAGGTCCTCCACCAAAGACTCCAGCTTGGCCCGGGTGACCTTGATGTTGAGGTGCTTGGGTCCGCTGGCATCGGCGGTGATATAAGGCAGGTTGACCTCAGTCTGCTGGCTGGACGACAGCTCGATCTTGGCCCGCTCGGCCGCTTCCTTGAGTCGCTGCAGGGCCAGCGGATCGTTGTGCAGATCGACACCGGTGTCCTTCTTGAATTCCTCGGCCAGGTAGTCGATCAGGCGGGTATCGAAGTCCTCGCCGCCGAGGAAGGTATCACCATTGGTGGCCAGCACTTCGAACTGGTGCTCGCCTTCCACTTCGGCGATTTCGATGATGGAAATATCGAAGGTACCACCACCGAGGTCGAACACGGCGATTTTCTTGTCGCCGCGGGACTTGTCCATGCCATAGGCCAGGGCCGCAGCCGTGGGTTCGTTGATGATGCGCTTCACATCCAGGCCGGCGATCTTGCCCGCGTCCTTGGTAGCCTGGCGCTGGGAATCGTTGAAATAGGCCGGAACCGTGATCACCGCCTCGCTCACCGGCTCACCCAGGTAGTCCTCGGCGGTCTTCTTCATCTTCATCAACACGCGGGCAGAAATCTCCGGCGGCGCCATTTTCTTGCCCTGGGCCTCGACCCAGGCATCGCCGTTGTCGGCCTTGATGATCTTGTAGGGCACCAGGTCGATGTCGCGCTGCACCACGTCTTCCTCGAAGCGCCGTCCAATCAGGCGCTTGACCGCAAAAAAGGTGTTGGCCGGGTTGGTGACCGCCTGACGCTTGGCCGGCTGTCCCACCAGGATTTCACCGTCGTCGGTGAAGGCCACCACCGACGGCGTGGTGCGCTCACCCTCGCTGTTCTCGATGACCTTGGGAGTGTCCCCTTCCATCACCGCGACGCATGAGTTGGTCGTACCCAAGTCGATACCGATAATCTTGCCCATGAATGTTCTCCGTTATGTCAGTCTGTGATTCAAATTCGTTGCCGAATGATTGTTGTGGGGAAATATTGGGTTGATTTCGGCAAATTCAAGCCTTTTCGAACCCAATCGCGCCATCAGGCCATTTCGTCTATGCTCGTGTCCTGGGGCGGCGGGCTGGCGGCCTTGGATACGATGACCATGGCCGGGCGAATCACCCGGTCGTTGAGACGATATCCCTTCTGCATTACCTTGAGCACCGTGTTGGGCTCGGCCTCATGGCTCTCCTGCATGCTCATGGCCTGGTGGCAGACAGGGTCGAACTTCTCTCCCTGTGGATCGATCTGCTCGATATTGTGACGTTCCAGCACAGCCTTCATCAGCTTCAGGGTCAATTCGCTGCCCTCGCGGAACTTGGCGATATCAGCGTCTTCGCCCGACACGGCTTCCAGGCCCAGCTCAATGCTGTCGATCACCGGCAGCAGCCCCTCGATAAATTTCTCCAGGGCATATTTGTGCGCATTGGCCACATCGATCTCAGCCCGGCGCTTGGTGTTCTCAGCCTCGGCCTTGGCGCGCAGCGCCAGGTTCCAGTTCTCCTCCGCCTTGGCCTTGGCGGCCGCCAGCTCGGCCTCCAGTTCGGCCAAGCGCTGCCCGCTTTCGTCCGCCGCGGTAGTCGATGATGCTGGATCTTCCTGGGTGTGGGTGTGTTCGGTTTCGTTGGCCTGGTCTTGGCTCATTATGCTCTCCCGATATTCATTCTCAGCTTGGTTTTCGATACCTGGGTATAAATGGGGTCTATTGTTTCAATTGCAAGGCCGAACCGAGCAGCTTGGCGGTCACGTCCACCACCGGAATCACCTTTTCATAGTCCATGCGCGTGGGTCCCACCACGCCGAGCACGCCCAGCACCTCGCCATCCACACCATAGGGTGCGCTGACCACGCTGCAATCGGCCAGGCCCGATTCGGAACCGATGAACACCTGGGTACTCTGTGCGAGCAAGCATTGGTCCAGCAATTCCAGAATGTCCTGTTTGCGCTCGAAGGCTTCGAACAATTGGCGCATGCGCTGCAAATCGGTCTCTTCGGCCAGCTTGAGCAGATGACTCTTCCCTGCCATCAGATAATCGTGGCCGGCGGCATCGTCGAACAATTTTTCCGTCATCTCCAGCAACACCCCGAAAAACTCGTTCACCTCCTGGCGCGCCTGGCGAATATCCTTCAACAGTCTGTGCCGCACGGTCTGCACGTCATGGCCGCCGATAGCCTCGTTGAGAAAGTTGGCCGCCTGCTGCAATTCCGCCTCGCTATAGGTCTTGGTAGTGTGGAAGATGCGATTCTCCACTTCCGCATCATTGAACACCAGCACGGCAAGCACCCGGTTCTCCGACAAAGGGAAAAACTCGATACGATGCAATGCCAGATGATCGCGCTTGGGCAACATGACGATACTGGCCATGTGGGTGAGATTCGACAGCAGGTCGCTGGCCGCGCTCATCAGGGTTTGGGTACTTTCTTCCAGGCGCAATTCCTGCTTCAGGCGTTCCACCAGCGAGGGCGTGAGCTTTTCGATCCGGATCAGCTTGTTGACGAACAAGCGATAGGCCTTCTCCGTGGGCACCCGGCCGGCAGAGGTGTGCGGCGACACGATCAGGCCCCGGCGCTCCAGGTCGGCCATGATGTTGCGGATGGAGGCAGGACTCAGGTCCAGGCCGGAGACCTGGGCCAGGCGCTTGGAACCCACTGGCTGACCCTCGGCGATATACTGGGTCACCAAGCTCTTGAGCAAGCGCAAGGAACGGTCGTTGAGCTCGGCCTCCTGCTGCAAACTCTGCTTTGAACTTCGTCGGTTTTTGGTCACAATTAGCGCTGATCATTACTACCTGGAGTGAATTGGCACTCTTGAGTCAAGAGTGCTGGAGGCACGCTATCAGCTCGCCCGGCCAGTGTCAAGCAAGGCGCCTGCCACAGGAGCATAACTTATTGTTACACAAGGCTTTGTATGAAAAACTCCTTTGCCACCATCGCCCTGATCGGCAAATACGCCGATAGCGAACTGGGCGCCCACCTGCAGGCCGTGGCGGACTATTTACAGCAACAGGGGCGCCGGGTGGTACTCGACCGGGGCACCCACAACGGGCTGAGCATCGAACATGTAGAGGTCATCGAGCGCGAACAGATTGGCCGTGAATGTGATCTGGCCATCGTCATGGGTGGCGACGGCACCCTGCTCAATGCCGCCCGCTCCCTGGCACCCTATGACGTTCCCCTGGTGGGCATCAACAGGGGCCGACTGGGTTTCCTCACCGACATCCATGCCGACCAGTTCACCGAAAAACTGGGCGAAATCCTCGCCGGACGCTACCAGTGCGAGGAACGCCTGCTGCTGCGCATGCAAATCTTGCGCGATGACGTCATTCTCAGCGAAAACATCGCCTTCAACGATGTGGTGGTACACAAATGGGAAGAAGCCCGCATGCTGGAGTTCGAGACCTTCATCGACGGCGCCTTCGTCAACAGCCAGCGCTCCGACGGCCTCATTATCGCCACGCCCACGGGCTCCACGGCCTATGCCCTGTCCGGCGGTGGCCCCATCCTGCAGTCCAGTCTCAATGCCATCGTCATGGTGCCCATTTGTCCTCACACCCTGAGCCTGCGTCCCCTGTGCGTCTCCGGTGACAGCCGGATCGAGATCGTCATCAGCGAATCCGGCCATGCCCGCTCCCAGGTGACCTGTGACGGCCAGATCAATCTCGGTCTCATCGCCAACGACCGGGTGCTGATCCAGCGCTACGACAAGACCATTCGCCTGCTACACCCCGAAGACTACAACTATTTCGAGATCCTGCGCCGCAAGCTGCGCTGGGGAGAAAAACTCTGAAGACATGCTGAGCGAACTGCACATACGCGATTTCGCCATCATCGACCATCTGGCGCTGGAGTTCGGCCCGGGCATGAGCGTGCTCACCGGCGAAACCGGAGCCGGCAAGTCCATTGCCATCGACGCCTTGGGGCTGGCGCTGGGCAACCGTGCCGACAGTTCCGTGGTGCGCCAGGGTCGCGAGCGGGCCGAAATCGTCGCCAGCTTCCTGCTCCCCCGGCACAGCCCCGTGCGCGCCTGGCTCGCCCAGCACGAACTGGACGATGGCGACGACTGCATCCTGCGCCGTACCCTAGCCGCCAGTGGCGGTTCCAAGGCCTATATCAACGGACGCCCGGTCCCCCTGCAACTGTTGCGTGGACTGGCCGAACAACTGGTGGACATCTTCGGCCAGCACCAACATCAATCCCTCTTGCGGGGCGATGAACAACGCCGCCTGCTGGACGGCTTCGGCGGTCACCAGGCACTGAGCCGGGAGGTGGAGGCTGCCTTTCGCCAATGGCAACAGACGCAACAAAACTGGCAACGCTTGCGCGCAAGCGAGCACGAGCGCGAAAGCCGCCGCGACTTCCTGCGTTTCCAGATCGAGGAACTGGAAAACTGCGCCCCTCAGCCCGACGAATGGCAAAACCTGGAGAAGGAACACCGGCAACTGGCCCATGCCGAAGAAATCAATGCCACCCTCCAGCATGCCCTGGGAGAACTCTACGAACACGAACACGCACTGCTCCCCCGTCTGCAAAGTCTCGTACAAAGCCTCGATGAAAACGCCCGCTACCGTGGCGAGCTGGGCGACATCGCCAAGTTGCTGGGCAGTGCCGCCATCGAACTGGAAGAAGCCGCCCTGGAACTGCGTCGTCTGAGTGCCCACGACGAGGTAGAACCCGGTCGCCTGGAACATCTGGAACGCCGTATGGGCGAACTGGCCGACCTGGCTCGCAAGCACCGCTGCGAGCCAGGTGAACTGCCTGCGGTCCACCAGCGCCTGCGCGAGGAACTGAACAGCCTCGATACTGCCCAGCACGACCTCGACACCATGTCCGAAACCCTGCGTCAACACCAACAACGCTACCAGGAACTGGCCAGCCGGCTGAGCGTGAAGCGACAACAAGCCGCCAAGGCGCTGGGTCAGGCCATCAGTAGGCTGCTCCCACAACTCGGCATGCCCCATGCCGAGTTGCACATCGAACTCAGCCCCCACGAGCAGCCCCGGGCTCACGGCCTGGAAAGCGTCACTTTCCTGGTGGCCACCCATCCCGGCCAGACACCACGTCCCCTGGGCAAGATCGCTTCCGGCGGCGAGCTTTCGCGCATCAGCCTGGCCACCCAGGTGGTCACCTCACAACTGGCCCACATCCCCACCTTGGTATTCGACGAAGTGGACGTGGGCATAGGCGGCCAGGTGGCGGAAACCGTCGGCCGCCTGCTGCGCCAACTGGCGACGGAACGCCAGATTCTCTGCATCACCCACCAGGCCCAGGTGGCCGCCCAGGGCCACGCCCATCTGCGGGTCGTAAAACAGATCGACGCAGACCGGGTGCTCACGCACATCGAGAACTTGGAGGCCGACGCCCGCAGCGACGAAATCGCCCGCATGATCGGGGGCAGCGAGATCACCCCGCGCACCCGCGAACACGCCCGGGAAATGCTTCAGCGTGCCCAGGGCGATTGAAACCATGCAAGTCACCACCTCTCCCCCCGTTCCCCAGCTGCTGGTCACCAACACCACGGCAACGGGTGACAAGACGCTGATGCTTAATCCGGGACAAATCCTCAACGCCAGCGTGATCACCGTAGCCAATGGCCAGGTCACCCTGCAGATCGACCAAGCCCTGCTGCAGGCCCGTACCGCCCTGACCCTGCTGGCAGGGCAGAAGCTGGAATTGCAGGTACAGAAAAGCGATCGGCAGGTGGTTCTGCAACTCACCCAGAAGAGCATCGACCAGGCCGTGCTGACTCAGGCCCTGCGGCAACATCTGCCACGACAGGTGGCGCTGGACCAGGCGTTGAACCCGATCCTTCGCCTGCTCCGGCCTGCCGCACAGACCCCGGCTTCTTCCCTGCCGGCTGTCCTGCAAAACATCACCCGGCAACTGTTCGAGCGCCTGCCCGAGCGTCAGCAGCTACAAACTCCCCAAGGCTTGAAGCAGGCATTGGAAAATTCCGGCCTGTCGCTGGAATCACGCCTGCGCCAGGGCCTGCAAGGCTCCCCGGCCAGCTCTCCACGGGAAGATCTCAAGGCCGGGCTGTTACAACTGCAACACGCCTTGCGCCTGCAAATCATCCGGCTCGAGCAACAGCGCGAGCTGCCCCACCCTGAAACCCGACAGATACAGAATCGCCTACCCGAGATCCGCCAGCAATTGCAGAACCTGCTACAAAGCGATGCTCTGCCCCGGCTGCTGGAACGCACGGCCATACAGCCCAAGTTGAACAGCCAGCTCACACAGTTCCGGCAACTGGCCATGCTGGTGATGGAGAGTCCCGGTATCACCGCAGCCGGCAGTGGGCCGGAGCGGGACCGCATTCTCACCCTGCTGCATAGCCTGTTCAATCTTGCCAACACGCTGCTCAACCAGCCCCCATTGGCCCAGCCCACATCCGCCAGCCAGGGGCTGGTGAGTCATCTGCTCGCCTTGCGCAGCGAGCTGGAAAAACTTCTACTATCCCCACCCGCATCTCAGCCTGCGCGGACAGTCGAAACCACGCGTGGCGATGCGGGCCTAAAAACCCCATCGCCGCTGCAACAACTGGGCGAACTGCTGCGTCATGCGGAGGCCGCCACAAGCCGCATCCAGACCCAGCAACTCAACGCCCTGGTAGAACAGGAAAGCGGTCGCCTGCTGTGGTCACTGGAACTTCCCCTGCGCCAGGGCGACAAGATCGAACTACTGCGCCTGCGCATCGAACGCGATGACACGGGCAACAGTGGCGGGGAACAACAGGCCCCGTTGGTAGTCACCCTGCGCCTGGAACTGGAACATGCCGGTCCCGTTTCTGCCCGCCTCACCCTGCTTGGGGAGCAGGTAAGTGTGGTCATCTGGGCCGAGCACGAAGCCACCCTCGCCGCCGCCCGCGAACATCTGCCAGAGCTGGAACAGGGACTCGCTCGTACCGGGCTCAAGGCCGAGCGAGTCAGTCTGTTGCAAGGCCAAGCTCCAGCCGATACGCCGCGCCCTGACGATGCCGACAAACCGCCACTGCTGGATCTCGAGGCATGAACAAGAACGACTCACAAGACACCGGGGAAACCCGTGCCGTAGCCCTGCAATACGAAGGCGGCGCCAGTGCGCCGCGGGTGGTGGCCAAGGGCGAAGGAGAGCTGGCCCGGCGCATTATCGAGATCGCCGAAGAACATGGCGTGCCCCTCTACCAGGATGCCGACCTGGTGCGCCTGTTGTCCCGCCTGGAACTGGATCAGGCCATCCCGGTCAGCCTCTACCGTGCGGTGGCCGAGGTGCTGGCCTTCATCTACACCCTCGACGAGGGCATGAAATCCCCGTCCCGAAAACCGAAAGCGGCCAAACCGCCCTCGGAAACATAGCTCGAATAGTTCCCTCCCAGTCCAGAGACGGTGGCATTCGTGGTCGCTACGCAATGTCTTCTTGAACAGCCGACCCCACCCGGCGGGCGACGCTCTTTCTCTTGACGCCGTAAAGCAAAGACGACAGCGAAGAACCGTTGGAAGCGGGATGGAACCGAAGGGTGGGTAATACTGCCCGCCTCCCATCATTCGACGGGTTGATAGCGCGAAATACTCAGGGCAAACGAAGAATGTTGCGATAGCCGGCCACATCCACTTCGAAGGCGGTGTGGCGACGCAGATGGTCACGCATGGCTTCCAGCGCCTCGGGTTCGCCATGGATCAACTGAATGGGCGTGTGGCGATGCAAACGGCTGCGCTCCAGCCATTGCTGGATGTCGCGGTAATCGCCATGCCCGGACAGGCCGGTGATCATTTCCAGTCTCGCCTTCACCGGAATCCACTGCCCATGGATCTTGACACTGTCGGCCCCCGCCAGCATCTTGGCGCCACGGGTGCCGCCCACCTGGAAACCGGTGAACAACACCGTGGTGCGCTTGTCCGGCAACAGGCGCTTGAAATGATGCAGAATACGCCCGCCGGTGGCCATGCCGCTGCCCGCGATGATGATATGCGGGTAGTTCTGCTCCGCCAGGGCCTTGGATTCCTCCACGCTGCGAACATAGGTGGTGGATTCACACAGGGCGTGGCATTGTCGCCGATCCAGGCGGTGCAGGTCGTTGTAACGACAATAGATGTCGGACACGCCGATGGCCATGGGGCTGTCGAGATACATTGGCAAGTGGGGGATACGCCCACTGGCCATCAATTCCGTCAACATGTACTGCAGGGTCTGGGCGCGGCCCACGGCAAAACTGGGAATCAGCAACACCCCGCCCCGCCTCAGACAATCATTGACCACTCTGGTCAGTTGCTCGAAGGGATCGTCGTGTTCATGCAACCGATTGCCATAAGTGGACTCCAACAGCAACAGGTCCAGCTCGGGCAGAGGCTTGGGGGGTTTCATCAAAATATCGTGGGGCCTGCCCACGTCGCCGGAAAACCCCACGCGCCTGCCCTCCAGCTCGGCGATCACGCTGCCAGCCCCCAGGATATGCCCCGCATGTTGCAGATGGAAATCTATCTCACCCACCTGGAAGCGCTCACCAAAATCCACGCCCTGGAACAACTCCAGGCAACGCTCGGCGGTGGTTCGATCGTACAAGGGACGTGGATGGGCGTGCTTGCTCAGGTGATGACGGGCATAGTAGCGAGCATCTTCCTCCTGCAGATGACCGCTGTCCGGCAACAGAATGGCACACAACGCCTTGCTGGCATGGTGGGTATACACCGGACCACGATAACCCTGTTCATAGAGTGCCGGCAGATAGCCCGAATGGTCGATGTGGGCATGGGTGAGCACTACCGCATCGAGATCGTGGATATCCAGCGGCAAAGGCTGCCAGTTGCGCCGGCGCAACCACTTGAACCCCTGAAAAAGACCACAGTCCACCAGCACCCGGGTATCGCCGCTGTGCAGCAGGAACTTGGAACCGGTGACGGTTTCGGTGCCGCCGAGAAAAGTGATATCCATGGGCGGCCCCGCTCTCGCCGATCAGTCGTTGATCAGTTGACTGACATCCATGCGCTTTTCCCAGAAGGAAAAGTGCCCCCGCGTGGTCTCGATGGACGAGACGAACCACTTGGTGTTGGGGCTCAACCAGTGGAAATAACTAGCCTCCTCCACCACCGGCTCGCCGAAATCGTAATCGGGAAGATACTTGCGCAAGGCACGCATGACGTTATCCACGGTGTCGGGAATACGCGGCGTGCGAGGCAAGAATTCCTCGTTGGTCTTGAGAATCAAACGCTCGATGCGCTCCCGGGTCTTCTGGTCAACACTCTGCCTGCGCAGCAACAGCTCGATCTCCTTGGGCGTATTGAAGGCGTAGGGACCCAATTGCTCACGGATGCGTTCCCAGTCGGTTTTCATGTGCTCGGGCTTGTCCATCACCACCGGCAGCAGGATGGCAAAAATGATCAGCAGTGAAACCAGGCCCAACAATAGGCGTATCATGTGTCGTCCACGCTCCTCCGTTCAACCTATTTTTCAGGCGGCGGCAATGGGTATCACCTTGGCCGCCACTCTCTGGTATTCCTCGATTTCGTTGAAATTGAGGTAACGGTAGATGTCGTCGGCCAGGGGATCGAGCATATGCACCGCTTCCATGTATTCCTCCACGCTGGGGATCTTGCCCAGTTGGGCGCAGACGGCGGCCAGTTCGGCCGAGCCGAGGTAGACGTTGGCATCCTTGCCCAGACGGTTGGGGAAATTGCGGGTGGAGGTGGACATGACGGTGGCACCATCGCGCACCCGGGCCTGGTTGCCCATGCAGAGCGAGCAGCCGGGCATCTCGGTGCGGGCGCCGGCGCGGCCGAAGATGCTGTAATAGCCCTCCTCGATGAGCTGGTGTTCGTCCATCCTGGTAGGCGGCGCAATCCACAGGCGCGTGGGTACGGCGCCGCCAAACTTCTCCAGTACCTTGCCGGCGGCGCGGTAGTGACCGATGTTGGTCATGCAGGAGCCGATGAAGACCTCGTCGATTTTGTCGCCGGCCACCTCGGAGAGCAGCTTCACGTCGTCCGGGTCGTTGGGGCAGGCGACGATGGGCTCCCTGATTTCGTTCATGTCGATCTCGATCACGGCGGCGTACTCGGCGTCGCTGTCGGCCTCCAGCAGCTCGGGCTTCTCCAGCCACTTCTCCATCGCCTCGATACGCCGCGCCAGGGTGCGCTTGTCCTCGTAGCCGTTGGCGATCATCCATTTGAGCAGGGTGATATTGGAGTTGAGGAATTCGATGATGGGTTCCTTGTCGAGCTTGACAGTGCAGCCGTTGGCGGAGCGCTCGGCCGAGGCATCCGACAGCTCGAAGGCCTGTTCCACCTTGAGGTGCTCCAGCCCCTCGATCTCCAGCACCCGGCCGGAGAAGATATTCTTCTTGCCCGCCTTCTCCACCGTCAGCAGCCCTTGCTGGATAGCGGCGTAGGGGATGGCGTTGACCAGGTCGCGCAGGGTGATGCCGGGCTGCATCTCGCCAGTGAAACGCACCAGCACCGATTCGGGCATGTCCAGCGGCATCACTCCCAGGGCGGCGGCAAAGGCCACCAGGCCGGAGCCGGCGGGAAAGCTGATGCCCATGGGGAAGCGGGTGTGGGAGTCGCCGCCGGTGCCGACGGTGTCGGGCAGGATCATGCGGTTGAGCCAGCTATGGATGACGCCATCGCCGGGGCGCAGCGCCACGCCACCGCGGTTCTGGATGAATTCGGGCAGCTCGTGCTGGAGCTTGATATCCACCGGCTTGGGGTAGGCGGCGGTGTGGCAGAAGCTCTGCATCACCAGATCGGCGGAGAAGCCGAGGCAGGCCAGCTCTTTCAGTTCGTCGCGGGTCATGGCGCCGGTGGTGTCCTGGGAGCCGACGGTGGTCATGCGCGGCTCGCAGTAGGTACCGGGGCGGATCCCCTCGACGCCGCAGGCACGGCCGACGATCTTCTGTGCCAGGGTGTAGCCCTTGTCGCTCTCCACGGGAGGCTCGGGACGCAGAAAGACCTCCGAGGGTGGCAGGCCCAGGGCCTCGCGGGTCTTGTCGGTCAGCGAGCGGCCGATGATGAGCGGAATGCGGCCGCCGGCACGAATCTCGTCGGGCAGGGTCGAGGGTTTGAGGTCGAAGGTGGAGATCACTTCGCCGGCTTCGTTCTCGATCACGCCGTCATAGGGCTTGATGGTGATAACATCGCCCATGTTGAGTCTGGAGACATCGCACTCGATGGGCAGGGCGCCGGAGTCCTCGGCGGTGTTGAAGAAGATGGGAGCGATCTTGCCACCCAGGATTACGCCTCCCTGACGCTTGTTGGGCACGTAAGGGATATCGTGTCCCATGTGCCAGAGAACCGAGTTGATGGCCGATTTGCGCGAGGAGCCGGTGCCCACCACATCGCCCACGTAGGCCAGCGGCAAGCCTTTGGCCTTGAGCTGTTCGATCTTGTCCAGTGCATCGGGCATGCGGTTCATCAACATCGCCTTGGCGTGCAGGGGAATATCGGGACGACTCCAGGCCTCGGAGGCCGGCGAGAGATCATCGGTATTGGTCTCGCCCTCCACCTTGAACACCACGACTCGGATTTCCGCCGGCAGCTCGGGCCGACGGGTGAACCACTCTGCCGCAGCCCAGGAGTCGGCCACCTGGCGGGCGAAGGCGTTGCCCGCCTTGGCCTTGTCGAGCACATCGTGGTAGGCATCGAACATCAGCAAAGTGTTGGAAAGCGCCCTGGCAGCGGTGGGCGCCAGCGCCTCGTCGTCCAGCAGCTCGATCAGCGGTGCAATGTTGTAGCCACCCAGCATGGTTCCCAGCAGCTCGGTGGCGCGCCTGCGGTCGAGCAACGGCGAGCGGGCCTTGCCCCGGGCGAGATCGGCCAGAAAGGCGGCCTTGACATAGGCGGCATCGTCGACGCCCGCCGGAACCCGCTGGCTCAGCAGTTCCAGCAACATGTCGCCATCGTGGCCCTCGGGCTGCTTCAACAACTCCACCAGTTCGGCGGTCTGCCGGGCGTCCAGCGGCAAGGGGGGCAAGCCCTGGGCGGCGCGCTCTTCGACATGCTGTTGATAACTCTCTAACACGGGGCACCTCGCATCGATTACGAAAACAAACAGGGCGCCAATTCTACCCTATTTGGCCGAATTTGGCTGCGATCGAGGAAAGACGGGATCTGTATGTCGAAATATGCTATATTATCAAAACGATATGAAATATCCCAAGAATTGACAACAAAAAACCCGGTGGCGGACCACCGGGTTCTTTTCACTGCTTGGCGCTTCTGGTTCACTGGCCCCAGCCGGCACCCCACTTGGGATGCGGCAACATCATCATCCATTGCCTGCGCTGTTCGGGGGTGAGCACCCTGCCCACCTCATTGCCCGCCTCGATGGCCAGCTCGATCATCTGGCGACGATAGTCGAAGATCTGCCCATAGACCTTGCCAATGGCCTTGGCATCGCGCTCGGGGGCCCGGTAGAGCTCGAACAGTTTGTCGGAAACGTCTTCGATCTTGTCTTCCAGGGCCCAGTGCTTCTTGCGCAGCTCACGCTGGATCTTGCGGATCTTGGCTCGCTGTTCCGGCGACAGGTCCAGATTCCACACCGCGCGCAGACGCGCTGTCATGTGGCCTTCACCCATGGACCATTCGCCACCCTTGGCGCCATCCCAGGACTTGCCCATCTTGGCATGGTGACCCTTCATCATGTGATGATCTTTCTTCATGCCACCACCCCAGTCCCCATCGGCCACGGCCATGGGGGCTGCCACGCCCAGAGCGCAGGCCGTCACGAGAGTTTTGAGCAATTTCTTATTTGTAAAGGACATAGGTCATTTCTCCAAAGCTGATTGTCGGGTTTGTACAAGCCTCGCCCCCCTTATCGTCGCCCGGGTGGGCAGGCTTGAGTCGTTCATCGCTGTTGCGCCAGTATGGGGCGCAGCCAACGGGCGTAGATCACATCCGCAACGGCTTGCAGATGGCGTATCCGTTCGCGCAGTCCTTGCAATATCAGGTCCTTCGACTGGACCGTTGGCGCCCCGTCGTCCAATTGGTCGGCAAAGCGCGCGACCCATTCCCGCACCAGAGCTTCCGTCATCTCCACATGGCATTGCATGGCCAGCGAATTGCCGATCACGAAAGCCTGCTCCCGGCAGTGTTCACTGGACAGGATCAGGCGGCCTCCCTCCGGGATGGAAAAGCGCTCGCCATGCCAGTGGAAGGCCTCGAAAGACCCACTCCGCACCGGCAACCATTCAGCAGCCAGCGCGGTATCGGCGGCCTGCACCTCCAACCAACCGATTTCCCGTACCGGGTTGGCCACCACTTCTCCCCCCAGAGCCTTGCTCATCAACTGTCCACCGAGACAATGCCCCAATACCGGTACCTCGGCCTCGATGGCACGGCGAATCAACGCCAGTTCCTGATCGATCCAGGGCAGTTCATCGTTGGCACTCATGCCGCCGCCCATGAACACCAGGCCAGCCACATCGTCGATGCGCGGAGGCACCGCCTCTCCCTGGTCCACGCGAACCAGCTCATAGGTCAGACCGTGACGCGCCAGTACATCCAGCAGATAGCCGGGACCCTCGCAGTCCACGTGTCGAAAAATGCGTATGGGTTTCATGTCGTATTCAACCGGTAAAGGCCTCGGGTGAATTCAGGTATTCCAGTTCCTGCGGGGTACTTTCCCGCCCGAGAATGGCATTGCGGTGAGGAAAGCGACCGAAGCGTCGTACGATATCACGATGATGATGGGCATAGCGAAGATTTTCCTGCAGACCGGCCGCCTGGAACAAGGCCACGGCGCGATCTTGGTCGTCCAGGTTTTCACTATGCATGAAAGGCAGATAGAGAAAGACCTTTTGCTCCTGGCTCAAGCCGCTATGGTACCCGCGTTCGATGGCCCGGGCCGCGATCTCCCGCGCCATGGCTTCACCGGCAAAGGCTCGTGCACGGCCGCGATAGATGTTGAGGGGCAATTGATCCAAGACGATGACCAGGGCCAGAGCGCCCGTTGGCGTATCGGCCCAGTGCCGCAGACCGCCGGCAAGCGCAGCCTCCACCGTGGCACCGAAACGCTGCTTCAGCTCGCGATCGAAGGCCGCGGTGGATCTGAACCACAGCGGCCTCGCATACTCGGAGAACCAGGTGTTCAGTACCGCCTGCGGTGTTGCCAATGTGGCTTGTGGTTTTTCAGGCATAGGTTCGCTTTATGGCCTTGTTGTGGCGGTTACGCCGCCAGATACAGGCATCACTGATGTGTACCCCACCCACCCAGCGGTCGACGCCGTTCATGAACACGTAGTCACGGTCTTCCGCCAACACCTTGAAACCAGCGGCAGTGATCACGATATTCTGATAATAGAATGCTTCGGCTTCGATATCATCCACCCTGTCACCCTTTTTCACCCGAATACAGGGCTCGCGGTCACGCAACAGCTTGCGCAACAGGAAACGAAACGCCTTTTCGCTCATGAAGGGACGGTCCTCCATGCGCTGTGCCGTGGCATAGATATGCCGCGGATAACATGCACCGGCGTACACGGCTCGCAGGATCTGGCGTTCGCTGCGCGAAAGACCGTCCTGACGGGAAGGATATTCTTCCTGCAGCCGGCTCAAGGCATCCTTGAGATAGGGCAAGGAAGACATGTCGGGCCAGCCGAAAACCTGCAACCGGGCCGGATCGCTGGCCGTCACTGCCTCCCAGGCCCGGCGCGCCAGCTCGAACTGGTTGAGCGACACCTCCAGGCGCTTGGCCGGCAAATTGCGCAGTTGCGCGGGTTTGAGCACTTCCAGGCCGGTAAAGCGATAGATTCCGGGATAGTGATCCAGGGTGATGAGCGTCAGACGGGTCCTGCCCAGAGTCTGTTGGGAGAACCAGTTGAGCAGCTGTAGCAACTGCAGCTGGTCGAGCAGGTCATGATCGAACCACAGCACTACTTCATCATAGGCACGAAAAGCGCGCAATTGTTCATTTCGCCTTTCAAACAACGCCAGAATCCTGCCTCTTGCTCCCCAGCCCTGGCTAGCGAAATAGGCTGACCGCCGCGCCGCCAGCTCGTCCAGGGGCAAGGCCAGCAGGGGCCCCTGGTAGAGCAGGTCCTGCCAGGCAAGAGTATCACCGCCAATATCCGCCGCTTGCAGGCTGCGACAAACGCTGGGCAGGTTGGTGATATGCAGAATACGGTGCTTCATGTATCCTCCCGACTGAAAAACACGCCGGAAAACACTTGCATAAACGGTGCCTGATCCCCAAATAAAAGAGCGGGAAATAGCCCTAGAGATATACCCGGCACAAGGGTATAATCACGCCCTTTTGAAGCACCGCGGGATGGCCGATCTTGGCACGCCCTGCCGTGGATGGACAAAATCAACAGGTGGTTCTGAACACTTATGGCGAAAGAAGAAAATATCGAAATGGAAGGGACGGTGATCGAAACCCTTCCCAACACGATGTTTCGGGTCCAGTTGGAGAATGGTCACGTGGTCACCGCCCACATCTCCGGTAAGATGCGCAAGAACTACATCCGTATCCTGACCGGTGACAAGGTCACGGTGCAGTTGACACCCTACGACCTGTCCAAGGGGCGCATCGTCTACCGCGCAAAATAACAGGCGCTTATAAACGAAAAAGCCGACACAAGGTCGGCTTTTTCACAGCAAGCGCATACCCTGCACTTCTCAGGACACCGTTTCCTCGCGTAACACACGGTAACTCAACTCACCGTCCTGCTCTTCCACCCTCACCAGGCCCCCATTGGCCAGTTCGCCAAACAGCAACTCGTTGGCCAGCGGTTTCTTGATGTGCTCCTGGATAAGGCGCGCCATGGGGCGTGCGCCCATGGTCTTGTCGTAGCCATGGGTTGCCAGCCATTGACGGGCCTGCGGCGTCACTTCCATGCGCACACCCTTGGCCTCCAACTGGACCTCCAGCTCCATCAGGAACTTGTCCACCACGTGGCCGATGGTTTCGCTATCCAGCGGCTTGAACTGGATGATGGCATCCAGGCGATTGCGAAACTCCGGCGTAAAGGTGCGTTTGAGTGCCTCGGCGCCGTCGCTGGAATGATCCTGTTCAGTGAAGCCGATAGAGGGCCGGCTGATCTCCTGGGCACCGGTATTGGTGGTCATCACCAGGATGACGTTGCGGAAATCGGTCTTGCGACCGTTGGTGTCGGTCAGCGAGCCATGATCCATCACCTGCAGCAACAGGTTATAGACATCGGGATGCGCTTTTTCGATCTCATCGAGCAACAGCACGGCATGGGGATGCTTGTTGATGGCCTCGGTGAGCAGGCCACCCTCGTCGTAACCCACATAGCCCGGAGGCGCGCCGATCAGGCGCGAGACGGTATGACGCTCCATGTATTCCGACATGTCGAAGCGAACCAGTTCGATACCCAGGGCCATGGCGAGTTGCCGGGTGACCTCGGTCTTGCCCACCCCGGTGGGGCCGGTGAACAGGAAGGAACCAATGGGCTTCTGCTCGTTACCCAGACCGGAACGTGACAACTTGATCGCGGTCGCCAGGCTGTCTATGGCCTCGTCCTGGCCGAATACGCTCATCTTCAGGTTGCGTTCCAGATGTTGCAGAACCTCCTTGTCGGAACGGGACACAGTTTTCGGCGGAATCCGCGCAATGGATGCCACGATGTTCTCGATATCGCCCACGCCAATGGTCTTCTTGCGCTTGGAGGGCGCCAACAGGCGTTGCCTGGCTCCGGCCTCGTCGATCACATCGATGGCCTTGTCGGGTAAATGGCGGTCGCTGATGTAACGGGCCGCCAGCTCGGCGGCGGTCTTGAGCGCCTGGCGCGTGAACTTGATATCGTGGTGTTCTTCGAACTTGGGCTTCAACCCATAGAGAATCTGCACCGTTTCCTCCACCGTGGGCTCGGTCACGTCGATTTTCTGGAAGCGGCGCGCCAGGGCGCGGTCCTTCTCGAAGATACCCCGGTATTCCTGGTAGGTGGTGGACCCCAGGCATTTCAGTTTGCCGGAAGCCAACATGGGCTTGATGAGGTTGGAGGCATCCATCACCCCGCCAGAAGCGGCACCGGCGCCGATGATGGTGTGGATCTCGTCGATGAACAGGATCGCACCCGGTTCCTTTTCCAACTGCTTGAGCAGCGACTTCAGGCGCTTTTCGAAATCACCGCGGTACTTGGTGCCCGCCAGCAAGGCCCCCAGATCCAGCGAATAGATGGTGGCATCAGCCAGCACCTCGGGTACTTCGCCATCGACGATTTTCTTCGCCAACCCCTCGGCGATGGCGGTCTTGCCCACGCCGGCCTCACCCACGAACAAGGGATTGTTCTTGCGCCGGCGACAGAGAATCTGTACCGTGCGTTCCAGTTCCTCCTTGCGTCCGATCAGCGGATCGATCTCACCCAAGCGTGCCTTTTCATTGAGGTTGACGGCGAAACTCTCCAGCGGGCTCTTGCCGGTGGAATCCGCCGGCGCATCCTCCTCGGCAGGACTGGCGGCCGGAGTGTCGTGCTCCTCGTCGTCGCCATGCACCTTGGAAATACCGTGAGAAATATAATTCACCACATCCAGCCGGGTGATATTCTGCTTGTTGAGATAGTAGACCGCCTGGGACTCCTGCTCACTGAAGATCGCCACCAGCACATTGGCACCGGTGACCTCCTTCTTGCCGGAGGACTGAACCTGAAACACCGAGCGCTGCAGCACCCGCTGGAAACCCAGGGTTGGCTGTGTCTCCTGCTCCTCATCGCCGATCAGCAGGGGCGTGGTCTCATCGACGAAACCACTGAGATCGCTGCGCAACTGGGACAAATCGGCGCCACAGGCCTTGAGCACCGCGGAAGCGGCCGGATTGTCCAGCAGGGCCAGCAACAAATGCTCCACCGTCACGAATTCGTGGCGCTTTTCCCTGGCCTCTTTGAAAGCGATATTGAGAGTGAATTCAAGTTCTTTGCTAATCATGACCTTATCACTGATTCATGGTTGTTATGCGCGTTCCATGGTGCACAACAAGGGATGTTGATGACTTCTGGAAAAAGCATTCACCTGGGCCACCTTGGTTTCAGCGATTTCCCGGGTGAACACTCCACAGACCCCTTTTCCTTCCGTATGGACTTGCAACATGACTTGGGTGGCCTTGTCGTGATTCATCTTAAAAAAGCTTTCCAGCACATGAACCACGAAATCCATCGGCGTATAGTCGTCGTTCAACAACACGACCTTGTACAGCGGTGGCTGCTTCAGCTCAGGTTTTGCCTCCTGGAGCTGTAAAGCTTCACCTTCGTCACTAATATGATCGTCACTCATAGCCAAGAAGTTTAATGGATTCTCTCTCGCGGTGGACAAATCACCGTCCAATAGCTTAGCAGAACACTGGAAAATTGCCCCGTTCCCTGGCCTACATGGCGGTAAAGTATTGTTATTTCAAGCTGGCAACAGAATTCTCGTTCGCCCGCAGCGCCATGATGCCTGCCATGAGACACGGTATCAACACTTCACCTTACCATAAAGTATTACTAAAACAGCACCCGGAATCGACCACAGCGACACAGCATGGTATCCAGGCCAATAAAAGTCTTGACTATTGGATTCACTTTCGGTTATGAAAGTTTCTTCCTTATAGTGTCGAGCCGATGTTTCTGGGTGTGTAGACACGTGGCACTGGCTGGTAGCTATTGGAATGGCTTAGGATTGATGGAGGGGATTTGACGATGGCTACGGGAACTGTGAAGTGGTTTAACAATGCTAAAGGGTATGGATTCATTTCCGCTGACGATGGGGGTGCCGATATCTTCGCACACTTCAGCGCGATCGAGATGGATGGTTACAAAACCCTGAAACAAGGGCAAAAGGTTGCCTTCGAGCTGGTCGAGGGCCCGCGTGGCCTGCAGGCCACCAAGATCCAGATGACCGAGGACGTCGACGAAGGCGAACTCGAAATGGCCTGAATACGATAGCGACAAGTAAAGAACAAGAAACGAAAGGAATGACCCCGGTGCCCCAAGGCCCCGGGGTTTTTGTTGCCTTCAAGCCATGTTGGCGATCAGGGCATCGCCGAACTCCGAACTGCTGAGCTGGGTGGCTCCGCTCATGGCACGGGCGAAATCGTAGGTCACGGTCTTGGCGGCAATGGTCGCCGCCATGGCCTCGATCACGCGGTCCGCCGCCTCACTCCAGCCCAGGTGGCGCAGCATCATTTCCGCCGACAGGATCAACGAGCTGGGATTGGCCTTGTTCTGCCCCGCCATCCCCGGCGCGGTACCATGGGTGGCTTCGAACAGGGCCACGCTGTCAGAAAGATTGGCCCCCGGCGCAATACCTATGCCCCCCACCTGAGCCGCCAGGGCATCGGAAATGTAATCACCGTTGAGATTGAGCGTGGCAATCACACTGTAATCTTCCGGATGCAACAGGATCTGTTGCAGAAAAGCGTCGGCAATGACATCTTTGACCACGATGGTCTTGCCGGTTCTCGGGTTCTTGAAGCGACACCAGGGGCCGCCATCAATCTCCTCGGCCCCGAACTCCGCCTTGGCCAGTTCGTAGCCCCAGGTGCGGAAAGCACCCTCGGTATATTTCATAATGTTGCCCTTGTGCACCAGGGTCAGCGAATCGCGATCATTGTCGATGGTGTATTGCAGGGCCTTGCGCACCAGTCTTTGAGTGCCTTCGCGGGAAACGGGTTTGATGCCTATGCCGGCGGTATCGGGAAAGCGAATCTGGGTTACACCCATTTCACCGGTCAGGAACCCGATCAGCCGGCGAGCCTCGTCACTCCCGGCCGGCCATTCGATACCGGCATAGATGTCCTCGGAGTTTTCCCGGAAAATCACCATGTCGGTTTTCTCCGGCTCCTTCAGCGGACTGGGAGTACCCTCGAAATAACGCACCGGCCGCTGGCACACATACAGGTCCAGGCGCTGGCGCAGGGTCACATTGAGGGAACGGATACCACCACCTACCGGGGTGGTCAAAGGCCCCTTGATGGCAACGGAAAACGCCTCTATGGCCTGTAGGGTTTCCTCCGGCAGCCAGGCGTCACCGCCATAGAGCGACACCGCCTTTTCGCCCGCGTAGATTTCCATCCAGGCTATGGCGCGCGTGCCGCCATAGGCCTTGTCCACCGCGGCATCGATGACCTTGCGCATCACCGGGGTGATATCCACGCCGATACCATCACCCTCGATAAACGGGATGATGGGGCGCTCAGGTACCTGCAGGGAATGGTCGGCATTGACCCGGATCTTTTCGCCGCTGGCCGGCACGGAGATATGTTGATAACTCATAGAGGCTCCACGTTTGCTCGGATTTCAGGGCCGCGATTTTAGCACATCATCGCACCACTGGCGGCGGTGGATGGTTCAAATCGGCAAGCCGCGGACTGGAGAGGCCTCCGAAGCATGCTGCCGGTACAATCCCTGTGATTTACTGATTCTCACCAAAGTGGCGGGACCGACTTAACCCGGCTGTTTGGGCACCAGCACTTCCCGTTGACCGTTGCTCTGCGGCGGACTGACCACGCCCGCCTCTTCCATGGCTTCGATCATGCGCGCGGCGCGATTGTAGCCGATCTTGAGCCGCCGCTGCACGCTGGAAATGGACGCGCGACGGGTTTCGATGACGATGTTCACGGCCTCATCGTAGAGGGGGTCGGCCTCACTGTCGCCGCCCTCGGCTTCCAACCCCGGCACATCCCCAGGCAGACTGTCGCCGGCCAGAATGTCGGGGTCGTAATCTGGCTTGGCGCGTTTCTTGAGATCAGCAACGACATTGTGCACCTCGTGATCGTCCACGAAGGCGCCGTGAACCCGCACCGGAACGCCCGAACCCGGTGGCACATAGAGCATGTCGCCGTGCCCCAGCAGGGTCTCGGCACCCATCTGGTCGATGATGGTGCGCGAATCCACCTTGGAGGAGACCTGGAAGGCAATCCGGGTGGGTATGTTGGCCTTGATCAGACCGGTGAGCACGTCCACCGAGGGACGTTGGGTGGCCAGAATGAGATGGATGCCTGCCGCCCGCGCCTTTTGCGCCAGGCGAGCGATGTATTCCTCCACCTTCTTGCCCACCACCATCATCATGTCGGCCAGTTCGTCCACGATCACCACGATGAAGGGCAAGGGTTCCAGGGGCGGTGCCTGCTCGCCCTCCTGTTGCGCTTGAAACAGGGGATCGACGATGACCTGTTTGTCGGCTTGGGCCTGCCTGATCTTACGATTGAAGCCACCGATGTTGCGCACGCCCAGGGCCGCCATCAATTTGTAGCGACGCTCCATTTCCGCCACGCACCAACGCAGGGCGGTGGCGGCCTCTTTCATGTCGGTGACCACCGGAGTGAGCAAATGGGGAATATCGTCATAGACCGACAGTTCCAGCATTTTGGGGTCGATCATGATCAGACGCACCTGGCTGGGCATGGCATTGTAGAGCAGGCTCAATACCATGGCATTGATGGCCACCGACTTGCCCGAACCGGTGGTGCCCGCCACCAGCAAATGAGGCATGCGGGCCAGGTCCGCCACCACCGGGTGGCCGCCGATATCCTTGCCCAGGGCCAGGGTCAGGGGAGAATTGGACTGTTCGTATTCCTTGGAGCGCAGGATTTCCACCAACCGCACGATCTCCCGGTTCTCATTGGGAATCTCCAGCCCGATCACCGACTTGCCCGGTATCACATCCACCACCCGCACGCTGATCACCGACAGGCTGCGGGCCAGGTCCTTGGCCAGGTTACTGATCTGGCTACCCTTCACCCCCGGTGCCGGTTGCAGTTCGAAGCGCGTGATCACCGGCCCCGGGTAGACCGCCACCACCTCGGCTTCGATACCGAAGTCCTTCAGCTTGAGCTCCACTTGCCGGGCCATGGCCTCCAGAGCCTCGGAGGACATTTTCTTCTTGCTCGCCACCGGCGCATCCAGCAGGCTCAGCGCCGGCAGGCTCACGTCGGGAGGATTGTCGAACAGGGGAATCTGCTTTTCCTTTTCCTCCCGGGTACTGCTCTCCAGCACCGGTTTGGGCTCGGGCTTGGCGATCTTGGGTGCCTTACGCTTGCCTTTCTTGCGCTGTTCGGCCGCCAGCGTATCCTTGCGTTCCTGGCGCGCCTTGCGTGCCGCCCGGCGCTCGCGCCACCATATGCCCACGCTGCCCACGACTTGAAAACAGACGCGGCCCACCAGATCCATCACCTTCAACCACGACAGGCCACTGAACAGACTGATACCCACCAGCAACAGGGCCAGGGAAAACAGAGTCGCCCCCACCACGTTGAACCAGCCGGCCAGGCTGTCGGCCACCAATTTGCCCAACAGGCCACCGGCATCGGCTGGCAACACGCCTTGCGGCACTTGCCAGTGCAGGGCAAGCAAGGCCGTGCCCGAAACCAGGGTGAGCAGCAAACCCAGCAGACGCAAAAACCCCTGCCCGGGCTGCGGATGCTGCTTCGGGGCGCGTCCCGCGCGATAGACCAACCAGCCCGCCAGTATCACCGCCAGGGGCAACAGAAAGGCCAGATAGCCGAACAGAAACAGCATCACATCGGCAAACCAGGCGCCGAAGACACCGCCGAGGTTGTTGATGTGCTCGGCAGTGGTGCTGTGGGACCAGGCGGGATCGGCGATGTCGTAGCTGGCCAGGGCCACCAGCAGGTACACACCCAACACCCCCAGCAGAATCAGGGAAGCCTCGCGCAAACCACGCTGGACGGTACCAGTGGCGCCAGGAACAGTTTTTTTGTCGGGGGATGCGGGCAAGGGGTTATGCGTTCCAAATCAGCAGACAAGGGCCAGAGGACCGGCACGGAGCCAGACCATGGGCCATCATAGCGAATCCTGCCCCGACAAGACAAGAGCGACTGAATATATTCTTTATAAACAATGCATTATAAAAGTATTCTACAGTAGCGCGGGATGTATTACCCTGCCCTTTTCCAGATTGATTCCCGCCCGCAGCGCGGGATGTTCGCGCCACTGAGCACTGGCCAGTTGTATGACATAGGGCAACAGACTGGCCGACAGGGCCTCCGAGGCCGAGCGTGGAACCGCCCCCGGCATGTTGGTGACCGCGAAATGAATCACCCCCTGTTCCACGTAAGTGGGTTGGCGGTAGTCGGTGGGGCGGGTGGTCTCGAAGCAGCCTCCCTGGTCCACCGCGATATCCACCAACACGCTGCCCGGCTCCATATGCGCCACGTCATCGCGACTGAGTACATGGGGGGCACGCTGCCCGGTGAGCAACACCGCCCCCACCACCAGGTCGGCGCTCGCCACCGCCCGCTGCAGCTCGGAGGGATAAGGATAGAGCGCGGTGACAGCCGGTGAAATGGCGCGCAAGCGTTCCAGCTTCTCGCGCTTGCGATCGAACACCGTGACACGGGCCCCCATGCCCGCGGCCATGATGGCGGCATTGCCGCCGGCCACGCCACCACCGATGATCACCACATGCCCCCGTTCCGCCGCCGGCAATCCCCCCAGCAAACGTCCCTTGCCGCCCTGGGGCTGGTGCAGGAGATGGGCACCGATCTGAATTGCCAGGCGCCCGGCGATATCACTCATGGGTGCCAGCAACGGCAGGCGACCGTTCTCTTCCACGGTTTCGAAGGCCACTGCGGTCAGACCGATCTCCAGCAGACGTTGCAGCAAGGCGGGCTCGGCGGCCAGGTGCAGGTAACTGAACAACAGATGCCGGGCCTGCAGCAAATCCAGCTCGGGGCCAAGGGGCTCCTTCACCTTGACGATCATTTCCGCCTGCTCATACACCGCTGCGGCATCGGGCAGGATATGCACCCCCAGCGCCCGATATTGTTCATCGGTATAACCGCTGAGCTTGCCCGCACCCTGCTCCACAAACACCGTGTGACCGGCCTCTACCAGGCTGCCGCAGGCCGCCGGCACCAGGCCGACGCGGCCTTCCAGTGGTTTGATCTCCTTGGGGATTCCAATTTTCATTCGTCATTCTCCTTTACCACCAAGCGCGCTTTCCCGTAGTATACGCATACGTTGGAGCGGGCGTCGCCCGTTACCCCTCTTTGCCCCCGAAATCTTGCCAATGGAGTCGCTAGCATGAGTACGCCCAAGCATTGTCGCCTGTTGATCCTGGGATCGGGTCCCGCCGGTTACACCGCAGCGGTCTACGCTGCTCGAGCCAACCTCGAACCGGTTCTGGTCACCGGCCTGGAACAGGGCGGCCAGCTCATGACCACCACTGAAGTGGACAACTGGCCCGGCGACCACGCCGGGGTACAGGGCCCGGAATTGATGGAGCGCATGCGCAAACATGCCGAGCGTTTCAACACCGAAATCGTATTCGACCATATCAACGCGGTAGACCTGAAACAGCGCCCTTTCCATCTCCAGGGCGACAATGGTGAATACACTTGCGATGCCCTGATCATCGCCACCGGCGCCTCGGCCAAATACCTGGGCCTGGAGTCCGAGGAAAAATTCAAGGGCCGCGGGGTATCCGCCTGCGCCACCTGCGATGGTTTTTTCTACCGCAACCAGAAAGTAGCCGTGATCGGTGGTGGCAATACCGCGGTGGAAGAGGCCTTGTACCTGTCCAATATTGCCTCCGAGGTGATAGTGGTGCACCGGCGCGACCGTTTCCGCTCGGAGAAAATCCTCGCCGACCAGCTACTGGAGAAAGCCAATAACGGCAATGTGCGCATCGAATGGAACCACACCCTGGATGAAGTGCTGGGCGACGACAGCGGCGTCACTGGAATTCGCATCAAGAGCACCGAGGACGGCAGCACCAAGGAAATCGATGTGATGGGGGTGTTCATTGCCATCGGCCACTCCCCCAATACCCAGCTATTCGAGGGTCAACTGGAAATGGACCACGGCTACATCCGGGTCAACAGCGGCACCGAGGGCAATGCCACGGCCACCAGCGTGGCCGGCGTGTTCGCCGCCGGTGATGTGGCCGACCACGTCTACCGCCAGGCCATCACTTCCGCCGGCACCGGCTGCATGGCGGCGCTGGACGCGGAGAAATATCTCGACGCCCTGGCTGCCGAGGGCAAGTGATGACAAGGCCGGGGCAACCCGGCCTTCCCGCCTCATGACCATTCCGCTGCTGCTGCATCCGGACGACGATGTTACCCCCTTCCCCGATATCGAGCTGGCCTTGGAGGATCCCGACGGGCTGCTGGCGGTGGGCGGCAAACTGTCTACCCGCCGTTTGCTGGCGGCCTACCGGCAAGGCATCTTCCCCTGGTTCAGCGAGGATCAGCCCATTCTCTGGTGGTCGCCGAATCCCCGCATGGTCTTGTTCCCCGAGCGCTTGCATGTTTCCCGCAGCCTGGCCAAACTGATGCGCAAGCGGCCTTTCCGGATCAGCTTCGACCAGGCCTTCGAACAGGTGATAGAGGGTTGTGCAGCCATCCGGCGCGAGCGGGAAGGCACCTGGATCACCGCCGACATGCAGGCCGCCTATATCCGGCTGTATCGGCTGGGGCATGCCCATTCGGTGGAGGCCTGGCAGGGCGACAAGCTGGTAGGCGGCCTCTACGGCCTGGCCATGGGACAGGTCTTCTTCGGCGAATCCATGTTCAGCCAGGTGAGCAACGCCTCCAAGGTGGCTTTCGTGACCCTGGTACAAAACCTGCGTCGCTGGAACTATCGCCTCATTGACTGTCAGGTGACCACCCGACATCTGCAGACACTGGGTGCGGAGGAAATCCCCCGCCATCGTTTCGCCGAGTTGCTGGCTGAAACAGTGGAGCAACCCACCGTGTGGCAACCAGACACATGAACGCCCAACCGCTGAAATTCTATGCCAGTAACCCGCACCCGTGCGGCTATCTTGCGCAGCAGACGGCCGTCTCCCTGTTCGCCGATCCTCAGGCCCCCATGGATACTCGTGTCTACAGCCTGTTGATCGACCATGGGTTCCGCCGCAGCGGCGAACATGTCTACCGGCCCTATTGTCCCGACTGTCAGCAGTGTGTGCCGGTACGGGTGGCGGTGGAGGACTTTCGCCCCAACCGGGCGCAGCGCCGTTGCCTCAAGCGCAATACCGACCTGAGTCTGCACTGCGTCGATACACACCAGGACGAACACTTCACCCTCTATCGCCGTTACATCCGCCAGCGCCATCCCGGCGGCAGCATGGACGACCCCGATCCCGCGCGCTATCGTGGCTTCATCGACAGCCACTGGTGCGAAACCCTGTTCTACGAATTTCGCCTCGGCGATGAGCTAGTGGGGGTGGCGGTCACCGACCGGCTGGAACAGGGGCTGTCGGCCTTTTATACCTTTTTCGATCCGGCACTCTCGCAGCGGCGCAGTCTCGGCACCCTGGCCATTCTGTGGCAAGTGGAACAATGCCGAAATCTGGGCCTGCCGTGGCTTTACCTGGGCTACTGGATCGCCGACTGCGCCAAGATGCGCTACAAGACCCGATTCCAACCCCTGCAAGGCCTGCTGGGAGACCGCTGGCGCGAACTGAATCCGAAGGCTTCTTAGCCAGCACGCAAATCCCGCACCCAGAAGCGCGCCGAATGCAGGGCGTGGAACACCCTGCGTGGCACCGGCAATGGCGTCCCCTCCAGCAAGGCCGCGTTCAACTCCGCCACCAGCCAGCTCGACACCATGCCGCGGGAAGCATGCCCCAGGCTGAGCATCAAGCCTGGCTGGTATCTCGCTGGCTGAAAATAGCGCGCTGTCTTGCCCTGGGCAAGAGCGGCGAACTGCTGACGATACGCCTTCTCCTGCGGCAGGGGACCTGCCAGAGGCAGACGATCCGGAGTACCCGCGCGAAACGCCGCCCTTCCGGCCAGGCTCGGCAGCGATGCCAGCTCGGCGAAATCCGGCAACGCCTCGGCCAGCCGTGCCAACAAGTCCTGCTGAACCGCGCAGTCCAGTTCCAGGCTCTCCACCCCGTGTTCATAGCTTGCGCCTATGCACAAGCGGCCCTGGCTGGGTGGCGTCAAGTATACCCCCCGGCAGACCGGCACACGGGGACACACCGGCGCCAGCGCCTCGTCCAGGTAGCACAACTGACCGCGGTTGCGGGTCAAGGGCAAATCTCCCCCCAGTGCCAGATATCGCGCCTCGAAACCATTGGCCACGATCACCACTGGCGCGCAGGCGAGTTCACCGCCGCCATCCATAACCCGCCAATGACTCTTATCCCGCACCACCGCCAGCGCCTCGCGTTGACACAGAAAATCCACCTCCGCCATCCGCTCACGCAAGGCCTGGCACAAGACGGCCGGTTGCAGGTAGCCCGCCAGGGGGTAATAAAGAACCGCCTCGGCCTGCAGCTTCACCCCTGCCAGCCGGCAGGCCTCATCCATTGCCAGTGGCTGCACCAGGCGGACATCCAGGCCCTGTTGGGCGATGGCCTGTTGACGTTGCAAATCCACCAATTCCAACACACCGCTCTGCCACCAGGGCAACTGGGGAGTCTGCTTTTTCCAGCTTTCGAGCACACTTTGGGCAAAGGAAAAAGCCGCCAGATAAAACTGGATCTGGGGATTGAACTCACGCCCCAGACGCGGCATCAGCAAACCGGTGAGATTACCCGACGCCCCCCGCCCCACTTCCGGCTCGCGCTCGATCAACCTCACCTGCCAGCCACGTCGCCACAGAGCCCAGGCACTGGTGAGCCCTGCGATACCGCCGCCGATGACGATGGCGCACCGATCCTGCCCCGCCACTGGCTGGGGACGGGCAAACCAGGGAAACTCCTCCCGCCTCGCCTCCTCGCCCCGATAGCGGCCAGTGAGGTTCTCTCGCTTGCCACCGAAACCGGGCACCTTGCGAATCTCGAAGCCTGCCGCGCCCAAGCCACGCCGGACTCGGCCAGCCACGGTGAAACTGGCCAGTGTGCTGCCCTCGCGACTAAGCCGCGCCAGTTGTTGAAACAGTGCCGGCGACCACATGTCCGGGTTGCGTGCGGGAGCAAAACCATCGAGAAACCAAGCGTCCACTTGTGCTTCAAGTTCCGCCAACATGGCGGCCGCCTCGCCCCACAACAACAGCAAGCGCACCCGCCCAGCATAGAGATGTCGCAGATGGAAGCCCGGCGTCAGCGGTGGATAGGCGGCCAGCAGTTCATCACGCCAGGGCGCCAGTTCCCGCCAGGGTTCCAGGGCACGTTGCAGATCAACCCGCCTCAGGGGATGTTTTTCCACACTGATGTAATCCAGCACCCCACGGGCTGGTGCTGTGCCTAACCACGCCTCCACCGCGGCAAGGAAATTGAGTCCGGTACCGAAACCGGTTTCGGCCACAGTGAAGTGGTGCGCATGCCGCCAGCGCTGTTGCAGCTCATTGCCGGCCAAAAATACTGCCCGGCTCTCGGCCAGGCCTTGGTGGCGGGAAAAATAGACATCGCCGAATTCTGCGCTGAATGGCTCGTCATCACGCCATTGCAGGCGTGCCGGGATCAATACATTCTCAGTCATTTTGCAGACGCACGATACGCCGGAAGGTAAGATTGATGCGTGGCGCCGTCACCCTGCGGGTCTTGGGCAGGCAATGCTGCCAGTGATGCTGGAAAGCCCCCTCCATCAACAGCAGGCTGCCGCAGGGCAGCAAAATATCGATGGATTTGCCGCGCTTGCCCTTGCGCACCCGAAACACCCGTTCCGCACCCAGGCTGAGAGAAGCGATGACCGGGTTTTCACCCAGCTCCGGCTCGTCGTCGGCGTGCCAACCCATGCCATCGCCGCCATCACGATAGAGATTGGCCAGCACCCCATTGAATTCCCGGCCCGTGCAATCCTCCACCGCCATTTTCAGCTCTTGCATGGGCTCCGGCCAGGGACGTGGCCGATGCACCAGACCCGAATAGGCATACACCGCACCAGGATCGCCATACCACGCGCTCAGTCGCGGCGCCGCCACCCGACGACCATAGAGCGTGTAATGCTCTTGTTCCCAGTCCAGACCGGCATGCAGGATCTCGAACAGTCGCCATGCCCTTTCCGGAGCCAGAAAATCACGCCACAGCAGCAACTCACCGGCGTCTTCCAGCAATATCTCTGCGTTCACCAGGGCGGCCTCAAGCATCATCAAACCACCATCTTGCCAGCCTCCAACCCGCCACACAAGCGTTTGAGTCCACTGGCCGAAGTTGGTATCGTAGCATTTGCTTTTGAATGGGAGGGGCATCGTTCCAGGTGTTGTACACGCCGCAGTGAGCGGCCTGCGCGCCGCCATGTTCCCGTGGCACCACTCCCCATAACCGATTTCCACATTCGAAAAACGAAACCAGCAAAAGGGATAGAAGGAAAACCGATGACAAGCACAAGAACACCACAGAGAGGGAAATCCGTCCGCGGTCTTGCCCGCCTCGCCGGCTGGGCGGGTGTGGCGCTGATCGCAGCGCTACTGATCGGCTGTGAGGGGCAGCAAGCCGAGACGCCATTGCAACCGGTCAACAGTCCGCCCAGCGCCAATGCCGGCCCGGACATCGAAACCTACAGCGGCACCCCCGTCACCCTGGACGGTTCCAACAGCAACGACATCGATGGTGATCCGCTGAGTTATCAATGGGAACAGACCAAGGGCACACCGGTGGAATTGAGCCTGGCCAGCACCGCCACGCCCTCGTTCACCGCACCCATGGAACCGGGCGAGCTGGAATTCAGCCTCGTGGTAAGCGATGGACGGCGTAATTCCGAGGCCGACAAGGTCACCGTGACCGTTGTTCGCCCCACGCCACCCACCGCCGATGCCGGCAAGTTCGTCACCACCCCGCGCAAGGGGCATGTGACCCTGCACGGCTCCGCCAGCTCGGAAATGGAAGAAGCCACTCTACACTACAACTGGATGCAAACCCATGGCGAGCAAGTGGCCCTGGACAAGGCCGACACCCTGGAGCCCGAATTCACCGCACCGGATAAATCCGGCTTTCTGTTGTTCTCGCTCAAGGTCACAGATAATTTCGACAATGCCGCCGAAGACAGCGTGGCGGTCCAGGTGATCAACGAACCGCCAGTGGCCCGGGCCAGGGTCAGCCAGAACGTGGTAGGTTTTGGTGACAACGTGACCCTGGACGGTTCCGGCAGCAGCGATCCCGACGGCGACGAACTGAGCTATAGCTGGAGCCAGGTCCTGGGCAGCCCAGTGGAACTGAGTGATCCCAACGCGTCCAAGGCCCAGTTCACGGCACCCGACACCATCGATCATCTGGCCTTTGCCCTGACCGTCTCCGATGGTGAATTCACCTCGCACAAGGCCATCGTCTATGTGGAAACCAGTGACGATCCGCACGCCATCGCCGAAGCTGCCGCGGCCGCCAAAAACGCATCACCGGCCGGCGGCCATCACCAGCCCATGATGGAAAAACACCACGCCCCCAAACACGCGGAGAAAGCGGCTCATCACAAGGCACACTGGTCCTACGAGGGCGACACCGGGCCGGAACACTGGGGTTCCCTGTCGCCTGACTACGCCCTGTGTGGCAGCGGTAAGGCCCAGTCGCCCATCGACATTCGCGCGGTGGACATCATCGATACCAATCCCATTGAGTTCCACTACCAGCCGAGCAAGCTGCATGTGGTCAACAACGGCCATACCATCCAAGCCAACTACGACCCCGGCAGCTACATGATAAAGGACGGCGTGCGCTATGATCTGCTGCAATTCCACTTCCACTCACCCAGTGAACACGCCATCGAAGGCAAACAGACCGACATGGTGGCCCATCTGGTACACAAGTCAGCGGAAGGCAGCCTGGCCGTGGTCGGTGTATTGCTCGATCAGGGCGATGAAAATCCAGTACTCAAACCCATCTGGAACATCATGCCCAGCGAGAAAGGCAAGGCCGATGCCGATGTGGAAATCAACGCCGCCGATCTCCTCCCCGAGGACCGGACCTATTTCCACTACATGGGCTCACTGACCACGCCCCCCTGCAGTGAAGGAGTCAACTGGAACGTCATGGCCAACCCGGTCAGCGTCTCCGCCGGACAAGTGGAAGCCTTTACCGCCATCTTCCCGCTCAGCGTGCGCCCCTTGCAACCAGTCAACGGCCGCACCATCGGGCGTTACCAATAAACTCGGCATCAGAAGGGCCGCCGGCATATCGCCGGTGGCCCTTTTTTCACTCGAAACACCTTATCCTTGCATCCTGCCAATCATCCGCCATAAGACAAGGCAAACGCAACACACAGCCCAAGTACGACAAAAGAAACGATAACAACCTTGCCGATCTCGGCAGATGAAACCTGTGCCTTGGCATTCCCGTGACCAGAGTGCAGCCCGGCATCGTGGCCCGTGGCATGAGCAGCATGAGCCATATGCTCGCTTCCTTCTATGTGGGCGGCCTCTTCTGCCGGCCGAACGGTCATCATGCCGTGCTTCAGATGCCTGGAAACCAGCCACCAGTTTATCGGAAAGGCCGCCACGAAACCTGTCAAAAGTGCCATGGACATGAGGAACCAGAATTCGGCTGTTGAGGGGTCACTGGCCTCCGGCACCAACCCCATCCCAACAGTTGTCACAACAACCATGGCTGCCATGAGATAGTTCATGGAAACAAGCTCGGGAATGAAAGTGTTTTTCAACGCCTTGATGAATGATCCACCGGAAGAATCTTTCATGAATAGCGCCTGAAAAATCGTCCAGCCAAAACCAAACCCCAGCAGATACTCCAGGCCTATCTCGGCAGCCCGAGACAGGTGAATCATGCTGCCGATTATCGCGCCAACCAGAATACCCAGGCCATCACCGGCCACACAATGCATGGTCGAGCCCAGAACCTGACGCCAACGCGTAGCAGTGTATTGTTCATGCAACCCGGGCAAGGGTTCCCGGCAGCCCAGCACATAAAGGAAGGCGCCTACCGGTCCGGTGTAGGCCGTGAGTAGAATAAAGCCCCATTTCAACACCGGTGACTCTGGAGTACGAATGCTGTCCAGGGCGACGAACACCACTGAAATAGCCGTGAGAACAAACCAAAGCAACATGACGCCCGATAACATTCTTGATTTTCTCCATAGGGTGGAACAAATATGAAGCCGGACAGAGATGCTTCAGGCCTGACTCAGCAATTCGGTGAGTTCGATCATTTCTTCCCGCGCCTCACTCAGCAATTCCAGGGCGGCACCCGTGCCCAGCTCGAACAGGGGAAACCTGGCAATCACGGCCTTGCCCTCCAACTCTTCCAGGGCACGTCGACTGGTGGAGCCGAGATTGGCCAGCAGGCGAGCCACGATGACCACATCGGCCAGCTCTGCCACCGCCAGGCCATAGCGGTCGGAAAGCCCCATCTGACGCACCTGGTCGATGAATTCCGGCTCGAAACGCCATTGTTTCAACACCAGGGCCGCGAGGCGAGGCTGGGGTCCTTGCACCAGACTCTGGAACAGTTCGGTATCACGGATCAGATCCAGATCGCGCTCGGCATAGGCCAGAACGGGCAGAATACCCACGTTGTGCAACAGGCCACCCAACAAGGCCTGTTCCGGGTCGAGCCGCGGCGTGACCCGGGCCAGCACGAAGGCAATGGCGGCGACCTTGACACTGTGTTTCCAGTTTTCCTTGGCCACCCGATTGAGTCGCGCATGCTTACTGGTGAAGCTGCGCCGCAAAGAAAAACTCAGTACCAGGTTGCGGGTGACCTCCAGGCCCAGCCGGGTGATCGCGGCGTGAAGATTGTCGATTTCACAGTCACCCCGGTACAACGGGCTGTTGACCACCTGGATCAAGCGACCCATGAGAGGAATGTCGGTCTGGATCAGGCGGGCGAGATCGGCGATTTCGATATTCTCGTCCTGCACGGCCCGCCTCACCCGCAAGGCGATATCGGGCAGCCCCGGCGGCTTGAGCCTGCCCTGCTCCAGCAAGGCTTCGATGCGCGTCTGGATAGAGGCCCGTTGATCCATGCTGGATGCCAGGGCCGAGCCTCTCCCCTAGCCCAGGGCGCCGATGCACATGGCCAGCAGGCCACCCGGGAAAATGCCCAACAACAACACCGCCAAACCGTTCACGCTCAGCGCCGCGCGCATCTCCATGCGCGCGCGCAGCGGCGTGCTATCTTCCGGCGCATCCATGTACATCAGCTTGATAACCCGCAAATAATAGAAGGCACCGATCACCGAGAACACCACCGCCACTACCGCGAGCCAGGTATGCCCGGCGTCCACCACCGCTTCCAGCACCGCCAGCTTGGCATAGAAACCCAGCATGGGCGGCACCCCGGCCATGGAAACCATCAGGATCAACATGATGGCGGCGAACCAGGGACTGCGATCATTGAGGCCCTTGAAATCATCCAGCTTATCGGCCTCGAAGCCGGCCCGGCTGAGCAACAGAATCATCCCGAAACCGCCTAGCCCCATGATGGCATAGGCGATGGTGTAGAACATGGATGCCGAATAGCCCGTGGGACTACCAGAGAGAATCCCCAGAAACAGAAAACCCATGTGCGCAATGGTCGAATAGGCCAGCATACGCTTCATGCTGGTCTGGGCAATGGCCACGATGTTACCGATGGCCAGTGACAATACCGCCAGGATGATCAGCAGATCTTCCCACTGGGCATGCAAACCACCCAAGCCGTCGATCAGCAGGCGCATGATCATGGCAAATCCGGCCAGTTTGGGGGCTGTACCGATGAACAGCGTCATGGCCGTGGGCGCGCCATCGTAGACATCGGGCACCCACATGTGGAAAGGCACCGCCCCCAGCTTGAAAGCCAAGCCCACCACGATGAACACCACACCCAACAACAACACCAGATCGTCGCCAGCGGAAATGGCAATGGCCTCGCTGATTTCCTTCAGATCCAGGCTGCCGGTAGCGCCATAGATCATGGACATGCCGTATAGCAGCAACCCCGAGGCCATGGCGCCGAGCACGAAATATTTCATTGCCGCCTCGGTGGCGATGGGGGAGTCCCGGTCCATGGCCACCATGGCATAGAGGGCCAAGGAGAGCAGTTCCAGGCCCAGGAACAGACTCAGCATGTTGTGGGCCGAAGCCATCACCATCATGCCCAGCACTGCGAACAGGCCCAACACGAAAAACTCACCCTTGAACAGGGCGCGGTCTTGCAGGTATTGGCGTGAATAGATAAACACCGCCGCGGTGACCAGGTAGATGAACTCTTTCAATACCATGCTCATAGAATCACTGACGAAGGTTCCCGACAGAACCACCTGGGGTTCGCTGGGTGCCAGTACATAGGTGAGCAGGCCGGTGGCGAGCAATGCGCCAAGGGAAAGCAGGTAACTGAGATGGCGATTGCTGTCCGTAAGGAACAAGTCGACGATCAGGATGATGCTCGCCATCGCCAGAAGAAAGATTTCTGGCAGCAAAGGAATGAATTCTGCTAATTCTACTGTCATCTGATAGATCTCTGTTCGTTACAGTTTCGGGTCGGCCAGGTGTGCCACCAGGTTCTCCACCGTGGGGTGCAACACATCGAGCAAGGGGTTGGGCCATACACCCAGCCACAATACCAATACGGCCAACACCGAGAGGATGAAGAACTCGCGCGTATTGAGATCCTTCATAGCAGCCACGTTGTCATTGCGCACTTCACCAAAGAAGACCCGCTTGACCATCCACAGGGTATAGGCCGCGCCGATGATGAGAGTCAGAGCGGCGATGAAGGCGATCCAGAAATTGGCCTTGACCGCGCTCAGGATCACCATGAATTCACCCACGAAACCGGAAGTGCCCGGCAGGCCCACGTTGGCCATGGCAAAGAGTACGGCAAAGGTGGCGAACCAGGGCATGGTATTGGCCACACCGCCGTAGGCACTGATTTCCCGACTGTGCACACGGTCGTACATCACGCCCACGCACAAGAACATGGCGCCGGAAACGAACCCGTGGGAAATCATCTGCACCATGGCACCCTCGATTCCCATGGCGGCACCGGCATAGCTGCCACTATTGGCGTAAATCATGAAGGCCAGGAACATACCCAGAGTCACGAAGCCCATGTGGGATATGGACGAATAGGCGATGAGCTTTTTCATGTCGCTCTGCGCCAGGGCCACGAAGCCGATATAGACCACCGCAATCAGCGACAGCAGGATCAGCAGCCAATCCAGGGTATTACTGGCCGCCGGCGTAATGGGCAGGCTGAAACGCAGGAAACCATAGCCCCCCATTTTCAGCATGATGGCTGCCAGGATCACCGAGCCACCGGTGGGCGCTTCCACGTGGGCGTCCGGCAACCAAGTGTGCACCGGCCACATGGGGATCTTCACCGCAAAGGCGATAAGAAAGGCCAGGAAGATGAAAACCTGCTCGGTGTGACTCAGACGCAACTGGTGAAAATCAAGGATGCCGAAACTATCCGACAGGGTGTACATATAGATCAGCGCGATCAGCATGAACACCGAGCCGAAAAAAGTGTAGAGAAAGAACTTGATGGTGGCATAGACCCGTCGTGGTCCACCCCACATGCCGATGACCAGGAACATGGGCACCAGCATGGCTTCCCAGAACACGTAGAACAGAACCGAGTCCAGCGCCGCGAACACACCGACCATCAAACCTTCCATGATGAGGAAGGCCGCCATGTACTGGGCGACTTTCTTCTGGATCACTTCCCAGGCGGCCAGCACCACCAGTACGGTAGACAAGGTGGTCAGAAGTATCAGCGGCATGGAAATACCATCCACGCCAAGGTGATAGTTCACATTGAAAGCGGAGATCCACGGCTTGAGTTCCACGAACTGCATGGCCGCGGTAGTACGGTCAAACAGGGTCCACAACGGAATCGAGACCAGGAAGGTCAGAGTGGAAAACACCAACGCCAGCAAGCGACTCAGGGATGGATTCCTCTCGCCACCGGCAAACAATACCAGCAGCCCTCCCACGATGGGCAGCCAAATGACAAGACTCAGTAATGGAAAGTCAGAAAACATTCAGTGAATTCCTTTATCCGGTATTTGTTATTAGGCGAGAACAATCCACGACAACAGCACCGACAAGCCTATGATCATGGCAAAGGCATAATGGTAGAGGTAACCCGATTGCAGTTGTCTGGCGATACCGGCGCCCCAGCCCACCAGCCTGGCCGTGCCATTGACCAGGCCATCGATCAACTTCACATCGGAAACCTGCCACAGGGTTCGTCCCAACCAGCGGCTGCCGCCGGCAAACACCTTGTCGTTGAAGGCATCGAAGCCGTAACCATTGACCAACATGTCGTAGAAGCTGTCGTAACGCTCCTTGAGATTTGCCGCAATATCCGGACGCTTCATGTAAACGAACCAGGCCGTACCCAACCCCGCCAGGGCCAACCAGACCGCAGGGCCAGCCAGACCATGCAGGATAAAACCCACGACACCGCTATATCCCGCGCCCATCTGGGCCAGCACATCGTGCTGTTCCAGTACCACGATGGAATCCTGGAAGAAATCACCGAACAACAACGGCCCGATCGCCAGCATACCGATAAATACCGAAGGGATGGCCAGCAGGATCAGGGGCACGGTGACCACCCTGGGGCTTTCATGCAAATGGGAACGGGTATGTTCGTCCATGCGTTCCTCGCCATGGAACACCAGGAAGAACATGCGGAAACTATACAATGCGGTGATGAACACACCCAACAATACCATCAGATACACCAGGCCCGCGCCGGCGATTTCGGAATTGCGCACAGCTTCGATGATGGAGTCCTTGGAGAAGAAACCGGAGAAACCGGGAAACCCGATCAAGGCCAGCGAACCGATCAGGAAACAAGCATAGGTGATGGGCATGTACTTTCTCAACCCCCCCATCTTGCGGATGTCCTGCTCGTGATGCATGGCGATGATCACCGAACCCGCGGCAAGGAACAGCAGGGCCTTGAAGAAGGCGTGGGTCATCAGGTGGAAAATGGCGCTGGCATAGGCCGAGGCCCCCAAGGCAACCACCATGTAGCCCAATTGCGAGAGCGTGGAATAGGCCACCACGCGCTTGATATCGTTTTGCACCAAGCCCAGCAAGCCCATGGACAGGGCAGTAATACCACCGATGATCAACACCACCGACAGAGCCACCTCGGACAATTCATACAAGGGCGACATGCGCGCCACCATGAACACACCGGCGGTCACCATGGTGGCAGCATGAATCAGGGCCGAGATCGGCGTGGGACCTTCCATGGAATCCGGCAGCCACACGTGCAGAGGAACCTGGGCCGATTTGCCCATGGCACCGATGAACAACAGAACGCCGATCACCGTCATCAGCGACCAATCCACCCCGGGAATGATCTGCACCGTTACATCCTGCATCATGGGCGCGGCGGCGAACACGTCCTGATAATCCAGGCTGTTGAAATACATCAACACCATGGCAATCCCCAACAGGAAGCCGAAGTCACCTACCCGGTTGACCAGGAACGCCTTGAGGTTGGCATAGATGGCCGTTTCACGCTTGAACCAGAAACCGATCAACAGGTAGGACACCAACCCCACGGCCTCCCAGCCGAAGAACAGTTGCATGAAGTTGTTGGCCATCACCAGCATCAGCATGGAAAAGGTGAACAGCGAGATATAGCTGAAGAAGCGCTGATAGCCGGGATCATCGTGCATATAGCCAATGGTGTAGATGTGCACCATCAAGGAGACGAAGGTTACTACCACCATCATCAGGGCGGTGAGATGATCGACCAGGAAACCCACCTCGAAGGTGATGCCGTCACTCACCAGCCAGGTGTAGACACTGCCATTGAAGGTACCGACACCATTGAACACATGCTGGTAGAACACATACAGCGACAAGGCGCATGAAACGGCCACACCGGCAATGGTGACCCAATGCGCCCCTGCCCGGCCGATCTGGCGCCCGAACAGACCCGCGATGATCGCGCCCACTAGCGGCGCCACGGCAATTGTCAGATAGATAGATTCCATGCGTCTTCTCCAGCCTAACCCTTGAGCGCATCCAGGTCGTCCACGTTGATGGTGCGTCGGTTACGGAACAACACCACCAGTATCGCCAGACCAATGGCCGCCTCGGCCGCCGCCACCGTGAGAATGAAAAACACGAAGATCTGCCCTGCCGTATCGCCCAGATAATGGGAAAAGGCAATGAAATTGATATTCACCGCCAACAGCATCAGCTCGATGGCCATCAGCAGAATGATGACGTTTTTCCGGTTCAGGAAAATTCCGGCGACACTGATACAAAACAGTATGGCCCCGAGGATCAGAAAATGGGAAAGCGATATCATGCTCTTTGTCTCGATTTGTCGTCGTTGCTCAACAGATTATTTCTTCTTCTCCGCGGACATCTTCACCACTCGCAGACGGTCCTTCTTGCGAACCTTGATCTGCTCTTCCGGTGGTACGAAACGAGATTGCCGCTTGGGCCGCAAGGTCAGCGCAATGGCCGCTACGATGGCCACCACCAACAACACCGCCGCCAACTCAAAGGGATACACATAGGTGGTATAGAGCAAACGGCCCAATTCCTTGGTGTTGCTGTAATCTTCCGGGGCTCCGGGCGGTGCGGGCATGGCCTCGAGGCCAAAACGCTCGGGACCGACGATCAACGCAATCTCCAGCACCAGCACGAAGGCGATCAGGCTGCCCACCGGCAGATATTTGGTGAACCCCTCCCGCAGCGGCACCAGGTTGATGTCCAGCATCATGATCACGAACAGGAACAACACCATCACCGCCCCCACGTAGACCAGCACCAGGGTCACCGCCAGGAACTCGGCTTCCAGCAACAACCAGACACCGGCGCTGGCGAAGAAGGTCAACACCAGAAATAGTGCCGCATGCACCGGATTGCGGATGGTGATGACCATGCCGGCGGCCAACACCGCAATGCCGGAAAACAAATAGAATAAAAGCAGTTCTGCATTCATTGATTAATACCGGTTTGATGGTCCCTGTCAGCGGTAACGCGCATCTTCGGCGCGGTCGGCCGCAATTTGTTGCTCGAACTTGTCGCCCATGGCCAGGAGTTTTTCCTTGGTCATGATATGCTCGCCACGCTCTTCGAAGGTGTATTCGAAAAATCGTGTCTCGACGATGGAATCGACCGGGCAGGATTCCTCGCAGAACCCGCAATAGATACACTTGAACAGGTCGATATCGTAGCGCGTGGTTCGCCGCGTGCCGTCCTCGCGCTGTTCCGATTCGATGGTGATGGCCAAGGCCGGACAAACCGCCTCACACAGCTTGCACGCGATGCACCGTTCCTCGCCATTGGGATAGCGCCGCAGGGCATGCAGCCCCCGGAAACGCGGCGACATGGGAGTTTTTTCCTCCGGGTATTGAACGGTGATCTTCTTGGCGAAGAGGTATCTTCCGGTCAGTTTGAGCCCCAGAATCAGTTCCCACAGAAACAGGCTTTTGATGTAATTGGTTACCGTATTCATATCCGATTCCCCCCCACTGCTCAGTCGAACCAGGGACCGACTTCACCCAGGATCAAGAACCCGAGCACGACGATCCAGACAATGGTCAGTGGGATAAACACTTTCCAACCCAGGCGCATGATCTGGTCGTAGCGGTAGCGCGGAAACGTGGCCCGGAACCAAAGATACAAAAACAGGAAAACCGAGGTTTTCAGGATCAGCCAGACCAGGCCTGGCACCCAGGCAAACAGCTCCTCCAGTACGGGGATTCCCTGGAAGGGAGACAACCAGCCACCGAGGAACATCAGCGAAGTCAGCAGGGCGATCAGGATCATGGCCGAGTATTCCGCCAGGAAGAACACCGAGAACGTCATGGCCGAATATTCCACGTGAAAACCCGCCACGATTTCCGACTCCCCTTCCGCCACATCGAAGGGGGCACGGTTGGTTTCCGCCACGCCGGCGATGAAATAAACCAGGAACATGGGTAGCAAGGGCAACCAGAACCAGTGCAGGATACTGCCTTGCTGGGCATTGACGATATCGGTGAGATTCAGGCTGCCACCAGCCATCAACACACACACCAGGGCAAACCCCATGGCGATTTCATAGGAAACAATCTGTGCCGCCGAACGCAAGGCGCCCAACAAGGCGTATTTGGAGTTGGAGGCCCAACCCGCGATGATGATACCGTAGACCCCCATGGAGGTGATAGCCAGAATGAACAACAGGCTGGCATCGATATCGGCCAGCACCAGGCCCTCGTCGAAGGGTACCACGGCAAAAGCGGTGATGGCCGGGGCGAAGGTCAACACCGGCGCGATGAGAAACAGAACGCGGTTGGCCTTGGTGGGAATGATGGTTTCCTTCATCATCAGTTTGAGGCCATCCGCGATGGGTTGCAGCAAGCCCCTGGGCCCCACCCGGTTGGGCCCGATACGCACCTGGATATAGCCGATGACCTTGCGCTCGGCCAAGGTCAGATAGGCCACGGCCCCCATCACCGGCAAGGCGATGGCAAGGATCTTGACCACGATCCAGAGAAGTTGCACCAGCTCCGCCGGCAAAAATGAAAGCAGGTTCTGAAAGGTCTCAAGCATGGGATACGCTCACTGCTTCTTGTTCTTCACTGTTCTTGTGCGCCTTCGTCAGCGTCACTGCCCCGGCGGCAAACCCCAGTGCTTCGCTGCCCGCCACGCCCTGGGGTACATAGACACAACCTTGCGGCACACGCTGGTCGATGCACAGCGGCAGGCTCAGGCTGTGCCCGTCCTGCGTCAACTGAACCCATTCGCCCGCCTGCAGCTCCAGTGCCTTGGCTTGCTCCTCGCACACATAGGCTGCAGCCAGCAGTGCATCATGGGTCTTTTGCAGAGCGCCGGCACGCCGCACGATGTTGTCCACCGCGTAGATGGGCAGATCGTTGATCCTCTGCAGCCCCCCGGCCGCGGCCGGCAACTGTTCTGGAAGCTTCACCGCCTGCAGGGTATTGGCTTCCACCTCGCCAATCCTGGTCCGCGCCTCGTCATGGATCTCCTGCACGCTGAAGTAGTCGAAACCATCCAGATTCATCAGATTGGCCAGCACCCGCATGACCTTCCATGCCGGACGTGCCTCACCCGGCGGTGGTGTCACCCCCTGGAAGGATTGCCAGCGGCCTTCGACATTGATGAAAGTTCCCGCGGTTTCAGTGAACACGCCGATGGGCAGCATGACGTCGGCATAGGTTTCCATCTGGGCCGTGCGATAAGGTGTCAGCGCAACCACACATTCGACCTGCTGCAGGGTGGTCACGGCCTGTGCACCGACGCTGCTGTCCAGTTCGGGCTCCAGGTTGAGCAACAGCATGCCCTTGCAAGCTTGCGTCAACATCTGCGCGGCGTTCATGCCCGTCGCACCATTGGCCGTACCACCGACGACACGATGGGGCAACACACCGGCCAGGGCCGCGCCGGCGGCATTGGCACCCGCGGAGAGATAACCCAGACGTGCATCGCTCATACTGGCAATGGCCTGTGCCAGGGCGCGCAAAATGGCGTAGTTCGGCTGGAAGCCAGCCTGCATACCCAGCAACACGGTGGCCTTGTCCGCCGCCAGCAGGCCTTGGGCGATACTTTCATGGGCAGCCTCCACCTCAATATCTTTCAGCAAACCGGCCAGACCTTCCGGAGCCTTGCCTGCGGCCTTGGCCAGCAAGGCCTTGGCCACGCCAGCGACATGTCTCAGCACCGCATCGGCGGAACCCGTCAGTTCTTGATCCAGCTCGCAATAGGCTTGACTGCGCAAGCTGTTGATCAGGGCCAACTTGCCGCCATTGAGCACACTCTTGCGCAGGCGATGACCGATCAATGGCTGATCCTTACGCAGGTTGCCACCGATCAACAGGCTGTATCCATTATGTTCCAAGTCCTGCAGAGACTGACCCAGGTAGGGAAACACGGGGTCATCGTCCTGAGCGGAAAAATCCACCTGGCGCAGACGGTGATCGATATTGTTGCAACCCAGGCTGCGAGCCAGTTTTTGCAGCAGATAGAGTTCTTCCACGGTGGCATTGGGCGAGGCCAGAAAGCCCAGCTTTTCTCCCCCCTGTTGTCCAAAAATGCCTTGTAGACCTTCGGCAGCCGTTCTCAAGGCCGTTTCCCAGTCAACCGTTTTCCATTGACCATTCTGTTTGATCTGAGGAGCCGTGAGGCGCTCGGAACTCTTGATGCCCTCATAGCTGAAACGATCGCGGTCGGACAACCAGGTTTCGTTAACCTCATCGTTCTCCTTCGGCACCACGCGCATGACCTCACGTCCCTTCACGTGCACATGCAGATTGGATCCCACGCAGTCATGGGCGGCAATGCTGTCGCGCTGCACCAACTCCCAGGCACGAGCGGAAAACCGGAACGGCTTGGAGGTAAGCGCACCCACCGGGCAAAGATCGATCACATTGCCAGACAATTCCGAGTCTACTGTAGAGGCCACATAGGTTCCGATACGCATGTGCTCGCCACGACCGGTGGCCCCAAGTTCCTTGATGCCGGCGATTTCCTCGCCGAAGCGCACGCAGCGGGTGCAATGAATGCATCGTGTCATGTCGGTACTGATCAAGGGCCCGATATCCTTGTCCGCCACCACACGCTTGGCTTCACTGTAACGGGAAACGTCCTGCCCATAACCCATGGCGATATCCTGCAGTTCGCATTCGCCGCCCTGGTCGCAAATGGGGCAATCCAGCGGATGGTTGATCAACAGAAATTCCATCACGCCCTTTTGGGCCGCCAGCGCCGCCGGTGATTGAGTGAAGATCCTCATACCATCGGTGACCGGCGTGGCGCAGGCTGGCAGGGGCTTGCGTGCCTTCTCCACTTCCACCAGACACATGCGGCAGTTGGCAGCCACCGAAAGATGTTTGTGATAACAGAAGCGCGGGATATAGATACCCGCCTCGTCGGCGGCCTCGATCACCATGGCGCCGTCCTGCGCTTCTATTTTCTTACCGTCTATTTCTATGCTGACCATCGTTTTCGTCCTGTCATCGGCTCCAGGCAGGTACCCTAGACCATGCACTTGCCATGTTCGATGTGATATTCAAACTCATCACGAAAATGTTTGATGAAGCTGGCCACCGGCATGGCCGCGGCATCGCCCAGGGCGCAGATGGTGTGACCTTCGATCTTGGCCGACACATCGAGCAGAAGATCGAGATCCTCCGGTCGACCCTGGCCGTGTTCTATACGATGGATTACTCGCGCCAGCCAGCCGGTCCCCTCGCGACAAGGGGTACACTGTCCGCAGGACTCTTCATAATAGAAATGGGAGATACGCGCCAACACCTTGACCATGCAGGTAGTTTCATCCATCACGATCACCGAGCCCGCACCCAGCATGGAACCCGCCTTGCCAATGGAATCGTAGTCCATGTCGGTCTGCATCATGACATCGCCCGGTACCACCGGTGTCGAGGAACCACCTGGTATCACGGCCTTGAGCTTGCGGCCATCACGCATGCCACCAGCCATTTCCAACAATTCGGCAAAGGGAGTACCCATGCCCACTTCGTAGTTTCCAGGCTTGTTGACATGGCCCGAGACGGAAAAGATCTTGGTGCCGCCATTATTGGGCTTGCCCAGCTCCAGAAACCATTGCCCGCCATTGCGTATGATGGAAGGAATGGAAGCCAGCGTCTCGGTATTGTTGATGGTGGTGGGGCGCCCATATAGACCATAGCTGGCAGGAAATGGCGGCTTGAAACGGGGTTGGCCCTTCTTGCCTTCGATGGATTCGATCAGCGCGGTTTCCTCACCACAGATATAGGCACCGGCACCGAGATGCACCTCGATGTCGAAATCGACCCCGGAACCAAGAATATTCTTGCCCAGCAGACCGGCGGCACGCGCCTCTTCCAGCGCCGCCTGGAAGCGTTCATAGGGCTCCCAGAACTCTCCCCGGATATAGTTGTAACCCTGCGTGGCGCCAATGGTATAACCCGCGATGGCCATGCCCTCGATCAGGGCATGGGGGTTGTAGCGCAAGATGTCGCGATCCTTGAAGGTGCCCGGCTCGCCCTCGTCCGAATTGCATACGATGTATTTCTGCCCTGGCGCATTGCGTGGCATGAAACTCCATTTGAGCCCGGTGGGAAACCCCGCCCCACCCCGGCCACGGATCACCGAAGTTTTCACTTCACTGATGATGTCCTCGGGAGACGTTTTCTCCTTGAGGATCTTGCGCCAGGCCTGGTAACCGCCGTACTTCTTGTAGACATCCAGCGTCCAGGACTTGTCTTCGTGAATGGAGTTGTAGCAAACCTCGTTAGCCATAAAGGACTCGTTCTTTCGTTCGGTTTAATCCAGTGCGTCCAGTATCTCATCCACTTTTTCAGGGGTGAGGTTTTCGTAATATTGCCGCCCGATCTGCATCATGGGCGCACCGCCACAGGCCCCGAGGCATTCGACTTCCTTGAGTGAGAAACGCCCGTCTTCGGTGATTTCACCGAAATCGATACCCAGCCTGCCCTTGAGGTGCTCCACGATCCTGTCGCTACCACACAACATGCAGGAGACATTGGTGCAGACACAGATCTTGTGCCGACCCACCGGCTTGAGTTCATACATGGAATAGAAGGTGGCCACCTCGTACACGGATACCTTGGGCATTTCCAGATACTCGGCCACCGCGTCCATCAGATCTTCAGTGAGCCAGCCGCCATTGGCATCCTGCATGATGCGCAAGGCCGCCATGACCGCCGACTGTTTCTGATCCTGCGGATATTTGCGAATCCATTGATCGATTTCGGCTTTCGATTCCTCATCAATCAGGTGTAGTTTGCTCTCGGCCATCAGCGATCTATTTCCCCAAAAACGATATCTTGTGTGCCTATGATCGCGACCACGTCGGCCAGCATGTGACCGCGGGTCATCTCATCGGTGGCCGCCAGGTGCGGATAGCCCGGCGCCCGAATCTTCAGGCGATAGGGCTTGTTGGCGCCGTCGGAAATCAGATACACCCCGAATTCACCCTTGGGATGCTCGACGGCGGCATAGGCTTCCCCTTCGGGCAAGGTATACCCCTCGGTGAAGAGTTTGAAGTGATGAATCAGCGACTCCATGTTCGCCTTCATTTCCTCACGTTTGGGCGGCGTGATCTTGTGATCCTCGATCATCACCGGACCAGGGTTCTTGCGCAGCCAGTCGATGCATTGCTTGATGATGCGGTTGGACTGGCGCATTTCCTCTACTCGCACCAGGTAGCGGTCATAGGTATCCCCCTTGCGCCCCACGGGAATATCGAAATCCAGACGATCGTAGACCTCATAGGGTTGTTTCTTTCGCAGATCCCACTCCACGCCGGAGCCGCGCAACATGGGGCCGGTGAATCCCAGTTGCATGGCCCGCTCCGGTGGTACGATGGCGATATCCACCGTGCGCTGCTTCCAGATCCGATTGTCGGTGAGCAGAGTCTCGTATTCGTCCACATACCCAGGAAAGCGATTGGTGAAGTCCTCCAGGAAATCCAGCAAGGACCCCTGGCGATTTTCATTGAGCCGTGCCACTTCCTTTTCATTGTGCCATTTCGAGGGCTTGTATTGGGGCATGCGCTCGGGAAGATCGCGATAGACACCGCCGGGGCGATAGTAGCCAGCATGCATGCGCGCGCCGGAGACGGCTTCATAACAATCCATCAAGTCCTCGCGCTCGCGAAAACAATACAGAAACACCGTCATGGCACCAATATCCAGCGCATGGGCCCCCAACCACATGAGGTGATTGAGCAAGCGCGTGATTTCGTCGAACATCACCCGGATATACTGTGCTCGCAAAGGTGGCTCGATGCCCAACAGTTTTTCCAGCGCCAGCACATACCCGTGCTCGTTGCACATCATGGATACATAGTCCAGACGGTCCATGTAACCGATACTCTGGTTGTAGGGTTTGGTTTCAGCTAGTTTCTCGGTGGCACGGTGCAACAGGCCAATATGGGGGTCGGCACGCTCGATTACCTCGCCATCCATCTCCAGCACCAGCCGCAGCACACCATGCGCCGAGGGATGCTGAGGGCCGAAGTTCAGGGTGTAGTTCTTGATCTCTGCCACTTACGCGTCTCCCGAGTGTTCTTCATCGGCATAGCGATGGTCGTCGCGTATCACCTTGGGCACGAGCACGCGTTCCTCGATACTCACCGGCTCGTACACAACCCGCGCCTTGTCGGCATCGTAACGCAACTCCACTTGACCGATCATGGGGAAGTCCTTGCGAAAAGGGTGACCGATAAAACCATAGTCGGTGAGGATCCGGCGCAGATCCGGATGCCCTTCGAAAACGATGCCAAACAGATCGAAAGCCTCACGCTCATACCAGTTGGCACAGTTCCATATATCCACCACCGAGTCGACGATCAAATCGTCTTCAGAGCAGAACACCCTGACACGCAGGCGCTGATTGTTGCTGAAGGAATTGAGATGATAGACCACTGCAAAGCGAGGCTTGGTCCAGCGATGACGGGGATCCTGGTCCTTGACCCGACCGCGACTGAAACCCTCCTCGGTGGCCGAAACGGTTTCCCATTCAACCGAGCCATAGGCCAGATAGTCCACCCCGCAGAGATCCACCAGTTGTTCGAAGCGGAAGACCTGCTCGTCACGCAACGCCAGGCAGACTTCGCGCAGGTGCTGCTTGGGCACTTCGATGGTGATTTCCCCCTGCGGCGACAGCAGGCAACTGTCGAGCTGGGCGGCAAAACGTTGTTTGAGATTTTCTAGCAAGTTATCCATAGTCATCACAGCAAGGCTGCCCGATCAGGTGCGGGCGATGGTGTTGGTCCGCTTGATCTTGTTCTGCAGTTGGATGATGCCGTAGAGCAAGGCTTCCGCAGTGGGCGGACAGCCGGGCACATAGATATCGACGGGAACTACCCGGTCACAGCCCCGAACGACCGAATAGGAATAGTGATAATAGCCACCGCCATTGGCACAGGAACCCATGGAGATGACCCAGCGCGGCTCAGACATCTGGTCATAGACCTTGCGCAGGGCCGGAGCCATCTTGTTGACCAGGGTTCCGGCCACCACCATCACATCGGACTGGCGGGGACTGGGGCGAAAGATGACACCGAAACGATCCAGGTCATAGCGGGAAGCCCCCGCGTGCATCATCTCTACCGCGCAACAGGCCAGACCGAAGGTCATCGGCCACAACGAACCGGTACGCGCCCAGTTGATCAGCTTGTCGGCAGATGTGGTGACGAAGCCTTTTTCCAGAACGCCCTCTATTCCCACTCCAGCGCTCCTTTCTTCCATTCGTAGATGAAACCAATGACCAGCACGAGCAGAAAAACCATCATGGCGACGAAACCGAACCAGCCGATATCCTCGAGCACCACGGCCCAGGGGAACAGAAAGGCGATTTCCAGGTCGAAGATGATGAACAGGATGGCGACGAGATAGAAGCGCACATCGAATTTCATGCGGGAATCTTCGAAAGCCTCGAAACCGCACTCATAGGGCGACAACTTCTCCGCGTCCGGCCTGCTGGGCCCCATCATCATGCTGATGGCCACGGGCGCAGCACCAAAGGCGATACCCAGCACGATGAACACCAGAATAGGCAGATAGTTCTCTAACACATTCCCCCCAATGCACCGGTTCCTTCCCCGGCCCGGTTATTGCAATTTGTACTTGTAACCCAGGTTTTATATTTCTCGCCCTGGCGACGAAAGCAACCAGTCTAGGCTAGACAGGAACGCACTGTCAAGCCGAGGCCTTGGTGTCTATTTTCTTTATTTTCAGAGAGTTGCAAAAATAGAACTTTTTGCTTGGGAATTTTTTTCGATCAAAAAATGGTGCCGATGGCCGGAGTCGAACCGGCACGGCTTTCGCCACCGCCCCCTCAAGACGGCGTGTCTACCAATTCCACCACATCGGCAATATTTCGTTTACTCGGGCGGGAGGTCCGCAGGCTCGTTTTCCGGCACCAGCGGCACATCCTCGAGGGCGGGCTGTTGTGCTGGTACACTCTCGGCGGGTTGTTCGAGTACATCAACCACGCTGCTGGGCTTGTTCGCCTGGCCGGAAAAATAGGCCAGCACCAGACTGGTGATGAAAAAAATGGTTGCCAGGATAGCCGTGGTTCGCGTCAGGAAGTTGCCGGAACCGCGGGCACCGAATACCGTCTGCGAAGCGCCACTGCCAAAGGCCGCCCCCATATCGGCACCCTTGCCCTGCTGCACCAGCACCAGAGCGATCAGGGCCACCGCCACGAAAATGTGTACCAACAAGAGTATCGTGTCCATGCCTAACCCGCAGCCTCACAGATTTTCAGAAATTCCTCGGCATTCAGGGATGCCCCACCGATCAAGCCACCGTCGATATCGTCCTGGACAAACAATTCCGCGGCATTGGCGGCCTTGACACTGCCACCATAGAGTATGCGAATCTCGCTGGCCACGGTCTCGCTCTGCTCAGCCAACCAACCCCGAATAAAGGCATGCACGTCCTGGGCCTGCCGGGGTGTGGCGGTCTTTCCGGTGCCAATGGCCCACACGGGCTCGTAGGCGATCACCGCCGCGGCAAAGCTATCGATACCGCAATGCTCCACCACGGCCTTGAGCTGACGCTCCACCACCGCCTCGGTGGTGCCACGCTCGCGTTCCTCCAAAAGCTCTCCCACACACAATATGGGGACAAGACCCTTTTCAATGGCTGCAGCAAACTTCAGGGCCACCAGCTCATCACTCTCGCCATACAGGGAGCGACGCTCGGAATGGCCCACGATGGCGTACGTGCACTGAAAGTCACGCAACATGCTGGCCGAAACCTCGCCGGTGAAAGCCCCCTGTTCTTCCTTGGCCACATCCTGCGCTCCCCAGGCCACCCGGCTGCCCTTGAGCATCTGGGCAACTTGCGGGATATATACATAGGGCACACAAACCGCGATCTCCGCCTTCCCCACCCGGTCGAGCCCGTCCAGAAGCGCGGTCAGCAGTGATTCGTTCTCGGCCAGGGAACCGTTCATTTTCCAATTCCCGGCAACCAGCGGTGTACGCATAGATGTTCTCTCCCAGAATACGAAAGCAGGCAAGCTTACCGAGTAGAGGGTGAAAAATCAACTTCCCCACGGATCAAGCAGCCAGGACCTGTTCCACTTCATCGGCCAGTTCCCGCGCCAGCCGATCCACCATTACGGGATCGGCACCCTCCACCATGACGCGCACCAGCGGCTCGGTTCCCGAAGGCCGCAACAAGACCCGCCCCTTGTCACCCAGAGTTTGCTCCACCTTTTTCACCGCCTGCTCGATGGCAGGAATACCCTGGATATCCATCTTGCGCGGCAGGCGTACATTGCGCAAAACCTGCGGATATTTGCGCATGCCCGATTTCAATTCGTGCAATCCGCGGCCGGAATCCATCATGGCGGCCAGTACCTGCAGGGCGGCGACCACACCATCGCCGGTGCTGGTGCGATCGAGACAAATCAAATGCCCGGAGGATTCTCCGCCCAACATCCAGCCTCGTTCACGCAGGGTTTCCAATACATAGCGATCCCCCACCTTGGCACGCACGAAGGGAATGTCATGTTCGGCCAGGGCCTGTTCCAGCCCCAGGTTACTCATGAGCGTACCCACCACACCGCCGCTCAGGGCACCATGGGCCTGGCGTGATTGGGCGATGATGAACAGCAATTCGTCACCGTCCACCACTTCCCCCCTATTGTCCACCATGATGACCCGGTCACCATCGCCATCGAAGGCAATACCCACGTCGGCCTCGTGTTGAAGTACCTTTTCCTGCAACAACTTGGGCGAGGTGGAACCACATTTTTCGTTGATGTTCAGGCCATCGGGACTCACACCTATGGCGATGACCTCGGCGCCCAACTCCTTGAACACGCTGGGCGCTACGTGGTAGGTGGCACCATGGGAGCAATCCACCACGACCTTCAGGTCACGGAATTCCATCACCGAGGGAATGGTGCTCTTGCAAAACTCGATATAGCGGCCGCGGGCATCGATCACCCGTGACGCCTTGCCCAGCTCGGCGGAATCCACCACGCTCATGGGCTTGTCCAGTTCGCGCTCTATGGCGTGCTCCATATCGTCGGGCAGCTTGGTTCCATCGGCGGAGAAAAATTTGATTCCATTGTCATAATAGGGGTTGTGCGAAGCACTGATGACGATACCCGCGGCGGCATGCAGGGTGCGGGTCAGGTAGGCAATGGCCGGCGTGGGCATGGGCCCCAGCAGGCTGATATTGATGCCGGCAGCCGACAAACCTGCTTGCAGGGCGGATTCGAACATGTAGCCGGAGATACGGGTATCCTTGCCGATGACCACCTTGCGTCGCCCTTCCCGGGCCAGCACCCGCCCGGCAGCCCAACCCAGCTTCATGATGAATTGGGGATTGATGACCTCGTCACCCACGCGCCCCCGCACACCGTCGGTTCCAAAGTATTTCCGCGTCACGGCTACTCCTTATGTGTCACTCGCTGTAATGCATCACAGATATCAGCCGCCTGCCGGCTTTCCCGCACATCGTGCACGCGAATGATCCGCGCCCCCTTCATCAGAGCAATGGTTGCCAGCACCAGGCTGCCGGGCAGCCGTTGCTCCACCTCCAGTCCCAGCAGGGCGCCCAGCATGGATTTGCGCGACAAACCCGCCAGCACGGGAAAACCCAGCTCCACCAACTGGTCCAGCGCGGCCAGAAGCTGAAGATTGTGTTCCAGGGTCTTGCCAAAACCGAAGCCAGGGTCCAGTACAATATGTTCGACGGGAATGCCTGCCTGCAGGCAGGCATCCACCCGCTCGCGCAGAAAAGCGATCACCTCCGCCACCACGTCTTCGTAATGAGGATGCCGTTGCATGGTGCGCGGCTCACCCTGCATGTGCATGAGGCACACCGGGACGCCGAGTTCGTTGGCTGCCTGCAACGCCCCCGGTGCCCGCAAGGCGCGTACGTCATTGATGAGATTGGCACCGGCAGCCACCGCCGCCCGCATCACAGTGGGCTTGCTGGTATCCACCGAAATGGCCACGTCGAAACGCCCACGGATGGCCTCGATCACCGGCACCACCCGCTCCAGTTCCTCGCTCTCGCTTACCTCCCTGGCACCGGGACGGGTGGACTCTCCACCGATATCGATGATGTCGGCCCCCTCCCCGATCATGGCGGCCGCCCGATCCAAGGCACGGGGAGGAGAAAAAAACTTACCCCCGTCCGAGAAGGAGTCGGGGGTAACATTGAGTATGCCCATCACCCTGGGCCGGTCCAGCGTCACCGCGGCAATGGTGCAGCACTGTGCTTGCCCCATACCACCACTCAGGACTGGTTGACCGGACTACCGCCTATTTCACCATCGCCGGGCGTCTTTTTGTCGGCATCTTCGTCACTCTTGGCTTTGGGCTGCTTTTCTTCCTCGCCCGCCCCTTCCTTGTTGACTGTGAGATCGTCCTCGTCCCAGTCGCTGGGCGGGCCTGGCGGCTTGCCTTCCATGATGCGATCGATCTGTCCCCGATCGATGGTTTCATATTTCATCAGGGCCTCGGCCATGGCATGCAGCTTGTCGAGATTATCGGTAAGGATCTTCTTCGCCCGTTCATAGTTGCGATCGATGATCTGCCGCACTTCCTCGTCGATGGCATGGGCCGTCTCATCGGACACATTCTTGTGCTGGGTCACCGAGCGCCCGAGAAACACCTCGCCTTCTTCCTCGGCATAGGTCAAGGGACCGAGGCGTTCCGACAAGCCCCACTTGGTCACCATGTTGCGGGCGATTTCGGTAGTGCGCTGGATATCATTGGAGGCACCGGTGGTCACCCGTTCAGGGCCAAAGATCAGCTCTTCCGCGATGCGTCCACCGAACAGGCTGGAGATATTGCTCTCCAGCTTGCGCTTGCTGTAACTGTAGCGATCCTCCTCCGGCAGGAACATGGTCACTCCCAGGGCGCGCCCACGGGGTATGATGCTCACCTTGTACACTGGGTCGTGCTCGGGCACCTTGAGCCCCACGATGGCATGTCCCGCCTCGTGATAGGCGGTGAGTTTCTTCTCGTCCTCGCTCATCACCATGGAGCGCCGCTCCGCGCCCATCATGATCTTGTCCTTGGCTTTTTCGAATTCCTCCATGCCCACCAGACGCTTGTTCTGACGCGCGGCGAACAGAGCCGCCTCGTTGACCAGGTTGGCCAGGTCGGCACCGGAGAAACCCGGTGTGCCACGGGCGATGACCTTGGGCTTCACATCGTCGGCCAGAGGCACTTTGCGCATGTGTACGCGCAGGATCTGTTCACGACCTCGCACATCCGGCAGCGGCACGGTAACCTGCCGGTCGAAACGCCCCGGACGCAGCAGGGCCGGATCGAGCACATCGGGGCGGTTGGTGGCAGCAATAACGATAACGCCCTCGTTGCCCTCGAAACCGTCCATCTCCACCAGTAATTGGTTTAGGGTCTGCTCGCGTTCGTCGTGACCGCCGCCCAGACCAGCGCCACGATGACGACCCACGGCGTCGATCTCGTCGATGAAAATGATACACGGTGCATGCTTCTTGGCCTGGTCGAACATGTCACGCACCCGCGAGGCGCCCACACCCACGAACATCTCCACGAAATCGGAACCGGAAATGGTGAAAAAGGGCACCTTGGCCTCACCGGCGATGGCCTTGGCCAGCAAGGTCTTGCCGGTACCTGGCGGCCCCACCAGCAACACGCCCCGGGGAATCTTGCCACCCAGTTTCTGGAACTTGCTGGGATCGCTGAGGAATTCCACCAGCTCTGCCACTTCTTCCTTGGCCTCTTCGGCCCCGGCCACGTCGTTGAAGGTGACCTTGACCTGGTCTTCGCCCAGCATGCGCGCCCGACTCTTGCCAAACGACATCGCGCCACGACCGCTGGATCCACCCTGCATCTGGCGCATGAAGAAGATCCATACCGCGATCAACAACAGCATGGGAAACCAGGAAATGAAAATCTGCATCAGCAGGCCTTGCTGCTCCGGCGGCTTGACATCGATCACCACGCCGTTGTCCAGCAGATCACCGATCAGGCCCGGATCACCGGGGCTGTAGGTGTGAAACTGTTCGCCATTCTGCTTGGTGCCACGAATGGCCCGGCCCTCGATCAATACCCGCTGAACCTGGCCGTTCTTCACATCCTGAATGAACTGGGAGTATTCCAGGGGGCGCGTAACCGCATGCCGCGGCGTGAAATTGTTGAACACCGACATCAATACGACGGCGATGACCACCCAAAGGATGATGTTTTTGATCATTTCGTTCAAGTTTCGGCCCCTTTCGGTCTCGAAATGCTATCTCCATCGCCCGCCCGTAGGTCAGGCACAGCACGCACGGATCAATGTACTACCTTACTACACTATCCTCTAGCGGACAATTAGACCTTTTCCAAGCAAATAGATTTCCCGACTCTCCGCGCGGGAGGCGGCGGGCTTGCGCGTGACCAGGGAAGCAAAGGCCTGGCGGACCTGACGGCGGTATTCGTCCACCCCTTCCCCCTGAAACAGCTTGGTCAGGAAATCACCACCCGGCTTGAGCACCTGGCAAGCAAACTCCAGCGCCAGTTCCGCCAGATACATGCTGCGTGGTTGGTCGACCGCTCGCTGCCCGGTCATGTTGGGTGCCATATCGCTGATCACCACGTCCACGGGCGCTCCATCCAGCGCTGCCAGCAAACGATCGAGCACCTCTTGTTGATGGAAATCCCCCTGGATGAACTCAACCCCCGCAAAAGGATCCATGGGCAGAATGTCCAAGGCCAGCACCCGGCCGTCATTGCCCACCAGCTCCGCCGCAATCTGGCTCCACCCCCCCGGCGCCGCCCCCAGGTCCACCACCACCATCCCGGGGCGAATCAGACCATCCTTGCGCTGAATCTCCAGCAATTTATAGGCCGCCCGCGAGCGATAACCATCCCGCTTGCTCTGTCGCACATAGTCGTCGTTGAGATGACGCCGCATCCAACCGGAACGGGACTTCTTCGCCATGAGTTCAGGATTCCTTCCCGGTGGCCGCCAGGCACGCCGCGATACGTCGCACCCGCACGATCAACCACAACATGGCGAAGAAACCATAGCCTGCCAACAATGCCAACTGTACCCAGGGGTCGTCACTGACATAGCCATGGGTAAAGCCCAGCACCACTGCAAATACGAGAATGACCCCGAGATCCAGCTTGACCGGATTGAACGGACTGGGCGCGACGGTGAATCCTCCCTTCGATTGGGTTACACTAACGCCCTTTTTCTCCTTCACGGATACCCCATGCCCTTATCGAACAAACAAAAACGGTACTTGCGCGCCCTGGCCCATAAACTCAAGCCGGTGGTGCTGATCGGCGGCAACGGCCTCAGCGAAGGCCTGCTGGCCGAACTGGAAAGCACCCTGGCCCACCACGAGCTAATCAAGATCAAATTCGCCACCGGTGACCGCCAGCAGCGCCAGCATATGCTGGAGGACATCTGCGCCCGCTGCCGGGCCGACACCATTCAGGTCATCGGCCGCACGGCCACCATCTACCGCGCGGGAGAAAAGCGGCGCATTGCATGGCCCACGGGCGCCTAGCCCGAACGCGGCCCTGCCAGCACCAGGCCCACCCCCAAAACGCTGGTCAACAGATAGAGCACCGACGAGACTCCATGCAAACGGGCAAACTCCCGCGCCTCCTCGCTGTCCGGAACCAGGCCATGCTGCTTCAGCTCCACCATCATGGGCTGTAACACGAAAACGCTCACCACTACCAGGGCCAGCATGGCCACTACCAGCCAGACCCGCCAGCGCGCACCCTGCCAGAAAAACGACGCCAGCAACAGGGCACCAGCTCCCAGCCCCAGGTAGCCCACCAGGCGGAACATCTCTCCGGCCAACTCACCGGCCAGTTGCCGATCATCGAGGGAAGCAAACAATACCGGCACGGCGAGGTAACCCACGCCAAGCAGGGCGCCCACCCACAACGTCAACAGCAAGTTCTCGATTCGCACCATCACCTTTGTCTATCTCCCAAACATAATATCAACCCGGGGAACTACAGCTCCGGACGCCATCCAGGCGGAATCAACGAATCGCCACAAAACCCCGCTCCAGATCTGCCTTGATGTCTGCCAGGTCTTCCAGCCCCACGGAAATACGAATCAAGCCCTCGCCAATGCCGGCAGCAGCGCGCGCCTCCTCGCTCAGGCGCCCATGGGTGGTGGAAGCCGGATGGGTGATGGTCGATTTGGCATCGCCCAGGTTGGCCGTGATGGACAACAGGCGAGTGGCATCGATGAAACGCCAGGCCTCTTCACGCCCCCCCTTCAGCTCAAATGACAATACGCCACCAAACGCCGCCTGCTGGCGCGCTGCCAGGGCATGTTGGGGGTGTGACGGCAAGCCCGGATAATAAACCCGCGCCACCGTCTTCTGCTGCACCAACCACTGGGCCAGCGACAGGGCGCTTTCGCTGTGCGCCCGCATGCGCAACTGCAGGGTCTCCAGGCCTTTCAGGAACACCCAGGCATTGAATGGACTCATGCTGGGTCCGGCCGTGCGTAGAAAACCGTAGATCTGCTCCCCCACCCGCTCGGTATCACCCACCACCGCACCTCCCACGCAGCGCCCCTGGCCATCGAGGTACTTGGTGGCCGAATGAATCACGATGTCCGCACCCAGCGCCAGTGGCTGCTGCAAGGCGGGCGTGCAAAAACAATTGTCGACCACCAGAAGACAACCCCGGGCCCGGGCAAGTTCCGCCAACGCGGCGATGTCCGCCACCTCCATCAAGGGGTTGGAAGGGGTTTCCAAAAACAGCAGGCGGGTATTGGGACGTATGGCCTGCGCCCAGGCGGACACATCGGTCAAGGCCACATAAGAGGTTTCGACACCGAATTTTCGGAAATAGTTGTTGAACAACATCACCGTCGAGCCGAAGATGGAACGCGAGGAAACCACGTGATCGCCCGCCTGCAGCAGCCCCATGCCCAAACTCAGGATGGCCGCCATCCCCGACGAAGTCGCCACACAGGACTCACCACCCTCCAGCGCTGCCAGGCGCTGCTCAAAAGTTCTCACCGTAGGGTTGGTGAAACGGGAATAGATGTTGCCAGGCTCCTCACCGGCAAATCGCGCCGCCGCCTGGGCGGCATCCTGGTAGACATAGCTGGAAGTGGCAAAAATGGGTTCCGATTGCTCTCCTTCGGCAGTACGTTGTTGCCCTGCCCGAACCGCCAAGGTGGCCAGACCATGATCTTCTGTGTCTCTATTCAATCGACTACCCTCATGATGACAAACCGTGGCGGGCCTGCTGCAGATACAAAAAAACCCGCTCAGCAAAGGCTAAAGCAGGCTTGGCTCGCTTTAGCTGCATTTGTAAGGCGCCCGCAATCTGAGTCAAATCGGCGCTCGACCTGGGCAAGCCTAGTCCAGGGAGTCGGGCATGTCAATACATGGATTGCATGATAGACATGCAAATTCAATCAATTGAGCAAAACAAACACACATAACTGCAATGGTCATTCCTGAGTAAAAAACTCTTGCATTTCTCGCAAAGGGTTTGTTATGGTCTATTCCGCCCGGTTTCGAGGGGCAGCCAATCAAAATCAAATGCAAGAGTAGAGGGACGACCATGAGCAAGTCTGACGACCATATCATGAAGCACGACTTCATCTATTTGGCCTATCTCGCCGTCATCGTAACCATCCTGGGCTTCATCGGCGCCAGCATGGCTTGAGGCCTCGGGCCGAACACCTCGCTGATTACGTTTGCCAGGTAAACAAGCTGATTGGCGAGGCGGCGGGCACCCCGAGGTGCCCGCCCTTCTATACCCTGCCGAAGCACACCCCCACTTAATAAGGTTTTTTTATCCATGCCCTTGCAATTTTAATGGGTATAGGCTTGCATCCCCATCCACCAAACGCTAAGGTTTAGGTGTTTGTTTACCTGGCAAACACATTTATCCAACAATAAAGCGGAGGTGTAACCATGCCCAAGAAAAGAACCGATATCTCTGGCGACGACCCGATCTATGTTCTGTATCTTGCCGGGATCGTCTTTTTGCTCACACTGATCGGGATGGCATTTCCCCATTGAGTCACGGACATGCTGGCTGACGACCAGCACACACGCGACAAGAGCGAAGGCCATGCCTTCGCTCTTTTTGATTGTGACTAGCGCCATTTGAAAGTCCCCTTGGCAAGTATTCCGCTGTTAAAGGCTGGCCTTCGCCGGTGGCAACTGCAGATAGAAACCCTGCCGGGCTATGGTCGCCAATACCTCCTCGGCGTTGCGCCGCGCCAGCCGCGTCTCGGGGGTGAGTTCCAGATCCATCACCCAGGAAGTCTTACCCAGCAACTGTCGCAGATCCTGCGGCAACTCATCGAGGCAAGCGGACTTTTCCACGTACAGGTAGGTGTCCTGTTTGCGCAGGCTCTTGTAAACGGCACATTTCATCATGCAACTTCCCCCTTTGATATACCGCCTGATATACCGCCACCGAGACTACCCGGCCAAAGACGGGATTCTACCCTGACCGAGCAAGCGGGCCAACGTGCCATATTTCGCTTTTGTGGGCATTTTATGCTTGCTTCCACCGCAAACATCCGATAATGTATCGCGCAGAGAGACCATGGCACACACCGTGGATCTCGGCAGGGAGGTCTTGGGTCACCGGCCGGTGTGTGGCGGGTACCCGGTAATACCCAAACATAATAAACTGAACTAGCTTGAGGAGGAGTCCATAATGGCAAATGCAGGTGTTGCTCTCACGTTTCTTGGCCTGACCATTTTCTTGTTCGTTCTGTTGCCCCTGGCAACGCTCTAAACTTCTCTTCCTGGGAGGGGTCGGCATGCCACCGTCGCTGATGGTGGCATGCCGATAGCGCGCTCACTCCAAACAAAATACCAACCAACATCCGCTCTGCGGCATAAAATTGGCGCAAGGTGACTTCCTGTTTGATATACTGTCGCCTTGATTACACCGCCTGATACAGAGCCTCATGCCGTCTACAGCCTCCAGAACAAATAAGGAGACCACCGTGCTGGTCGGCCTTTCCGGCGGCGTCGACTCTTCGGTGACCGCACTCTTGCTGCAACGGCAGGGTTACCGAGTACAAGGCATGTTCATGAAAAACTGGGTGGACATCCATGGCGATGACCAATGCCCCATTGCCGAAGACCTGGAAGACGCCCGTGCCATCACTGAAAGCCTGGAAATCCCCTTCCACAGCATTAATTTCGCGCCCGAATACTGGGACCGGGTATTCAGCCATTTCCTCGCCGAACATCGTGCCGGGCGCACGCCCAACCCGGATATTCTGTGCAACCGCGAGGTCAAGTTCGACCTCTTTCTAAACAAGGCACTGGAGATGGGAGCCGACTTCATGGCCACCGGCCACTATGCCCGCATCGAGCAACGCGAGGGTCGTTATCGCTTGCTCAAGGGACTCGACCCCAACAAGGATCAAAGCTATTTTCTCTACACCCTGGGGCAGGAACAACTGGCACGAAGTCTGTTTCCACTGGGTGGATTGCGCAAGGAACACGTCCGCCGCCTGGCCGCCGAGGCCGGCCTGTGCACTCACGCCAAGAAAGACAGCACCGGTATCTGCTTCATCGGTGAACGCAATTTCGCCGAGTTTCTCAGCCACTACCTGCCTCCCTCGCCGGGCCCCATTGAAACACCCGAGGGTCGACGCATCGGCGAGCACCAGGGCCTGATGTACTACACCTTGGGTCAGCGCAAGGGCCTGCACATCGGCGGCCGCAAGGACAGCGCGGAGTTACCCTGGTTCGTGGTGGGCAAGAAGATGGCCGAGAATGTGCTGGTGGTGGGCCAGGGACACGATCATCCCCTGCTCCACAGCCGACGGCTCACTGCCGTGGACCTGTCCTGGACAGCCGGCAACATGCCCCCCCTTCCCCTGCGCTGCAAGGCCAAGACCCGTTATCGCCAGCCGGAACAGGCCTGCACCCTGGAGGAACTGGACTCGCAAGGCCGCCTCAAGGTGTGCTTCGAACAACCCCAGCGGGCCATGACCCCGGGGCAGTCGGTAGTCTTCTATCGTGATGACGAATGCCTGGGCGGCGGTGTCATCGATCATGTGGAAGGTATCATCTATTCGTAATCGGGTTAGTCTATGTCACAACGCGACCAAATCATTGCCCTGGCCGGCATGTTTCAGGCCGCCGAGCTGGTTCGTCAGATTGCACGCGAGGGCCGCGCCGAGCGCCGTGCCTTCGAAGACTCCATCCGCAGCATTCTCACCCTCGACGCCCCCTCCACCGAAGCAGTCTACGGCGGTCTGTGCAAGGTCCGTGTGGGCCTGGAAATTCTCAGCACGCTCTACGACCGGGAGCACAAACCCCGCGATCTGGAGCTGACTCAATATGTGCTGGGCATCGTTCACCTGGAAAAGAAGTTGCACAAACAACCACAGCTACTGGAAATCATCCGTAATGGCATCGAGCGAGTTCAGGCCCAGGCACAAAATTTCGACCTGTTGCACGAAAACGTGATCGCCAACCTGGCTTCCGTCTATACCGACACCATCAGCACCCTGCAGCCTCGTATCGTGGTATCGGGTGAACAAGGTTATCTCAACGACAGCGGCAATGCCGACAAGGTGCGCGCCCTGTTGCTGGCCTTGATGCGCTCGGCGGTGTTGTGGCGACAGAAGGGCGGCGGACGCTGGCAACTCTTGTTCAGCCGCGCCAAGATCATGCGGGCCGCGGAGAACTTGCTGCGCCAGTGCTGAAACGAAAGAACCGCGACACCAGGTCGCGGTTCTTTCGTTTCGAGTGTATGCACCCTGCTTGTTGATCAGGCGGCATCCACCGCTTTCATGCTCAGGCGAATACGGCCCTGCTTGTCGATCTCCAGCACCTTCACCCGTACCTTCTCGCCCTGCTTGAGCTTGTCGGCCACATTTTCCACTCGCTCATCGGAGATCTGGGAAATGTGTACCAAACCATCCTTGCCCGGCAGAATGGTCACGAAGGCGCCGAAATCCATGATCTTGGATACCGTGCCATCGTAGATCTGCCCCACTTCCACATCGGCGGTCAGCTCCTCCACCCGGCGGCGGGCCTCCTGACCCGCAGCCTGGTCCACCGAGGCGATCTTCACGGTACCGTCGTCGCTGATGTCGATGCTGGTGCCGGTTTCCTCGGTGATGGCCCGAATGGTCGCGCCCCCCTTGCCGATGACGTCGCGAATACGGTCGGGGTTGATACGCATGGTGATATAGCGCGGCGCATACTCCGACATTTCCTGGCGCGGCTTGTCCAGTACCGCATTCATCTTCTCCAGGATATGCAGGCGGCCGTTACGCGCCTTGTCCAGGGCCACCTGCATGATCTCACGGGTGATGCCATCGATCTTGATGTCCATTTGCAGGGCGGTGATGCCTTCGCGAGTGCCGGCTACCTTAAAGTCCATGTCCCCCAGATGATCCTCGTCACCGAGAATATCGGTGAGCACGGCGAACTGGTCGGCTTCCTTGATCAGGCCCATGGCGATACCGGCCACCGGCGCCTTGATCGGCACGCCGGCATCCATCAGGGCCAGGCTGGTGCCACATACCGAGGCCATGGAGCTGGAGCCGTTGGACTCGGTGATCTCGGAGACCACCCGAATGGTATAGGGGTAGCTCTCCATGTCGGGCATCACGCCCATCACCCCGCGTTTGGCCAGGCGCCCGTGACCGATCTCGCGGCGCTTGGGTGAGCCGACGAAGCCGGTTTCCCCCACGCAGTAGGGCGGGAAATTGTAGTGCAGCATGAAGGGCTCGCGATATTCACCTTCGATGGCATCGATGATCTGGGCGTCGCGCTCGGTACCCAGGGTGGCCACCACGATGGCCTGGGTTTCGCCACGGGTGAACAGGGCGGAACCGTGAGTGCGCGGCAGCACGCCGGTACGCACGTAGATGGGTCGCACGGTGTCGGTGTCGCGACCATCGATGCGCGGGTCGCCGGCCAGAATCTTGGAGCGGACGATGCTTTTCTCAAGACTACCCACGGCGCTGGTCACATCCGCAGCCTGCCAGCCCTGCTCATTGTCCTCGGCGGCCAGTTTCTCTACCGCCTCGGCACGAATCTCGGCCAGACGCTGCTGGCGGGCCTGCTTTTCCCGGATCTGGTAGGCTTCGCGGATGGCCTGCTCGCTCAACTCACGCACGGCCTCGACCAGGCCGGTGTCTTCTTCCGGCGGTTGCCAGTCCCATGCGGGCGTGGCTACTTCGGCGGCGAATTCATTGATCGCCTGGATCACACTCTGCATCTGTTCGTGACCATACATCACGGCTCCCAGCATGACCTCTTCGGAGAGCACCTTGGCTTCCGACTCCACCATCAGCACGGCCGTTTCGGTACCGGCCACCACCAGGTCGAGTTGCGAGGTCTTGAGTTCGCTCTGGGTGGGATTGAGCAGGTATTCGCCATTCTTGTAGCCCACCCGCGCCGCGCCCAACGGACCCTGAAAGGGAATGCCGGAAATGGACAGGGCAGCGGAAGCCCCGATGATGGAGACGATGTCGGCATCGATTTCGGGATCCTGTGACATCACTGTGGCGATGATCTGGACTTCGTTTTTGAACTGTTTGGGAAAGAGTGGACGGATGGGACGGTCGATCAGACGGCTGGTGAGGGTTTCCTTCTCGCTGGGCCGCCCCTCACGCTTGAAAAAACCGCCGGGAATTTTGCCGGCGGCATAGGTGCGCTCCTGATAGTTGACCGTGAGGGGAAAGAAGTCCTGGCCTGGCATCGCTGTCTTCTGTCCCACGCAGGTCACCAGCACAACGGTGTCGCCCATGCTGACCATCACGGCGCCACTGGCCTGTCGCGCGATTTCGCCGGTTTCCAGCTTGACGGTCTGATTGCCGTATTGAAAAGTCTTGGTAATTGGTGTCACAGCTCTATCCTTAAATATGTGATTACTTGCGCAAGCCGAGACGACCGATCAATGTCCGATAGCGTTCCACGTCTTTCTTCTTCAGGTAGTCCAGCAGCTTGCGCCGCGAACTGACCATTTTCAACAAGCCTTGACGGGAGTGGTGATCGTGGATATGGTCCTTGAAGTGTCCGGACAGGTCTTCGATCCGCGCCGTCAACAGGGCCACCTGGACTTCGGGTGAGCCAGTATCGCCGGGCGCGGTTTGATACTCTTGGATAATCTTTTGCTTGGCAGCGCTGTCTAGTGCCATGAATCGTACTCCTGCTACGTAAATGTCAACACCTGCTTGGGTGCGCGTATCTTACCCGCAGCGGCCTTCCGGAACAAGTAAATCTTGCCCAAATGCCCGCCGTCAGGGCCTTTCCTCGTTTCTCAGCCCAGGCTCACCAGTCGTCTCGGCGCCACCCGACCATCGTCCATGATCTCGCCAATACCGAGAAATTCGCCATTGCCCTGGTACAGGCGCACCAGGCCTTCGGTAGGCGCGCGCGGCACCAACACCGCCTGACCCTTGCGCAGGTAATAGGCGGCATCTTCGCTCAGGCGCAGTTCGGGACGGTCCTGGATGGCCGCTTCCATGGGCAACAGGCATCGATCCAGCGCGTCCAGACCATCGCTGTCGCCCGCGGCCTGCAATGTCTCCAGGGTAACGGCATCCTTGACCCGAAACGGCCCCACACCCAGCCGGCGCAAGGCCGTGACATGGGCGCCACAACCCAGCGCCTCGCCGATGTCCTCGGCCAGGGTGCGAACGTAAGTGCCCTTGGAACACGCCACTTCCAGCACCAGGCGAGCACCTTCATGCTCCAGCAGTTCCAGCCTATGAATGACGATGGCACGCGGCTCACGGGCCACTTCCTTGCCTTCGCGCGCCAGCTTGTACAAGGGTTGCCCCTGGTGTTTGAGCGCCGAATACATGGGTGGCAATTGGGTCTGTGGCCCACGGAAAGCGGCCAATACCTGCTCGATGCGCCCGGCATTCAGCGGCGGCACGGGACGCCGCTCCAGGACCTCGCCCTCGGCATCACCTGTGGTGGTGGTCTCCCCCAGCCTGAGTTCGGTCCAATAGACCTTGTCGGCATTGAGCAGGAAGGCCGAGAACTTGGTCGCCTCACCCAGGCAAATGGGCAGCAGCCCACTGGCCAGCGGATCCAGACTGCCGGTATGCCCCGCCTTGGCCGCTTGATACAGGCGTTTGACCTCTTGCAGGGCGGTGTTGGAAGTGATGCCCGGGCGCTTGTCCAGCAACACGATGCCCTGGACATTACGCCCGCGCGTGCGTCGTCTGCGCCGCGCCATAAACCTACCTCAGTCTTTTGTCCTGGCCTGCCCGGGCGCAGACACGGCCTGTTCGATCAGACGATCCAGATGCTCGCCACGGGCGATGGACTCGTCGTAGATGAATTTCAGCTCGGGCATGATGCGCAAGCGGATACGCCGACCCAGTTCGTGGCGCAGGAAACCGGATACCTTGTTGAGCACGCCCAGCGCCGCCTCCAGGGCCTGTTCGTCACCCAGCACGGTGATATAGACCTTGGCATTCTGCAGGTCCTTGCTCAGCTTCACCGCCGACACCGTGACCCACTGCACCCGCGGATCACTGAGTTCCCGCTGAATGATCAGCGCAAGTTCGCGCTGTATCTGCTCGCCGACCCGGCGGGTTCGACTCGATTCGGCCGTCATCAGATTTCCCGCTTCACCTGCACACGCTCGTAGACTTCGATCTGGTCGCCGACCTTGACATCGTTGTAGTTCTTCACCCCGATGCCGCATTCATAACCAGCCTTGACCTCGGCCACGTCGTCCTTGAAGCGGCGCAGGGATTCCAGCTCACCCTCGTAGATCACCACATTGTCACGCAACACCCGGATGGGGTTGTTGCGCTTGACCACCCCGTCGACCACCATGCAACCGGCGATGGCGCCAAGCTTGGGCGAACGGAACACCTCGCGCACCTCGGCCAGGCCGATGATTTCTTCCTTGGTCTCCGGCGCCAGCATGCCACTCATGGCTTGCTTCACTTCGTCGATGACATCATAGATCACGCTGTAATAGTGCAGATCCACGCCTTCCTTCTCGATCAACTTGCGAGCGGTGGACTCGGCACGCACATTGAAACCGATCAGGATGGCCTGAGAAGCCAGGGCCAGGTTGACATCGGACTCATTGATGCCGCCCACGCCACCGGCGACGATCTTGACCTTGACCTCGTCGGTGGACAGTTTGCTCAAGGCATCCGTGAGCGCTTCCAGGGAACCCTGCACATCGGTTTTGAGCACGATATTGAGAGTGGCCACCTTGCCGTCTTCCACCTGGCTGAACAGATTCTCCAGCTTGGCCGCCTGCTGGCGGGCCAGCTTGATCTCGCGGAACTTGCCCTGGCGAAACAACGCTACCTCGCGCGCCTTGCGCTCGTCGGATACCACGATGGCCTCATCACCGGCATTGGGGGTGCCCGACAAGCCCTGGACTTCCACCGGGATCGAGGGCCCCGCCTCGGTGATCGGCTTGCCATTCTCGTCCAGCATCGCCCGTACCCGGCCGTATTCCTGCCCGGCCAGCAGGATATCCCCCTTGTGCAGGGTGCCCCGCTGCACCAGCAGGGAAGCCACCACGCCACGTCCTCGATCCACCCGCGATTCGATGATCACGCCCTTGGCGGGGCCTTCCACCGGTGCCTTGAGTTCCAGTACCTCGGCCTGCAGCAAGACGCTGTCGAGCAAGTCGTCCACGCCCTCGCCTGTCTTGGCGGAAACCGGCACAAACATGGTGTCGCCCCCCCAGTCCTCGGGAATCACGTCCAGTTGTGCTAACTCGTTCTTGACCCGATCGGGATCGGCCTCGGGCTTGTCGATCTTGTTGATCGCCACCACGATGGGCACGTCTGCCGCGCGGGCATGCTGAATGGCCTCCTTGGTCTGGGGCATCACGCCATCGTCGGCGGCCACCACCAGGATGACGATGTCGGTGACCTCGGCGCCCCGCGCTCGCATGGCGGAGAAGGCCGAGTGTCCCGGGGTGTCGAGGAAGGTGATGGTGCCCTTGGGCGTGTCCACGTGATAGGCGCCGATGTGCTGGGTAATGCCGCCAGCCTCGCCGGAAGCCACCTTGCTACGGCGGATGTAGTCCAGCAGCGAGGTCTTGCCGTGATCCACATGCCCCATTACGGTGATGATGGGCGGTCGTGCCTGGAGTTCCCCGGCTTCCTCGCCCTCGCTGATGAGCGATTCTTCCAGTGCGTTCTCCTTCAGCAACTTGGGCTTGTGTCCCATTTCCTCCACCAGGATGGTGGCGGTGTCCTGGTCCAGCACCTGGTTGATGGTGGCCATGGTACCCAGTTTCATCAGGGCCTTGATCAGCTCCGCCGCCTTCACCGACATCTTCTGCGCCAGTTCGGCCACGGTGATGGTCTCGGGAATAGTCACTTCGCGAACCACCGGCTTGGTGGGTTTCTCGAAGCCATGCGAGGACGCGCCGGCCGTTCGCTGGGCCCCAGCACGCTCCTTCTTCTTGCGTCGGCCGGACTTGCCCGCCGCCACGTGCAGCTCGCGCCGTTCGCTGCCCTTCTCACGCCTTTCCTTTTCCTTGCGTTTCTTCGGCTTTTTCTCGGCGGCTTCTTTCTGCGCCTGCAACAAGGACAAATCGGGCTGGGGTTCGGCCGACTCGGTCTTGACAGTGTTCTCCTCGGCCTGGCGCCGCGCCTCTTCTTCGGCCTTGCGGCGTTCCTCTTCCAACCGCGCCTGTTCCTCGGCCTTGCGGCGTTCTTCTGCCTGGCGGCGCTTTTCTTCCAGCTCGGCCTGCTCGCGCGCACGCTTTTCGGCCAATTTTTCCAGTTCTTCCTTGGCTTTCTGCGCCTCGATGTCTTCCGGTGTCAACACCTCGCTGCGCTTGACGTAGGTGCGCCGCTTGCGCACTTCCACATTGACCGTGCGGCCCGCGCCCTCACCCCCTCGGGCCCGCGCCCGCCGGGCACCGGACTCTCCTCCCTGGGAAAGCGTACTGACCGAACGCCGCTTGAGAGTGATGCGCCTAGGCTCCGGCCCCTCGCTGTCCTTTGCATGGCGGGTGCGCAAATAGCTCAGCAATTGCAGCTTCTCGTCTTCGCTTATGGCCTGGTCGGCCGATTTGTGCGGCAACCCCGCCTCCTCGAGCTGCACCAGCAGGCGCTCCACCGGGACGCCGACGACTTCCGCAAATTCTTTTACCGTTACTTCCGCCATTTCAACTCCCGTTATTTCACGTCCTGCGCTTCTTCGGCAAACCACGGTTCACGCGCAGTCATGATCAGCTTGCCCGCCTGCTCCGCATCGATACCCAAGATCTCTACCACTTCGTCCACCGCCTGTTCGGCCAGATCCTCCATGGTGCGGACACCATTGCGTGCCAAGGTCTCGGCCATTTCCGGCGTCATGCCTTCCATGTTCAACAGATCCTCCGCCGGAGCCCCGCCCTCAAGCTGCTCTTCCTCGGCAATGGCCCGGGTCAACAGGACATCGCGGGCACGACTGCGCAATTCCTCGATGATCTCATCGTCGAATTCCTCGATCTGCTGCATTTCCTGGATGGGTACATAGGCCACCTCCTCCAGACTGATGAAGCCCTCGTCCACCAGGATGCCCGCCACTTCCTCGTCCACGCCCAGCTCTTCCATGAAACGCTGTTGCAGCTTCTGCGCCTCGGCCTCGCTGCGCTGCTCGGCCTCTTCCACCGTCATCACGTTGAGCTGCCAACCGGTCAGCTCACTGGCCAGGCGCACATTTTGCCCGCCGCGGCCGATGGCCTGGGACAACTGCTCCTCGGCCACTGCCACGTCCATGCTGTGGGCATCCTCGTCCACCACGATGGACAAGACCTCGGCCGGCGCCATGGCGTTGATCACAAACTGGGCCGGATTCTCGCTCCAGGTGATGATATCCACCCGTTCACCACTCAGCTCGTTGGATACCGCCTGTACCCGTGAGCCGCGCATACCAACGCAGGCGCCCACCGGATCGATGCGTGGGTCGGTGGCATGCACCGCGATCTTGGCCCGCACTCCGGGATCCCGGGCCGCGCTCTTGATCTCGATCAGGCCCTCGCCCACTTCCGGCACTTCCAGCTTGAACAACTCGATCAGCAGTTCCGGAGCCACCCGGCTCACGAACAATTGCGGCCCGCGGGATTCGCCACAGACCTTGCGCAGATAACCGCGAATACGATCGCCCGGACGCAGATTTTCCCGCGGTATCATGTCCTCGCGCAGGATCACTGCCTCGGCATTGCCCCCCAGGTCCAGATAGGCGTTGCCCTTCTCCACCCGCTTGACCACACCGGTGATCAATTCGCCCTCACGGTCCTTGTAAGCCTCCACCACCTGGGCGCGTTCGGCCTCACGCACCTTCTGCACAATGACCTGCTTGGCGGTCTGGGCAGCGATCCGCCCAAAGGCGATGGACTCGATGGGTTCCTCGATGTAATCACCCACCTGGATGTCGGGATTTTTCTGGCGCGCCGCAGCCAGCAGGATCTGACGTTCGGGCGACTCGAAGTTTTCGTCCTCGTCGTCCACCACCAGCCAGCGGCGGAACGTCTCGTAGTCGCCGGTCTCGCGATCGATGGACACGCGCACATCGATGTCGCCACCGTATTTCTTGCGCGTAGCCGTGGCCAGGGCCGCCTCGATGGCCTCGAATATGATCGCCTTGTCGACACCCTTCTCGTTGGAGACAGCATCGACAACCAGCAAAATTTCCTTACTCATAACTAAAAAATCTCCGCCAGCCTAAAAGGTAACGTCTGGAATCAAATTCGCTCTTTCAATCATTTCAAACGGAATCCGCCAGGACTCCCCGTCGGCTTCCACCAAGACACCGCCGTCTTCGACACCCGCGAGACGCCCGCTGAAGCGGCGCCGCCCCTCCAGCGGCGACAACAGCCGCAGCTTCACCTCGCGACCGATAAAACGCTCGAAATGCGCCGGCTCGAACAGGGGCCTGTCCAGCCCCGGCGATGACACCTCCAGGGTATATTGACCCCGGATCGGGTCTTCCACATCCAGCACGGCACTGAGCTGGCGGCTGACCCGTTCACAGTCCTCGATACCTATTCCCTCCGGCCGGTCGATATAGACCCGCAACAGGGAGTGGCGCCCTTGCGGGTGATACTCCACCCCCACCAGTTCATAACCCAGGCCTTCCACCACGGGCTGCAACAAGGACCGCACACTCGGCTGCTTCATGGCATTCCCGAAATAAAAAATGGGCCAACGGCCCACTGAAAAAACTCACTTTCTCCGGCAACCCGGCCCGAATCCGCCACATAGCTCGAGGCAATGGCGCGCACCCGGATCGTAATGGACGCGTATAATAGAGAAATTGCCCGCCAAACACAAGAATTAGTCTGGCAGCGGACCCTCGCGGTTCGCAAAACTCCCCCGCCGCCCCCGAACCGGCTTCCCACAGTCCTTTCCAATCCAGAAATGAGCCTGAAGGACGGTGGTGAGAGAGTCT
>WFPC01000014.1 GCA_015487785.1 Gammaproteobacteria bacterium | reverse complement strand
TGAGATGGGTGGCCTCCATGATTCTCGTGGCATAGACACAAAGTTCGACATCGCAGCCGGCGCGGGCGACCCGCTCACCACATGGTGGCGGGACAGAGAGAAACAGGGCCGAACAGACTACGGAGTTCATTCACACGTCCTCTCCTTTACGGCACCGTGATCAACGAAGCGTGTTCCATAATGGCCTCGATTTCCTCCGTGCGGCCTTCACGCACGGCCGTAAACAAACGCGACCACCACCATGCTTCCTGGCGCGGAATCAGCAACGGTTGCTTGATGAGTGAAACGTGTGCGATTTCTTTAGCTGTCAAACCAGCCAGTAGGCGGGTCATGTCGTTTGGCATGCCGAGCATGGTTGCAACGAGTTCTGGATCTCGTTTGGCGAGATCACGGGCCTGGATCAGGTATGCGAGATTCACCTCGGAAAAATCAAAATTCATAGCTACAACACCTCCATGCGGGAAATGACAACGGGTATTCCCTTATCGGCGTAGTAGCCTATGTGACGGTTCCGTATGAGAAAAATAGGAGTTGTGATGCGCTTGGTGTATGTGAAATAGTTCACACTTGTCATGGCAAAAAAACGCAATGACATATCACCATAATTAGTTAAACGATCTGTTCGTATCTGCATCTCAGCGATTCATACTTTTGTATTACTCGTGTTTATACACATGTTAATGAATGCCCTTGAGTGGGTAACGAAACATCGGTTTCAGTGGAGTGTTTCTTCTCAGTGGTCGAAGGGTTTGGCTTTGTCTTTATTCCCTGATCGATGATTTCTGCGACCAACCGTGCTTCGAAATACACTCGACGCCCCAGTTGACGTCTGGCATTTGCCAGTGCGACGGCCAAGGGATGTCGTTTGCGTGCAATAGCCATACGCACGCTGTTTGGTGTGGTGTGCATCACTTCGGCCAGGTGCTTGAGAGTCAGCAGCGGTCCATAGTGCGTCAGAAGATATTCATAGGTCGAAGAGACTGGGTTACTCACTGTTTGTGCTCCACAGTGCTTATTTTGTTGCCATGCTAAATATCCGTGAAGAAGAAAAAACGGCCGAAAGCCAGCAGCAACATGCCAGCTTTCGTCGTTGAAAATTTGGGAAGGATTCAGGGCGAGGTGCGAGGCGGTTGTCCTATGGATTAGGACTCAAGGGGAAAGCAGGAAGATGGGGGCGAACCCGGTAGCAGTCGATACAGCAGCAAGAGCATGCGGACTGTATTCAGGCCGTTTTTCCCTCGCGCTGTTTATCAATAACACGATAGATTTTGCCGCCGTGTTAACAGTCGAACGGCGTGTGATTTCAGGTCAAGGTGGATAGACAAACGAAGGGCCGTATGGGCGGCATGACATGCTGACGAGCGGCCGATAGGCAGCGATAGGGCGGTGGATAGACACCATTTTCGCGCTCCATTTTTGCGACCATGAGAGACAATGAGGGACAAGGCGAGGGGGGTGGGTAAAACTAAAAAAGCGCTGAAAAATCAGCGCTTTTTGTTCTTTTTGTCAACCTGTGATAGGCTGTCTGTTTGGTGCCGAGGAGAGGACTTGAACCTCCACGGGGTTTCCCCCACTAGCACCTGAAGCTAGCGTGTCTACCAATTTCACCACCTCGGCTATAATGCCCCGGAATTGGGACTTGCGGCGAACGACGCGAACTTTACCGGGAGAAGACTTTTTTGTCAACGAAGAAAACACGACCAGATCAGGACCCTTATGCCGAGCGCGAGGCCGAGAAATACGCGCGGCCCGTTCCCAGCCGGGAATTCATTCTACAGACACTGAGCGAGGCCGACAGGTTGCTGACCCGCCGGGAGATCGCCGAGTATTTTGGCTTGACCGACGAGGATGAGCTGGAAGGTCTGCGGCGCCGACTGCGTGCCATGGAGCGTGACGGGCAGTTGATCTGCAATCGCCGTGGCGGCTACGGGGTGGTCAAGAAAATGGACCTGATCCGGGGGCGGGTGATCGGTCATCCGGACGGTTTCGGGTTTCTGGTGCCCGACGAGGGCGGTGACGACCTGTTCATTTCGGCCAAGCGCATGCGAGGGTTGTTACACGGCGACCGGGTGGTGGTACAGGTGGTGGGCAAGGATCACCGCGGACGCCTGGAAGCGGCGCCGGTGGAAGTGCTGGAGCGGGCCAATCACCGGGTGGTGGGGCGTTTTCACGTGGAGCACGGCATTGCCTTCGTGGAGGCCAGCAACCAGCGCATCAGTCAGGATATTCTGATTCCTCCCGAGGCCCATGGTGGGGCGCGTGATGGCCAGATCGTAGTGGCCGAGATCGTCGAGCAGCCCAGCGCGCGTTCCAGGCCCATTGGGCGCATAGTGGAGGTGCTGGGCGATCATATGGCGCCCGGGATGGAGATCGATGTGGCCATCCGCGCCCACGAGTTGCCGGCCGAGTGGCCTGCGGAGGTGGAACGTGAGGCGGCTCGCGTGCCCGCCGAGGTGGCGCCGCAGGCCTGGCGCAGCCGCGAGGACCTGCGTGAGCTGCCGCTGGTGACCATCGACGGCGAGGATTCACGGGATTTCGACGATGCGGTGTATGTGGAGCGCCATGGCAAGGGCTGGCGCCTGCTGGTAGCCATTGCCGATGTGGCCCACTATGTGAAGCCCGGTTCGGCGCTGGACCAGGAAGCCTTCAAGCGGGGCAACTCGGTGTATTTTCCCGGTCGGGTCATCCCCATGCTGCCCGAGGTGTTGTCCAACGGGCTGTGCTCCATCAATCCCGATGTGGACCGCCTGTGCATGGTGTGCGAGTTGAAGATCGGGGCCAATGGAGTGACCCGGAGCTATCGCTTTTTCGAGGGGGTGATGCGCTCCCACGCCCGCCTCACCTATGGCGAGGTGGCGGCCATGCTGGAGGGCGACGAGAAACTGCGCCGTCGGTATGGTGTGCTGGTGGAGCATCTGGAGACCGCGCACGACCTTTACAAGGCTCTGGCCGAGCGACGCAGGAAGCGCGGTGCCATCGATTTCGAGACCACCGAGACGCGCATCGTTTTTGGTGAAGACAAGAAGATCGAGCGTATCGTGCCGGTGGTGCGCAACGATGCCCATCGTTTGATCGAGGAGTTCATGATCGCGGCCAATGTGGCGGCGGCGGAGTTTCTGCTGAAACACGAGATTCCCGCGCTCTACCGGGTACACAAGGGACCGGCGGATGAGAAGTTCGTTGCCCTGCTGGATTTTCTCAAGAGCATGGGGCTGAAGTTTGGTGGCCGCAACAAGCAGCCCGAGCCACGGCACTATGCGCGCCTGCTGGAGGAGATTCGTGACCGTCCCGATGCCCGCCTGATCCAGACCGTTTTGTTGCGCAGTCTCAGCCAGGCGGTCTATACCCCGGAGAACTGTGGGCATTTCGGCCTGGCCTTCGATGCCTATACTCATTTCACCTCGCCGATCCGGCGTTATCCCGATTTGATCGTACATCGGGCCATCAAGCACTTGGTGCGGGGCAAGCCGGTGGAGGAATACATCTACGACGAGGAAACCATGACCCACATGGGCGAGCATTGTTCCATGACCGAGCGTCGTGCCGACGATGCTACCCGCGACGTGGTGGACTGGCTCAAGTGCGAGTATTTGATGGACAAAGTGGGTGAGGAGTTCGACGGCATCATATCGGCTGTGACCAGCTTCGGCTTGTTCGTGGAACTCAACGACATGTTCGTCGAGGGATTGATCCACATCACCGCGTTGGACAACGACTATTATCATTTCGATGCCGTGCATCACCGTCTCACCGGCGAGCGTAGCGGGCGCAGTTTCCGCCTGGCCGATCCCATCCGGGTGCGGGTGGTGCGGGTGGACCTGGACGAACGCAAGGTGGATTTCGAGTGGGTCGATGGCGGTGACTCGCAAGGCAGCGACAAGCCGGTCCGGCGCCAGGAGAAGAAGGGCAAGGGGCGTGGCCGCAAGAGCAAGGGTCGCCGTCGTTCGCGCAAGAAGAGTAGCAAAGGCGGCGAATGAGTGACTGGATCTACGGCATTCATGCCGTGCAGGCGGCTCTGGAGCAGCATTCCGAGACCCTGGAGCAAATCGTTCTGCAAGTTGGCGCAGGACGCAATGCCCGCCTGCAGCGCATCGAGCAGCTGGCGCGGGAACGGGGCATAGAGGTGGATTTTCAGTCACGTCAGGCGCTGGATCGCTTGGTCGACGGGCGCCACCAGGGCGTGGTGGCGCAGGCGCGCCCGGTGGCGGCCCATGCCGAGGACTATCTCGATACGCTGGCGGCCCGGACCGATGAGCCGCTTCTGCTGCTGGTGCTCGACGGTATTCAGGATCCGCACAACCTGGGCGCCTGTCTGCGCACCGCCGATGCCGCGGGGGTGCATGGGGTGATCGCGCCCAAGGACAAATCGGTGGGGCTCACGGCCACCGTGCGCAAAGTGGCTTGCGGCGCGGCGGAGCATGTGCCCTTCATCCAGGTCACCAACCTGGCCCGCTGCCTGGAACGGCTCAAGCAGATGGGCGTGTGGATCACCGGCACCACGCCGGATGCCAGCCAGACCCTGTACCAACTGGATTTCACCGGCCCCAGCGCCCTGGTCATCGGAGCCGAGGGCAAGGGGTTGCGCCGTTTGACCCTGGCGCATTGTGATCACCATGCCAGCCTGCCCATGCTGGGTCAGGTGGCCAGCCTCAATGCCTCGGTGGCCACTGGCGTCTGTCTGTACGAGGCGCGTCGCCAGCGATTGGCTGCACGCAAGTCCTTTCCAATCCAGAAATGAGCCTGAAGGACGGTGGTGAGAGAGTCTGATCAGGCGGCGGGGTTCTGGGCTTTGTTGATGTTACGAAACAGTTCGGCCCGTGCCTCGTTGAGGTGCTGGGCGGCCTCATTGTCGCTCATGGCACAG
>WFPC01000013.1 GCA_015487785.1 Gammaproteobacteria bacterium | reverse complement strand
CCGGGCGCATTGCGAGCTGGCAGCACGAGGTGATACCCCTGCCACCGGAAGTGGGCGACGCGCCGCGCATGCAAGCCTGGTACGACGAATACAATGCACGCGTGAAGGCCGCCTACCAGCGCCAGGTGGCCCTGCGCAAGCAGCTCATGAGCGGAGACAGCCCCTACGCCGGCGAGCGCGCCTGCGAGAGCTGTCATCGCGAGATTCACGACATCTGGTTCGACAGCCGCCATGCCGAGGCCTTCTATGCCCTGCAGGACGTGAACAAGGCCTTCGACCCCGACTGCATCGCCTGCCACACGGTGGGTTTCGGTCGCCAGGGCGGTTTCATCGACCCGGCGCTGACGCCGGACCTGATGCATGTGCAATGCGAATCCTGTCACGGCCCGGCCAGGGCCCACGTGGACAGTGGCGGCAAGACCCCGGTGGCCAATGCCCAGTGGCAACCCCAGGCCATGTGCGCTCAGTGTCATGTGCCCAAGCACAGCCCGGATTTCGATTTCTCCCGCTACTGGCCCCGTATCGCCCACGGCGGAAAATAAGCCACGTCACGCTGTTTGAAGGGCGGCGGGTTATTCTCCGCAAGTTTTCCCCTCCCTGGGGCTCCTCCCTATGCATTTGTAATCTCCTGTTTTTGTAAAAACATGAGTAACCTTGTGATGCCAAGGGTAGTTACATGACGGAAATGTTAAGTTTTATTGCAAATAAACGATACAACATTTACCTCGGCTCTCGAGGCCGTCATTGCCGCCGGTAGCGACGGGCAGGTTGGTCCCTGCCATGATCCTTCTTGGCTGAGGTACAAGGCATAATGTGAAAATCATGGGGAATCCGGCATGATGTTTGAGAAAATATTGTCCAATATCAGCTGGCGTAACAAGATCCTGTTGTTCACGGGATTTTTCAGTTTCTTTATCGTTGCGCTGAGCGTCGTGGCAGGCTATGCCTTGATCAAGGAAGTCAAGGATTTGAGATCCGCCTTCGAGGAATCGGCGGAAAAGGTCGACGTCACCAACAATGTCGGCACCGCCATACTCGAAGTGGCCAAGACCCAGGCGGTGCTTATTTCCATGGAGGACGAAGAGGAACGGGCCATGGCGGCGGACATGGCCCTGGCGGCTGCTGCGGCCTTGGACGACAATATGAACCAGTTGCTGGCGGCGTTGCCGGACAACCCCATCGTGGAGCGTCTGAACGAACTGCGCCGGCAAAGCCGCGACGGGCAGTTGCGCATCATAGAGCTGGCGCGGCAGAACCGGGATACCGAGGCCCTGGCCATTGCCAGGGAGATCGAGCAGACGGTTTCCGAGCTCGAGGCGCTGATCATTGCCATCATCAATCAGCAGCGGGTGTCCATGGGAGAGGTGCTCGACGCGCAGGAAGCCGCGGCCATGCAACAGGTGACCTGGCTTGGCGTGCTGGTGGCTGGCGGTGTGCTGCTGGCCATCGTGTTCAGTGTCTACGTGGCGCACCTGGTGACCAAGCCCATGAAACTACTGGAGCAGGCCATGGCCTCCCTGGCCCAGGGTGATCTCCGCGTGGAAGTGCCCGAGGCCGGCAGGGACGAGGTGGGCCGCATGGTCAAGGCCATGGGCAGTACCATTCGCGACTTGCACGCCATCATGACCAAGGTCTCCAACAGCTCCAGCCGTCTGTCGCAGGAGGCCAAGCATGTGGCTGCCGCGGCCGACAGCATGCAGGGAATCACCAACAGTCTCAACGACAACGTGGGAGCCATCAAGCAGGACGCCGAGGTGGTGAACGACTCCGTGGCCACGGCGGCCCAGCAACTGGGTCAGACCACCGACAAGGCCCAGGAGGCGGCGGAAACCGCCCAGACCGCGGCGGCCAAGCTCACCGAAACGGCAAAGAATTTCCAGCAATTCCAGAATACCATCGAACACACCGCCGAGGTGACCCAGGAGCTGGCGGAAACTGCTGCCACTATCACCAGCATCACCGGCACCATTCGCGATATTTCCGAGCAGACCAACCTGCTGGCGCTCAATGCGGCCATCGAGGCGGCGCGGGCCGGTGAGCAGGGCCGGGGTTTCGCGGTGGTGGCCGACGAAGTACGCGGCCTGGCCACCCGCACCGATGCCGCCACCGCCGAGATCTCCACCCTGGTGGAGAAGATATCTTCCCACGTGGAGCGCACGGTGGAGATGCTGCGCGATTCCGTGGGCAATGCCCGCAACAACATCGAGGGCTTGCAGGAAGTGGCCGAGGTGACCGTGGACAGCGGGGAAAAGGCCGAGTTCATGCGTGACGCCATGCAACAGGTGATGGACATGATGCAGGCTCAGGAAGCAGCCGTGAACAACATCATGCAGTCGGTGGAGTCGCTGGTGAACTCCAGTGAGCAGACCCGCGAGCAGACCGATCTCCTGCACCAGTTGTCGGGCAAGCTGAGCGAGGCCTCGGCCGGCCTGGATGGGGCGGTGGAGCGCTTCAAGCTCTGAATGTCCGGCCAAAGCAAAACAAGATGCCCGCCTTCATGGCGGGCATCTTGTTGTTCGGGTCATCCTGAATATTCACCGGTATCTCGGGCCTACCCGTTCGGTTCGGCGTGAGGGACATGCGGGCTCATGACAGGGGATGTATCCCGCCTTTCCCAACCCGTCTCGGTGGCGCAAAAGGGGAGAAGTGTTTTGGTCCCCGGGTCAGTCGTAGAAGGGGGGCTCGCCGGGTGGGCGGCGGCGGAAGCGGGCATAGCTCCACTGGTATTGTTGTGGGCACTGGCGAATCAGCCGTTCCACTTCCCGGTTGAGGGCGGCCAGGGCCGGGTCGAGATCCCGTGAGCCCAGTGTCGCCGGGGTGGGCGAGAAATGCAGCCGGAAGCCGCGCCCCCTGGGCAGCCGTTCGGCCCAGCAAGCGATCACCGGTGCCCCGCTCTTGGCCGCCAGCCGCGAAGCCAGGGTCATGGTATTGGCCTGGATACCGAACAACGATGCGAAGCGGCCGCTGTCGTAGCCGGGATCCTGGTCCGGTAGCATGCCGATGAGTTCTCCCCGGCGCAGGGCGGTGAGCAACTTTTTCACACCGTGTTTGTCGGTGGGCACCAGGGTGGCGCCCAGGCGCTCGCGCCCATGGCGCATGATGCGGTCCAGGCTGCGGATACGGTGGGGGCGGTAGAGGCTGGTAATGGGATAGCGGGCGGAGAGATAGAGCCCGACCATTTCCCAGTTGCCCAGGTGGGGAGTGATGATGATCACGCCCCGGTTTTCTTCCCGTGCCGAGCGCAGATACTGTTCGCCGCGTACCTCCCTGACCAGTTCCAGCAGGCGTTGGCGAGGCCACAACCACACTGCACCCATTTCTCCCAGCATCTTGCCGCTTTCGGCGAAGCTGCGCCAGAGCAGGCGCCGCTGTTGCGATGGTGTCAGTTCCGGCAGACAGCGGGCCAGGTTGATGGCGCTGATGCGTCGCGTCCGCCGTGCCAGCGGCAGGCTGGCCAGGGCGACCGCGGCGCCCAGGCGCTGACTCAACCACAGCGGCAGCCGGGCGCAGCCGTGGATCAGACCTGCCACCAGGGGTTCGCGCAGGCCATAGCGCAGGCGCCGGGCAAGTTCACTCATGCCGTATCTCCTCGGCAGGGTTTTGCGCCAGTCGAGCCCGACATTTGCATGGCAGGCTGCGCAGCGGCTCGATGCCACCGGTGTGGCCAGACGCGGGCAATTGCCGGATACGGTCGGTGGAAACGCAATAATGATATACTTGCCGGTTTAACATGGGTCACGGGAGCATAACGGTTCGATGAGCGAAATCAAGACTATCAGTCCCAGGGAAGCGGCGAAGCTGCTGGAGAGCAATCCCCAGGCGGTGTTGATCGACGTGCGTTCCACCATGGAATACATGTTCGTCGGCCATCCCAAGGGGGCGGTGAGTATCCCCTGGATCGACGAGCCCCACTGGAAGGTGGATCCCGAGTTTTCCACCCATGTGCGGCAATTGATGCTCGGTGGCGTGGCCTGTGAGGAGGATTGTGCCCCTATCATTCTCATTTGCCGCAGCGGCAAGCGTTCGCTGGAGGCCGGGCGCAAGCTGATCGAGGACGGTTTCAGGGAAGTCTACAATGTCGAGGGGGGGTTCGAGGGGCCCCTGGACGAAGAGCATCATCGCAGTTCCGTTGCCGGTTGGCGTTTCGAGGGTTTGCCCTGGGAACAATGCTGAACTCCTGTTCGAGCGCCATATCCTAAAATCCTGCCACGAGTGATTTTGCATGACCACTGATCCCCGCACCCTGTTGGAAAGACAACTGAACGAGCGCATCCTGGTGCTCGATGGCGCCATGGGTACCATGATCCAGTCCTACAAGCTGGGCGAGGCCGACTACCGCGGCAAGCGTTTCCAGGACTGGCCCAGCGACCTCAAGGGTAACAACGACCTGCTGGTGCTGACCCAGCCACAGATCATCTATGACATTCATTGCGCCTACCTGGAGGCCGGGGCCGACATCCTCGAAACCAATACCTTCAATGCCAATTCCATTTCCATGGCCGATTACGACATGGAAGATCTGGTGCACGAGATCAACCTGGAGGCGGCCCGTCTGGCGCGCGCGGCGGCCGACAAGTTCAGCACGTCGCAGCGGCCCCGTTTCGTAGCGGGGGTGTTGGGGCCCACCAACCGTACCGCCAGCATTTCGCCGGACGTGAACAACCCCGGTTTTCGCAATATCGACTTCGACCAGTTGGTGACCAGCTACCTGGAAGCCACCGCCGCCCTGGTGGAGGGCGGGGTGGATATTCTCTTGATCGAGACCATCTTCGATACCCTCAATGCCAAGGCGGCGATCTTCGCGGTGGAAGAGTTTTTCCGTCAGCAGGGGCGCAAGTGGCCGGTGATGATTTCCGGCACCATCACCGATGCCAGTGGCCGCACCCTGTCGGGGCAGACCACCGAAGCCTTCTACAATTCCCTGCGTCATGTGGAGCCGGTGAGTATCGGACTCAACTGTGCCCTGGGACCGGATCTGCTGCGTCCCTATGTGGAAGAGATGGCGCGTGTGGCCAATGTCTGTGTCAATGTGCATCCCAATGCCGGCCTGCCCAACGAGTTCGGTGAATACGACCTCGGCCCCGAGGCCATGGCCGAGGAAATCGGCCGTTGGGCCGAGCAGGGCCTGCTCAATATCGTTGGCGGTTGCTGTGGCACCACCCCGGCCCATATCGCGGCCATTGCCCGTGCGGTGGCGCCCCATCCGCCAAGACCCCGCCCCGAGCGGGAGCCGGCTTGTCGCCTGAGCGGACTGGAGCCGCTCAACATCGGCAAGGATTCCCTGTTCGTCAATGTGGGCGAACGCACCAATGTCACCGGCTCGGCGCGGTTCAAGCGCCTGATCCTGGAGGGCGATTACGACACTGCCCTGGAGGTGGCCCGGGAGCAGGTGGAAAACGGCGCCCAGATCATCGACGTGAACATGGACGAGGCCATGCTCGACGGCAAGGAGGCCATGGTCACCTTCCTCAACCTGATTGCCTCCGAGCCCGACATTGCCCGGGTGCCGGTGATGATCGATTCCTCCAAGTGGGAGATCATCGAGGCCGGACTCAAGTGCATTCAGGGCAAGGGCGTGGTCAACTCCATCAGCCTCAAGGAGGGTGAGCAGGCCTTCATCGAGCACGCCAGGCGGGTTCGCCAGTACGGCGCCGCCATGGTGGTGATGGCCTTCGACGAGCAGGGCCAGGCCGATACCCGGCAGCGCAAGGTGGAGATCTGCAGCCGCAGTTACCGTATTCTCACCGAACAACTGGGGTTTCCGCCGGAAGACATCATTTTCGACCCCAATATCTTTGCCGTGGCCACCGGTATCGAGGAGCACAACAACTACGGTGTGGACTTCATCGAGGCCACCCGCGAGATCAAGCGCAGCCTGCCCCATGCCCTGGTGTCCGGCGGGGTGTCCAATGTGTCGTTCTCGTTCCGTGGCAACAACCCGGTGCGCGAGGCCATCCACGCGGTATTCCTCTACCACGCCATTCGCGCGGGCATGGACATGGGCATCGTCAATGCCGGCCAGCTCGCAGTCTACGACGAGTTGCCGGAGGAGTTGCGCGAGCGGGTGGAGGACGTGGTGCTCAACCGCCGTCCCGACGCCACCGAGCGTCTGCTGGAGATTGCCGACCGCTACAAGGGCGACGGCGGTGCCGGCTCCAGCCGTAAGGAAGACCTGAGCTGGCGCGAGTGGCCGGTGGCCAAGCGCCTGGAACATGCCCTGGTCAAGGGCATCGACACCTATATCGAAGAAGACACCGAGGAGGCCCGCTTGCAGTTCGAGCGGCCCATCCAGGTGATCGAAGGCCCCCTGATGGATGGCATGAACGTGGTGGGCGACCTGTTCGGCGAGGGCAAGATGTTTCTGCCCCAGGTGGTGAAATCCGCGCGGGTGATGAAAAAAGCGGTGGCCCACCTGATTCCCTACATCGAAGCGGAGAAGGATGAAAACAGCCAGGCCGCCGGGCGCATTCTCATGGCCACGGTGAAGGGCGATGTGCACGATATTGGCAAGAACATCGTTGGCGTGGTGTTGCAATGCAACAATTTCGAGGTGATCGACCTGGGTGTGATGGTGCCGGCCCAGCAGATCCTGGAGCGGGCCAGGGAAGAACAGGTGGACATTATCGGCCTGTCGGGGCTGATCACGCCCTCGCTGGACGAGATGGCCCAGGTGGCCAAGGAGATGGAGCGCCAGGGTTTCGACATCCCCTTGTTGATCGGTGGCGCCACCACCTCCAAGGCACATACCGCGGTGAAGATCGATCCCAATTATTCCCGCGGCCAGACGGTGTGGGTGAAGGATGCCTCGCGGGCGGTGGGGGTGGCGCAGAATCTCATCAGCGAGGATCTGAAAGAGGATTTCGTGGCCAGGATCAAGCAGGAATACGTCCAGGTGCGCGAGGCCCACGCCGGTCGCCGGGCGGCCACCCACTGGCTGACCCTGGAACAGGCGCGGGCCAACAAGGTGGCCATAGACTGGGCATTCTACGAGCCGCCGGTGCCGCGCGACCAGGGTTTGCTGGTGTTCGACGACTATTCCCTGGAGGAGTTGAGCCACTACATCGACTGGACGCCCTTCTTCCATGCCTGGGAACTCAAGGGCCTCTATCCACGCATCCTGGACGACGCCGAAAAGGGTGAGGAGGCGCGCAAGCTGTTTGCCGATGCCCAGGCCATGCTGCGCCAGATGATCGAGCGGCGCTGGGTGCGCGCGCGGGGGGTGGCGCGTATCTTTCCGGCCAACAGCGTGGGCGACGATGTGCGTGTCTACGCCGACGAGACACGCCAGACGCCCTTGACCACACTGCATTTCCTGCGTCAGCAGCAGCAGAAGCCACCGGGGCGGCCCAATCGCTGCCTGGCCGATTACGTGGCGCCGGCAGACAGCGGGCGCGAGGACTACCTGGGCCTGTTCGCGGTGACCGCCGGCATTGGCCTGGACGAGCACGTGGCGCGTTTCGAGGCCCAGCACGACGACTACAATGCCATCATGCTCAAGGCCCTGGCCGATCGCCTGGCCGAGGCCTTCGCCGAACGCCTGCACCAGCGGGTGCGCGAGGAATTCTGGGGCTATGTGCCCGACGAGGGCTTGGACAACGAGGCACTCATCCGCGAGGCCTACCAGGGCATACGACCGGCGCCAGGCTATCCCGCCTGTCCCGACCATACCGAAAAAAGCAAGTTATGGGCCTTGCTGGAAGTGGAGCGCCACACCGGCATGACGCTTACCGAGCATTTCGCCATGTTGCCCACCGCTTCGGTGAGCGGGTTCTATTTCTCTCACCCTGAGTCGCGCTATTTCGCCGTGGGCAAGATCAATCGCGACCAGGTACGCGACTACGCCAATCGCAAGGGCATGCCGCTGGCCGAGGTGGAACGCTGGCTGGCGCCCAACCTGGGCTACGAGCCGGAGTGAGGCGGAGTGGCCGCTTGCGGCGGCCACCTGCGTCATCAGCGCTCGCCGAAGGCGGTATTCATGCCGCGACGGATGGGGCGTAGCAGGTAGTCCATCAGGGTTTTCTCGCCGGTGCGGATGTCGGCCACCACGGTCATGCCGGGAATGATACGCAAGGGATGGGCGTCACTGCCCAGGTGATCGCTCTTGAGGGTGATCTCGGCGCGATAGTAGGGCTGATGCTGGGCATCCAGGTAGGTGGTGGCGGAAATGCGTTCCACGGTGCCCTGCAGCAGGCCGAAGCGGGCGATATCGTAGCTGTCCACGCGGATGTCGGCGCGATGGCCCGGTTGCACGTGGCCGATGTCGGCCGGCGATACCTTGGCTTCCACTACCAGCTCGTCGTCCTCCGGGATGATCTGCAGGATCATCTGGCCCGGCTCGATCACCACCTGGCCGCTGGTGATGCTCAGGTTCTGCACGATGCCATCGCTGGGGGCGCGAATATCCAGCCGTTCCACCCGGTCCCGAACGCGGATCAGGGCCTGGCTGATTTCCGCCAGCTCGGCGGCCACCTTGCCACTCTCCAGTTCGATGTCCTTGAAGAAACCGGCTTCCAGCTCCAGTTTGCGCTGCTTGGCTTCTTCCAGCGCGGCGGCAGCCACCAAGGCGCTGTCGCGCGCCTGGGCCAGGTTGCCGCGGGCTTCGGCCAGGCGGGTCTGGGTGATCAGCAGATCACTCTTGGCCACCAGGTTTTCCTGTAGCATCTGGCTTTGCAGCTTGACCTGTTGTTCCAGCAGGGCGACCTCGTCCTGACGCGAGGCCACCAGGTTGCGCTGGCGGATCAACTCTTGCTCGCGCTGCCGGATCTGGCTGTCGATCACTTCCCGCTCGCGTTCGAAGCTGCGCCGTTGGGCCTGGTAAATGGTCTGTTGCTTGCCGGCCAGGTAGAGGTACTGGGCGCCGGCGATGCCGAAGTCGGGTTCGCGTTGTTCCAGCAGTGCGGCCAGGCGTTCGGCCTGCAGGTTGAGCGAGGCCTCGCGCACCCGCATTTGCTGCAGTTCGGATTGCAGTGCCGTGTCGTCCAGCAGCAGCAGGGGATCGCCCTTGCGTACCCGGTCGCCCTCGCGCACAAACAGGCTCTTGACCAGTCCACCCTCCAGGTGCTGTACATTGATGCTGTGCTCGGCGGGCACCACTTCACCGGGAGCACGCGCGGTTTCGTGAACCACGGTGAGCGAGGCCCACACGATGGCGGCGGTGATCAGAAACAGCGACAGAAACACCGAGGCACTGATGATGCCCGAGGGGGGGCGTTCCTCCAGCGCGATGGCCTGGGTCAAATAGCGGGCGCGGGCCCGCGGCAGGGCACCGCCGGTAGGGGTCGAGAACAGGGGTTTGGTGTTTTTCATGCTTGTTGCTCCAACAAGTGGGCGACGACCTTGGCGGGGTCGCCGACGAATTTGACGGTTCCTTGATGCATGAACACGGCGCGGTCGGCCAGCCTTATGTGGCTGGGCCGGTGGCTGACCATGATGACCGTGCGCTGGGTGCGCATGCGCCGCAGGTTGTTCATGAAGACTTGGTCGGATTCCATGTCCAGCGAGGCGCCGGGCTCGTCGAGCAGCAGGATGGGCGCTGGCCGTACCAGGGCCCGCGCCAGGGCCAGGCCGCGAATGAAGCCCGGTGGAAACTGTTTGGTCACGTTGTCGCCGATGCGTGTTTCCAGGCCCTCGGGCAGCGCCATCACTTCATCGAAGATGCCGGCTTCCTTGAGCGCGCGCTCGAGATCCTCGCGCGTGGCAAGGCCGTTGTTCAAGCGCAGATTCTGGCTGATGGTGCCGTGGAACATTTTCACGTCCTGGGGCACATAGGCCATGTTGCGGCGCAATTCGCTGGCGTCGATCTGGCGGATGTCGATGTCGTCGATGGCGATGGTGCCCGCCTGGGGCTGGTACATGCCGGCGATCAGCTTGAGCAGGGTGGATTTGCCCGAGCCGGTGGCTCCGGTGATCACCAGCAGCTCGCCGGCTTCGGCATTGAAAGAGGCACCCAGCACGGCCGGATCCTGGTCGGGGCCGTAGCGGAAGGCCACCCTGTCCACCGTCACCCGGCCCTTGACGTCGGTCAGCAGGTGCACGGAATGCGTGTCGTGGGGTTCCACGTCGATCTTCATGAGCTGATCGATCTGTTGCAGGGCCTTGATGATGTGACGTCCCTGGGTGATGTTGAGGTAGGCCGACTGCATGGGGTTGAGGATGCGCCAGACCAGGGCCATTACCGCAATCAGTCCACCGATGCTCAGCTCGTCATTCATGACCAGAAAGGTGCCCCAGGTGATGACGGTGAGCGCCGACAGGCCCATGATCAATTGGCCTGCCGATACCGCGGCGGCATGGGTCAGAGAGGCCTTGAAACCGGAATGGGCATTCTCGCCACTGATTTCACGAAAGCGCTCCAGCCAGGTGGCCTCGGTGCCGGTGCCCTTGATCTCTGTGCGTCCTTCCAGGGTTTGCAGCATGCTGCGGTGTTTGTCGCTTTTGGCCAGGCCATGGCGCTTCTGGTTTTCGTTCAACGGGCTGGCCAGCAGGCTGCCCAGCAGCAAATAGGCCAGCAGGGTGATCAACGGCACCCAGGCCAGGGGGCCGGAGATGAAGGCGATGACAATGATGGAAATGATGGCGAAAGGTAGCTCCAGCAGGGCCGAGATGCCGCTGCCGGTGAGAAAATCACGTACACTGTCGAATTGTTTCAGGCGCGACAACTGGGCGGCCACCGATGAGCGCTCGGTGAACAGGGGCGGCATATAGAGCAAGTGCTTGAAGGTTTCCACCCCGATCAGATAATCGATACGCCCGGCGATGTTGCCCAGCAGGCGTGCGCGCAATTGGCGCAGGCCAAAGTCCACCAACAAGGCGATGGAGACACCGGCCAGCAGATAGGGCAGGGTGTCGAGCGAGCGGCTGCCGATGACCTTGTCGTAGATCAGCATCACCGCCAGGGGGACGGCCAGGGCCACCAGGTTGATCAGCAAGGTCATGGACAGCAAGTGGGTGATCAGGCCACGGAAACGCCGCAACAAGGCCTTGCTCCAGTCGCCCTTGATGCGCTGGTTGCTGATGGCCTGGGCGGCATGGGTATCGGTGAAGGTGTAGGCCGTGCCCCGCCCCACCGGTGGTGGCCAGCCCAGATGTTCCTTGCCGTTGTCGGTATCGAAATAGCGAATGCGGTCGCCGCAGCGTTCCAGCAGCAACAATACCCGGCCGTTGTTGGCCACATACAGGCAGGGATAGAGCTGGGCACTGATCTTGCTTGGCCGGGTGGCCTTCTGGGCCTGGCTCTCGTAGCCCAGCGAGACCAGTACGTTGCGAAAATCCACAATATCGAAATGATCGCTGAAATGAGGCAGCGCCTCGACCAGCTCGCGGGAAAAATCCTTCCAGCCCAGCGCCCTCAGCAGTGGCAGCAAGGCGGCAGACAGGGGAGAACCGTTGTTGAATGCCGTGTCGTCTCCCGAGCGCAAGGCCTCGGCCAGGGCTTCACTGAGCGACAGGGGGCGTGTATTCATTACCGTTGCCATGGATCGTGCCTCAGGGTCTCATCTGGCCAAGATTGACCGTGGTGAAGGAGGGTTGGGTGAATTGGCTGGAAACATCGGTCAGATGACCGTCCTTCAGTTCGAGTTGGCGATCGCACAGCCGCATGTAAGTGGGACGGTGGGTTACGATCACCATGGTGCGACGGCCCTTGAACCGCTTGATCAGGCGCAGCAACAACTGGTCGTTGTGAATATCGAAATTGGCATTGGCATCGTCGAACAGCATCACTTGCGGATGTCCCAGCAGTGAACGCACGATGATGATCTTCTGGCGCACGCCTTCCGGCAGGGTGCTCATGTCGGCGCCGGAGATACGGGTATCCAGGCCGTGGGGCAGGCGGCCGATGATTTCGTTGAGGCCCAGAAGATGGGCCAGCTCCATGGCCTGGTCGATGATCTCGCCCTGGCGGAACAAGGTCATGTTTTCGAGAATGGTGCCCTCGAACAACACCCCTTGTTGGGGCATGATGGCGAACTTGGTCCGCAGGGCGGAGATATCGAACGCCTTCAGTTCGCAGCCATCGAGCCTGACGCTGCCTTGCTGGGGTTCCAGAAAGCCGGCCATCAGTTTGATCAGGGTGCTCTTGCCGGCGCCATTGCGACCGGTTATGGCCACGCTCTCGCCGGGTTCCACCCGCAGGCTGAGGCCATCGAGCACCGGTTCGCGTTTGCCAGGGTAGGTGTAGCGGACATTCTCCACCTCGATGAGTCCCTGCAGCGCATCCGGCCGTTTGTCGCCGCTTTTTTCCCGTTCGATGCGGTAGAGTTCATCCACTTGCTGGCGAGCCAGGCGCACGGCCTGGAATTGACTCCATATCCCCATGGCGCGAATGGCGGGTTGCAGGATCCGCCCGGAAAGCATGGTGCCGGCGGCCAGCGCACCAACGGACAGATCTCCGGCGATCACCCAGCCGGCCCCCAGTCCGACGAAGCTGATTACCGCCAGTTGGGCAAAACTGGCGCCCACGCCCTCCACCAGGCTGTTGATGTTGGCCAGGCGAGCGATGGCTTGGGCGGACTGCGCCTGCAGACGCTCGTAGCGGCGCAACATGAAGGCCTCCATGGCCATGGACTTGATGGTATGAATGCCCTGCAACACCTCGATGAGAAAATTCTGGCGTTGTTCTTCGGTGCGGTTGCGGGCCGAGACCGCGTGATGCAGGCGGTTACCGGCATACCACGATACCAGCATGAACAGGCCCAGCAAGGACAAGGGGATGGCAACCAGGCTGCCCGCGATATAGGCGATGAGAGCCAGGAATATGATAATGAAGGGGAAATCCAGCACCAGCAGCATGGCCTGGCCGGCATAGAAATTCTGAATCTTGTCCAGCGCCTGCATGCGATCGAGAAAATAGCCGGAAGGACGTGACTCGAAGGCCTCGGTATCGGCCGACAAGACGTGTTCCATGGCGCGCATGGCTTCCTGATGATCGTAGCGGGAGGCTTCCCAGCTCATGATGGCCGAGCGCAAGGTGCGCAGCAGGAATTCCAGCAACAAGGCCACGGCCACACCGCCAACCAGAAACAGCAGGGTGCTCTCCGCCTGGTTGGGAATGATGCGATCATAGACCTGCAAAATCACCAGCGGCAGGGCAAGCGCCAGGATGTTGAGTAATAATGAAGCCGACAGCACGTCTGCGCGCTTCCAGGCCCCGGGTTTTCTGTGTTTCATGGCGTCTATGTCAATTTCCGCACAATTCGGGTGGTGTCGTAGTTTCAAATGTCGACCAAAAACCAAAACCCTTAAGAAAAAACTGTGACCTGCTTCGTGAATTTTCTTCTTGCCGCATGCGTCAGCTAAAAAAACGGCATGCCGGGACGATGCAAAAGTTGAGACTTACCAATGGTTTTGCCGGAGATACGGAATGTCGCAAGATAAGGAATACAACCCGTCACAAGACGCCCTGGAGGCCTTGTTTGCCAAAGACGCCAATGTGATCAAGAAAGCCGATGACGAGGATGTTTCTCCTCTCAAGCCTGGTCAGCAAAGCCAAAGGGAAGAAAGCCTGTTCAATCAGAACATTCAACAAGGTAGTGATCTACCGACAAAATACGATATAGACGGCCGGGTTGTGGCCAGGCGAGGAGTCTCCGATCTGGACGATACGCTGGATCCCAGTAGGGGCAGCCAAGGTGAAGACAGCCAGGTAACTCCCCCCTTGCTGAATGGCCAACAAGAATTCCCTGTAGGCGATGAATTCAAAGCATCGCTCATGTCCAAGACGGAAAGCGTCAGCCCGGAAGGTGTGCAATTGGTAGAGACGGCTTCCGGTGAGAAAACCCTGGAATCAGCGGTTCATACTGAAAATGTTTCTGACAAGCCATCGGCCAAAACGGGCCAGAGTTCTGTGCAACCCAACGAACAATCGGAAATGGGCGGTTTGTACGAAGGAGAAGCTTTTGTTGTGGCTCAGGGTGGGCCACAACAAAGCAGTGTTCCAGCGGCGGCAATGGAAGCATCAGAATCCGGGGAAACAGCCTCTTCCCCTGATCTGGATGGCGAACAACTGACCGAAAGCGGGTATTTTGCCCAAAATGGTCAAGTGGGCAACGGTAACACCAACGATGCCGAGAAGGAGCAGCCGGGGGAAAACGTGGTTACCAACCAGGCCCCCACCGACATCACCCTCAGCGGCGGCAGCGTGGACGAAAACAGCGCTGCGGGCACCGTGGTGGCCACCCTGAATACCGCCGACCCGGATGCGGGCGAGAGCTTCAGCTACCAGCTGAATGATCCCTCGGGCAACTTCGAACTCGATGGCAACCAGATCGTGGTCAAGTCGGGCGCCAGCCTGGACTACGAGAGCCAGTCCAGCTACGCCGTGGAGGTGACGGTGACCGACTTGACCACGATCTGGTTGCCATCGAGTTCGAAGTTGCCCGAGGGATCATTCAGTTGGTAGCTGAAGCTCTCGCCCGCATCCGGGTCGGCGGTATTCAGGCTGGCCACCACGGTGCCCGCAGCGCTGTTTTCGTCCACGCTGCCGCCGCTGAGGGTGATGTCGGT
>WFPC01000012.1 GCA_015487785.1 Gammaproteobacteria bacterium | reverse complement strand
GGGTGTGCCGGGGGGCAGGGCCTCGGCCAGTTCCACATTGGCGGCGTAGTCACTGTGGGAACTGAAGGCGATGGCGTCCTCGCCGGATTCCGCCAGCACGTGAAACTCGTGGGAGGCCTGGCCGCCGATACTGCCGGTGTCGGCGATCACCGGACGGAAATCCAGTCCCAGGCGTTCGAAGATGCGGCAATAAGCCTGATGCATGCGGGCGTAGGTCTGTTCCAGCGAGGCCGAATCCAGGTGGAAGGAATAGGCATCCTTCATGATGAACTCGCGCGCGCGCATGACGCCGAACCGGGGTCGGATCTCGTCGCGGAACTTGGTCTGGATCTGGTAGAAACACAGGGGCAATTGCTTATAGCTGCGGATCTCGCGCCGGGCCAGGTCGGTGACGATTTCCTCGTGAGTGGGGCCGAAACAGAAGTCGCGCCCGTGGCGGTCCTGCAGGCGCAACAACTCGGGGCCGTATTCCTCCCAGCGGCCGGATTCCTGCCACAACTCTGCCGGTTGCACCGCCGGCATCAAGATCTCCTGAGCGCCGGCGCGGTTCATTTCCTCGCGCACCACATTCTCCACCTTGCGCAAGACCCTCAGTCCCAGCGGCAGCCAGGTGTACAGTCCCGAGGCCAGCCGGCGTATCATGCCGGCGCGCAGCATGAGCTGGTGGCTGATCACCTCGGCGTCGGCGGGCGTTTCCTTTAGCGTGGCGATGAGTAATTGCGAAGTGCGCATGTCGATTTCCCGTGTTTGCGTTGAACATGAGGCAGGCAAGTATACCCCAGGTGGGCCATGGGATGCGCCCGGGGGGCATGCTACACTCGCTGCAGGCATCCAGACGAGAGCGAAGTCATGAGCGTGATCGCCGTATATCCCGGCACCTTCGACCCCATTACCAATGGCCATGCGGATCTGATCCAGCGGGCAGCGCGCATCTTCGACCGGGTGATCGTGGCGGTGGCGGCCAATCCCGGCAAACAGCCCACCTTCGGGCTAAAGGACAGGGTGCGCCTGGCCGAGTTGGTGTTGCGGGATCTGGACAACGTGGAAGTGCGTGGTTTCGACAATCTGCTGGTGCATTTCGTGCGCGCCTGCCGGGCGCAGGTGATCCTGCGGGGGCTGCGCGCGGTGTCCGATTTCGATTACGAATTCCAGTTGGCGGGCATGAACCGTCGCCTGGCGGCCGATATCGAGACCGTGTTCCTCACGCCGGCGGAACAATATGCCTTCATATCCTCCAGCCTGGTGCGTGAAATCGTTGCTCTGGGGGGGGACGTGTCGGAGTTCGTGCACGAACAAGTGAAGGCTGAACTGGAAGCACGATTGCAGTAGAATGGCCTGCTGCGTGGCAGCTCGGTGGCCGCGCGAAACGATTGTGGAGTTTGCTTATGGCTTTGATGATTACCGATGAATGCATAAATTGCGATGTGTGCGAGCCCGAGTGCCCCAATGGCGCCATCAGTCAGGGAGACGAAATCTACGAGATCGATCCCAACCTGTGCACCGAATGCGTGGGTCACTACGACGAGCCCCAGTGCGTGGAAGTCTGTCCGGTGGACTGCATACCCAAGGATCCTCAACATCCGGAGACCCGGGACGAGCTGATGGCCAAGTACCAACGCCTGATGAACTCGTGATTCGAGGCCCCCAGGGGTCCGGCGTGTACTCGAAGAATCCCCGCTCCGGCGGGGATTTTTCGTGCCGGCCCGGAGCGGGAACGGATGCAGCCGGGCGTCGGCTCGGGTATGCTGGGCAGATGTGATGCATGGGAGGGTGGCGATGAAACGCGGCTTGATGGTTTGGGTTCTTCTGTGGTTGGCCGGCTGTGCCGCGGTGCCCCAGCAGGCCCGGGACAGAGTGCCGGATGCGGTGGCGGTGGCCTCGGCCCATCCCCTGGCCACCGAGGCCGGCATGGCCATTTTGGCGCGGGGTGGCAATGCCTTCGACGCCGCGGTGGCCGTGACTGCTGCGCTGGCGGTGGTGGAGCCCTACAGTTCGGGTCTGGGCGGGGGTGGGTTCTGGCTTTTGCACCGGGCCGAGGATGGCCGGGAGGTGATGTTGGACGGGCGTGAGATCGCGCCGGCCGCCGCCCACCGTGACATGTACCTGAACGAACGGGGTGAGGTGATTCCTGGCGCCTCCATGGATGGCCCCCTGTCGGCGGGGATTCCCGGCGTGCCGGCGGCTCTGGTGCATCTGGCCGAGCAGTATGGCCGTCTGCCCCTGGGCGAGAGCCTGGCGCCGGCCATCGCCTATGCCCGCGAGGGCTTCGAGGTGGACGAGTATTATCGCCGCCTGGCCCGTTTTCGCTTGCCGGTGCTGCAACGCTGGCCCGAGGGGGCGCGGTTGTTCCTGCACCGGGGCGAGGTGCCGCCGGTGGGTCATGTGATACGCCAGCCGGAGCTGGCACAGACACTGCAGGCGCTGGCGGAGCGGGGGCGGGCCGGTTTCTACCAGGGCGAGGTGGCGCGCAGGCTGGTGGACGGGGTACGCCGGGCCGGTGGTATCTGGACCTTGCAGGACTTGCGCGACTACCGGGTCAAGGAGCGCGAGCCCATACGTGGCAGCTACCGGGGCTTGCGAATCACCTCCGCCGCGCCGCCGTCCTCTGGCGGCATCGCCCTGGTGGAAATGCTCAATATCCTGGCCGGCTACCCCCTGGACGAGCTGGGCGAGGTGGACCGGCATCACCTGATCGTGGAGGCCATGCGACGGGCCTATCGTGATCGGGCGGTGTATCTGGGTGATGCGGACTTCGTCACAGTGCCGGTGGCGCGTCTGACGCACCCCTTTTACGCTGCCGGCCTGCGTGCCGGTATACGCATGGACAGAGCCACGCCTAGTGCCCAGTTGCCGGGTATCGAGACCGCGCCCGGGGGGTTCCACACCACCCATTTCTCCATTCTCGATACCGAGGGCAATCGGGTGGCCGCCACGGTGACCATCAATTATCCCTTCGGCTCGGGTTTCGTGGTGCCGGGCACCGGGGTCTTGCTCAACGACGAGATGGACGATTTCTCCGCCAAACCCGGTAGCCCCAACGCCTATGGCCTGGTGGGTGCCGAGGCCAATGCCATTGCTCCGGGCAAACGGCCCCTGTCCAGCATGAGCCCCACTTTTGTCGAGACCGACGATGCCGTGGCCATCCTGGGTACTCCGGGCGGCAGCCGTATCATCAGCATGGTCTTGCTGGGGATTCTCGATTTTGCTGCCGGCAACGGTCCGCAATCCTGGGTGAGTCGGGGGCGTTTCCATCACCAGTATCTGCCCGATGTGATCCAATACGAACAGGGAGCCCTGAGCGAGGCGGTCATCGAAGGCTTGCGGACGCGCGGGCACAAGCTCAAGCCGGTGGGTTGGCGCTATGGCAATATGCAGGCGATTTTGTGGGACAAGCGTCGCGGCGTGGTCAGCGCCGCATCGGATCCCCGCGGGGTGGGGGCGGCGCGAGTGGGCCGGCGACGTTGAATGGAATCAAGGAGACAGACGATGCTGAGTAGTGGATTGCGCCGAGGGCGCCTGGTGCTTTGCGCCCTGCTGTTGGGCATGACTCCGGTTCTGGCGGCCGGGGAGGAAGCCATGGTCGACGAGAGCGCGAGACCGGGCCTGGCAGCCCAGGGGGTCTATTATGAACGTTACCGGGGCAACAGCTTCATCGGTACGTCGCTGCGCCTGGGGGGTGCCATGGACTCGGCGCGGCGTGTATTTTTTCGGGCCGTGATGGAAGCGCGCCTGGGGCGTGCCCGGGGAGGCGATGGCGAATATCACCGTTTCGTTTCCCTGCCTCTTGGGCTTGGTCTGGCTTATGGGCTGGGGCGGGTGAGGGTCTATGCCGAGGGAGGCTGGGATCTGCTGGAGCTGATCGCCAATGACCTGCTCAGCTCGGAGGAGGATGCCAAGGCCGGCAATAACGCGGTGGACGTGGATACTTTTTTCGGCCTGGGGCTGGAGGTGCCTCTGAAACCACGCCTCGACCTGGACCTGAGAGCCCGTTACAACGCCGTCAGCGGGACCTCCATTCGCGACCATGCTCGTTGGTATGGGGGGCTGGGCGTGATCTATCGCTATTAATGGGGCGGGAGCTGCCGGCCAGGGGCCGGCAGCCGGAGACTCAGTTGGAAGCCCAGGCCTGGCTGGGACTGTCGATGAGGGTACGCAGGGCCATGCGGTCACTGGAGCTGGCCTTGTGATTGAGTTCGATCACGATGCGGGCCAGTTCCCGCTCGGCGATACTGGCCGAATTGTCCTGCATGATCTGGCGCAGCCGGGCCTTGTCGTCGGCGCTGGCGCGATGATCGAGCCGGATCATGGCCATGGCGATGGCGCGTAGATTGGCCGAATAATCCGGGTTGTCGGCGATCTTGCGCAGGGTGCTCTTCTGAGTCCGGTCGGGGCCGTGATTGAGCGTCATCAGGATGTTGGCCATTTGCTTGACCGGCTCGTGCATGTCGGTACCGGCCATGGCCGTTGGCGCGCCCAGAGCCAGGGCGAAAACGAGAGCAATAAATAATGAAGATGATCTTTTCATGTCGACCTCCGTGCAAGGGAAAGGGGGAATTTTGAGTATAGGACAAAAAAAGCCATTTCTCAGGTTTGCGCTCGGTTATTCTCGAGATGTCCACCGACGGTGTGCAGGGAGAAGAGAAATGAATAGAAATCATGTGTTTTCTTGGCTATGGCTATGGCTCTGTCTGCCCTGGGTAGTTCAGGCCGCGCCGGCGTCCATGGATCATCTCAAGCGCTATGCGGTGCACGAGCCCTACGAAGACGTGCGCGAGATGCTGGAACTGGCCATCACCGAGCGCGGCCTGGTGATCAACAATGTGTTGCACATCGGCGAAATGCTGGAACGCACCCGCAAGGCGGTGGGTTCCAAGCGGCGCATCTATCTCAAGGCCGAGGCCCTGGCTTTTTGCAGTGCGCTGCTGTCGCGCAAGATGATGGAGGCCGACCCCCACAACATCGTTTTCTGTCCTTACTTGATCTTCATCTACGTGTTGCCGGAGCAGCCGGACACGGTATACCTGGCCTACCGGCGCCCGTTGGGCAATGTGGATCCGGCCTCGGGCAAGGTGCTGGCGGAGGTGGAGGCCTTACTGGAGAGCATCGTGCAAGACGTGCTTTGAGCTTGACTCTGGGGTGAGGTACGGACTCTATACTGACATCCTCACCAGCCAAGAGGAGTCAGCCCATGTCGGAGTCCAGTTCGTCCAATGCCAATATCGACGAGTCATCATTGATGCAAGCGGGTAGTCCGGCAGGCAGTGGCAAGGGCAGCCTGCTGGCGGGTTTGCTGGCCGGCCTGGGGGCCTCGGCCTGCTGCCTGGGACCCCTGCTACTGTTGAGCCTGGGCATCAGCGGAAGCTGGATCTCCGGGCTGTCGGCCCTGGAACCCTTGCGTCCCCTGTTCATCGGGATTTCCCTGTTGTTTCTTTTCCTGGCCTATCGTCGGCTCTACCGAGTGCCGGCCTGTGCCCCGGATGCGCCTTGCAGCAGCGACCTGCGTCGCCAGCGGCGCCTATTCTGGCTGGCGAGTGTTCTGGTCGTGCTGTTGATCGCCTTTCCCTGGTATGGCCCCCTGATTCTGGAGTAGAGCAATGAAACACATGAAGATCCTTGCCCTGTTGGGGCTGTTGCTGTCGTTGTTGGGTAGTGCCTCGGTGCTGGCGGGTAATACCAAGACGGTGGAGCTGGAAGTGGACGGCATGACCTGTCGCATGTGTCCCATCACCGTGCGCCGGGCATTGAACAAGCTCGATGGCGTGGAAGAGGTGGAGGCCAAGTACGAGGGCCACGGCGAGGGCTGGGCGCGAGTGCGCTACGATGCCGACAAGCTGACGGTCGCTGATTTGACCCGGGCTACCGAGATGGCGGGCTATCCTTCACGACCACGGCAGGAGCAAGGGCAATGAGGCACACGCGTCTGCGCATCGAGGGCATGACCTGCGCCGCCTGTGCCAGCACCGTTGAGCAGGCGCTCAGCGCGGTGACGGGAGGGCGGGCACAGGTGGATTTCGCGTCTGGACTGGCCGAGGTCGAGCACAGCGAGACGCTTGCCGCTGAGCGCTTGCAGGCCGCGGTGGCGGCGGCGGGGTTTACCGCCCGGGTTTTGGCCGGCGAGGATGAGGCGGAGACGGGCGGCGACGGGCAGGATCTGCACATCGCCATCGTCGGTTCCGGTTCCGGGGCTTTTGCCGCTGCCCTGCGGGCCACCGAGCGTGGTGCCCGGGTGACCCTGATCGAGCAGGGAACCCTGGGAGGGACCTGTGTGAACATCGGCTGCGTGCCGTCGAAGATTCTCATTCGCGCCGCCCACATTGCCTGGTTGTCCGGGCATCACGGCATAGAGGGCCTGGAGCGTCATCGCCCGACACTGGACAATGCCGCCCGTCTGCGCCAGCAACGGGCCCGGGTAGAAGAACTGCGCCAGGCCAAGTACCGCTCAGTACTGGAGGCCAACCCAGCCATCGAATTGGTCGAGGGGCGCGCGGTCTTCGAGGATGCGCACACCCTGCGGGTGGCCCTGAACCGGGGCGGTGAACAGCTTGTCCGGGCCGACCGGATTCTGCTGGCCACCGGTGCTCGGCCCCTGATCCCCGACATCCCGGGGCTCGACGGCACGCCCTTCTGGACCTCCACCGAAGCGCTGGAAAGCGAACACCTGCCACGGCACCTGCTGGTAATGGGGGCGTCGGTGGTGGCCTTGGAGCTGGCCCAGGCCTATCATCATCTGGGGGTCGAGGTGACCCTGCTGGCGCGCGGCCGGTTATTGTCGCGCGAGGAGCCGGAATTGGGCGAGGCGTTGACCGCCCTGCTGCGCCGCCAGGGCATGCGGGTATTGCTGGACTGCCCGGTGACGGCGGTGCGCCATACCAATGGCCTGTTCCATTTGCACACCGCCCACCAGGGTGAAGTAACAGGTGATGCGCTGCTGGTGGCCACGGGGCGGCGGCCCAATACCGATGCCCTGGCACTGGAGCGGGCCGGGGTGGCCGCGGACTCCGGCGGTCGCATCCTGGTGGACGAATACCTGCGCACGTCCCAGCCCCATGTGTTTGCGGTGGGCGACTGCACCCAGCAGCCCCAGTTCGTGTATGTGGCGGCAGCGGCGGGTACGCGCGCGGGTATCAATCTCACCGGTGGCGAGGCCCGGCTGGATCTGTCGGTGGTGCCGCGGGTGATATTCACCGAACCCCAGGTGGCCGCAGTGGGGTTGGGCGAGGTCGAGGCGCGCGATCAGGGCCTGGCGGTGGTCAGCCGTACCCTGGAACTGGATCAGGTGCCGCGGGCACTGGCCAATTTCGACACCGAGGGTTTCATCAAGTTGGTGGCGGAAGAGGGCAGTGGCCGCCTGCTGGGTGCCCATCTTTTCTGTGACCAGGCAGGCGAGGTGGTGCAGACCGCCGCCCTGGCCATTCGCCAGGGATTCACGGTGATGCAACTGGCGGAGCAGTTGTTTCCCTATCTCACCTGGGTGGAGGGTCTGAAGCTCACCGCGCAGACCTTCGAGCGCGATGTCAGCCAGCTTTCGTGCTGTGCAGGTTAGGGGGAGCCAATGCGACAACTCTTCGGTTCGGCCACGTCCCTGCTCATCGGTGCTTGTTGCCTGGGTGTTGCACCCGTGCTGGCGGCTCTGACCGGCCTGGGTCTGGGTTTTTTGATCAACGATGCCGTTCTCATGCCCTTGGCGGCGCTGGCGCTGGGGTTCACCCTGTGGGCCCTGGCCAGGTCGCGCCGGCAGCACGGGAACCGGAAACCCTTGTTACTGGGAATGGCGTTGGCGATCATGGCCTTTGCCGGCATGTGGTTGTGGGTGCCCCTGGCCTGGCTGGGCTTCCTGGGCTTGCTTGTGGTGTCGGTATGGGACATGCTGTTGGTACGACGCCATTGTGAGGCATGAGGAGACAGGCGAATGCAGCAGAATGCCGCGGGCCTGACCATCGGTCGCTTGGCGGCCGAGGCCGGGGTCAATGTGGAGACCATCCGGCATTACCAGCGTCTGGGCCTGATCGAGGAGCCGGCGCGGCCGGCGCAAGGCTACCGCCGGTATCCCGAGGCCGATGTGGCACGCATCCGGTTTATCAAGCGGGCCCAGCAATTGGGTTTTTCTCTAAAGGAAATCAAAGGACTGCTAAGTCTTGGTGAGCGAGGCCAGTGTCGCGAGGTGCAGCGCTTGGCGGCACAGAAACTGGAAAACATCGAGCAACGACTGCGTGACCTCGAGGCCATGCGTAAGGTGTTGGCCGAGCTGGTGGTGCAATGCGAAAACGGGGAAAGCGAAACCCATTGCCCGCTGATCGAAAGCTTGACCCACACCGGCCCGAATATTTCACCTGCATCCCGATAGGTGGCGCAAAGAGAGAATGCCAGCTGAAGGCTGAGCGCACGGCCTCTTTGTCCCGAGAACTGGAAAAACGCCACACGGCACGGAACCTCGAAACACCGAGTTATTGACGGAACATCGTATTTCAGCCTTCATCGGGGGCACAAGCCCGACAGGTTGCTTTGACCTGCCCTCCTCAATAAGGGTTCTGTGTTTAGGGTTCCAGCCTCAACATAACCCGCGCGTTTGAGATTGGATAAGTCAAAACATGATGTCTAGCCAAGCCGCCGGCGAGGGGCGTCGCGAGTGGGGGGAGGTTGGTGCAGCAGTGCGTGCACGGTGCTGGCCAGGGCTTCCAGGGTAAAGGGTTTGCCGAGAACGCGGCTGTGTTCGAGGCGATTGTCTTCGTCCAGAACCTGGGCGCGGTCGTAGGCGGTGGAATAGATGACCGGCAGCCCCGGGTTGATCTCGCGGATGCTGCAGGCCAGGATGTCACCATTCATCGAAGGCATGACAGCATCGGTGATCAACAGCTTGATCTTGTCACGATGCTGGCAAAAGGCGTTCAGACCGGCCAGCCCGTCGTTGGCGCCGATGACGTGGTAACCGAGGGACTCCAGCATGCGCTGAAGACTCTCGCGCACCATGTCGTCATCATCCACCAGCAGGATGTATTCACCGTTGCCGGTTTGCACCTGGGTGGTTTGCTGGCCCTCTTCGTTGTCCTGAAGGATGATATCGGTGAGGGGGAAGTAAAGTCTGAAACGGCTGCCCTGCCCGGGTTCACTGTCCACTTCGATGATGCCGCCGAGCTGACGCATCACACCGTAGATCATGGCCAGCCCCAGTCCCGTTCCCTTGCCGTTTTCCTTGGTGGTGAAAAAGGGGTCGAAAATACGCTCCCGCACCGCGGGCTCCATGCCACAACCATTGTCTTCCACCGTCAACAAGGCAAAGTCCCGTGCCATGGCTTGCGGGTGGCGGGAGAGAAACTCCGTATCCGCATGGAAATGAGCCAGATGCAGTTGCAGGCGAGGTTGGGGCGTGTGTTCCAGGGCATCGCGGGCATTGTTGATCAGGTTGAGGATGAGTTGCTGTAACTGGGTGGCGTTGGCCAGTACGACCAGGTCCTGTTCACGGCAGTGAAACTGGAAATCGATGTTCTCGGGTACCGACAGCCGGGCCAGGGCGATGCTGTCCGCCAGCAGGCGCTCGAGAGCGAGAGGTTTTTTTTCGCATTCATCCTGGCGGGCGAAGCTCATCATCTGGCGGACCATCTCGGCACCGCGAAAGCCCAGCGCCTCGATTTGGCCGATTTGTTCCACCAGGTCCGGCAGCCACTGGTATTGTTTTCGGATCAGGGTCAGGTTGCCCAGCATGCCGGCGAGAATATTGTTGAAGTCGTGGGCAACCCCGCCGGCCAGGGTGCCCAGGGCCTCCAGTTTCTGGATTTGATTGAGGTGTTCCTCCAGGCGACTGCGCTCGCCAATGTCGTTCAGCAAAAGGATAAACAGCCTGCCATGGGGCAGACGGTGAAGCTGCCATTCCAGCCGCAGCGTGCGCTCGCCCATGGTGAGGTCGCAGCGCTGGCTTCGGCTCTCACCCCGTTGCAGGGAGGCCAGGGCCTGGGCCGATAAATCCGGTTGTGCCCCCTCTTCAGGCATTTGCCGACCGAGACGCTGGACAAGAGTCTCCAGGCTTTCCGTGCCAGAGGGCAGGTCGAGAAAGCTGCAAGCACGGGTATTGAGGAAATGAACCCGGTCAGTCTGCGGATCGAACAACACGATGCCGCTATCCACGACGTCCAGCGCCGACAACAGCTCATTGGCCGGGATTTCTTGGGTGTAGTCCTGCGCGATGGCGTTCAGCAGGCGTTGCCAGCCAGCGCTGTCGGGCGGTCGCTCGGCAGACAGGCCCAGCTCCTGCAGTTGTTTGGCAAGCCGTTCATGCATGACGTTACAGTGTTCCACGTCCTTGTCTTCCCATGGACAGGATTTGTTCACATAAATCCAGTGCTTGTTGTCAACGGCTCATACGCCACCTTCGATCCATTCTGGATGGAATGATGCGCGAGATTCCCGGCCGCTTACTCAATCCGAAGGCTCCTAGGCTATATCGGCTAATTCGGGGGGTTTATGAGTTTATTATAGGCTCTCGGTTGCCGGGCCGCATCCGCTGACCGGGGCATCGCAGGCTCAGTCTCTTTTTCTCACCGGCTGTGGGCGGGCTATGGCATAGCCCTGGGCATGGTCGACACCGATATCGCGCAGGTGATGGACGATTTCCTGTGACTCGACGAATTCGGCAATGGTCTCGATACCGATGCCCCGGCCGATCTTGTTGATGGCCTCGACGATGGTCCGGTCCATGTGGTCATGGGCCAGATTACAAATGAAGGCCCCATCGATCTTGAGATAGTCCACGGGTAAAAACTTCAGATAGGAGAACGAACTCAATCCGCTGCCAAAATCATCGAGCGCGCAATAACATCCTGCCTCTTTGATATTTCTAATAAATTCTATGGCTGTATGGAAGTTGGCTATGGCCGCGGTCTCGGTGATCTCGAAGCAGAGTCGCGAGGCGTCGATGGCGTATTCCCTGATGCGTCTGTCGACGAAATTGAACAGGGCCGCATGACTGAGTGACTGGCCGGACAAATTGATACTGATGATGCCGTGCTCCTCGAAACACCCTTCGGCCAGGCGACGCAAGGCTTCATCGATCACCCAGTGATCCAGGGTGAGCATGCGCTGGTAACGCTCGGCGGCGGGGATGAAGGCTCCGGGGGTGATGATTTCGTTGTTTTCCCGCAGCCGCAGCAGCAGCTCGAGGTGGGGGCGTATGTCCTTGGCCGTGGCGGGGTTGAGGGGTTCGATGGTCTGGTAGTAGAGCTGGAAATGACCCTGCTCCAGGGCGGTGTCGATGCGGCTGGCCCAGTTCATCTCACCCAGCCGCTTGATCAATTGTTCGTCGCTCTCCCGGTAGACCTGGATGCAGTTCCTGCCTTGATCCTTGGCGGTGTAACAGGCCAGGTCGGCCATGCTGAGCAATTCGCTGGTGTTGGCACTGGTATGATCTATGGCGACTACACCAATACTGACACCGATGCTGAACACCTTGTTTTCCCAGACGAAACGGAAAGCCTGTACGCTCTTGCGCAGTTTGCCGGCAATATTCCGCGCCTTTTCCAGGGGGCAGTTTTCCAGCAATACCGCAAACTCGTCGCCACCGAGACGAGCGAGGGTATCCCGGCCACGGACCTGCTCGTGCAGGATGATGGCTACCTGCTTCAGCAATTCATCGCCGGCGGCATGACCGCAGGTGTCGTTGACCACCTTGAATTGATCCAGGTCTAGAAACAGCAGGGCATGGCGGATGTTGTCGCGCTTGGCCGTGACCAGCGCCCGATTGAGGCGGCGCTCGAATTCCGAGCGGTTGACCAGTCCCGTGAGCACATCGTGAAAGGCCAAGTGCTGGATGGCGGATTCGGCCCGGCGGCGGGCACGACGGGTTTCGGCCTCGCGCAGTTCGCGCTCGATGGCCGGTGTGAGCCGGGTGAGGTTGTTTTTCATGATGTAGTCTTGGGCGCCGGCTTTCATGGCTTCCACTGCCAGTTCTTCACCGATGCTGCCGGATACGATGATCACGGGCAGGTCGGGGTCGTATGTCTTGATCAAGGCCAGGGCGGCAAGGGCATCGAAGGAGGGCAGATTGTGATCGGTGATGACGATGTCCCAGGTGTCGTTTTTCAAGGCGGCGCGCAGGGCGTGTTCGCTATCGACACGCCGCATACGGGGCGTATGGCCGCCGCGTTCCAGTTGATGCTGAATGAGCAGGGCATCGTCTGCGCAGTCCTCCACCAGCAATACGCTGAGGGACTTGGGCGTTATGGATTCATGGGGTGTTGGGGCCACGATTGAGCACCAGCCAGTAGAGGCCCAGTTGACGCACGGCCTCCATGAAATGGTCGAAGTCCACCGGTTTGCGAATATAACTGTTGGCGCCGTGATCATAGCTGGCGGCAATGTCGCTTTCTTCGCTGGAGGTGGTCAGGATGACCACGGGGATACGCCGGGTTGCAGGCTGGGCGCGCAGGGTTTTCAGAACTTCCAGGCCATCGATACGGGGAAGCTTGAGGTCGAGCAGGATAATCTCAGGCAAATGGCGTATATCACGCCCGGCATGTTCGCCCTTGCCGAACAGATAGTCCAGCGCCTCGACGCCATCGTGAGCCACCACCACTTCGTTGGCGATATTGTTTTTCTTTAGCGCGCGTAATGTGAGGGCCTCGTCATCGGGGTTGTCCTCTACCAGCAAGATGGTTTTGTTGCCAGTATCCATGAGGCCTCCTTGTCTGTCGAGGGCGCCTGGGCATTGGCAACAGGCAGCCTGGAACGGGGAGAGAAAGAGAAGAAAGGATAACTTACCTAAAACCCTCTGTGAAGTCTGAGTATATTGCTTGGGTTCTTGTTGCGGGCATTGTTTGTATGGACAACCCCGAGGTGCACACGCGTGCAGGGAGTAGGCGCTGGTGCCAGCCGGGAGGAACCGGCGTGACACCAGCGAAACACTCAGTGGCTGTGCTCGTGCACTTCGTTCTCATGCCCGGGATGGTCGTGTTCGTGATCCGACAGCTCGGAGGCACTGTGCTGATGGTCATGGCCGCCACCGGCGCTGTGGTCGTGCGCATGGCTGTGCTGGTGCTCATGGCCATGGGCATGGGTATGGCTGTGGGGGTGGCTGTGTTGCGTGCCATCGGCATGGGTGTGCTGATGCTCGTGCTCGTGGCTGTGCTCGTGGCTGTGCTCGTGGCTGTGAGAATGATTACCTTCCATTTTGTGCTCCCTTTGTTGTTGGTTGATGCTTGCTGGCGGCTGTCCGCGCGAGCCAGTCGCTCGACTATCGGTCTCTGCCGCTGGCAACTTTAGCAGGCTGATGAAAAAGACCGGGATGGCCTGTTTCACAACATCCCATTGGTTTCCAAGCAAAATACAGGCCGGGTATCGGTGTTTTTGCGACAGCCTGTATTCTCAAGTATAGGCCATCGATGCGCTAATGCCGTGGCACGCCAGGTTTATGATCAAAAAAATACTCTTAAGATTTTTTTCAGCTAACCGAAATATTATTCATACCGTGGTAGTACGAAACTTGAGTTTTTCATAATTCCGTATTACGATATTTGAAAAGTTCATCTTCGTAGGACTTCCGGCTTCCCCCTGGAGCGGGTTTTTTTGAGTGCAGTCAATTACTTTTATGTGGAGGTTTGTTTAGATGTTGGGTAACACATTGATGAAAAAGAGCTTGATTCCCGTGGCCGCGGGTATTTCCATGGTGCTGGCGTCGTCGGCCGCCTGGGCCCACGGTGAATCGAT
>WFPC01000011.1 GCA_015487785.1 Gammaproteobacteria bacterium | reverse complement strand
AGGCTCTACGGGGACAAGCCTGCCCCATATCCGCTATAATCCGCCCCTGTTTGTTCTGGGGGCTCGTCATGCTGCATGTGTTGAACGCTACGCACAGCGCGCTGGACCGGTTCAGTGAATGGACCGGGCGCTGTATCGCCTGGCTGACCCTGGTGATGGTGTTGGTCACCTTCGCCATCGTGGTGCTGCGCTATGCGTTCAATACCGGCTGGATCGCCATGCAGGAATCGGTACTGTATCTGCACAGCTTCGTGTTCATGCTGGGCGGGGCCTATACCCTCAAGCACAATGGGCACGTACGCGTGGACATCGTCTACCGCAGCCTGGGACCCCGCGGACAGGCCTGGGTGGACCTGCTGGGTACCCTGCTGTTGTTGATGCCGGTGTGCGGATTCATTCTCTGGAGCAGTTGGGACTATGTGTGGGATGCCTGGGCGTTGCGCGAGGGTTCGCGCGAGGCCGGTGGCCTGCCCTGGGTCTATGTGCTCAAGACGACCTTGTTGTTGATGCCATTGTTGCTGATCCTGCAGGGTATCGCCGAGATCATGCGCAATCTGCTGGTCATCCGCGGGGCCCGCCTACATGCGCGTCCCTATGGGCACGAGGCGGACACGCTCTGATGTTGCTGGAATTCCTCGAGGACTACATGTCCCTGATTATGTTCGCCAGCGTGTGCCTGGTGCTGCTGGCAGGGTATCCAGTGGCCTTCAGCCTTGCCGGCACCGCCCTGGGGTTTGCCGGTCTGGGCTATTACCTGGATATTTTCGACGAGGCGTTCCTGCATGCCCTGCCCAATCGCCTGTTCGGGGTGATGGGCAACGAGACCCTGCTGGCGGTGCCCCTGTTCGTGTTCATGGGGGTGATGCTGGAGCGATCCCGCATCGCCGAGAATCTGCTGGACTCCATGGCGGCCCTGTTCGGGCCCATGCGCGGCGGGCTGGGGATCTCGGTGGTGTTGGTGGGCATGATGCTGGCGGCCAGTACCGGCATCGTCGGTGCCACGGTGGTGACCATGGGCCTGTTGTCGCTGCCCACTATGCTGCGCAGGGGTTACGATCCGGGGGTGGCCACGGGGACCATATGCGCTTCCGGCACGTTGGGGCAGATCATTCCTCCCTCCATCATTCTGGTGCTGCTGGGCGATGTGTTGTCTTCGGCCTATCAACAGGCCCAGCTCGAAATGGGGATCTTTTCGCCGGACACGGTATCGGTGGGCGACTTGTTTGTGGGCGCATTGATTCCCGGTCTGTTGCTGGTGGGTTTGTATGTCGCCTACCTGTTGTTGATGGCCCTGCTGCGCCCCGCGGCCATGCCGGCTATTCCCCTGCGCGAGCGTGAGGAGGATGTCGGTGTGATCGTGCGGCGGGCGCTCAAGGGCATGCTGCCGCCGCTGTTGCTTATCGTGGCGGTGCTGGGTTCCATCATGGCCGGGGTGGCCACACCCACCGAGGCCGCTTCGGTGGGTGCCATGGGGGCCATGCTGCTGGCTCTGCGCGCCGGTCAGCTCAATGGGGCCGTGTTCACCGAGGTGGTGCGTCAGACCACCCTGGTGACTAGCATGGTGTTCATGATTCTCATCGGTGCCTCGGTGTTCTCGCTGGTGTTTCGCGGGTTCGGTGGCGACGAGCTGGTGCAGGAACTGCTCAGCGACCTGCCCGGCGGGGTGTTCGGCGCCGTGCTGGTGGTGATGTTGGTGATGTTTCTGCTGGGTTTCGTGCTGGACTTTATCGAGATCACCTTCGTGGTGGTGCCCATCGTTGGCCCGGTGCTGCTGGCCATGGGGCTGGATCCGGTGTGGCTGGGCATCATGATCGCCATCAACCTGCAGACGTCCTTTCTCACGCCGCCGTTCGGTTTCGCCCTGTTCTATCTGCGTGGGGTGGCGCCGCCCCAGGTGTCCACCCTGGATATCTATCGCGGCGTGATGCCCTTCATCGTTATCCAGCTCATCGCCCTGGCGGCGTTGGCCTATTGGCCGGAACTGGCCACCTGGTTGCCGCAGCAGGTCTATGACGGCTGATCCGTTCTTTGCCTTGACAGTGTTCGATGGCCAGTGATAGCTTCGGGCGACGCATCGGCCCGGGGTTTTCCGTGATCAAACAGCATTTCGAACGCATGCTCTGGCGCAGCCGCTTCCTGGTGATGGCGGCGGTGGTCACCAGCCTGCTGATCAGCTTCGCCATGTTCTATATCGCCACGGTGGATGCCTGGTATACCCTGGGCTATCTGTTCGAGTATGCCTCGCCGGCGCTCACTGGCGAGGAGCGCACCGCCCTGCGCGGCTCCATGGTGGCGCACATCGTGGAGATCGTCGACGGTTACCTGCTGGCGGCGGTGTTGCTGATTTTCGCTCTCGGACTCTACGAGTTGTTCATCAACGAGATCAAGACCGGAGAGGAGACCACCGTCTCCAACAATGTGCTGGTGATCGACAGCCTGGACGATCTCAAAACCCGCCTGGCCAAGGTGATCCTGATGATTCTCATCGTGCGCTTCTTCGAATATGCCATCGGTATACACTTCGAGAGTCCGGAGGACCTGCTCTATCTGTCCGGCGGCATCGCATTGATCGGCCTGGCCCTGTATCTCACCCATGCCAGCGAGGGACATGGCCTCAAAGGGTGAAGGCTTGTCCCCGGCCACTCGGAAGGAATGGCGTCAGCGTGCCTGCTGAAGCTTGAGCCGCCACTGGCGCGGCCCCAATTCGTGGATGGATTGGCCGCGGCTGTCCACCGCCACGGTCACCGGCATGTCTTGCACCACGAATTCGTGAATCGCTTCCATCCCCAGTTCCGGGAAGGCCAGCACCCGTGCCTCGCGAATACTTCGCGCAACCAGGTAGGCGGCGCCGCCGGTGGCGATCAGGTATACCGCGCCGTGTTTCTTGATGGCCTCGATGGCCTGCGGACCCCGTTCGGCCTTGCCAATCATGCCCAGCAGACCGGTCTTGGCCAGCAGCGGTTCGGTAAACTTGTCCATGCGGGTGGCGGTGGTGGGGCCGGCCGGGCCGATGACCTCGTCGCCCACCGCGTCCACCGGGCCCACGTAGTAGATGAAGCGTCCCCGGAAATCCAGTCCCTCCGGCAAGGGCTTGCCCTGGGCCAGCAGGTCCACCAGGCGCTTGTGGGCAGCGTCGCGGCCGGTGAGCAGGCGGCCGCTGAGCAACAGGGTTTCGCCGGGGCGCCATTGGCGCACTTCGGTCGGGTCCAGGGTGTCCAGGTCGATCCGGCGGCTCGTCTTGCCCGGTGACCAGTTCACCTCGGGCCAGTCGGCGAGGCGTGGTTGGGGCAGCTCGGCGGGGCCGCTGCCGTCCAGGGTGAAATGAATGTGACGGGTGGCAGCACAGTTGGGGATCAGGGCCACCGGCTTGGAGGCGGCATGGGTGGGATAGTCGAGGATTTTTACGTCCACCACCGTGGTGATGCCGCCCAGGCCCTGGGCACCTATGCCCAGGGCGTTGATGGCTTCGTAGAGTTCCAGGCGCAGTTCCTCCAGGGCATTGGCCGGACCGCGGGCGCGCAGTTGCTGGATGTCCACGGGTTCCAGCAGGGATTGTTTGGCCAGTAGCACGGCCTTTTCCGCCGTACCACCGATGCCCAGGCCGATGATGCCAGGCGGACACCAGCCGGCGCCCAGTTCGGGCAGGGTGCGCAAGACCCAGTCCTTGATGTCGTCGGAGGGGTTGAGCATGGCCAGACGGGCCTTGTTCTCCGAGCCGCCGCCCTTGGCAGCGAGAGCTATTTTCAGCTTGTTGCCTGCCACCAGCCGGGTGTGGATCACCGCCGGGGTGTTGTCACCGGTATTGCGACGCGTGCCGGCGGGATCGGTGACGATGGAAGCGCGCAGGGGGTTGTCGGGATGGGTGTAGGCCCGACGCACGCCTTCGTTGATCATCGCCTCCAGGTCCATGGCGCCATTCCAGCGTACCTCCATGCCCACTTCCACGAAGGCCACCACGATACCGGTATCCTGGCACACCGGGCGATGGCCTTCGGCACACAAACGGGAATTGAGCAGGATCTGGCCCAGGGCGTCGCGCGCCGCCGGTGATTGTTCCTGCTCATAGGCGCGATGGAGTGCCTGCACGAAATCGGGGGGATGATAATAGGAGATGTATTGCAAGGCATCGGCAACGCTGGTGATGAGGTCTTCTTGCTGAATCACGGTCATGGATGTAGCCCCCGGTACGAAATTTGTTATCGTTAGTCCGTTATGCAGGGGATCAGCTTAGCATGGTGATGAAGTACTGGAAAAAACGGCTGTTGTATGGCCTGTTGATGATCTTGCCGGCCTTGCCCGCTGTGGCCGCCGAACTGGAGCTGGCCGGGTTGGACGGGCGTGAGTACCGCCTGTCCGACTATCGTGGCAAGTGGGTGGTGGTGAACTACTGGGCCACCTGGTGCCCGCCCTGTGTGGCGGAAATGCCCGAGCTGGTATTCTTCCACGACAATCACAAGGATCGCGATGCCGTGGTGCTGGGAGTCAACTACGAGCGCGCGCCTTTGCAACAGGTGCGGGCCTTCGTGGAAGAGCATATGGTCGGCTATCCCATTCTGTTGACCTCGCCCGACGAAGACAGTCCCCTGGGTCCCATTCGCGGCCTGCCCACCACCTTTCTGGTGTCGCCGGCGGGTGAGGTGGTGCACACCCATCTGGGGCCGCTGGATGCGGAGTACCTGGAACGTTTCATCCGGGAATTCGAGGCCGGCGGGACAAGGCCATGAGTTTGCGTCTTCTCGCTCTGCTGCTGGCATTGTCGCTGGCCTGGCCGGCCTGGGGCGCATCGCGTGACCCCTACCGGTATTTTTTCAATGAGACCTGGGGCGATTTCCAGGAGGAATTGGTCCATGCCCGCGAGCAGGGCAAAACAGGGATCCTGATCTTCTTCGAAATGGACGAATGTCCCTTTTGCCATTACATGAAGCGCAAGGTGCTCAACCAGCCCGAGGTGCAGGCCTATTTCCGGCGTCATTTCCTCAATTTCGCCGTCGACATCGAGGGTGATGTGGAGATCGTCGCCTTCGATGGCACGCCCATGACCCAGAAGACCTTTGCCGAAAAGCGCCACCGGGTCCGGGCCACCCCGGTATTCGGTTTTTTCGACCTCGAGGGCCGGCGCATTGCCCGCTTTACCGGTCGCACCGCCGGGGTGGAGGAATTCATGCTGCTGGGCCGCTACGTGGTCGAAGGTCATTACCGGCGCATGTCGTTTCTGAAATACAAACGCCAAGTGCGGAGAGACGAGCAGCCATGAGGGTATTGGCATTGTGGCTCGGCCTGTTGTCCACACTGGCCTGGGCCGGCGGCGAGCCGCTGAGCCTGGACGAAGCCCTGGCCCTGGCCGAGCAAGGATATCCGCAATCCCAGGCGGTGCGGCAGCGCTGGCTGCAGGCCCGGGCCGAACAACGCCTGTCCGACAGCAGTACGGGACTGGTCCTGGGCCTGGACGGCCAGTTGCGCTGGGTGCGGCCGCCACCCCGGTTCGACGACCGGATCCGTGACGATCATAGGGTACGCCTGTACATGCGCAAGCGCCTGTACGATTTCGGGCGCAGCCAAGGCGAGCGTCAGGCGGCACGGGCCGAGGCCGAGGCCTGGCAATGGTTGTGGCTGGATGCCCGTCAGCGCCACCGCCTGGCGGTGATGGAGGCTTTTTTCGACGTGCTGCTGGCCGATCTGCAGTTCGACCACGACAACGAGGCCATGGCAGTGGCCTATGTGCGCTACGACCAGGCGCGCGATCGCCACCGGTTGGGGCAATTGTCCGACATCGACTTGCTGGCCGCCGAAACAGCCTACCAGGAGACCCGCAGTCGCCGCTTTGCCAGTCAGGGCCGGCAGCAACAGACCCGTGCCCGTCTGGCGCTGTTGCTGAACCGGCCGGACGAGTTGCCCGACGAGCTGGTCAGGCCGCGGCTGCGACAGAACGACCGACCCTTGCCCGAGCTGGATGATTTGCTGGCCAGGGCCCGCCAGCACAACCCGGCCCTGCAGGCGGCGCGGCAACAGGTGGCCGCGGCCCGTGCCCGCTTGCAGGCGGCTCGAGCCCAGCGTTGGCCGGTGATCGAGGCCGAGGGTGAGGTGGCGGCCTATAGCCGTGTTTTCGGTTTCAGCGATCCCTGGCGGGCCAGCATCTACGTGGACGTGCCGTTCTACCAGGGGGGCGCGGTGAGTGCCCGGCGCGACCGTGAGCGAGCCGCGCTGGCACGCCTGCAGGCCGAGCTGCGGCAGCAGGAACACGCGCTGGCACAGGCGGTGCGCGAGCACTGGTTGCAACTGGAGCGCCTGCGGGTGGAACGTGAGCAACGCCGGGTACAGGCCGAGTATCGGGAACTCTATCTCGATCGCGCACGAACCCTCTACGATCAGGAAGTGGAAACCGACCTGGGCGATGCCATGGTCACCTTCACCGAGGCTGAACTGCTCACGGCCCGCACCGAATTCGAGCTGGCGCTGACCTGGGCCAGCCTGGAGGCCCTGTTGGGTACAGCGAGGGAGGAATGACATGCGTTACTGGATAGCGGCACTGTTGTGGTGCTGTAGTCTGTCGGCCCTGGCCGCCGAATTGGTGGGGCGGGTGTACTGGGCACAGCAGGTGGCCTTGAGCACGGCGGTTGCCGGGGTGGTCGAAGAGGTCAGGGTCAGTCCGGGGCAGCGGGTGGAGCAGGGGGCGTTGCTGCTGCGTCTGCGGCAGGATCATTTGCAGGCCGACCTGGCAGCGGCCGAGGCCGGGGTGAAGGCGGCCACCCTGCGCTGGGAGGAGGCCGGGCGGGAGTTGCAACGGGCCAATGAACTCTACGAGCGCGGGGTGTTGTCGGATACCGAGCTGGTGGCCGCGCAACTGGCCGAGGCCGAGGCCGCCGCCCGGCAGAAACAGGCCTTGGCCGCGCGTGCCCGGGCCCGTTATGTGCTGGAACACAGCGAAATCCGCGCACCCTTCGATGGCGTGGTGCTGCGGCGATTGGCACAGCCGGGCCAGGTGGTGGCAGTGGCCATGCAGCCACCCTCCCTGCTGGTGCTGGCCCGCTGGGGGCGGCTGGCGGTGTCGGCCCGGGTGGAGGCCGCAGTCGCGCGGGGGTTGCGCCAGGGAATGAGCGTCCAAGTACTGTGGCGTGGGAAACGCCAGCCAGCGAGCATCACCTACCTGGGGCTTGCCGGGGATGCGTCGGGTCAGTACGACATCCGCGCCGAGTTTCTTCGCCAGGTGCGTCCCGGGATGCTGGACGAGGCCCGGCTCATCCTGCCATGATGCCTTTTTACTCAATATGTTGCATAAACAGCCGACTTTATTCCCATGTAGGCGTGGTTGCTGGATTTCATGGTTAAAAAACAACTGGTCATTCTTACCCGGAATCTGGTCAAGCCTGGCCGTCCCCTGCTGTGCCCGGTATACAAGGCCGATGGCACATTGTTGGCTCAGAAGGGCATCGTGCTGACTGAAGAACAGGTGGCCATCCTGGATGACTACCCCCAGCTCTACACCTTGGGCAAGGCCTTGTCGGCGGCCATTTCACCCAGCCGTTTCAGCCAGGACCGGGACGAAAGCGAGCATTATAAATGGCGTTCGCCCTTCGTGCGCCTGGAAGAGCTGCGCAATGAGCTGATCCGGGTTTTGCAGGACCCACTCAACGGCGACAACCTGGAGTGCATCGATGCAATCATCCGGCGCCTAGAGGTCATCGTGGGCGAAGCGCCCGATGCGGCCCTGGCCACCATTGTCATGGACCAGCAGGAGCATTATGCTGCCCAGCATGCCATTCACGTGGCCATTCTGTGTCTGTTGACGGTGGATTTCCTGGGCTGGGACGCGCGGCACCGTCATGCCCTGCTGGCTGCCGCGCTGACCATGAACCTGTCCCTGGGCTTGCTGCAAAACGATCTGCAGGAACAGAAGCAACGATTGTCGCCCCAGCAGGAGCGCATCATCCGCCGGCATCCGGAGGCCAGTCGGGCCTTGCTGGAGGAAATGGGCGTGGATGACAGGAATTGGCTGGATTATGTGGAGATGCATCACGAGAGTATCGATGGAACGGGCTATCCCAAGGGGTTGGTGGGGCATGAGATCCGCCTGGGCGCCTCGTTGTTGCAACTGGCCGATGTCTACTGTGCCAAGGTGACCGGGCGCAGCTATCGTGACCCCCTGGCACCACCGGTGGCGGCCAGAACCATTTTTCTGGGCCAGGGACAGAAGAAGCGCCTGGACATCACCGAAGTCCTGCTCAAGGTGGTGGGACTCTATCCGCCCGGTTGCCAGGTCTTGCTGGAAAACGGCGAGATCGCCATCGTGATCAAGCGGGGCACGCGGGTGGACGCGCCCCATGTGCGCAGTATCGTCGATCCCCAGGGCCGGCGTTACCAGGCCAGTATTCTGCGCAACACCGCCAACCGCGCCTTTGCCATCAAGCGCGTGGTGGAGCCCCATGTGCTCAAGTACGACCCCGAGTTTGCCCGTTTATGGGGATATGACCCCATGGAATGAATGGGTGAATTGCATGGACGCAATAACCCGGGCCTGGTTCTGCCGCCTGTCCTGTCGACGGGCATGGGGCTGCTGGTGGGGCGAGAGGTCGTGGAGGGCCATCGGAGCCTGTTGGTGTTGTTGCAGACTTGGGGGGCGCCCTGTTTATCGCCTTGTCGTGACTGGTCTTGATGGCGCTCGCTGTCGCGGTGAACCGTTTTAACTCACTGTTAAGACAAAGGGTTTAGACTTTCCCCCGGCGCACGAAAGCTGTCGGAAGAATTTACACTTCGTTCTTCCCCATGCCATGCCGAATCGCCGCATGCCTTGTGTGACGCGGGTTTGGAATAATTGGCATGTTTCGTGATAACTTACCAATACCGTGTGATGTCAGGGGAGTGCAATGAGTTCTCAGACCGATTTCGACTTCGATGCCTGGATGGCATTGGCCAAGGAGGATCCGGAAGCCTTCGAGCGGCGGCGGCGCGAAATGATCGATGCCTATCTCGACACCCTGCCGGAGGAGGCCAGCCGTGACCGTTTGCAACGCCTGCAGTGGCGGGTGGACAGGGAGCGGGAACGGGCACGTACGCCCATGGATGCCGCGGTGCGACTCTACGACATGATGTGGGAATCGGTGGCCAAGACCTATGACCATCTGCAAGAACTCTCGGTCCTGCTGGATCCCGCCGCCCCCGCCCATGGCAGTCGGCGGGTGGCGCCTCCCGCCAAGGTGCTGCCTTTTCGCAATAAAAACGGTACCACCGACGTATAACGAAGAAAAAGTGTGCCCGGCCCCCGGTCGGGCGCTCGGCCATCCTTACCCGCCCGATCTCCGGTTGATTCACGTTCGGCCGCGGTATATCTTGCCAGTCTTTGAGCGAGCGATACCTGCTATGGATTTGGAGCAACGCATCATCGAACTGGAGACCCGGCTGGCCTACCAGGAACAGACCCTGGCGGAACTCAACCAGGTGCTCACCAGCCAGCAACAACACCAAACCGAACTTGAGCGCCAGCTCGGCCTGTTGCGCGAACACCTGGCCAGCCTGGCGGCCTCGGCGCCGCTGGAAGATGAGCCGCCCCCCCATTACTGAGCCTGCCCGCCAGCGATGAAATACAAGGATCTGAGAGACTTCATGGCCGGCCTGGAAGCCCAGGGCGAACTCAAGCGCATTGGCCAGCCCATCGACCCGCGACTGGAAATGACCGAGGTGTGCGATCGGACCCTGCGAGCCGGAGGCCCGGCCCTGTTGTTCGAGCGAGCGGCCGGTTTCGACATCCCGGTGCTGGCCAATCTGTTTGGTACACCGCGCCGGGTGGCCATGGGCATGGGAGAAAACGATGTGAGTGCCCTGCGCGAGATCGGCAGGCTGCTGGCCTATCTCAAGGAACCCGATCCGCCCAAGGGCATGAAGGATGCCTGGCAGAAACTGCCCTTGTTCAAGCAGGTGCTCAACATGTCGCCCCGGAGGGTGAGCAAGGCGCCCTGCCAGCACAACGTGATCGAGGGTGGCGAGGTGGACCTGGGCAGCTTGCCCATTCAGACCTGTTGGCCGGGCGACGCCGGCCCCCTGATCACTTGGGCGCTGGTGGTGACCCGCGGACCCAACAAGGAACGCCAGAACATGGGCATCTACCGCCAGCAGGTGATTGGTCGCAACAAGGTCATCATGCGTTGGCTGGCCCACCGGGGCGGAGCGCTGGACTTCCGCGACTGGCAACAGGCCCGGCCGGGCGAACCCTTCCCCGTGGCGGTGGCCCTGGGCGCCGACCCGGCCACCATTCTGGCGGCGGTGACGCCAGTACCCGACAGCCTGTCGGAATATGCCTTCGCCGGACTGCTGCGCGGCAACAAGACCGAGCTGGTGAAGTGCCTCAGCCACGACCTGGAAGTGCCCGCCAGCGCCGAGTTCGTGCTGGAGGGGCATATCCATCCCGGCGAGATGGCCGAGGAGGGGCCCTTCGGCGACCATACCGGTTACTACAACGAGGTGGAGCGTTTCCCGGTGTTCACCATCGAGCGCATCACCCACCGCGACCAGCCCATTTATCATTCCACCTATACCGGCCGTCCGCCCGACGAGCCGGCGGTGCTGGGCGTGGCGCTGAACGAGGTGTTCGTGCCCATTCTGCAGAAGCAGTTTCCGGAGATCGTCGATTTCTATCTGCCACCGGAAGGCTGTTCCTACCGCATGGCACTGGTCAGCATAAAGAAACAGTATCCTGGGCATGCCAAGCGGGTGATGCTGGGGGTGTGGTCTTTCCTACGCCAGTTCATGTACACCAAGTTCGTCATCGTCACCGACGACGACGTGGACGTGCGCAACTGGCAGGATGTGATCTGGGCCATGACTACCCGCATGGACCCGGCCCGCGACACCACCTTGATCGAGCACACGCCCATCGATTACCTGGATTTCGCCTCGCCGGTGTCCGGGCTGGGTTCCAAGATGGGCCTGGACGCCACCAACAAGTGGCCGGGGGAGACCCGGCGCGAGTGGGGACGGCCCATCGTCATGGACGCCGAGGTCAAGGCCCGGGTGGACGCCATCTGGGACGAATTGGGTATTTTCGACGACTGAGTGTGTATCAGATCGGGCTAGGCCGCCCGGTGCTTTCTGGCCGCTGAGCGGCCAGAATTGATCCGAGGGTCCTTGAGCGAAAGAGTGCGGGGTTGCCAGGGGCAACCCCGTGTTGTTTCAAGGCGAGATATTCACCACGTCGGTATCGGTGATGGTCAGGCTGGTGCCGTTGCTGGCCAGAAAGCCTGCCAGTTGTTTGTGCATCTCTGTCATGACCTTGGCCGAGGTGGAGTCGGGATCACCGTTGGCATCGTTGGGTGTGAGCAGGGAGCCGTGATGGCCGGCACTGAACAGAACCCATCCGGTGACGGGGTTGCCGGCGGCACTCTGGGTGATCCTGTCCAGTCCCATGGCCGTGATCAGGGGGTCGGTGCCGGCGGTGGGCGAGGGCACGGTATCTGCGACGCTGAGCACATTGTTGGGGATTACCTGGTCGTCGGCGACTTCCATCAGGTGAATACCGCGTCCATTGGTAGTATCGTCGGCGTAGTTGAGGGGGTCGGCGCTGTCCATCACGGTCTGGGCCGAGGCCAGAAAGGCCTCGTATTCCGCGCTGCCCTTGTTGACGCCGTTGGCGGCCAGGCCGGCGGCGATGACCGGCCCGAAACGCGCCGAACCGTCCAGCAGCTTGGCGATGCCGCCGCCGGGCATGGCCAGGGTGGCTGCTCCCACGTTGGGTTCCAGGGCCAGGAAGACGCTGCCCACCATGGCGCCCAGGGAGTGGCCGAGGAAGCGGATGTTGTCGGTGTCGAAGTCGCCGTTGCCGTCACCGTCGTAGTCCATGCTGGCAAGGGCGCGGGTCAGGCTGAACAGGTCGGCCACCGCCTGGCGCAGGTTGTCACGGGAGGTGAGCAGGCTGGCCAGGTTGATGAAGTGGCTGCCGGAGGCGTCGATGTTGCCGTCGGGGCCGGGGGCGTTGGTCGCGTTGTTCAGCAGGTCCAGATCGAAGGTACGTTCCTTGCCGGGCATGTAGAAGGCCTGGGTGCCATCGGTTTCATTGCCGGTGAGGCCGTGCAGGGGCAGGTCGATGGCCACGGCGGCGAAGCCCGCCTGGGCCAGGGTGTCGGCCACCGCCAGCAAGGTGGCGCGGTTGGTGGTGATACCGTGCTGGTAGATGACCACCGGCCAGGGCGCGGAACCGTTCTTGGGAATGGACACCAGCAGGGGCACCTCCTGAGTGGACCGGGCCTCGGGGTTGGGGTTGAGGGCGGTCACTTCCCCGCCGTTGCCGTCCTGCCAGTGGGTGCTGAGTGGGGCGCTGGGGTTTTCCTCGCTGGGGGCTTCCAGGTAATAGGGCAAGGCCACGGTGCCGGCGTAGATGTCGGCGGCACCCAGGGGTGAATCGGCACCGCTGTCGGCCAGGGTGCTGTTTGGTGGTGGCTCGGTTTGCACCTTGTTGCGCACGGCCTCGAGCACCTGGCCCACCGACTGGGTGGTGAAACTCCAGCTCAGCACGATGTCGTCGCGCTCCAGCGTGTTGTCATAGGCGGTCACGGCGGTTTCGGCGGCATTGACCAGTTGGCGCACCGGCTCGAAAGCGGCAGCCTCGCTGTCGTCCAGGGCGCCCAGCAGGCTGTTGTCGTTGTCGTCGACCAGGGGCGAGGTGTTCTTGGCGATGGCATAGGGCAGTTCCGCCGAGGCCGGCACGCCGTTGCTGTCCTTGAGCGCCTTGGTGAGCACCACCAGGTAGCTGGTGGCGGGTTTGAGCGGTTTGAGCGGGGTGATGACCAGGGTGGTCTGGTTCTCGTCCAGGGTCGACAGGCTGGCCATGTAGTCACTGCCCGCGCTCAGCTCGGCGGTGATGCCGGTGACCGCGCCACCGATGCCGCTGAGGCTGACCTCGAATACCCGAACACCCTCGCTCAGGGTGTTTGTATCCACCGTACTGGAGAAACTGGCGCTGATGGGTGCCAGGGTGGAAAAACCGTCGAGGGCGTTGAGCGCGGTCTTGACCGCGGCGTCACTGGCGTCGGGATCCACCGGAATGTTGAGGGTGCCGTCGGTGGAGCCGGAGAACAACAGATTGTTGGGATAGGGCAGCACTCCATTGCTGGGGTCGAAGCGGGGATAGAAGCTGGTGGCAGTGCTCGGAGTGCTGGTGGGCGTGGTGTCTATGCTGTCCTGCAGGCGGGTGGCGCGGTCTTCGTGCAGGCAGCCGCCAACCAGCAGGGTCAGGGCGAGCAGGCTGATCAGTTTGTACATGATGATGGATCTCCCTTGACTGTCAGAAACGCCAGTTGAGCTGGGCACTGAAGATGTTCACCGCGGCCTGGTAGGTTCCCTTGAGGGTGTGGGCCAGGGTGGGCACACTGCTTTCGAAGGTGTTGTCGATTTCGGTGTCGTCGACGAACAGGTGGGCATAGCCCAGGTCCAGACCGATGTGTTTGTTCAGCCGATAGCCCAGGCCCAGGGCCAGCCAGCGGCGGTCGTTGCCGGGAATGCGCGCGGTGCGGCGCTGGGCGTTGGGTATGGGACTCTGATCCAGGGCCAGGCCGGCACGCAGGGTGAGCGCTGGGTTCCAGCGGTAGTTGGCGCCCAGGGAAAAGCGGTTGCTGTCGTTCCATTGTTCGGTAGTGAGCGAGTCGGGCTGGGCCGAGGCATAGTCGATGCGCAGTTCCTTGAAACGGCTCCAGCCGGTCCAGGTCCAGTCGAACAACAAGGTGAGCTGTTGCGAGTGTTCGTGCACCAGGCTCAGGGAGGCGGTATCGGGCAGGTCCACCGAGGCTGTGATGTCGGTATCCACGAAATTGCCGCTGGAAGTGAGCAGGATCAGGTTGCCCGGCACGGTGAAGTCGGCCCGGCCGCCGAGGTTTTGCCTGACATTGGAGCGGTAGGCCAGACCCAGGCGGCTGCGGGTGTTGCCATGGGTTTTGAAGTCATAGGTGAGCCCCAGGTTGTAGCCCCAGGACCAACTGTTGCCGGCGAGTTCGGCGAAACCGTCGCTCTGCTGGGGCGCGGCGCCCAGGTTGGCACAGGGCACGCTGCCCAAGGTGGCCACGCAGACCGACCCCATGTCGATGGCGCTGGTGAGAGTGACATCGATGTATTGCAGGCTGATCCCCATGCCGAAGGCCAGGTTGTCGCCCATGGGCCAGGCCAGGCTGGGGTTGATGTTGACGGTTTGCACCGTGGACTGTACGGCGTGATAGCGGCCCACCCAGTCGTCGTCGTACTGGGTTTCCAGGCCGAAGGGCACGTTGATGCCGATGCCGGCGACGCGGCCATTGCCCAAGGGGTGCACATAGTAGAGATTGGGTACCAGGGCATTGCGTCCGCCGCTGGAGTCGGGTCCGCGAAGCGGGCCGCCACCCAGGGCCGGGGCGGCACTGGAGCCGCCATTGCTGAAATCGGCCGTGGGGTTGATGAAGTGCAGGGCGGCACTGATCTGGGCGTCTTGCAAGCGGGTCATGGCCGCGGGGTTGAAATAGACGGTGGAAGCGTCTTCACCGAGGGCGGCGGCGCCGGCGAAGGCATTGCCCATGCCACTGGCGCTGTTCTCTATCAGGGCGAAACCCGCGGCCTGGAGCTGGCCGCTGCCGATACCAAGGCCAAATGCCAGCATGAGGCTGGCGCGGCGAATGCGAGTCATCTCTTCCCCCCTTTTCGTGTTATTCGTTCTTGCTGCCAGGCGGATCGCCCGGTGCGCAGCCAACACTACTTTGGCACAGTCCGGGGGCTGTTGTCCATGACCGCAGGAGTTGGTCTCGGGGGGAACTTGGCCAGTTTTTTCAGGCGTTTGCCCTGGCGTTCGATGACCAGGGGCAACCAGGTGCCGAAGGCGGTTTTCCTCACCCGCTCGATGACGTCGTCGATGCGTTCCACCGGCAGGCCGGCCAGCTCCACGATATGGTCACCGGCTTGCAGGCCCAGGCGCTCGGCGATGCTGCCGGGAACCAGGCGCTGGACCTTCACCCCGCGCTCGTCGGCCGCCAGATAGATTCCCAGGCGGGGATGCGGTTTTTCCTGCCGCGGCTCGGGCGGGCGCATGCCAAAGGCCAGGTCGGCCAGGCCGGGCTGGAGTTGGTCGCAGGGGATGGCGCCATCCCAGGGCAGCAGGCCCTGGACCTTGTGCACGCCCAGGGCCGCGAGCTGGTGGGGAATGCCATAGCCGCCCATGAGATGACCGGCGCCGACGATGCCCACCACTAGGGGGGCGCCATCGTCCAGTGCCTGCCGTGCGGCTTCGGCCATGGCCCTGTCCCACACCAGTTGGCTTTGCAGGAAACGCTGGAAACCCTGATTTTTCAACAGCCGGGCACTGTCGGGATCGGTCCGGTCCTCGCCGTGACCACCATGCATGTGTTGGCCGAAGATCTGTTGCAGTTCCTCGATGTAGTCGGTGCTGGCAGGCGCGGGTTCGCCGATACCCTGGCGCTGGTCGGCGGGAATGTTGTTCCAGCCTTCCCGGCCGATGCGGTCGATGAGCTTGCGATCCACGTTGAGCGCATAGACCGGTACCCGGTACATGCGGGCGAAACGCAGCAGGGGCAGATAGTATTCGGGGTCGTAGTTCCAGATGTGGTGCCATTGCACGGCCTCGAGGAAGGCCTGTTCGTCCAGTTCGCCGGCCAGCCAGCGGTCTATCGCCGGCTGGGTATGGCGGGGAAAGGCCTCCAGGCCCAGGGCCAGGCGGGGTTGCAGGGCATGGAGCTGGATCAGGGTGTGCAACTGCCAACGGTGATGCTGGATGTTGTCGTGTTCTTCGCCCAGCAAGACCACCTGCTGGTTCGCCAGGCGATGAAGGGTGTCTCGCAGGGGGAGTGTACGGCCACTGGAGAGGTCCAGCCACTGACCCAGGGGGACGCAGGTGCCGGCGGCATCCGGTGCGTTAGGCGTTTGCCGCGCGCCACCGTGGGCGCAGCCGCTGGCCAGGACGAAGGCGAGCAGCAGGGCCAGGCGACGGGGGCGCATGTCAGGAGACGGCCTGGCCAGCGGCCTGTTGGTCGGCATGGTAGGAAGACCGTACCATGGGCCCGCTGGCCACGTTGGTGAAGCCCAGTTCCTCGCCATAGCGGGCCAGCTCGGCGAATTCTTCCGGGGTCACGTAGCGCTCCACCGGCAGATGGTGCCGGCTGGGCTGGAGATACTGGCCCAGGGTCAGCATGTCGCAGTGGTGTTCGCGCAGATCGCGCATCACCGCACGGACTTCGTCCAGGGTTTCGCCCAGGCCCAGCATGAGCCCCGACTTGGCGGGGATGGTCGGGTGGCGCTGCTTGAATTCACGGATCAGCTCCAGTGAATAGGCGTAGTCGGCGCCCGGGCGGGCCTGGCGGTAGAGTCGGGGCACGGTTTCCAGGTTGTGGTTGAAGACATCGGGCGGGGTGTCGGTCAGGATATCCAGGGCACGCTCGCGCCGGCCGCGGAAGTCCGGTACCAGGATTTCGATGCGGGTCTGCGGGGCATGCTCGCGCACCGCGCGGATACAGGCTTTGAAGTGAGCGGCGCCGCCGTCGCGCAGGTCGTCGCGATCCACCGAGGTGATCACTACGTAGTCCAGTCCCATGGCGTGAATGGTCCGGGCCAGGTTGAGGGGTTCCTCCGGATCCAGCGGTTGCGGTTTGCCGTGGCCCACGTCGCAGAAGGGGCAGCGGCGGGTGCAGATGTCGCCCATGATCATGAAAGTGGCGGTGCCGTGGCTGAAGCACTCGCCCAGGTTGGGGCAGGAGGCCTCTTCGCAAACGGTGTGCAGGCGGTGCTCGCGTAGGATGTGTTTGAGGCGCTTGACCTCGGGATGGGCGGGCGACTTGGCCCGGATCCAGCTCGGCTTGCGCTTGAACTCGGTGGTGGGGGTGATCTTGACGGGGATGCGGGCCACCTTGTCGGCACCGCGTTGTTTCTGGGGCTTGTCGTTCATGTCGGTGTTTCCTGGTGCCCGGCCGGGCGGCTTGTTCGCTTTCGCTGGGTGTTCATTGTAGCAGGACTGCCAGGGCGCTGTCCCGGATCCTCGCCAAGGCATCAATCGCCGTGCTCCAGGCGGTAGCCCAGTTGCCGGGCCAGGTGCCCGGCCAGGCGGGTTTCGATGTGCGCCAGATCGGCCGGGCCGAGCAGATCGCGCCACTGGGTGACTTCCAGTCCCGTGTAGCCGCAGGGGTTGATGCGCCGGAAGGGTTCCAGGTCCATGTCCAGGTTGAGGCTGAGGCCGTGGTAGCTTCTGCCGTTTTTTACTCGCAGGCCGAGGGCGGCGATCTTGCGACCTCGCACATAGACGCCAGGGGCCTCGGCGCGGGCCTCGGCGCTCACACCGTGTTCGGCCAGCAGCGCGATCACGCTCTGCTCCATGGCGCTGACTACCTGGCGCACGCCCAGGCGCCGGCGGCGCAGGTCCAGCAGCAGGTAGGCAACGAGCTGGCCGGGGCCGTGGTAGGTGACTTGGCCGCCGCGATCGGTTTGCACCACGGGGATGTCGCCGGGGGTCAGCAGGTGCTCGGGCCGTGCGTTGAGACCGAGGGTGAATACCGGTGGATGTTGTAGCAGCCAGAGTTCGTCCAGGGTGTCGCTATTGCGTGACTGGCTGAAGGTCTGCATGGCCTGAAAGGTGGGCGTGTACTCACACAGACCCTTGTGGCGCAGCAACAGGGGCGTCGGTGTTGTCATCTACAGGCTCATGACCACGTGTTCGTGGGCCGACAGGGCGTGATAGATGGCATCGAGCTGTTGCCGGCTGGTGGCCTCGATGGTGACGGTGAGAGCGAGGTATTTGCCGCCCTTGCTGGGGCGGCGGCTGATGGCCTCTTCGCGCAGCCCGGGGGCGTGCTGGCGTATCAGGGCAATGATTTCCGCCTCGAAGTCCTTGACGGCGTGGCCCACGATCTTGATAGGGAAGCGACAGGGGAATTCCAGCAGGTTGTGTTCGTCTCGGTTCATGGGGATGTTCCGTGGCTGCCCCGGCCTTGTCAGACCGTGTCGTGGCGCAGTTGTTCCTTGTACAGGCGGTAGATCTTGCTCAGGTGTTTCCACAGTGGACCAGGCTTGCCATTGCCCACCGGCGCGCCGTTGAGCATCACCACCGGTATGATCTCCCGGGTGGAGCTGCTGAGCCAGATTTCGTCCACCTGGCCCAGCCACTCGGCGGGGATGTCTTTTTCCCTGGCGGGCACGCCGTGTCCGCTGGCCAGTTCCAGGATCAGGTCGCGGGTGATGCCGGGCAACAGGTTGGGACTCTTGGGGGGGGTGAGCAACAGGCCGTCGCGCACCACGAACACGTTGCTGGCGGCGCCCTCGGTGACCCTGCCGTCGCGGATCAGGATGGCTTCCGCCGCGCCCTGGTCCACCGCCTGCTGACGCAGCAGCACATTGGGCAGCAGGGATATGGTCTTGATGTGGCAGTAGCGCCAGCGGATGTCGTCCAGGGTGATGGCTTCGACCCCGCTCTGTTGGTCTAGCTCCTGGGGTGGCGGCAGCGGGTTGCACATGGCGAACACGGTGGGCTCGGTCTCGGCGGGAAAGGCATGATCGCGCTGGGCCACGCCACGGGTGACTTGCAGGTAGAGCGACAGGTCGCCGCCGCCATGGTGTTCGATCAGGTGCTGGAACAGGCTCTGCCACTGGTCGCGGTCCAGGGGGTTGGCCAGACGCACGGCGGCGAGATTCTGCTCCAGCCGATGCAAGTGTTGCTGCAGCCGGAACGGCCGGCCATGATAGACCGGGATCACTTCATAGATGCCGTCGCCGAGTAGGAAGCCGCGATCGAGTACCGAGATCTTCGCTTCTTCCTGCGGCAGGAAGCGGCCGTTGAGATAGACCAGCGACATGGCCTACTCGAACATCAGTTGCACTTCGTCGACCAGGGAGCCGAAGAAACCGCCCTCGCCTACGCTGTCCAAGGCCACCAGGTCGCGCTGGGCCACATTTTCACCGGTCAGGGCGATGTCCACGCTGCCGAAGCGTTGGCCGGCCTGAACCGGAGCGATGATTTTCTTGGCCACGCGCATGGTGGCCTTGAGCTTGTCATAGCTGCCGCGGGGAATGGTGATGAAGAGATCCTCGGCCAGGCCCAGGGGCACGCTTTCGCGCTCGCCCTTCCATACCCGGGCCTGGGTGAGGGTTTCACCGGCGCGGTAGAGTTTGTGGGTCTCGAAGAAGCGGAAGCCGTAGGTGAGCAGCTTCTGGGCCTCGCTGGCACGGGCATTCTCGCTCTTGGTGCCCAGCACGATGGCAATCAGGCGCATGCCGTCACGCTTGGCCGAGGCCGCCAGGCAGTAGCCGGCCGACTCGGTGTGGCCGGTCTTGATGCCGTCGACGTATTTGTCCTGCCACAGCAGCTTGTTGCGGTTGTATTGGCGTATGCCGTTGTAGGTGAATTCTTTTTCCGCATAGAGTCGGTACATTTCCGGGAATTCGCGGATCAGTGCCCGCGAGAGTATGGCCAGGTCGCGTGCGGTGGTGTAGTGGTCCTTGTGGGGTAGTCCGGTGGCGTTGACGAAGTGGGTGCCGGTCATGCCCAGTTCGCGGGCATAACCGTTCATCAGGGAGACGAAAGCGTCCTCGCTGCCGGCCACGTATTCGGCCATGGCCACGGTGGCATCGTTGCCCGACTGGATGATGATGCCCCTGATCAGGTCTTCCACCGAGACGAAGGTGTCGACCTCGACGAACATGCGCGAGCCGGGCATTTTCCAGGCCTTTTTGCTGATGCGCACCTGGTCGTTCAGGGAGATGTTGCCGGCGGCCAGTTCCTTGTCGATCACATAGCCGGCCATTATCTTGGTGAGGCTGGCCGGTTCCACGGGTTGATTGGCGTTCTTCTCGGCAATGATGCGGCCGCTGTCGAAGTCTTGCAGGATGTAGGCGCGGGCCGCCACCTTGGGAGGGGTGGGAACGGCGGCCTGAGCCAGGGTCGAGGTCAGTAGCAGGCAGCCTAACAACAGGGTGAATGATCTTTGCACGTTGTTTCTACTCCATGACGATATGTGTTGGTGCCACGCCCAGGTCGGCCAGTTGCCGGCGCCAGTGTTCGGCGTCCTGGCGACTGTGGAAGGGACCGACGTGAACCCGGTAGATGGTGTCGTGGTCGTCCAGCCTGGCGGGCCTGATTTCGCTGTCGATGTTCGCCTGCGCCAGCTTTCGTTGCAGGCGCTGGGCATTGCGTTGCTCGGCGAAGGCGCCCACCTGTAAAAACAGGAGGCCATCGTCCATGGCGGCGGCCTCGCTGTCAACCGCTTCCACCCGCACCCGGGCGGTACCGGTGGCGAGCATGTCCAGGCGGGCGGCGGCGGCATAGGACAGGTCGATGATGCGCCCGGGATGAAATGGCCCGCGGTCGTTGACCCGCACTACCACTGAACGGCCGTTGTCGAGATTGGTCACCCGCACATAGCTGGGCAGGGGCAGGGTGGGATGGGCGGCGGTCATCTTGTACATGTCGTAGGGTTCGCGGCTGGAGGTGAGCTTGCCATGGAACTTGGTTCCATACCACGAGGCGATGCCGGTGGCCCGGTAGCCCCGGCTGCTCTTGAGGGTGCGAAAACGCAGCCCATTGATTTCGTACTCCGGCATATTGCCGTAACGGCTGGGTGGTTCATCGCGGGGCACCGCATCGGGAATGCTCAGCAGGTTCGGAGGAGGCGACGCCGGTGCGCCGTCGCGAGGTTGCAATGGGCCGCAGGCCGTGAGCGCGACGAAGCAGACGGGTATAACATAGTGCAGCGGAAGTCGAAGCCAGGCCAAGGTCATATCACCGTCACCAAACCGAGGGCTCATTTTAGCTCGAATACCGCCAAAGATCATGGGTCCGGGAGTCTGCCGGATGCGGGGATGATCTGCCGTGCGAGCGGAAAAACGGCCGAAATCTTCCGGATTTTTCGTTGAATAGCACCACTATTTGTCCCCTACGATGCCCTGAACCCGACAAGCGTCTAGCGCCGGGCCTGGAGGTTTCGTTGCTCACGCAACTGCCGGATGGCCTGGGACAATTGGTACACCGCCATGGCATAGAGTTGACTGTGGTTGTAACGAGTGATGACGTAGAAATTGTCCAGGCCAAGCCAGTATTCGAAACCGTCCGGCAGCTCCAGTTCGATCAGGGCAGCCTTGCTTTGCAGTGACAGGTCACCTTTCCAGCGCACGCCGTAGCGGCGGCCTTCGGCCAGGGTGAGCTTGGGCTTGATGCCTTGTTTCACCCAGGTCTTGTAGCCGTCGCCTTGCACGAAGGCCGGGGTGGCCACGGGTTGGCCGCTGCGCCAGCCGTGGCGTTTGAAATAATTGGCCACGCTGCCTATGGCGTCGGCGGTATTGTCGAGCAGGTCGCGGATGCCGTCGCCGTCGAAATCGATGGCATAGCGATGATAGCTGCTGGCGATGAACTGGGGTTTTCCCATGGCGCCGGCATAGGAGCCGACGATGGCCAGGGGGTCGAAACCTTCCTGTCGGGCCAGTAGCAGGAATTCCTTGAGTTCGCGGGTGAAGAACTTGCTGCGTTTGGGATAGTCCAGCGCCAGGGTGGTCAGGGAATCCATCACCCGGAAGCCTCCGCGGTGCCGGCCATAGCGGGTTTCCACGCCGAGGATGGCGACGATGATCTCCGCCGGCACGCCGAATTCGCGCTCGGCGCGGGCCAGGGTGTCGGCGTGGGCATCCCAGAATTCCACTCCTTGGCGGATGCGTTTCTCCTTGACGAAGATGTTGCGGTAGCGATGCCAGGGCAGGGCCTCGGCCGGTCGGGTGATGCGCTCGATCACGCCGGGCTGGAGTTCGACCCGGGCAAACAGTCGTTGCAGGTATTGACGGTCGAAATGATGTTGCTGTACCAGCTCGTCGATCAGTCCGCGGATGGGTTGGCGCTGGTCGATGCCGGCCAGCGCTGGGGTGGCGATGAACAGGCCGAGGCCGAGCAGGCCGATGTTCAGAAGTGTTTTCATGGCGCTTTGGTTTCCTCAGGATTGCAACAGTTTTCGATGGGTCTGGATCGACATCAGGATGCCGAAGGCGGCCATCAGGGTGACGATGGAGGTTCCGCCATAGCTCACCAGCGGCAGGGGTACGCCCACCACCGGCAGCAGGCCGCTGACCATGCCGATGTTGACGAACACGTAGACCAGGAAGGTGAGCGTCAGGCTGCCGGCCAGCAGACGGGTGTAGCTGTCCTGGGCCAGGGAGGCGATGTGCAGCCCTCGCAACACGATGGCCAGGTAGATGGCCAGCAGGGCGATGATGCCGATGAGGCCGAATTCCTCGGCGAATACGGCGAAGATGAAATCGGTGGAGCGCTCGGGCAGGAAGTCGAGCTGGGACTGGGTGCCGTTGAGCCAGCCCTTGCCGTAGAGGCCGCCGGAGCCGATGGCGATCTTGGATTGGATGATGTGGTAACCCGCACCCAGCGGGTCGCTCTCCGGGTTGAGGAAAGTGAGTACGCGCTGGCGCTGGTAGTCGCGCATCAGATAGAACCATACTACCGGGGCCGCCGCCGCCAGCAGGGCGACGAAACCACCGATCAGGCGCCAGCTAATACCCGTGAGCAGCAGTACGAAGATGCCGGCGCTGGCTACCAGGATGGCGGTGCCCAGATCCGGTTGCTTGGCGATCAACAGGGCCGGGGCCGTGATGATCAACAGGCTGACGCCGATGCGCGCCAGCGAGGGAGGCAGGGCCTTTTCCGACAGGTACCAGGCCACCATCATGGGTACCGCCAGTTTCATCATTTCCGAGGGCTGGAAACGGAACAGGCCCAGATCCAGCCAGCGCTGGGCCCCCTTGCCCACGTCACCGAACAGCAGCACCGCGAGCAGCAGCACCAGGCCGATGCCATAGAACCAGGGAGTCCAGAACGCCAGGTGGCGCGGTGCGATCTGGGCTACCACGATCAATACCAGCCAGGCCACCACCAGGCGCACGCCCTGGCGCTGCATGGTGGCCCAGTCCTGGCCGCTGGCGCTGTAGAGAATGAGCAGGCCGATGCCCATCAGGATGCCCAACGCAGCCAGCAATGGCCAGTCGATGTGCAGGTTGCTGAAGACGCTGGTGAGATTGTCGTTGGGCCGCCTGTCACCGAGCGGGCGCAGTTTTCCGGGTTGCGCGATCATGAATTCTCCCCTAGCAGAAACTGGTCCAGGACCTTGCGCGCGATGGGCGCGGCCACGCCGCCGCCGCTGCCGCCGTTCTCCACGATCACGGCCACCGCGATGCGCGGCGCTTCGATGGGGGCGAAGGCGATGAACAGGGCATGGTCGCGCAGGTGCAGCTCCACGTCTTCCTGCACGTATTCCTCGTCTTGCTTGATGCCGAAGACCTGGGCGGTGCCGGTCTTGCCGGCGATGGTGTAGCGGGCGCCACGGGCGATGCGGTGGGCGGTGCCGCGCAGGTTGTGCACCACGTCTTTCATGGTGTCGATGATATAGCGCCAATTGTCCGGGTTGTCCACGGGCACGCGTCCACTCTCCTGCGGCGCGAGATAACGGATGTCACCGCTGCGCTGGTCCTGGAAATAATGGGCCAGGCGCGGACGGTATCTGACTCCGCCGTTGGCCAGGGTGGCGGTGGCCTCGGCCAACTGCAGGGGGGAGGCGAGGTTGAATCCCTGGCCAATGCCGGTGATCAAGGTTTCGCCGGGGTACCAGGCCTCGCCCTTGACCCGGCGTTTCCATTCCCGCGAGGGCAGCAGGCCGCGGGTTTCGCCGAACAGGTCGATACCGGTACGCTGGCCCAGGCCGAAACGGGAGAGATATTCGTGGAAACGGTCGATGCCGAGCTGGCGGGCCAAGTCGTAGAAATACACGTCGCAGGATTCGCGAATGGCGCCGCGCAGGCTCATCAGGCCATGGCCGGTCTTTTTCCAGTCGCGGTAGCGGTGATCGTCGTTGGGCAGGGTGTACCAGCCGGGACAATGGATGCGGGTGTCACGGCGCACCACGCCATATTCCAGCGCCGCCAGGCCGATCAGCGGCTTGATGGTGGAGCCGGGCGGGTAGCGGCCGCGGATGGCGCGATTGAACAGCGGTTGTTCCCGTGAATTGGCCAGCCGCGCATAGGCCTTGCTGTCGATGCCGTTGACGAAGGGGTTGGGGTCGAAGCCGGGCATGCTGGCCAGGGCGATGACGCCACCGGTGCGGGTATCGATGGCCACCACCGCGCCACGTCGTTCGCCCAGCGCCGCCTCGGCCACTGCCTGGACGCGGGCGTCCAGCTCCAGGTAGAGATTCAGCCCCGGTACCGGAGGCTGTTCTTCCAGCACCCGGATGATGCGTCCCTGGGCGCTGGTTTCCACCCGCCGGAATCCCACCGTGCCGTGGAGCTGGTCTTCATAGTATTTCTCGATGCCGGTCTTGCCGATGTGGGTGGTGCCGCGGTAGTTGGAGCTGTCCAGTGATTGCAGCTCCTCCTCGCTGATGCGGCCCACATAGCCCAGCGCATGTACCGCCAGTGCGCCCTGGGGATACTGACGGGTCAGGCGGGCCTGGATCTCGACGCCGGGAAACAAGTGGCCGCGGGCGGAAAAACGGGCCACTTCTTCTTCGTTGAGGCGAAAGCGCAAGGGCACGGCCTTGAAGGCCGAGCGGCGCTTGCGCAGCTTGTGGAAGCGGGCCAGGTCGGAAGGCTCTATGCGGATGATCTCGGCCAGCCGCGCCAGGGTTTGCTGCAAGTCGTCTATTTTCTCCGGCACCAGTTCCAGGGTGAAGGACGGTTGGTTCTGTGCCAGGACGATGCCGTTGCGGTCGAAGATCAGTCCCCGGGGGGGTGCGATGGGCAGTACCGACACCCGGTTGTTCTGCGACAAGGTGGTGTAGTGCTGGTGATCGATCACCTGCAGGTAGACCATGCGGGCCAGCAAGATGCCCAGCAACAGCACGATGACCACCACTGCGGCGACGATGCGGCGCGAGAACAGGGCGGTTTCCTTGATATGGTCTTTGAGGGTTTCGGGGTTTGCCATGCTGGGTTCGACGCCGGGGCGAGGGCTCAGGCGACGCGGAACTTGCGCCGCAGATCACGCAGGACCAGGTACAGCCAGGGCCACAATACGGCACTGGTCAGCGAGGGCAGCCAGTAGGTCCAGGTGTCGGGTGCCTCGCCAGTGATGCCCTTGATCCAGACCACCAGCAACTGGCCCAGTGCCACCAGGGTGAAGACGCTGAGCGCCTGTTGCCACAAAGGGTAGACCCGGATCTGCTTGTGCAGTTTCACGGTGATGAAGGCAATCACCGCATAAGCCAGGGCATGCTGGCCCAGCAGGCTGCCCAGCAGTACGTCCACCACCAGGCCCAGCAGCCAGCCGATACCCACGTTGACCCGTCCCGGCAAGGCCAGGCACCAATAGATCAGCACCAGGGGGGCCCACTCGGGGCGTAGCATGCGCGCCCACTCGGGCAGGGGCAGCAACATCAGCATGAGGGCGGCGACGAAGGTGAGCACGATGACTCCTCCACCCTGGCGCCGGCGTGGTGTCATGGCTTGTCTCCAGCCAGTTCGGATTCTTCGTCGGCCACCGGCGTGCGCCATACCAGCAGTACCTCGCGGCTGCGATCGAGCTGGGCCAGCGGTTCCGCCACCACGGTGGCGTAGGGTTGAGAGGTGTCCGGGCTCACCTGGGTGATCCGGGCCACCGGATAGCCGATGGGGAAGACCCCGCCCAGGCCCGAGGAGACCAGAATGTCACCCACCTTGATGTCGGCATTGTTGGGGATGTGCAGGATCTTCAGGCGGTCCATGGCGCCGGTGCCGGCGGCGATGGTGCGCAGGCCGGTGCGGTTGACCTGTACCGGGATGGAGTGACGGGGATCGCTGATCAGCATCACGGTGGCGGTCCAGGGGGTGACGTGCACGGTCTGGCCGAATACCCCCTCGGCATCCAGCAGGGGCTGGCCCTCGTAGACCCCGTGGCGGCTGCCCTTGTTGATGCGCACCATGTGGCTGAAAGGGTCCAGGTCGATGCTCAGCAATTCAGCGGCGAGAATGCGCTCGGCCACTTTTTGCGAGGCGTCCAGCAGCCGGCGCAGACGCATGTTTTCCAGTTCCAGGGAAATGAACTGTTGCATCTGTGCCTTGAGGAAGGTGTTCTGGTGTTTCAGCGCGGTGTTTTCTTCCAGCAGGGTTTCCCGGCTGACCAGATTCTCACCCAGCCAGTTACCCGCCGAGAACGGAAAACTGACCAGGTATTGAATGGGGTAGACGATGATCGACAGCGCGCTGCGGATGGTGTCCAGATAGTGTCCGCGGTGATCGGCGGTCATCAGGGCCGCCGAGGCGGCGATCAGGATCGCCAGGCGGATGCCGGCGGCTTGACCATAGGCGAACAGAGGTTTAATCGTCGGCCTCCACGATCCGTCTATTCGACGGTGAAGACTTCGCCGCCGTGCTCCTCGATCATTTCCATGGCCCGGCCACCGCCGCGGGCCACACAGGTCAGCGGATCCTCGGCCACGATCACCGGCAGGCCGGTCTCCTCCATCAGCAGGCGGTCGAGGTCACGCAGCAGGGCACCGCCGCCGGTGAGCACCATGCCGCGCTCGGCTACGTCGGAGCCCAGTTCCGGCGGGGTCTGTTCCAGCGCGGATTTCACCGCGCTGACGATGCCGCTGAGGGGTTCCTGCAGGGCCTCCAGGATCTCGTTGCTGTTGAGGGTGAAACTGCGTGGCACCCCTTCGGCCAGATTGCGACCGCGCACCTCGATCTCGCGCACTTCCTCGGCCGGATAGGCGGAGCCGATTTCCTGTTTGATGCGTTCGGCGGTGGCGTCGCCGATCAGGGTGCCGTAGTTGCGGCGCACATAGCTGACGATGGCCTCGTCGAAGCGGTCGCCACCGATGCGCACCGACTCGGAATAGACGATGCCGTTGAGCGACATCACCGCCACCTCGGTGGTGCCACCGCCGATGTCCACCACCATGGAGCCGCTGGCCTCGCCGATGGGCATGCCGGCACCGATGGCGGCGGCCATGGGCTCCTCGATCAGGTAGACCTCGCGGGCGCCGGCGCCGGCGGCGGATTCCTTGATTGCGCGCCGCTCCACCTGGGTCGAGCCACAGGGCACGCACACCAGCACGCGGGGGCTGGGGCGAAAGAAACGGGCCTCGTGCACCTTGTAGATGAAATGCTGCAGCATTTTCTCGGTCACGGTGAAATCGGCGATCACGCCGTCCTTCAGGGGACGAATGGCGGTGATGTTGCCGGGGGTGCGGCCCAGCATGCGCTTGGCCTCGAGGCCGACCGCGGCGATACTCTTGGGGCCGCCGGGACCTCGGTCCTGGCGTATCGCCACCACCGAGGGTTCGGCCAGGACGATGCCGCTGCCGCGAACATAGATCAGGGTATTGGCGGTGCCCAGGTCGATGGAGAGATCATTGGAAAAGATTCCGCGTAAACGTCCAAACATGTGTATCGTTGTCCTATCAAGTGGCTGGTTAATCTACCAATGGGAAAGGTTTTGGGCAAGCAGGCATCTGTGGTAAGGTTCACCACCTGTTCGAGGTTCCCAAGCGCGTTGGAGCATACCATGTCCCTGGAAAAAGACGATGTAGAGAAAATCGCTCATCTGGCCCGATTGTCCATCGACGATGCCGACGTTCCCGGCTACGTGGAAAACCTCTCCAATATCCTGCGACTGGTCGAGCAAATGGCCGGCGTCGATACCGACGACGTAGTGCCCATGGCCCATCCCATCGAGGCGTCACAACGGTTGCGCGAGGACGAGGTGACCGAAGTCGATCAGCGCGAGCGTTTCCAGCGCTTGGCGCCGGCGGTCGAGAACGGCCTCTACCTGGTACCCAAGGTCATCGAATGATACCGCATAAATGCCCCGGCATGTGTGATCGGAGTGCCAAAAATCACAGAAAAAGTTTCATGCAGAAACCGTTCCCGTCCACCAACCAGTAGAACTGCCACCGTTTTGGCCGGTGGCCGCGAGAGAAACATCCATGTTTGAAAAAACTCTTTCGGAATTGTCGCAGGCGTTGCACGCGAAAAAGATCTCCAGCGTGGAGCTGACCCAGGCCTATCTGGACCGCATCGAGCGTCTCGGCGAGCAGAGCAACAGTTTCATCACCGTCACCGTCGAGCAGGCCCTGGTGCAGGCCCGCGCAGCAGACCAGCGCATCGCCGCCGGCGAGGCTGGGCCGCTGACCGGCATTCCCCTGGCCCACAAGGATATTTTCTGTACCGATGGCGTGCGTACCAGTTGCGCCTCGCGCATGCTGGACAATTTCATCGCGCCCTACGATGCCACCGTGGTGGAACGCCTGGCCGCCGCCGGCATGGTGATGTTGGGCAAGACCAACATGGACGAGTTCGCCATGGGCTCTTCCAACGAAACCAGCTATTACGGCCCGGTGCGCAACCCCTGGGACCCCGAGCGGGTGCCCGGCGGCTCCTCGGGTGGCTCGGCGGCGGCGGTGGCGGCACGGCTGACGCCGGCGGCCACTGGCACCGATACCGGCGGCTCCATTCGCCAGCCGGCGGCCCTGTGTGGCATCACCGGGCTCAAACCCACCTATGGCCGGGTCTCGCGCTATGGCATGATCGCCTTCGCCTCCAGTCTCGACCAGGCCGGACCCATGACCCGCAGTGCCGAGGATGCTGCCCTGTTGCTGCAGGCCATGGCCGGTTTCGACCCGCGCGACTCTACCAGCATCGACCGGCCGGTGCCCGATTACCGTGCCAGCCTGGAGCACAGCCTCGCCGGGCTCAAAATCGGCCTGCCGCGGGAATACTTCGATCAGGGCCTGGACGCGGCCACGGCTGCGGTGATCGAGGCCGCGCTGGACCAATACCGTCGCCTCGGCGCCGAAACGGTGGACATCAGCCTGCCCAACAGCGGCTTGTCGGTGCCGGCCTATTACGTCATTGCGCCCTCGGAGTGCTCGTCCAACCTGAGCCGCTACGACGGTGTGCGTTTCGGTTATCGTTGCGAGGCGCCACGCGACCTGGAAGACCTCTACAAGCGTTCGCGGGGCGAGGGCTTCGGCGCCGAGGTGAAGCGGCGCATCATGGTAGGCACCTATGCCCTGTCCGCCGGCTATTACGATGCCTATTACATCAAGGCGCAAAAGATTCGCCAGCTCATCAGTGCCGATTTCAGGCGTGCCTTCGAGCAGGTGGACGTGATCATGGGGCCGGCCACGCCGAGTACGGCTTTTCGCCTGGGCGAGAAGACCGACGACCCGGTGAGCATGTACCTGTCCGACATCTACACCATCGCGGTCAACCTGGCGGGTCTGCCGGGCATGTCGATACCGGCCGGCTTCGTCGATGGCCTGCCGGTGGGTTTGCAACTCATCGGCGGCTATTTCCAGGAAGCCAGGTTGCTCAACGTGGCGCACCAGTATCAGCAGGTAACCGACTGGCACCGGCGCGCGCCCGGCGAGGCATGACCGGCAAGCAATCAGCGAGGGGTTTCATCGATATGCAATGGGAAGTGGTCATAGGCCTGGAGATTCATGCTCAACTGGCCTGCAAGAGCAAGATTTTTTCCGGTGCGTCCACCGCCTACGGCGCGCTGCCCAATACCCAGGCCTGCGCGGTGGACCTGGGACTGCCCGGCGTGTTGCCGGTGCTCAATCGCCAGGCGGTGGTGATGGCGGCCAAGTTCGGGCTTGCGGTGGGGGCCACCGTGGCCCGGCGCTCGGTGTTCGCGCGCAAGAACTATTTCTATCCCGACCTGCCCAAGGGTTACCAGATCAGCCAGTACGAGCTGCCCATCGTGGAGCACGGCAGCCTGGAGATCGAACTGGAGGACGGGGGCAGCAAGACCATCGGCATCACCCGCGCCCACCTGGAAGAAGACGCCGGCAAGTCCTTGCACGAGGACTTCCATGGCATGACCGGGATCGACCTCAATCGCGCCGGCACGCCCCTGCTGGAGATCGTCTCCGAGCCGGACATGCGCTCGGCGCGCGAGGCGGTGGCCTACATGAAGAAGATCCACGCCCTGGTGCGCTACCTGGAGATCTGTGACGGCAACATGCAGGAAGGCTCGTTTCGCTGCGACGCCAACGTTTCCGTGCGTCCCAAGGGCGAGAGCGCCTTCGGTACCCGCACCGAGATCAAAAACCTCAACTCCTTCCGTTTCGTGGAGCGGGCCATCGAATACGAGGTGGAGCGCCAGATCCATCTCATCGAGAGCGGTGGCGAAGTGGTACAGGAGACCCGGCTCTACGATGCCGACAAGGGCGAGACGCGTTCCATGCGTTCCAAGGAAGAGGCCATGGACTACCGTTACTTTCCCGACCCCGACCTGCTGCCACTGGAGCTGGACGAGGCCTTCATCGAAAGCGTGCGCCAGACTCTGCCGGAGCTGCCCGATGCCAAGAAGGCGCGTTTCATGAGCGAATTCGGCCTCAGCGCCTACGACGCCGGCGTGCTCACCGCCAGCCGCGAGCTGGCCGACTACTACGAAACCGTGGTGGCTACGGTGGGCGGCGAGCCCAAGCTGTGCGCCAACTGGGTGATGGGTGAGCTGCTGGGGGCGGTGAACAAGGCGGGGCTGGAATTGCCGCAGTGCCCGGTGAACGCCCATCAACTGGGCGGGCTGATCCTGCGCATCGTCGACAACACCATCTCCGGCAAGATCGCCAAGGCCGTGTTCGAGGCCATGTGGGCCGGCGAGGGCGAGGCCGACGCCATCATCGAGGCCAAGGGGCTCAAACAGGTGACCGACAGCGCCGCCATCGAAAAGATCATCGACCAGGTGTTGGCCGACAATCCCCGGCAACTGGAACAATACCGTGCCGGCAAGGACAAGCTGTTCGGCTTTTTCGTCGGCCAGGTGATGAAGGCCACCCAGGGCAAGGCCAATCCCCAGCAAGTGAACCAGATTCTCAGGCAGAAACTGCAGGGCTGAGCGGTGAAGGAAACCGATGTCCTGCGGCGCTTCGTGTTCGAGCAGGCGGCGGTGCGCGGGGTGATCGTACATCTGGACGCCAGTTGGCGGGCGGTGTGCCGGCGCGGTGACTATCCGCCACGGGTGGCCGGTGAACTGGGGCAGTTTCTCGCGGCCAGTGTGCTGCTGTCGTCCACCCTCAAGTTCGACGGCAGCCTGGTGATGCAGATCCAGGGCAATGGTCCCATCGGCATGATGGTGGTGGAGGTGACCAGCCGGCGCACCGTGCGTGGCCTGGCCCATTGGCGCGAAGAGGTGCTGACAGCGGCCGACGACCTGGCCGCCCTCTACGGTGACGGCCGCCTGGTGATGACCATAGACAACCGCCAGAGCCGGGAGCGCTACCAGGGCATCGTGGCGCTGGAGGGCGGCAGTCTGGCCGCGGTGCTGGAGAACTACCTGCGCCAGTCGGAGCAACTGGATACCTGCCTGTGGCTGGCCATCGACGGCGAGCAGGCCACCGGCATGCTGCTACAGCGCCTGCCCGGCGAGCAGGAGCAGGATGGCGACGCCTGGAACCGCATTCGTCACCTTGCCGCCACCCTGCGCGAGCCGGAACTGACCGGCCTGTCGGCCGAGGAGATCCTGCATCGCCTGTTCCACGAAGAATCCCTGCGTCTGTTCGATGCCGAGCCGGTGAGTTTCCGCTGCTCGTGCTCGCGCGAGCGGGTGAGCAACATGCTGCGCAGCCTGGGGCTAGACGAAGTGCGCGGCATCATAGCCGAACGTGAACTGATCGAGGTGCAGTGCGAATTCTGCAACCAGACCTACCGCTTCGACGCGGTGGATGCCGAGGCCCTGTTCGCCGCCGAGCCGGGCACGGCACCGGGCAGCCGCCGCCGGCATTGATCCGGGGGGGCGTCAGGCCTCTTCCACCGGCAGATCCTCGGCCGCCCAGTTTTCGAAACCACCGGCCAGATTGTAGACTTCCTCGAAACCCATTTGCTGCAGGGTGTCGGCGGCCATGGCGCTGCGTCCGCCGGTGGCGCAATAGACCACGATGGGGCGCTGGCGCGCTTTGCACAGTTCGGGGTCGCGCTTGGGATAGGCCGGGTCGGCGGCGCCTTCCAGAGTGCCGCGGGGAATCAGGCGGGCGCCGGGGATGTGGCCGGCGGCGAATTCGCTTTCCTCGCGCACGTCGACGATGAGCAAGTCGTCACGGCTCTGGCGCATTTCCAGCAGTTCGTCTGCGCTGACGTGGTTCACCCGCTCGCGGGCGGCGGCGACGAAATCCATCAGGGTCTTGGGCATGGCGTATTCCTGTTGAAGTATATTATCAAATTCTGATTGATATTAGGGGTGCCGCGTACCGGCGTCAAGCCGTCAGCCAGAAGGTTACCGGGCCGTCGTTGGTCAGGGAGACCTGCATGTGGGCGCCGAAACGGCCCGTGGCCACCAGGCCGCTGTGCCGTTTGTGCGCGGCCTGCACCAGGTGCTGGAACAGGGCCTCGGCCAGCGCGGGGGCTGCGGCGCGGGAAAAACCGGCCCGGCTTCCCTTGCGGGTGTCGGCGGCCAGAGTGAACTGGGGCACCAGCAGCAGATCGCCGCCGATGTCCGCGAGGCTGAGGTTCATGCGTCCCTGTGGATCGGGAAAGACGCGGTAGGCCAGCAGGCGTTGCAGCAGGCGTTCGGTGCGAGCGGGGTCGTCGTCGCGTTCCATGCCCACCAGTACCAGCAGGCCCCGGTCGATTTCGGCAATGTTTTCACCGGCCACTTCCACCCGTGCCTGGCTGACTCTTTGCAGCAGGCCGATCATCCGTCGTCGCGCACCACCCGGCCATCGAAACCCACCAGCGCGGTGATGCCCATCACCAGCAGCCCCAGCAGGATCAGCGCCGGGCCGATGCCGGTGTTGAGCAGAGTGCTGGCCCATTCGAGCTGGAACACCCGCTCCAGGTAGAGCATGCCCGAATGCAACAGGGTGCCGAGGATGAAGGCCCAGCTAATGGCCTGCTTGAGCCAGAGGGGGGCGGCGATGAAGATCAGGCACACGCCCACGGCGATGTTGAGCAAGGCCTCCAGGTTGCCATGGGCATGGGGGCCGCCCTTGATGAGGTCGATCTCGGTTTCGGCATTGACCAGCTTGTTGAGCGAGAGTATGCCATCGGTATTGGCGCGGGCGATCTGGTCTGCGCTGAGGGCCTCCAGGTCTTCCTCGAAGTCGTCGTTCTTGAGCTGTTGCAGGCGACCGACGGTTTGCTGTTTTTCGCCATAGGCGGCGCCCCAGTCGGCATACATCTGCACCATCAGGGGCCCCAGGCCGGCGGTGAATACCAGAAAGATGAAACCGAACACGATGTTTTTCTTGCCGATCACGGGGGTACCTCCACGCTACGTTGCTCATAGGGTGGGATAAAGCACGGCCGGCGTCAAGCCGGTGGAGTCGATCCTGTGGTGTCGCTGCCACAGAGCTGGTAGCCCAGGTGCTGGCGCTTGGCCTTGTACATGGCCTGGTCGGCATTGCGTATCAACTCGTGGTCGTTGTCGCCGTGCTGGGGATAGATGGCGATGCCGATGCTGGCGCCGACCTCGAGCCGCGTGTCCTTGACCTTGACGGGCTTGGCGATGGTATCGAGAACGTTCTTGGCCACCGCGGCGGCGCCGGATTCATCCTGGCCTGGCAGCAGAATGATGAATTCGTCGCCGCCGAAACGGGCCACGGTGTCGGAGTGGCGGGTGATGCTGATGAGGCGGTGGGCGACTTCCTTGAGCAGGGCATCGCCGTAGTCGTGGCCGTAGGTGTCGTTGACTTCCTTGAACAGGTTCAGGTCGATAAGGAGCAAGGCCGAATGGCTTTTCTCGCGCCGGCTCAGGGCCAGCATCTGTTGCAGGCGGTCGAGGCACAGGGTGCGGTTGGGCAGGCCGGTGAGGGGGTCGTGGGTGGCTTGGTACTCCAGCAGGTTCTGTTGTTCCACCCGCTCGGTGATGTCGCGCAGGATGCCGCTGAAGACCCGGCGGCCGCCCACCACCAGTTCGCTCACCGACAGCTCCACGGGAAAACAGTGGCCATCCTTGTGCCGGCCGGTGACTTCGCGCGGGCCCTGGCCGACGATCTTGGCCTCGCCCGTGGCCAGGTAGCGGCGGATGTGGTCACTGTGGTTCGCGGCGATTTCCGGGGGCATCAACAGGCTGACATTGCGGCCCATGACGTCCTCGGCCCGGTAGCCGAAGAGGCGTTCCGCCGCCTGGTTGAAGCTCTCCACCACGCCTCGCTCGTCGATGGTGATGACGCCCTCGGCCATGTTTTCAACGATGGCGTGGATGCGCGCCTCGCGGTCCTGGATTTCCTGGCGGTCGCGCAACAGGGTCTGGCGCATGTGTTCCAGGTTGTCGGCGAGTTGGCGGATTTCACCGATGCTGGTGCGCAGGCTGAAGGGACGTTCCAATTCGCCCCGGGCTATGGCGCGGGAGGTATCACCGATCTGGCGTATGGAGCGGGTGATGAGGATGCTCACCAGGCTCACGAACAGCGCCGAGAGCAGAAAATAGGCGGCGCTGATCACCAGGGCGCGCCGGTAGGCCTTGGCGATCTGCTCCAGCGTGAGTTGTTCGCTGAAACCCAGGCGCAACAGGGCGAAGGTGGTGCCTTCGTCGTCGTTCACCGGTACGGCGATGAAATAGGTCTGGTCGTTGTGCTGGCCGAAGAAGAAGTCTTCCTGGAAGCGCAGGCGCTGGTTGCCCAGGGAGGGGTGCAGCAGGCGGCCATCGGGGGTCTCCAGTTCCACGAAGTTGATCTGGCCACTGAGCAGGATGTCGTCCAGGGTGTTTCTGCGCGCGGGCTCCGGGTCGCCGGGGCGGATCATGTGGGCATAGAGGGCGGCGCTGGAACGGACATATTCCACGAACTGGGATTCATACCCTTCTTTCATCAGAAACAATACGGCGCCGAAGAACAGTGGCAGCAACAGACCATGAATGACGACGATGCCCGCGATCAGGCGGCCGGTGAGGCTGTTGCACAGGCTGTTGCAGGTGCGCTTTATTCGATGCTGCCAGACCACAGTCGCGCCACGATCCTGAGTTGGGGGTGGTGCCGCGCACGGCTCTCCCACATGAATGAGACGGCGTTGGGCTGGGCCGACAAGGCGCGTAGCAATTGCTGCGGGTCCCGGAACTTGGGGGGACGCCGGCCACCGAGCCGGAAGACCTTGCTGAGCAGTCTTTTTTCGTAGTTTTGCGCCGACATGTAAATCACTTTCTGCAGAAACACCTGGTATGCCAGGGGATCGCTGGCGTTGAGCAGTGCTTGGAGTGGGCGACCGCCCTTGTCTACCGGCAGGCCCATGAACAACAGGCGCGTTTCCTTGCGCGTGAGCTGAAAGGCGGGTGCCGAGCGGCTGCTCACCAATACCAGTGTCTTTTCTTCAGCAATAGCCGTGCCGATGCCCGGAGCCAGCAGTGCCAGCAGCAGGCAGAGTCGTGTCAGGTGTTTGCCGGCTAAGCCGCTCATGGCCACAGGGCACTCCATTGCAGGGCCAGGCTGTTGAACGGCATCGTGCCGTGCTGGTGACGGGCTCGCGCCACTTCCAGGCGGATGGCCTGTTGGCGCCGGTAGTCGTGGCGCAGCCCGAGCAGGGCGCGATCCTTCACGAACATGGCGAAGCTCTGGATGTAGGGGTCGTCCTTGATGCCCTGGGTGGTTTCCAAGCGGGAATAGATTTTCCAGCGGGGACGGAAGCCGTAGGCCCCCTGCAGATACTGGTTGCTCAGCAGGTGGTTCATGGTCTGGCGCGCCATGTCCGGCATGGCCATGTTCAGGTGGTGGCGGATGGCAATGGCTGCGCCGAGCAATTCCATGCGCTTGTTTTGCCAGTGTCCGAACAGCCCGCCGGCCAGTTGGATGACTTCACCCTGGATGCCGTTCACGTTCTCGGTGGGCATGCGGGTGCGGCTTATGAACAGGCCCAGTTCGTTTTCGTCCAGGATGTCGGGCAAATACGCCAGGCGCAGGGACAGGGCAGGCTTGTGACGGCCGCCACCCTCCAGGGGGGCCAGCGGCGTGGGTGACTCCAGCCGGCTGCCATCGCTGTCGCCGTTCACCCGCGGACCCACGCCCAAGGCCAGGTCATAGCGTATGCCCGCCATGGCCGGGGTGATCTGGATGCCCGACAGCAACAGGCCCGAGAGGTGGATGGGCATGACGCCACCGTCTTCCTCGAAGGCCACCACGCCGGGGCGTGACTGCGAGGTCTGGAAGTAGAGGCCATGGTGGAAACGGTCGGACCAGTAGTCGAAGGGGTTGTGGAAGCGTCCGAGCCAGAGGGTGTTGTTCGCATCGATGTTCCAGCCCAGTTGCAGGCGCTCGATCGCCGCGGCATCGGGTTTGAGCATGCCCTCGAACAAGATCTGATAGTGTTCCTGGTCCCGGTTGCCAAACAGGGTCAGCATGGGCTCGAGTTCGCGCGAGGCCATGATCTTGGTCATGTCCGCGGGAAGGTCCCGCGCGCTGGCGGTCACGTCGGTGAAAACCAGCCATTCGCCCTGGGCGCCTGGCAACCACAACAGCAACAGGGTGAACAGGGTAAGGGGAGTCTTGTGCCGCATGATGATTGATCCGCTTCCAGGATTTTATGCCTGGATGTTTGATCGGGTCCGGGACATAAAACTTGAGTATACAAGACAACTTTACGGGGGTTGCGCTTGAATCCCCAGCGTCGATGGCCCGTGAGGGGGAATCCCAAGAGGCAATGTGGGCTTAAAGGCGGAAACAGGCCTCGATGGCGCGGCCGTCATCGTGCAGTCGCAGGCTGTCGCACAGGGCCGCGGCCAGGCCGAGGCCGGTGGGGTGTTCCGAGCTGGCGGCTGATGGATGAGCGTCCGCGGCCGGGCCGTCGTGTTGCATCCGGATGCGCAGGTATTTTCCGTGGGCGTCGTTGTCCAGCGCCAGGCGGATTTCCATGTGGACATCGTGCAACCGGGCCAGGGCCTTTTCCCTTTGGCGGTAATAGGCCACGAAGCGGGTTTCGTCGGTTTTCATGCGTGCGTCCAGGCCCAGCAGGCCGTGTTCCAGTAAATGGTGATAGATTTCCGACAACACGGTCTGGATGAGATTGCAGTGCCGGGCCAGGCATTTGTGGCCGGTGAACAGCTCGCCGATCAGGGTGACGGGTTCGAAGCGGCGGATCTGCTCGCTGTCGAGTGCCAGGCTCAGCTGCCAGGGCAGTACATCGGGTTCGTCGCCGGTGTCGTGGCAGGACGGCTCGGCCGGGGCGATGGCCTGGCAGCGTATCTCCACCAGGCTGATGTCGTCACTTTGGGGCTGTTGGCCGCGGAACTGATCGAGTGCCTGCAGCAGGGCCTGGAAGGGGTCATCCACGGGGTTCGTCAGGATGTGTTCCAGGCGGCTTTCGCCAAAGATTGCGCCGGTCTCGTTGTCTGCCTCGGTGAGGCCGTCGCTGTGGAGGTAGAGGCGGTCGCCCGGGTCCACCGCGTAGGCTTGCACCGCGGGATCGAATTCCGCATCGGTCAGGATGCCCAGGGGCATGTGGAAGGAGGGCAGGGGTGACTTGAGCCTGTTGTCTCGGTCCAGCCACCAGATGCGTGGCATGCCGCCGGACCAGAGATTGACATGGGTGCCCGAGGGGCCGAGTTCCAGCAAGGTGGCGGCCAGGAACATGCCAGGGGGCAGCAGGGTGTGCAGTTGGCGGTTGATCTCGCGGGCCAGATCGGCCACGCAGGCGCCCTTGCGGGTCATGGCGAAAAACACCTGGGCCGCCGGCAGGGTGCCCATGGCGGCGCCGAGACCATGGCCGGTGAAATCACCCAGCAAGACATAGAGCCCGCCATGGGGGCCGCGCTCGGCCAGCAGGATGTCGCCGTTGAAGGCCGAGGCCGGGGCCATGTGATGGCGGATCACGCCGGGGTCGAGATAGCTCTGTTGCAATGCCGCGTCGAAGAAATGGGCCATCAACTGCTGTTGCTGGCTAAGCTGGCGGTTGAGCCGTTGTACCCGCAAGTGGGCGCGTATCTTGGCCTGCAGGAGTTTGAAATCCACCGGCTTGGTGATGAAGTCGTCGCCGCCGGCCGCCAGCGCCGTGGGCAGGGCCGTGGTGCTCTTGGCGGTGACATAGATCACCGGGGTGTGCCGTTCGCCGGTCAGGGACTTGATATGCCGGGTGGCTTCCTGACCGTCCATGCCTGGCATCATGATGTCCATCAACACCAGGCTGGGTTCCCGTTGCTGGAAAAGTTCGATGGCTTCATGGCCATTGTGGGCCTCCACGACCTGATGCCCCTCCAGTTCCAGCATTTCCCGCAACACGCGGCGGTTGATCTCGTTGTCGTCGACGATCAGTAGGGTTTCCATGGCTATTCGATGGTGAACTTCTTGTCGAAACGGGCGATTAACAGGATGCGCTTGATGTCCGGTGAGGCATTGACGATACGAATCTGCCCGTTGTCGCGGCCCAGGTGTTGTTGCATGTTGAGCAGCATGCCCAGGGCCGAGCTGTCCATGCCACGGGTTTGGCGCAGGTCGATCACGATGTCGGCCTGTCGGGCGCGGGGATCCAGGTAGGCCTGACGGAATTCATCGAGCAGCTTGAAGTTGAACAGTTCGCCGATGCTTATGGTCAGCGTCTTGTCCTGGTTGGAAAACTGGATCTCGATAGTCATGGTGTCGATTCCGGGTCAGAACAATTCGATCTCGCCCTCGTCCACTGAGGTGTTGGCCACCGCGCGGTGGCCGGTATTCGTGCGTTCCAGCGCCTGCTGGAGATGCAGCACGGCCTCGGCCAGTCCGGCATGAGCCAGCTCGGCGCGGCTGTCCTGCAGGGTCTCGAGCACCGGCTGGAGGCGGTTCTTCACGAATTCCACCAACTGGCTCACCATGTCTTCGTACTGCAGCGCGGTGACCGCCAGGCAGACATCGCGATGGATGTCGGCGGCGATTTGCGATGATTGCTGCAGGCTGTCGGAGAGCAGGCGCTGGTTCTGCTCCAGTTGCGCGCTCATCTGGTCCAGGTCGTCCTTGGCGCGCATGGCCATGCTCATGTCCATGGAGGCAATGTAGGTGATGAGCTGGTTGGTTTCTTCCAGGGTGCGCTGGCTGTCGGTGATGTGGTCGTGGATCTCGTCGTTGAGATCCCGCGACTTGCCCGCCAGGTTGCGCACTTCGTTGGCCACTACCGCGAAACTGCGCCCGGCCTCGCCGGCGCGGCTGGCTTCTATGGAGGCATTCAGGGCCAGCAGGCTGGTCTGGTTGGCCAGGCTTTCCACCGTGCGCAGCAGCTCGAAGGTTTTTTCCATGTGGGTGTTCATGTCCAGCATCTTGTGCGCGGCGGCGACGCTGTTCTTGCTCACGATCACCAGGATGTCCACATAGTCGCGCAGGGTGCGGCCGGTCTTGTTGGTGAAGCGCTCCAGGGTCATGATGTTCTCGTCCTCGGGTGCTTCGTTGAGGGTCTGGATGAGTTCGCGGATGAGGCGGTTCTGGCGCTCGGCATTGCTGTTGAGGTCGCTGAAGCTGTGATTGAGCTTGGCGGTGGCATCGCCGATGACGCCCTGGAGCTGGTTCATGGTGTCGAGAATGGCCGGCAATTCCTCGCTGGCGTTTTGCAGTATGGTGTTCAGCCCGGCCCGGGCCCGGTGCTGGAGTTGTTCATCGGATGGGGGCGTGGCTGATTCGCCCTTGTCGGGCGTGATCTTGCGCAACAGGCGCAGCACGGTGAGGGTCCAGGCCAGGCCGAGCAGAAACAGTATACCGGTAGTGAGGCCGCTACCATCCAGGGCATAGAGGCTGCCAGCCATGGCGAGCGCGGTGAGCAGCCAGGCGGGCCAGAGTATTCTTAGTCGTACCTTTTGCATCATGAGCAGGGTCCTTGTGGGCAGTGTTCCATTGCTTGACATGTCTCCACGGATCTTTGAGGCGTATCGGCATGGGGTATAGGCCCTTTAGTCCCACATTGGTCGTAGCCGGTGGCATTCTGCATCCTTTCCTTACTGAGGTTATCGGTTAAAATCCCCAGTGCTTTAATCCGTTTTTGCTGGCGCGGCCGGCAGCTCCAGCCAGAAGCTGCAGCCCTGGCCCGGGCGGTTGATCAGGTCCAGTTCGCCGCCCATCTGTTCCACCAGTTGCTTGCTGATGACCAGGCCGATGCCGCTGCCCTCGATGCCACGTTCCTGGGCATCCAGGCGCTCGAAGGGGGTGAAGAGTTGGTCCAGCTTGTCTGGGTCTATGCCCTGGCCGGTGTCGCTGACGCTGATGCGCAGCCGGCCGGCTTGTGGCGCGGCCTGGCAGCGCAGGTGGATTTTGCCTCCGGGACGATTGTATTTGCAGGCATTGGAAAGCAGGTTGAGCAGGACCTGCTTGAGTCGGCCGGCATCGGCCCGCACTCGCTGGCCGGGGCGATGATCGTGGGCAAGTGCCACTTCCAGTCCCTGTTCGTTTGCCAGGGGGGTGATCAGGCTCAGGCAGTCTTGCAGCAGTTCATCCACGGGGAGGATTTCAATCTGAAGCTGGGCATGGCCGGACTCGATGCGGGCCAGGTCGAGGAGTTCTTCCACCAGCTCCAACAGGTGATGGCCGGCTTGTTCTATTTCGTCCACTCGCTGGGCCTGCGCCTCGCTCAGGGGGTGTCGTGGATCCAGGCGCAGTAGCTGGGCGAAGCCCAGAATGGCATTGAGCGGTGTGCGCAATTCGTGGCTGACCTGGGACAGCAGGCGGGTCTTGGCCTTGCTGGCCCGCTCGGCATCGCGCCTGGCCTGCTCGGCCAGATGGCGGGCCTGTTGTTGTTCTCGCTCGATTTGCTTGCGTTGGCTGATGTCGCGGCAGATGCCCAGGTAGCGGCTGCGCTTGCTGTATTCATCTCTGATGGGGGCGATGCTGATTTCCAATGGAAACGGGCTGCCGTCCTTGCGCTGGCCTTCCACTTCGCGCACCTTGCCCATGACATCGCCGCCACGGCGTTGCATGTCGGCCAGGTAGGCTTCGTGGCGCTGGCGCCAACACTCCGGCATGAGCAGGGATACGCTTTGGCCCAGAACGTCTGCGGGCTGGAAGCCGAACAGGCGGCTGGCGGCGGGATTGAAGGTTTCGATGCGGCCCCGGTCGTCGATGGTGATGATGGCCTCGCTGCTGTTGTCCACGATGGCGGCGGCGCGGCGCTCGCTGCGTAGCTGTTGCTGGTGTTGGTGCTGCAAGGTGTTGATGAGACGCATGAAAATGGCGATGACAATGACGCTGAACAGGAAATACAGCGGTTGCAGGTAGTTGCTGAGTCGGGACAGTGACAGGTAATCGTGGAACATCTGCTCGAAGGCCGATTCGGTGGCCTCGTGGTTCTGGCGCCAGATGGTACGCAAGCTGGCCAGGGCCGCGGTGGCGGCGCTGTCGTCCACCTTGACCCGGGTGTCGATCCGGTGGGCGTCGGCTCCCGCAGCGATCATTTGGCGGATGAGGGCGATTTTCTCGGTGTAGCGGTCGATGGTGTCGTCAACGGCCTGCAGGGCTTCGATTTCGGCCGTGGATGTGCCCAGGGCGCGGTATTCGGCGATGGCTTCCAGGGCATGCTCGATGTGTTGTCCGGCCTGGTCCAGATAGGCCGGGTCGCGGCGCAGAACGGCATTCTTGAAATGATGGATCATGCCGGCATAGCCCAGGTGCTGGTGGATTCGGCTGATGAGCTGACTCTTGCGCTCGATGCCGGTGCTGTAGTGGTGCCACTGGGTATGGGCCTTGCTGTTGATGGCCTGGGACTTGAGGTTGAAGGCGGTGAGAATGGCCAGTACGGCGAGGATCAGCAGCACCGCCACCAGGGCGAGCCGGCGGGCCTGGGTGAGCGGATCGGGCGTGCGGCTCGCTCCGGGAGCGGGGTCGATGCTGGCGTTGTGCTGGCGCATGGCAGAGCCCGGCTTGCAAACGGGCACAGGGTTTTGCAAAAACCCTGCCGGGGACTGGGTAATGGGGGTCAGGCGCTGGCGCGGGAGGCGCGCTTGCGCTCGCTCTCGGAGAGTATCTTCTTGCGCAGACGGATGTGGGAGGGGGTGACCTCCACCAGTTCGTCGTCGTCGATGAATTCCAGGGCCTGCTCCAGGCTCATGCGGATGGGCGGGGTGAGCAGCAGGTTCTCGTCGTTGCCGGCGGCGCGGATGTTGGTGAGCTGCTTGGCCTTGAGGGGGTTGACCACCAGGTCGTTGGCGCGCGAGTGGATGCCGATGATCATGCCTTCGTAGACTTCCTCGCCGTGGCCGATGAACAGGCGTCCGCGCTCCTGCAGGTTGAACAGGGCATAGGCCAGGGCCTTGCCGGCGCCATTGGCGATGAGCACGCCGTTGATGCGCTGGCCGAAATCGCCTTTTTTCATGGGGCCGTAGTGGTCGAACACGTTGTAGAGCAGCCCGGTGCCCTGGGTGGCGGTGAGAAATTCGGTGCGAAAGCCGATCAGGCCGCGGGCGGGGATGATGAAGTCCAGTCGCACCCGGCCCTTGCCGTCGGGCACCATGTTCTTGAGTTCGCCGCCGCGCTGGCCCAGTTTTTCCATCACCGCGCCCTGGTGTTGTTCCTCCACGTCCACGGTGAGTTGTTCATAGGGCTCCTGCTTGACGCCGTCGACTTCGCGGATGATGACCTCGGGGCGCGAGACGCCCAGCTCATAGCCTTCCCGGCGCATGTTTTCGATCAGTACCGACAGGTGAAGTTCGCCACGGCCGGAGACACGGAATTTGTCGGGGTCGTCGGTGTCTTCCACCCGCAGGGCCACGTTGTGCACCAGTTCGCGGTCCAGGCGTTCGCGGATCTGGCGCGAGGTGACGTATTTGCCGTCGCGGCCGGCGAAGGGCGAGGTGTTGACCTGGAAGGTCATGCTCACGGTGGGCTCGTCCACCGCCAGAGGCGGCAGGGCTTCCACCTGGGCCGGGTCGCACAGGGTGTCGGAGATATTGAGGTGTTCGATGCCGGTGAAGGCGATGATGTCACCGGCCTGGGCCTGGCCCACTTCCACCCGCTCCAGGCCGTGGAAACCCAGCAGTTGCAGCACGCGGCCGTTACGGCGACGGCCTTCGGGGTCGATCACCACCACCGGGGAATTGGCCTGGATGCGGCCGCGCTGGATGCGGCCGATGCCGATCACGCCCACGTAGCTGTTGTAGTCGAGCTGGCTCACCTGGAGCTGGAAGGGCGCGTCCACGTCGACCCGGGGTGGTGCTACCTGGTCGACGATGGTCTGGAACAGCGGTGTCATGTCACTGGCCATCTGGCCGGGTTCCGTTCCGGCGTAGCCATTGAGGGCGGAGGCGTAGATGACCGGGAAGTCCAGTTGCTCGTCGCTGGCGCCGAGGCGGTCGAACAGTTCGAAGGTCTGGTCCAGTACCCAGTCGGGGCGGCTGCCGGGGCGGTCGATCTTGTTGATCACCACGATGGGGGATAGCCCCCGTTCCAGCGCCTTCCGGGTGACGAAGCGGGTCTGCGGCATGGGTCCGTCCACGGCGTCCACCAGCAGCAGTACCGAGTCCACCATGGACAGCACTCGTTCCACCTCGCCGCCGAAATCGGCATGCCCGGGGGTGTCGACGATGTTGATGCGGTAGCCGTTCCAGCGGATGGCGGTGTTCTTGGCCAGGATGGTGATGCCACGCTCCTTCTCCAGTTCGTTGGAGTCCATCACTCGTTCTTCCACCTGGGCACGCTCGTCGAAAGTGCCCGATTGTTGCAGCAGCTTGTCCACCAGGGTGGTCTTGCCGTGGTCGACGTGGGCGATGATGGCGATGTTGCGGAGCTTTTCTACGGTATCCATTGGGTCGGTCTGTGTGGCCGGCGCGGCGGCGTGGGAGAAAACGAGGCGCGCATTCTACAGTTTTGCCCGTCCGAGGGCAAAAAAGATTGTGCCATCAGCCGGCTTGTGGCGTCTCCAGCGCCTCGCTGTAGTCGCAGTCCTTTTGCGGGCAGACCTTTTCGGTGCCGCGGCGCTTGGTGGTCTTGATGGTGAGGATGGGCCAGTTGCAGCGGGGGCAGGGTTCGGCCACCGGCTCGTTCCATACCGCGTAGTTGCACTTCGGATAGGTGGCGCAGGAGTAGAAGATCTTGCCATTGCGTGATTTGCGCTTGAGCAGGTTGCCCTGCTGGCATTGGGGGCAGGTCACGCCGGTGTCCTCGGGTTTTTCCAGCGGCTCGATGTGGCGGCAGTCGGGGTAGCCGCTGCAGCCGATGAATTTGCCATAGCGCCCCTGGCGAATGATCAAGTCGGAGCCGCATTCGGGGCATTTGCGCCCTTCCACCACCTCCGGCTCGGCGCTGGCCCGGTCTTCGCCCAGGTTGCGGGTGTAGTCGCAATCGGGATAGGCGGTGCAGCCGATGAAGCGGCCACGCCGGCCCAGGCGAATGGACAGCGGCTGGCCACACTTGGGACAGGCCTCGTCGAGTTTTTCCTGGGTGACGTCCTTGCGGTCCACGCTCTGGGTCTTGTCGTCCACCAGTCTCTTGAAGGGTTCCCAGAACTCGCGCAGCAGGGGAATCCAGTCCTTCTCGCCGCGCGAGACGGCGTCCAGCTCGTCTTCCAGCTTGGCGGTGAAGTCGTAGTCGATGTACTGGGTGAAGTGCTCGGTGAGGAACTTGTTCACCACCCGGCCCACGTCGGTGGGGATGAAGCGGCGCTTGTCCAGCTCCACGTATTCTCGTTGCAACAAGGTGGAGATGATGGAGGCATAGGTGGACGGTCGGCCGATGCCGTGTTCTTCCAGTGACTTCACTAGGCTGGCCTCGCTGTAGCGTGGCGGTGGCTCGGTGAAGTGCTGCTCGGGGCGCAGCTTGCGTAGGTCCACGTGGTCGCCTTCCTCCAATGGCGGGAGGATACGGCCCTCGTCGTCGTCCTTCTTGCGGTCGTCCTGGCCTTCCTGGTACACCGCCATGAAGCCGGGCTTGGCGATGGTGGAGCCGGTGGCGCGGAACACGCTGTTGCCGCTGGTCAGGTCCAGGCTCACCGTGTGTACCGTGGCATGGATCATCTGGCAGGCGATAGTGCGTTTCCAGATCAGGCTGTAGAGCTTGAACTGGTCGGCGCTGAGCCTGGACTTGAGCTGCTCCGGAGTCAGGTGGATGGTGGTGGGGCGGATGGCCTCGTGAGCCTCTTGGGCGTTCTTGGCCTTGGTCTTGTAGCTCCGTGGCTTGGTTGGCAGGTTGTCCTTGCCATAGCGTTCGGCGATGTAGTCGCGGATCTCCTCTACCGCTTCCTGGGCCAGGTTGACCGAGTCGGTACGCATGTAGGTGATCAGGCCCACCTCGCCTTCACCGATGTCCACTCCCTCGTAGAGTTGCTGGGCGGTGCGCATGGTGCGCTGGGCGCTGAAGCCGAGCTTGCGCGAGGCCTCCTGTTGCAGGGTGGAGGTGATGAACGGTGGCGCCGGGTTGCGCTTGCGTTGTTTCTTCTCCACCCGGGCCACCCGCAGCCTGCCTTGGGCGGCTTCTTCGATGGCCTGTTCCACCTGCCGGGCACGTTGGCCGTCGGTGATGCTGAACTGGCGGATCTTGTCACCCTCGAATTCGATCAGCTTGGCGCTGAAGGCTTGCTGCTTGGCCTCCACGTCGGCCTCGATGGTCCAGTATTCACGCGGCTTGAAGCGTTCGATCTCTTCCTCGCGCTCCACGATCATGCGTAGCGCCGGGCTCTGTACCCGACCGGCGGACAGACCGCGACGAATCTTCTTCCACAACAGCGGCGAGAGGTTGAAGCCCACCAGGTAGTCCAGCGCGCGCCGGGCCTGCTGGGCATTGATCAGGTCGCTGGACAGTTCGCGCGGATGCTCGATGGCTTCCTGGATGGCGCGCTTGGTGATTTCGTGGAATACCACCCGGTGCACGGCCTTGCCCTTGAGTGCGCCACGTTTCTTCAGCAATTCATAGAGATGCCAGGAGATGGCCTCACCCTCGCGGTCGGGGTCGGTGGCCAGGTACAGGGTGTCGGCCTGCTTGAGGGCCTTGGCGATGGCATCGACGTGTTTCTTGTTCTTGTCGATGATTTGGTACTTCATCTTGAAGTCGTGCTCGGTATCCACCGCGCCTTCCTTGGGCAACAGGTCGCGCACGTGGCCGTAGGAGGCCAGCACGGCGAAGTCCTTGCCCAGGTACTTCTTGATGGTTTTGGCCTTGGCGGGCGATTCGACGATGACGAGATTGGCAGGCATCAGCGAGTTGGCTTGGGATGGTACGGGGCCGGCTCAGTGGAGAAAACCGGTGTGTTCCTCGAACACCAGGTCTTCCACCCAGGCGAAGGCGGCTTCCTGGCCGGGCTGGTTGAACAACACCATCAGCACCACCCATTTGACCTGGTCTTCGCTGATCTGGTCGGTTTCCAGCGCCATGATGCGGTCGATGACCAGCTCGCGGGTGTGGGCGTCGAGCACGCCGATCTGTTCCAGAAACAGCAGGAAACCGCAGCAGTCGGGTTCCATCTTTTCCAGCTCGCGGCTGGAATAGACCCGGATGGCGTCGGCGCGCTGGGGATGGAAATGCTCGCCGCCGGCCAGTTCGGCCAGGCCATCGAGCCAGCGAAAGGCCTTTTCCACTTCGCCGGAGGCAAAGCCTGCCTCTTGCAGTTCGAGCTTCAGCTCGTCGCGGTCGGGGTTGACCAGATCGTCCTCGTCGATGTAGTTCTCGAACAGGTACATGAGGACGTCGAGTACATTTTCTTTCATTAATTCATACCTTTAATGACGCGGCGGAAACCACTTCCGGTAACCGGCTCGACATAGCCTTGCAATTCAAGTACCAACAGCATGGAGGAAACTGCCTCCGGCGTCAATCCACTTCGTTCAATCAGGCAGTCCACCGGCTGGGGGTCGTAGCCCATGCATTCCAGTAGATGCCTGTAGTCCTGGTCCAGTTCCTGGGCGATCGTGGCATTGTTGTGTGCAGCTTCGTCGGTTTGTGGTGGTTCGGGCATGGCGAGCTGCAGCTCCTCGAAAATATCCGCCGCCGATTCCACCAGCTTGGCGCCTTGGCGGATCAGGCCATGACAGCCCCGGGCCAGGGGGTTGTGGATGGAGCCGGGGATGGCGAACACCTCGCGGCCTTGCTCCGCCGCCAGCCGGGCGGTGATCAGCGAGCCGCTGCGCAGCGCCGCCTCCACCACCAGGGTGCCCAGGGCGAGACCACTGATGATGCGGTTGCGGCGCGGGAAGTTGCCCCGCGCCGCATGTGTGCCGATGGCGAACTCGGACACCAGGGCGCCGCCTCGGGCCATGATTTCCCGCGCCAGGCGGGCGTGCTGGCGGGGATAGATCCGGTCCAACCCGGTGCCGGTCACCGCCACCGTGAGGCCGTCGCCGGCCAGGGCACCGCGGTGGCTGGCGCCATCGATGCCCAGGGCCAGGCCGCTGGTGATGGCCAGGCCGCAGGCGGCCAGGTGGCGGGCGAACTCGAAGGCATTGTGTTCGCCGTCGGCGGAAGGGCTGCGGCTGCCCACCATGGCCAGTTGCGGTAGGCGCAGGCATTCCGGGTCGCCGGCCACGTAAAGCAAGGGCGGTGGATCGGCGATGTCGGCCAGTTGTGGCGGGTAACGGGGATCGTCGAGGCTGAGGATGTGGTGCCCGGGGTCCTTTTCGCGCCAGGCCAGATCACGCTCCACAGCTTCCCAGCGGGGTTCGCGCAGGGCGCGGGCCAGTGCTTCGCGGCCGCCGAGCAGGCGCGCCGCCGCCTCTGCCTGGTCCAGCACCGCCCGTGGGCTGCCGAAGTGCGCCACCAGCTCGCGCAGGTGACTTGCGCCGATGCCCGGTGCGTGGGCCAGAGCCAGCCAGCAGGCCAGTTTGTCGTGGGAGAGGGCCATGTGCATCGTGAGACTCGATGGGATTTTGCCGCTGCTTCGGCCGTGATACTGGCCGATTCCCTGCATGGGGTCAAGGTGAGTGGGTTTTGCCCGTGTCTGCGCCAGGATGCTCATGGGTAGTGTTATAATGCTGATTTACTGCGGATTTGATGAGCTGTTATGGCGTTGCTGAAGATTTTGCACTACCCCGATGAACGCTTGCGCGTCCGCGCCCGGCCGGTGGAACGGGTGGACGACGAGATCCGGGTGTTGGCCGAGGATATGCTGGAGACCATGTACGCCGCGCCCGGTATCGGTCTGGCCGCGCCCCAGGTGGATGTGGCCAAGCGGGTGATCGTGGTGGACGTGTCCGAGGACAAGAGCGACCCGCGGGTGTTCGTCAATCCCGAGATTCTGGCCCACGAGGGACAGATAAAAACCGAGGAAGGCTGCCTCTCGGTGCCGGCCATCTACGAGAAGGTGACGCGTTACGAGCGCATCCGGGTGCGTGCCCTGGATCTGCGGGGCGAGCCCTTCGAGCTGGAGGCGGAAGACTTGCTGGCAGTGTGTATACAGCACGAGATCGACCATCTCGACGGCAAGCTGTTCGTGGACTATCTGTCCGAACTGAAGCGCAAGCGCATTCGCAAGAAACTGGAGAAGACCCGCCGCCACACCCTGTGAGGCCGGTCAGGAACCCGCCCATGAGCCAAGCCCTCAAGATCATTTTCGCCGGCACACCGGAGTTCGCCGCCCGTGCCCTGGATGCTCTACTCGCCAGTCCGCACCGGGTGCTGGCGGTATATACCCAACCCGACCGTCCCGCCGGCCGTGGCCGCAAACTCACTCCCAGTCCGGTCAAGCAACGGGCTCTGGCGGCGGGCATCGAGGTGCGTCAGCCGGCTACGTTGAAAGACGCTGCGGAACAACAGGCTCTGCGCGAATTGGACGCCGATGTGATGGTGGTGGCTGCCTACGGTTTGCTCTTGCCCAAGGCCGTGCTGGAAATACCACGGTTGGGTTGTATCAATATCCATGCCTCGTTGTTGCCGGCCTGGCGTGGTGCGGCGCCCATCCAGCGGGCCATTCTTCATGGCGACCGCGAGACCGGCATCACCATCATGCAGATGGACGAGGGCCTGGATACCGGCGACATCCTGCTCATGCGTGCCTGCCCTATCGGCGAGGATGATACCGCCGCCAGCCTGCACGACAAGTTGGCCGAGCTGGGTGCCGAAACCCTCGTCGAGGCCCTCGATGCACTGGCGGCCGGGCATTTGCAGGCCCGCCCCCAGGACCACGACCAGGCCAGTTATGCCCACAAGCTCGACAAAGCCGAGGCCTGGCTGGAGTGGGATCGGCCGGCGCGGGAGCTGGAGCGCCGGGTGCGCGCCTTCAATCCCTGGCCGGTGGCCCAGACCCGTTATGGTGATAAGACACTGCGCATCTGGCGGGCCCGGTCGTTGGACGAGGCACCACGGGCCGCGCCAGGCACGGTGATCGCCGCCGGCAAGCAGGGCGTGGATGTGGCCACCGGCGAGGGCGTGTTGCGCTTGCTGGAACTGCAACTGCCTGGGGGCAAGCCCCAGCCGGCGGCCAGCTTCGTCAATGCCCACGATCTCAGTGGCGTGCGGTTGGGCTGATGGCCGCTTCGGCACGGACGGTGGCAATGGCCATTCTGCGGCGGGTGCTGCTGCGTCGCCAATCCCTCAGTGGAGCCATTCCAGCCGAGATCGGGGTCCTGGGAGAGGCGGCCGAGCGGGCCCTGGCGCGGGAGCTGGTGTTCGGCGTGATGCGTCATTATTATCGCCTGGATTTCTACCTGCGACGCTTGCTGGAGCGGCCGCTCAAGGCCAAGGACGGCGACGTGCGCTGCGTCCTGTTGCTAGGCCTGTACCAGCTCAGCGCCATGCGCCTGCCCGCCTATGCCGCGGTCAACAGCACGGTGGAGTTGGCGCGTGTCTTGCGCAAGCCCTGGGCGCGCGGTCTGATCAACGGCGTGCTGCGCCAGTTCCAGCGCCAGGCCGAGGCGCTGGCGCGCGCCGCCGAGGACGACGAGCAGGCCGCCGCGGATCATCCTCTGTGGTTGTTGCAGCGTCTGCAGGCGGCCTGGCCGGCGCAGTGGCGCGATATAGTGGCTGCCAACAACCGTCGCGCGCCCATGGTGTTGCGGGTGAACCGCCGGCGCCAGTCGCGAGCGGACTATCTGCAGCGCCTGGCCCGCGCGGGGCTGGAGGCCAGTGCACTGCCGTTGGTTGAGGATGCGGTGATGCTGGCGCGGCCTTGCGATGTGGAGCGCCTGCCGGATTTCGCCAGTGGCGCGGTGTCAGTGCAGGATGGCGCGGCCCAACTGGCGGCGGCCCTGCTGGCGCCCGAGCCCGGCCAGCGGGTGCTGGATGCCTGCGCCGCCCCGGGTGGCAAGACCGCCCACATCCTGGAGCGCTGGCCGCAGGTGGAGGTGGTGGCGGTGGAACGGGATCCGCAGCGGCTGCAGCGGGTGCACGAGACACTCGCCCGCCTGGGGTTCGTGGCCGAGCTGCACGAGGCCGATGCGGCCGAACCGGCGAGCTGGTGGGATGGCCGGCCCTTCCAGCGCATTTTGCTGGATGTGCCCTGCTCGGCCAGCGGGGTGATCCGGCGCAATCCCGACATCAAGTATTTGCGCCGCGATGGGGATATCGCTACCCTGGCCCGCGAGCAAGAGCGTATACTGGAGGCAGCCTGGTCCTTGTTGGCGCCGGGGGGGCGGCTGCTCTACGTCACCTGCTCGGTGTTGCCCCAGGAAAATCACCAGCGGATCGGGGCCTTCCTGGCCAGTCATTCCGAGGCGCGGGAATGGCCGTTGCCGGGGCAATGGGGACGGGCCTGCGCCTTCGGGCGCCAGATCCTGCCGGGGGAGCAGGACATGGACGGTTTTTACTATGCCTGTCTGCACAAGAGTGAATAACAACAACACATGAAGATCATCATACTCGGCGCCGGCCAGGTGGGATCCTCGGTGGCCGCCACCCTGGTCAGTGAGGCCAACGACATAACCATCGTCGATACCGAGGCTCAACGCGCGCGCGAATTGCAGGACCGGCTCGACGTGCGGGTGGTGATCGGTCAGGGGTCTCATCCCGACGTGCTGGAGCGGGCCGGCGCCGAGGACGCCGACATGATCCTGGCGGTGACCAACAGTGACGAGACCAACATGATCGCCTGCCAGGTCGCCTATACCCTGTTCCACACCCCAACCAAGATCGCCCGCGTGCGCGATCGCAGCTATCTCGCCAAGCCCCAGTTGTTCGCCCAGGAGGCCCTGCCCATCGACGTGCTCATCAGCCCCGAGCAGGTGGTCACCGACTACATCCAGCGTATCATCGAGCTGCCCGGGGCCTTGCAGGTGCTGGACTTCGCCAACGGTCGGGTGCGTCTGGTGGCGGTGCGCGCCTATCACGGTGGTCCCCTGGTGGGGCACGAGTTGCGCACGCTCAGGCAGCACATGCCCGGTATCCAGACCTGGGTGGCGGCCATCTACCGTCGCGGCAAGGCCATCGTGCCCAAGGGCGACACCGTGATCGAAGTGGACGACGAGGTGTTTTTCATCGCCGCGCGCAAGAACATCCGCGCCGTGATGGCGGAACTGCGGCGGCTGGACAAGCCCTACAAGCGGGTGATCATCGCCGGTGGTGGCAACATCGGCCGGCGTCTGGCCCGTGCCCTGGAACACAACTACCAGGTCAAGATCATCGATCACAACCTGCAGCATGCGCGTGAGATTTCCGCCGACCTGGAAAAGACCATCGTGCTGCATGGCAATGCCGCCGATGCCAGCTTGTTGCTGGAGGAGAACATCGAGAACACCGATCTCTTCTGTGCCATGACCAACGACGACGAGGCCAATATTCTCTCCGCCATGCTGGCCAAGCGCTTGGGCGCGCGCAAGGTGCTGGCCATCATCAACCGTTCCGAATACGTGGACCTGGTGCAGACCGACCTGGTGGATATCGCCATTTCTCCCCAGCAGGTCACCATTGGCAGCCTGCTGGCCCATGTGCGCCGGGGCGACGTGGCCATGGTGCATTCCCTGCGCCGGGGGGCGGCCGAAGCCATCGAGGCCATTGCCCACGGCGACCGCCGTTCCTCCAAGGTGGTGGGGCGGCGCATCGACGAGATCAAGCTGCCCGAGGGTACCACCATCGGCGCCATCGTGCGCGGCAACGAGGTGTTGATCGCCCATGGCGACCTGGTGATCGAGGCCGAGGACCATGTGATCCTGTTCGTGGTGGACAAGAAGCGCATCGTCGAGGTGGAGCGCCTGTTCCAGGTGGATGTCACCTTTATCTGATGGGCGCCGTGCTGAGATAAGACACAGATGCAACATGCCGCAATTCAACGCATTCTGGGCCTGCTGCTGATGATCTTCAGCCTCACCCAGTTGCCGCCCATGTTGGTGTCGCTATTCTATGAAGACGGCAACCTGATGCCGTTTGCCAGCGCCTTCCTGTTCACCCTGCTCATAGGTGCCCTGCTGTGGTTCCCGGTGCGCCGGATACGCAAGGAAATGCGCCTGCGCGACGGTTTCATCGTTGTGGCCATGTTCTGGCTGGTGCTGGGTCTGAGCGGCTCGCTGCCGCTGATGCTGTCCGAATCGCCGCGCCTGTCGGTGACCGACGCGGTATTCGAGGCCATGTCCGGACTCACCACCACCGGTGCCACGGTGATCACCGGCCTGGATGAACTGCCTCGTTCCATTCTCTACTATCGTCAGCAACTGCAATGGCTGGGAGGGATGGGCATTATCGTGTTGGCGGTGGCGGTGCTGCCCATGCTGGGCATCGGTGGTATGCAGCTCTACCGGGCAGAGACCCCGGGGCCCATGAAGGACAACAAGCTCACGCCCCGCATCACCGAGACTGCCAAGGCCCTGTGGTACATCTACCTGGGATTGACAGCGGCCTGCGCCCTGGCCTACTGGGCCGCCGGCATGAGTCTCTTCGACGCCATCGGGCACAGTTTCTCCACCGTGGCCATTGGCGGTTTCTCCACCCACGACCTCAGCATGGGCCATTTCAACAGCCCGTTGATCGAATACATTGCGGTGGTGTTCATGTTGCTGGCGGGGATCAATTTCGCGCTGCACTTCCTGGCTTGGCGCTCCATGTCGCTCGCGCCCTATTTCAACGACGAGGAATGCCGCACCTATTTCAAAATCCTGCTGCTGACTGCCTTGGTCACCATCGTCTACCTCTATTTCATGCACACTTTCGGAGATTTTTCCGAGGCCTTCCAGCGTGGCCTGTTTCAGGTGGTGTCCATCGGCACCACCACCGGCTTCACCACCGCCGAATACCATACCTGGCCGGGTTTCCTGCCGGTGTTGTTGCTGCTGGTGAGTTTCATCGGTGGCTGTGCCGGTTCCACCGGCGGCGGCATGAAGGTGATTCGCGCCCTGCTGCTGTTCAAGCAGGGCTATCGCGAAGTGGTGCGGCTGATCCACCCTTCCGCCATGCTGCCGGTCAAGCTGGGTGGCAAGCCCCTGGGCGAGCGGGTGATCGAATCGGTGTGGGGTTTCTTCTCCCTCTACGTGGCCAGTTTCGGCATCATGGCCCTGATTCTCACCGCTTCTGGGCTGGACTATGTGACCGCATTCTCCGCCGTGGCCGCCTGCATCAACAACCTCGGCCCCGGTCTGGGCGAAGTGGCCGCCCACTATGGCGATATCAATGATCTGGCCAAGTGGGTATTGTGTTTCGCCATGCTGCTGGGGCGGCTGGAGATTTTCACCATGCTGGTGTTGCTGACACCGGCCTTCTGGCGCAACTGAAGGAGAGGGCATGAGCGAGGAACTGGAGCGCAAGTGGGACAATATCTACCGTGATGCCAAGCCCGGGGCCCTGCGGCCGGTGGCGGTGCTGGCCGACAACCTGCACCTGTTACCACCGGCGGGCCGTGCTCTGGAACTGGCCTGTGGGCTGGGGGCCAATGCCATCGCCCTGGCCAGGGCCGGGCTGGCAGTGCAGGCCTGGGATATTTCCCGCGTGGCGGTGGACAAGCTCAATCGCCTGGCGCGGGAGCAAAAGCTGGGCCTGGTGGCCGAGGCGCGTGACGTGCTGGCCCGGCCGCCGGCGCCGGAGAGCTTCGATGTCATCGTGGTCAGCCACTACCTGGAGCGGGCCCTGGCCAATCCTCTGATGGCGGCGCTCCGGCCCGGCGGGCTGCTGTTCTATCAGACCTTCGTGCGCGAGGTCACCGACGACTACAGCGGCCCCTCCAACCCCGACTTCCGCCTCGAGCGGGGTGAGTTGCTGCGCCTGTTCGCGCCGCTCGTGCCCCTGGTCTATCGCGAGGAAGCCCTGGTGGGCGATACCCGGCGTGGCTTGCGCAACGAGGCGCAACTGGTGGCCCAGAAGGCGTGACGGCCGCGACGGCATTGACTCTGCCGGCAGAACTGCCGGCGGCGCTGGCGGCGGTCCAGGCCGGGCGCTTGCAGAGTTTTCGCGAGGCCGGGGCGGTACTGGCGCCGGCGCAGGAAGCGGAGTTGCAGCGCCTGTGGGCCGCCAGTGATTTCCTCTGGCGCATTTGCCAGCGCTGGCCCCACTGGCCGGAGGAATTGCTGGGGGCGGAGCTGGTGCGACGCGACGACACACTGGAAGCCTGCCAGCGGCGCCTGCGGATGGCCCTGGAAGGGGTGGTCGACGTCCAGGACCTGGCTCGGCGGCTGCGGCTTTTTCGTCAGCGCGAGATGCTGCGCATCGGCTGGCGCGAACTGATGGGCTATGGCGATTTTCGCCAGATGCTGCGGGAGTTGTCGTGGCTGGCGGAAAGCTGCGTGGCCCAGGCGGCTGTGCGATTGCAGGCATGGCTGGAACAGCGCCATGGCGTACCCCGCGACAGCCAGGGTCGGCGCCTGGACCTGGTGGTGCTGGGCATGGGCAAGCTGGGTGCCCATGAGCTGAATTTCTCCTCCGATATCGATCTCATCTTTTGTTATGCCGAGGAGGGTGAGACCCGTGGCGGTGAGCGCCCGCTGGAGCATGCCGAGTTTTTCCAGCGCCTGGCCCGGCAACTGGTCAAGACCCTGGGCGAGACCACCGCCGAGGGCTTCGTGTTCCGGGTGGATACCCGTCTGCGCCCCTTCGGCGCCAGCGGCCAGTTGGTGTTGAGTTTCGAGGCCATGGAGCAGTATTACGAAACCCATGGCCGCGAATGGGAGCGCTATGCCCTGATCAAGGCGCGCCCCATCGCCGGCGCGCGGCGCGCGGCCGTCGACCTCATGGCGCGCCTCCAGCCCTTCGTCTACCGGCGCTACCTGGATTTCGGTGTGTTCGAATCCTTGCGCGAAATGAAGCGCATGATCGCCATCGAGGTGACTCGCAAGGGGCTGAGCGACAACATCAAGCTGGGGCGCGGCGGCATCCGCGAGATCGAGTTCATCGGCCAGGCCTTCCAGCTCATACGCGGGGGGCGCGAGCCGGCCCTGCGGCAACGCGAGATCCTCGCCGTGCTGGATGTCCTGCGGGAGTTGCGACTGCTGCCGGCGCACCTGGTGGAGCCCCTGGTGCAGGCCTATGTGTTTCTGCGGCGGCTGGAAAACCGCCTTCAATTGTTCGACGACCGCCAGACCCACGAACTGCCCAAGGAGGAAGCAGCGCGCCTGCGCCTGGCCTACGCCATGGGCTGTGCCGGCTGGGATGAGCTGCGGGTCTGCCTCGACGCCCATCGCGAGCAGGTGCATGCGGCCTTCCAGCAGGTGTTCGCCGCGCCCCAGTTCGAGCAGGGCGGCGATGACGACCGGCGCACTGCCACCCTGCTGGCCTTGTGGCAAGGGCGCTTGAGCGAGGAGCAGGCGCTGAACTGTCTGCGCGAGCTGGGTTTTGCCGATGCCGCGGAGGCCCTGCGGCGGTTGGAACTGACTCGGCGTTCGGCGGCCCTGCGCGCCATGGGGCCCCGCGGCACCGAACGCCTGGAGCGCTTGATGCCCTTGCTACTGGCGGCCATGGGCCAGCTCGAGGCCCCCGATGTCTGTTTGCCGCGGGTGCTCAACCTGCTGGAGGCCATCGCCCGGCGCAGCGCCTACCTGGCCCTGCTGGCCGAACACCCCCTGGCCTTGTCGCAACTGGTGCGCCTGTTTGCCCAGAGCCCCTGGATCGCCGAGCAAGTGAGTCGCTATCCGGTGTTGCTGGATGAATTGCTGGACAGCCGCCGTCTCTACGAGCCCATGAGCAAGGCCGAGCTGGCGCGCGAACTCAACCAGCGTCTGCAGACCTTGCCGGCCGGTGACGAAGAAGCGGAAATGGACCTGTTACGCCAGTTCAAGCAGGCCCATGCCCTGCGGGTGGCGGCGGCCGAGCTTGTTGGTGCCATGCCGGTGGAGAAGGTCAGCGATCATCTCACCTTTTTGGCCGAGGTGGTGCTGGAACAGGTGCTGGAGTCGGCCTGCCAGCGCCTGCGCCAACGCCACGGCTGGCCCCATTATGAGCTGGACGGCCAGCTTCGTCCCGCCGGTTTTCTCGTCGTCGGCTATGGCAAACTGGGCGGCTTCGAGCTGGGTTTCGGTTCCGATCTTGACCTGGTGTTTCTGCACGACAGCCAGGGCAGCCGTCAGCAGACCCGGGGTGAGAGGGTGCTGGACAATTCGGTGTTCTTCGCCCGCCTGGCCCAGCGCATCATCCACGGCCTCACCATGCTCACCGCCAGCGGCAAGCTCTACGAAGTGGATACCCGGCTGCGGCCCAGCGGTGCCTCGGGCCTGTTGGTGAGCAGCCTCAACAGCTTCACCGCCTATCAGCACGAGCAGGCCTGGACTTGGGAGCACCAGGCCCTGGTGCGGGCGCGGCCGGTGGCCGGTTCACCGGCTCTGGGCGATGCCTTCCGCGCCGTGCGCCGGAAGGTCTTGAGCCGCCGGCGTGATCCCGATGTTCTGCGCCGGGAGGTGCAACAGATGCGTCGGCGCATGCGCGCCAGCCTGGACAAGAGTCGCCCCGGCCGCTTCGATATCAAACAGGGACGCGGTGGCGTGGTGGACATCGAGTTCCTGATCCAATACCTGGTGTTGCGCTGGGCCGCCGAGTATCCCGAACTGGTGGAATACACCGACAACCTGCGCCTGCTGGACTCGCTGGCAAAAGCTAAACTTCTGTCCGGCGATGATGCTAAAATGCTCGCCCGTGCCTACCTGGCCTACCGTCACCAACTGCACGAACTGAGCCTGCAGCAGGCGCCGGGCGTGATCGACGCAGAGGGCTTCAGGGCCTGCCGGGAGGCGGTGAGTGCGCTCTGGGAAGCCCATTTCCCGGACGATGGACCATCTTCACAATCTGTTTGAGGAGCTGCATCTATGACGATGGATGACCGCGACGGCGTCATCTGGCTGGACGGCGAGTTCGTGCCCTGGCGCGAGGCCAAGGTTCATGTCCTGACCCATACCCTGCATTATGGCATGGGCGTATTCGAGGGCCAGCGGGCCTACAAGACTGCGGCCGGCACGGCCATTTTCCGTCTCGAGGAACACACCGACCGCCTGTTTCGTTCCGCCCACATCCTGCAGATGAAGATTCCTTTCAGCAAGGACGAGATCAACCGTGCCACCTGCGCGGTGGTGCGCGACAACGGCCTCGAGTCGGCCTATATCCGCCCCATGTGTTTCTACGGCTCCGAGGGTATGGGGCTGCGCGCGGACAACCTGCGGGTGCATGTGATGATCGCGGCCTGGCCCTGGGGGGCCTACCTGGGCCAGGAGGCGCTGGAGAAAGGCATTCGCATCCGCACCTCCTCCTATACCCGGCATCACGTCAACATCACCATGTGCAAGGCCAAGGCCAATGGCAACTATATGAACTCCATGCTGGCCCTGCAGGAGGCCCTGAGCTGCGGCTACGACGAGGCCCTGTTGCTCGATGCCGAGGGTTTCGTGGCCGAGGGCAGCGGGGAGAACTTCTTCATGGTGCGCGACGGCGTGCTCTACACCCCCGAGTTGACCTCGGCGCTGGATGGCATCACCCGCGCCACCATCATCACCCTGGCCGAGGAGGCCGGTATCCCTGTGTGCGAAAAGCGCATCACCCGCGACGAGGTCTATATCGCCGACGAGGCCTTTTTCACCGGCTCGGCGGCGGAAGTGACGCCCATCCGCGAACTGGACGACCGCGTCATCGGCGCCGGTTGTCGTGGCCCCGTCACCGAGCAACTGCAAAAACAATACTTCGACCTGGTGCACGGCCGGCTGGATCGCCACCGTGACTGGTTGACCCTGGTAGAGCGCTGAGGAGAGAGCATGGCACAAGCCGAAAAAATCGAGCCCAATGCGGAACACCGTTACGAGATCACGCGGGCGGACCTGCCGTTGCACTGCCCGCTCGACAGCATGAGCCTGTGGAATTCCCATCCGCGGGTCTACCTGCCCATCGAGAACACGGGCCGTGCCAAATGCCCCTATTGCGGCGCCGAATACATCTTGCGAGACGACGACGAGTGAGCGCCGCGCCGCGGTGACGGATACCGCCGTACAGGCCATTCTGGTGGTCGGCCCCGCCTGGGTGGGTGACATGGTGATGGCCCAGAGCCTGTTTCGCTGGCTGGCGCGGGCCCATCCTGGTGCGGCCATCGACGTGGTGGCGCCGGCCTGGTCGCATCCCCTGCTGGCGCGCATGCCCGAGGTGCGCGAGGCCATCGAGTTGCCCCTGGGGCATGGCGAGTTCAGGCCCCTGCACCGCTATCGCCTGGGCCGGGCCTTGCGTCCCCGTGCCTATGATTGGGCCATCGTGCTGCCCATCACCTGGAAGGCCGCTCTGTTGCCCTTCGGCGCCGGCATCGCCCGCCGCACCGGTTTCATCGGCGAACAGCGCTGGGGGTTGCTCAACGACCTGCGCCGGTTGGACAAGCAACGCCTGCCCATGATGGTGCAGCGTTATCTCAGCCTGGCACGACCGCCTCATGCCGCGCCACTTTCGCCCGCCGACATCCCGGCGCCGCGTCTCAGCAGTACGCCGGAGCAGCAACAGAGGGCCCTGGCGCGCCTCGGGCTGAATACCAGGCGTCCGGTGCTGGCCTTTTGTCCCGGCGCCGAATATGGCCCGGCCAAGCGCTGGCCGGCGGCGTATTTCGCCGCCGTGGGGCGGGATTATCTCCGTCGTGGCTGGCAGGTGTGGGTGCTGGGCTCGGCCAAGGACCGCGCCGCCGGTGCGGCCATCGTGGAGGCCATGGGTGGAGGCGAGGACCTCACCGGCAAGACTCATCTGCAAGAGGTGATCGACCTGCTGGCGCTGAGCGATGCGGTGGTGTGCAACGACTCAGGCCTGATGCACATCGCCGCCGCCGTGGAGCGACGGGTATACGCCATCTATGGCTCCTCCGACCCGGGCTACACTCCGCCCCTGAGTCCACGGGCCGAGATTATCTCCCTGGGACTGGAATGCAGCCCCTGTTTCAAGAAGGAATGCCCCCTGGGGCATTATCGCTGCTTGCGCGAGTTGCAGCCGGAACGGGTGCTGGAGGTCATGGGAGAGTTTGCGCCATAATGAGGCCGGATGCCCGTATCCTCATGATTCGCAACGATAAGCTGGGTGATTTCATGCTCGCCTGGCCGGCCTTCTCACTGCTCAAGCGTTCCCTGCCCGAGGCCCGCCTCAGCGTGCTGGTGCCCGCCTACACCGAGCCCCTGGCGCGCATTTCTCCCTGGATCGACGAAGTGCTGAAGGATCCGGGGCCCTCAGCGCCTCGGGCCGAGCAACTGGCGCTGGCCCGGCAGATGCGGGAGCGGGATTTCGATGTGGTCATCACTTTGTTCTCCAGCTTTCGCGTGGGATTTCTCTGTCGTTTGGCCGGTATTCCCTATCGCCTGGCGCCGGCCACCAAGCTGGCCCAAGTGTTCTACAACCAGCGTCTGCGCCAGCGCCGTTCTCGTTCCATCAAACCGGAATACCAATATAACCTGGATCTGGTGCGTCACTTTCTGGAACAGCAGGGCGTGAGCGCCGCCGAGGAATTGCAACGTCCCTATTTGCGTTTCGAGCCGGGGGAAGTGGCGGCGAGCCGCCGGGCGCTCATGGCGGAACACGGGATTCCCGCAGAGCATCGCCTAGTCTTTCTGCATCCGGGCTCCGGGGGCTCGGCCAACAACCTCGATCCGGCGCAGTACGCCCGCCTGGCCGCGGGCCTGCGCAGCCGCCACGGGCATACCGTGGTGATCAGCGCCGGTCCCGGCGAGGAGGAACTGGCGCGGCAACTGACGCAAAGACTGCGCGCGCAGGGGGTTGCCTCGCTGGCCTATCTCTCGCGCCAGGGCCTGCTGGCCTTCTGTCGTCAGTTGCAGGGGGCCGATGTATTCATCAGCGGCTCCACCGGCCCCCTGCATATCGCCGGTGCCCTGGACCGGCCCACGGCGGGCTTCTATCCCGCCAGCCGGGTCAATTCCAGCTTGCGCTGGCAGACCCTCAGCGCGCCCGAACGCCGCCTGGCCTTCAGCCCGCCCGAAGGTGACGACATGCGCCGGGTGGACGTGGATGCCGCCGCCGCGCTCATCAGCGAGCGTTTTCTTCTCTAGTGCGGCCATCGCGTTCCCACAGCGCGACGTATTTCACGAAGGTGGAATGAGCCGAGAGCAGGGCCAGCAGCAGGCCCTGGGGGCCGTCGAGAAAACCCGCCTTGAAGAGATACATGCGCAGGAAACAGCCCGCGCCATGCAACAGCCCCTGGGCGAGGCCGGCACGTTTGCCGCGGGCGGCCTGCTGGCGTGCCCAGTCATCGGCGTACTGGGCCGATTTGACCAGGTAGTGGCGCAGGTCGCGATAGCTGTAGTGGATGAGTGGATGGCGCAGGCGCTGTACCGTCGTGCCCGCGGGCAGGCGCAGGCGTTCGTGGACCAGGGCATCGTCATAGTGGGTCAGCGCATTGGGATAGAGGCGGGTGACAGGGTCGGGGTACCAGCCGCCATGGCGGATGAAACGGCCGAACACCCAGGTCAGGCGGGGTAACTGGTAGACGGTGTGCGCCGGCTCATGGCGGATGATGGCGCGGATTTCCGCGGCCAGCTCGGGACTCACCCGCTCGTCGGCATCCACCATCAGGATCCAGTCGGCCCGTGTTTGGCGCTGGGCCCGTTGTCGGGCGATGCCAAAGCCCCGCCAGTCGGGGTCGCTGATCACCCGCTCGGTGTAGCGGCGGGCAATCTCCCGCGTGGCATCACGGCTGCCGGTGTCGTAGACCACGATTTCGTCTGCCCAGCGCAGACTGTCCAGGCAGGCGGCGAGATTGTCCTGCTCGTCTTTCACGATCAATACGGCGGCGAGTGTGGGCATGGGCTATGGATATCGAAGCTGTTGGCAGTACCCTATAGGATATTGTCGGCTGAGTCACTAGCCTTGCCGGCTTGATGTATAATGGCCAGCTTTTCACGGCACGGCAGGCTGTCATGCAACTGAGAAATCCCAATTTCCGGCAGGCCAGGGTACTGGTGGTGGGCGACGTGATGCTCGATCGCTACTGGCACGGGGCCACCTCGCGTATTTCGCCAGAGGCGCCGGTGCCCGTGGTACGGGTGGGCGAGGCCGAGGAGCGTCCCGGCGGCGCGGCCAACGTGGCGCTCAACATCGCCGCCCTGGGAGGGCAGGTGAGCTTGCTGGGCGTGGTGGGCCAGGACGAGATGGCCGAGCGTCTGCAGGAGCGACTGGAAAAGGCCGGGGTGAACTGTCACTTTCTACGCCTGCCGGGGGTGGATACCATCACCAAGTTGCGAGTGATCAGCCGGCACCAGCAGTTGATCCGATTGGACTTCGAACATGCCCTGGAAGCCTACGACCAGGCCCCCTTGCTGGAGCGTTTCCGGGAGCGGCTGGCGGAACACGAGGTGGTGGTGTTTTCCGACTATGGCAAGGGAACGCTGCGAGCAGTGGCGGATTTCATCGATCAGGTCCGCAGCCAAGGGCGCCTGAGTCTGGTGGATCCCAAGGGGCGCGACTTCTCCATCTACCGTGGCGCCGATGTGATCACCCCCAACCTGAGCGAGTTCGAGGCGGTGGCGGGGCCTTGTGGCGACGAGGACGAACTGGTGGCCAAGGGGCATACCCTGTTGCGGGAGCTGTGCCTGCGGGCCCTGCTGGTGACCCGGGGTGAACACGGCATGTCCCTGATCCACGAGGACGGCCGGGCCTTTCACCTGCCTACCCGGGCGCGCGAGGTTTTCGATGTCACCGGTGCCGGCGACACCGTGATCTCGGTGTTGGCGGCGGCCCTGGCCTGTGGCGAGGAACTGGAGGAGGCCACCGCCCTGGCCAACCTGGCGGCGGGCATTGTGGTGGGCAAGCTGGGTACGGCGGCCATCACCGAGTCGGAGCTGCGCCTGGCGTTGAAAGCCGATCAGGAGCACGATCAGGGCGTGGTGGACGAGGCCAGCCTGTTGGCAGCGGTGGCCGATGCCCGTGAGCGCGGCGAACGGGTGGTGATGACCAACGGTTGCTTCGATATCCTGCATGCCGGACACGTGTCCTACCTGGAGCAGGCCCGGCAATTGGGTGATCGCCTGGTAGTGGCGGTCAACGACGATGCCTCGGTGCGTCGGCTCAAGGGCGCGCAGCGCCCTGTCAACCCCTTGGCCCAGCGTATGGCGGTACTGGCGGGTCTGGCCAGCGTGGACTGGGTGGTGCCGTTTTCCGAGGACACCCCCGAACGACTGATCTGCCAGGTGAAGCCCGACGTGCTGGTCAAGGGGGGCGATTATCGTGCCGAGGAAGTGGCCGGGTATGATTGCGTCACCGCCGGCGGCGGCGAGGTGCGCATCCTGCATTTCGTCGACGGTTGCTCCACCTCTTCCATCATCGAGCGCATTCGCCGACTGTGAAGCGGCCTGTGCTATCATCCTGAAACTTCATAAACTGCAAGGGTATCCACATGATCGTAGTCACCGGCGGCGCCGGCTTCATCGGCAGCAACATCGTCAAGCAACTCAATGATCAGGGTCGCCAGGACATCCTGGTGGTGGACGATCTCAGTGACGGTACCAAGTTTCGCAACATCGCCGATTGCGAGATCGCCGATTATATGGACAAGGACGACTTTCTGCGGCGTATCGAGGCCGGTGGGCCCTTCGAGGCGCCGTTACAGGCGATTTTCCACAACGGTGCCTGTTCCAGCACCACCGAATGGGACGGACGCATGATGATGGCGGTGAACTACGACTATTCCAAGGCCCTGTTGCATTATTGCCTGCAGCACCAGGTGCCGTTCATCTACGCCTCCTCGGCCTCGGTGTACGGGGCCGGCCCGGTGTTTCGCGAGGAACGCCAGTTCGAACAGCCGCTCAATGTCTATGGCTACTCCAAGTTTCTGTTTGACCAGTATGTGCGCCGCCTGCTGCCGGAAGCTGCTTCCCAGGTGGTGGGTTTGCGTTATTTCAATGTCTACGGTCCCCGCGAACAGCACAAGGGCAGCATGGCCAGTGTGGCCTTTCATTTCAACAATCAACTGCGCGAGCAGGGCAGGCTGCGCCTGTTCGAGGGCAGCGATGGCTATGGCAATGGCGAGCAGCGGCGTGATTTTGTCTACGTGGGCGACGTGGTCGCGGTGAACCTGTGGCTGCTGGCGCATCCAGAAGTGTCGGGCATCTTCAATCTGGGCACCGGGCGCAGCCAGAGCTTCAACGACGTGGCGCGTGCGGTGATCGCCTGGCATGGGCGTGGCGAGATCGAGTACATTCCTTTTCCCGAACATCTCAAGGGACGCTACCAGAGCTTCACCGAGGCCGACATGAGCGCCCTGCGCGCGGCCGGCTACACGGCGGATTTCGCCAATGTGGAAGAAGGAGTGAGGCGCTATCTGGACTGGCTCAATGCGCGCGAGCATTGAGGCCGTGCGGTTCGGCGGCTGGAATGTTCGGGTTATGGCGGAGGCGTATCCACGCACATGAAATAAAGCCCCCCGGCTTGCCGGGGGGCGGGATCGAGATTCTATTGGGTGGCGAATCTACGGTTGCGCCTGGCTATCACGAGGCCCATCAGGGACAAGCCAAGCAGTGCGATGGTGGATGGCTCGGGAACTGTGGCTGCGGCTCCGAAAGTCCGCTGATTACCGTTGAAACTGAGCAAGAGCGTGGAATGATTGGTCGACCCATATACATTGACATTGTCGAAAAGGCTGAAGTTTGGGTCGATAGTGACATTTCCTGAGGCCTGAAAGAAATCTTCCAAGTCCAGGCTCAAAAAAGAATTGGTTTGTGTATCGAGCATGATATCCACAATCAGGTCCTCACCAATGATAAGGTCGCCGGATATTACGAAGGAATCCATAAGCGAATCCGTGACTTCGAGTTCCAGGAGGCCGCTGATCAGTTCCAGGTTGCCATCTATAATCATTACGCCGGGAGAATTTCCTGGTGCAACAGTTCCTCCTTCAACGAAGACATTACCGACAATCTGTCCTTGTCCGCCATTCAGAACGCCATCCTCGAAAACAGTTATATCAGCAGTTACTACTGCACCGTTGCGTACGGTTAGCGTTGCACCTTGGTTATTGACTGCTTGAGAGCGGGCCTGATTTGTTGAGATAACAATAGTTCTTGCATTGACACTTGCCTCGTTTTCAACGATCAGGTTGCCGGTTTCTTTTGCAAATATTTTGTTGCCCTCAAGAACGGTGTCGGGAACCAGAGTGCCAAAAGTGGGATGTGGTACGGCCAATACTGGTTCTCCCAGGTCATCAAACAGCAGGTTTCCATTTATATCGCGTACCTGCTGTCCTTCGGAAAGAGAATTCCAGATATAGTCCCAGTCAGGCGAAGCGCCAGGGACGCCGCTTGCCGTGTAACCGTATATCACGGTCGGGCCTCCGAGTGTAATGCCTTCTGAGACGAGTGTTGATGCATTACCGCTGACTAGCACATCGGCCACCCCGTTGAGTGTGCTGATGTAGGTCCAAGCCGTTTCCGCCCGCCCACCAGCCATGATGTTCAGGTAGGAAGAACTTTCTGTGTCTCGTGATCCTACGTCAATAGAGGTGTCGGCTCTCATGGTGGAGCCTGTGCCCAATACATTCACCGTGGCGCTTGATCCGGGGTCCTGGGATGAGCCAATCCAAATGCTACCATCGTCGCCCTGATCTCCAACGTTTCCGCTCAGGGCTTGCATCAAGCCGCCATTGGATAGGGTCACTGTATTGTTCGATTGGCCGAAGCCAATATAAATCCGCCCACCGTCTCTGGCCCACCAGTCTCCCGAGGAAGCCTGCTGGGTCTGCAGAATGGAGCCTGTCCCATCGATGATGACGTTTGATACACCTGGAGTGTTACTCAAGCCTTGGGCTCCGAGATAGATATTCTCTTCGCTGTTGACCACTCCCCCGTTTCTGATTTCCAGGTTGCCCGTTCCTCCATTCCCGGTCTGTATGCCGAACTGGCCAATATTTATGCGGGCAGAGCCTGTGTTGCCATTGCCGATGAGTCTGACCGTTCCGGTTGCGTCAGTGTCGCCTATTTTCATTCCTGCGCTGTTTACCACACTGTAGCCAGGTCCGGTATTGACTTCGAATACCCCATCTTCAGGCGCTCCATTTCCATAATATTGGTTAATTCCCACTCGCATTATGCCGGAGTAGTTTGCCAGCCATGAGAGGTTGCTTGGCAGGACGCCTCCACTGCTGATGAGGGTTGCCTGAGAAGGCGACGTAAAAGCCAGAAAAGAAATAAGGGATGCGGATATGCCGCGTGAAATGATTCGGTTGGTGTTCATAGAAATATCCTTGTAATTACCCAGACAGGTTGCGGATGCCTGGGGTGACTTCCTTGTTGGGGCCATTGTTTGTTAATGGCGGCAGACAATAATCAACAATTATGCCAAATGATAAAATATATTTATATTTCAGCGGGTTTTGTCGTATGGGGTTGGGTTTTGGCGCCTGTGAGAACAGGTTGTGTAAAAATTGCCGACAGTGGCTTTGTATGCTAATGATGCTTCGCGACCTTCGTTATTTTGTGGCTTTACGGGAGAGAGGGGCCATTCCAATCAGATCAAAGGGGTCAGAGTAATTTGGTTATTTGTTACCCAGAGGTGAAGGTAACAAAACTGCGAGATTCTCTCTGCCGCTCTTCAAGTTCTGCCTGGCAGATGGTGAGAAGTAGTTTTTGTGACCGTAGCTGCTATATCTAGCCGCTCAGCAAGCTTTCACGAATTGATCAGAGGCCCTTAAGTTTTCTCGTGGGTGTCAATAATCGGACGCAAGAGTCGTGTTTTCCCGCCCAGGGATGTGGT
>WFPC01000010.1 GCA_015487785.1 Gammaproteobacteria bacterium | reverse complement strand
CGAACCAGCCCAGCCACAGGATGAAGGTACCCAGGGTAGCCAGGGGCAGATTGGCGCCGGGAATGGCGTTGATCTCACCATTGGGACCGTACTTGCCCTTGCGTGCGCCCAGCAGCAAGACCCCCGCCAGGGCCGCGGCCGCGCCACACATGTGCACCACGCCGGAACCAGCGAAATCCAGGAAACCCAGCTCGTCGAGGAAACCACCGCCCCACTTCCAGAAACCCTGCACGGGATAGATGAAGCCGGTCATCACCACGGCGAAGGCCAGAAAGGCCCACAGCTTCATGCGCTCGGCCACGGCACCGGAGACGATGGACATGGCGGTGGCCACGAATACCACTTGGAAGAAGAAATCGGACAACACCGAGTAATACGGTGCATCGTCACCACCGGCCAGCACCGCGGCCAGCTCGTTGTCCGCCCCGATCAGGGTGCCAAAGGTCGGCATGATGGCGCCGGCCTCACCCCCGTACATGATGGCATAGCCCACCAACATGTACATGATACAGGCGATGGCGAACAGGGAGATGTTCTTGATCAGAATCTCGGCGGTGTTCTTGGCCCGCACCAAGCCGGCCTCCAGCATGGCGAAGCCCGCCGCCATCCACATTACCAACGCACCGGACACCAGAAAATAGAAGGTGTCCAGGGCGTAACTCAGTTCTTTAACTGCTTCCACGGTTAAACCCTCCGGAATTTATCGATTAGCCAAATCATCACAAAGCTTCATCACCGGTCTCGCCGGTGCGAATCCGAATCACCTCGTCCAACCCATAGACGAAGATCTTGCCATCACCGATCTTGCCGGTGCGCGCCGCATTGGTGATGGCCTCGGTGACCTGGGGCACCAGGTCGTCCGCCACCGCCACCTCGACCTTGACCTTGGGCAGAAAATCCACCACATACTCGGCACCACGGTAGAGTTCCGTGTGCCCCTTCTGGCGCCCGAAGCCCTTGACCTCGGTCACCGTTACCCCTTGCACGCCTATTTCGGACAAGCTCTCCCTGACATCGTCGAGCTTGAATGGCTTGATGATCGCCGTCACCAGTTTCATGGTTTTCCTCCTCGGTTGAGCACCGATTGACTTTGCTTTACTACGACAAATTAAAACCCACACGGGTGGTCGGCCCTTTATTGCACTAGCCGTGCCATTTTTTTTCTTCTTTCATTTCAATAAATTGAAAACAGCCCCTGACAAAAAAACCGGATCCCCGCACCATGGCGACCGCCTGCACCAGATCGGTGCACCATGGCGGTGCAACAGAACTCGTGAAATATCGCCCCGGATGGGTACAATAGACCCAGGCAGCAAAATGGACACCTCCATGATCGACCCCAAACTCTTCGACGACCTGGCCCACAAACTGGCCGGCACCCTGCCACCGGGCCTGCAGGAACTACAGCAGGATCTGGAAAAAAACTTCCGCGCCACCCTGCAGAGCGCCCTGGGCAAGCTCGACCTGGTCACCCGGGAAGAATTCGACGCCCAGAGCGAACTGCTGGCGCGCAGCCGCATCAAGCTGGAGGCGCTGGAGAAGCAACTGGCCGAGCTGGAACGCAAGCTGGCAGCGAGCCAAACGGACACCTGAACCACAACATGCGCAAGGGAATGCCTCGTGTCACTCGCCATCGTCCACAGTCGCGCCGGCCAGGGCATTGAGGCCCCGCCGGTCACCGTCGAGGTCCACCTGGCCAATGGCCTGCCGGGGTTGTCCATCGTCGGCCTGCCGGAAACCGCGGTGAAGGAAAGCAAGGACCGGGTGCGTGGCGCCCTGCTCAACAGCCAGTTCGAGTTCCCCCTCAAGCGCATCACCATCAACCTGGCGCCGGCCGACCTGCCCAAGGAAGGCGGTCGCTTCGACCTGCCCATCGCCCTGGGCATCCTGGCTGCCTCGGGCCAGGTCCCCACCCAGGCCCTGGAAGGCTACGAGTTCGCCGCCGAACTGGCACTCAGCGGTGAGCTGCGTCCCTTCCAGGGTGTTCTGCCCCTTGCCATCCAGACCCGCCGCCAGGGCCGGCGCCTGGTGGTGGCTCAGGCCAATGCCCGCGAGGCGGCCCTGGTGAACGGCCTGGACATTCATCCCGCCTCTCATTTGTTGGAGGTCTGCGCCCACTTACAGGGCCGCCAGAGTCTGCCCCTGCAAGCCCCGGAATCTCCCGCGCCGACACCGGAACAGGCCGACCTGGCCGATATCCACGGCCAGGCCCATGCCAAGCGGGCGCTGGAAATCGCCGCCGCCGGTCAACACAGCCTGCTGTTGATGGGGCCGCCGGGCACCGGCAAGACCCTGCTGGCCAGCCGCCTGCCGGGCATCCTGCCCCCCATGACGGAACAGGAAGCCCTGGAAGCCGCCGCCGTGCAATCCATCAGCGCCCAGGGCTTTCGCCCCGAACATTGGGGCCGGCGCCCCTTTCGCGCGCCCCACCACACTGCATCCGCGGTGGCCCTGGTGGGCGGTGGCAGCCAGCCGCGACCCGGCGAGATTTCGCTGGCCCATCACGGTGTGCTGTTTCTCGACGAACTGCCCGAGTTCGAACGCAAGGTATTGGAGGTGCTGCGCGAACCGCTGGAGTCTGGCCATATCACCATTTCCCGGGCCGCCCGCCAGGCCAGCTTCCCGGCCCGCTTCCAGTTGATCGCCGCCATGAACCCCTGCCCCTGCGGCCACCTGGGCGACCCCGAAGGCCGCTGCCGCTGCACCCCCGCCCAGATCCAGCGCTACCAGGCACGCATCTCCGGCCCCCTGCTGGACCGTATCGACATGCAACTGGACATGCCCCGCCCGCCACGCACGGCACTGCATCCCGGCGAAAGGCCCAAGGAGGCGGAAAAGAGCGCCCGGGTGCGCGCCAGGGTGATACAGGCCCGCGCCCGGCAGATGCAACGCGCCGGCAAGCCCAATGCCCTGCTGGACAACCACCAACTCACCCGCCATTGCCGCCTCGCCGCCGGCGAGCGCCAATTGCTGGAACAGGCCATGGACAAGCTGCGCCTGTCCATGCGTGCCTATCACCGCATCCTCAAGCTGGCCCGCACCATCGCCGACCTGGCCGGCAGCGAACACATCGCCACCCCACACCTCACCGAGGCCCTGGGCTTTCGCCGTCTTGACCGCCTGGGTCATGTCAACCAGGGCACGCCTGCTGCGTTAATCGAATAGACGGGTCTCGCCTCCCCTGTTCACAAAGAGACCGCCACAGGCGCCAGGCGATGGCGTAATATGAATGAATGAACGAGCACGACACACTGGAACCGACCCGGGCACTGGATCGCTTCTTGGCCGACGTGGAACAGCGGGCCTACCGTATGGCCCATATCGCCACCGGTGACCGCGACGAGGCGCTGGACCTGGTGCAGGAAGCCATGTACAAGCTGGTACAGAGCTACCGGCAGCGACCGGCCGAACAATGGCCGGCCCTGTTCCAACGCATTCTGCAGAGCAAAATCCGCGACCGTTACCGGCGCCAGCGGGTACGCCAGGCCTTCCAGCGCTGGTTCGGCGACGGTGACGAGCCCCCCGCCGATGCCGGGCTGTTGCGACGTCCCAACCCCGGACCGGAGCGCGATCTCCACGGCCGGCACGCCATGGAGGCAGTGGACCGGGCCTTGCGCCGGCTGCCCCTGCGCCAGCAACAGGCCTTTCTGCTGCGCCAATGGGAAGGCCTGGACGTGGCCGCCACCGCCATGGCCATGGGCTGCTCCCAGGGCAGCGTCAAGACCCATTATTCCCGCGCCATACACAACCTGAGGAAACAACTGGAGGATCACTGGCCATGAGCCAACGGGAACACGATGAATTCGTCCGCCGCGTGCGTCGCCAGCTCGACCACAGCCTGGAGCAACTGGACCCCGACACCCGCCGGCAACTGGCCGAGCGCCGCCGCCAGGCCCTGAGCCAGGCCACAGCGGCGCGCCCCTGGCTCAAGCCCGCCCTCAGCCTGGCCCTGACCACCGGCCTGTTGATACTCGGCCTGGTCCTGTTGTGGCCGGACCCCAGGGCCAGTCTGCCGGCGCTGCCGCCGCTGGACGATCTGGAGCTGCTCAGCAGCAAGGACGAACTGGAACTGTTCGAGGAGCTGGAATTCTATCAATGGCTGGACCAGAACCATGAGCAAGGTTAGCCACCGTCTGTGGCTCCTGCTGCCCCTGTTGCTGGCCGGCGCGCCGCTGGCGGCCGAAGACACCCCGGCAATACCCAGCCTGCAACTGCTGGAATTCCTGGCCGAGTGGCAGGACGACTCTGGCCAATGGTTGGATCCCATGGACCTGGCACCTGCAGATCTCCCCTCCGCGGACAACGATCAAAGCAAAGGTGAAGACGATGATTAAGCGCTGCCTAACCCTCATTCTATTGCTGCTGGCCGGCCCCGCCCTGGCGGCCGACGCCTGGCGGGACCTCACGCCCGCCGAACAGAAGGCCTTGCAAGGTTTCGCCGAACAATGGGACGAGTTGTCGCCCGCCCAACGCCACAAGCTGCGCCGGGGCCTGGCGGTGTGGCTCAACATGGACGACGCGCAACGGGCCCGCGCCCGCCAGCGTTTCCAGCAATGGCGCCAGCTCGACCCGGCCACCCGGCAGCGTATCCGCCAACGCTTCGAACGCTTCAAGCAGCTCAGTCCACAGCAACGCCAGCGCCTGCGCCAACGCTACCAGTGGTTCAAGCGCCTGCCGCCCGAACGCCGCCAGCAACTGCGCCAGCGCTGGCGCCAGCTCAGCCCCGAGCAACGCCGTCGGGCGCTGGAACGCGCCCACCGGCGCAACCCGGTCTCCCGTCCTTCCGCGCGCAACGCCCCTTGAACTTGAACAGACTGGCGCCACTCTTGCTGCTTGCCCTTGCCGCCCAGCCCGCGTGGGCGGACTCGCTCGACTGGCTGCTGGACATCCCCGAACCTCCTTCCAGCCTGAGCCTGGAACTGGGCGCCAGCGAGGATGCCAACCGTGACCTGATGCTGGACAGCGATCTGGCCTTCATCGGCGGCACCCGCCTGCTGGCCGGCTACAGCTACAGCCGGGTACGGGGCATGCCTGAAATGGACACCGAGAGCTATCGCCTGGGCCTGACCAGCGATCCCCTGTCTCCCGTGGTGCTGGAACTGCTGGCCGACCACTGGGGGCAAAAACAAAGCCTGCTCATCGACACCGCCCAGGGCCGCGTGCGCTATCAACTGCAACACTGGAACCTTGCCCTCAGCGCCCAACTGCGCCTGATAGACCTGGCCTACACCCACAACCAGCAAACCCGCCGATTCGAATTCTCCAGCCGCGGGTTGGGCGCCGAACTGGCCTATTTCTCCGCCGGCAATTGGCAGGCCGGCCTCAGCTACCTGCGCCAGAACTATTCTCGCGACACCCGCGCGCTCTCACGCCGCGCGGCCATTCGCCGTCTCTCACCCATCACGCTTGCCCTGAGTTCCAGCCTGGAAGACCAGCGCCTGACGGCCTGGCTGGGCTATACCTTCGAACATCTCGACCTGCGCCTGGCCCAGACCCGCATCCGTTCCTCCATCGACGGCCTGGGCAGTGCCTACACCGAGCTGGGTGCCACGGTCTTGCTCCGCCAATGGCACCTACTGCTGCGTCTGGGCCGGCAACACACCCCGTCACTGGCGCAGCGCAGCCTCTATGCCAGCCTGGGACTGGGCCATGCCTGGTGAACCTCGGTCAACCAAACCCGCCGTCACGCGTTATTCCCTGTGAGACCCACACAAACACGCTCACAAGGAGGGCAACATGAACAAGAACACACTATCCAGACACCGCTGGCCAGGACTACTCGTCCTGGCCCTCATCGGTCTGTTGCTGGGCGGCTGCTTCCATCAGGCCCAGCAAACCGGCCCGAACGACGACACGGGCGAACTCAACATCAGCCTCACCGACGCCGAGGGTGACTTCCTGCGCTACGCTGTCACCCTCGAGAGCATTCGGCTGACCCGCAGCGATGGCACCGAGGTGGAAACCCTGCCCCAGAACACCCAGGTGGATTTCGCCCAATACGTGGACATGAGCGAGTTTCTCACCGCCGCTCAGATCCCCAATGGCGTCTACGTACAGGCCCGGCTGCGGCTGGACTACAACGATGCCGACATCCAGGTGGAAGACGCCGACGGCAATGCCGTGGCGGTGGAGCGCATAGAAGACATCGACGGCAATCCCATCACCACCCTGGAGGTAAAAGTGGCGTTGGAAGACCGCGACCGCCTGCGCATCGTGCCGGGTATACCGGCATTGCTCAGCCTGGATTTCGACCTGGCCAGCTCCAACCAGGTGATCTTCGAAGACACCGGCCCCCGGCTGGTGGTGGAACCGGTGTTGATCGCCGAACTGAATCCGGAAAAACCCAAGCCCCACCGCGTGCGCGGGCCGCTGCAGGGGGTGGACGTGGATAACGGCCGTTTCAGCGTGCTGCTACGCCCCTTCGTGCAGCGACTCGATCAACAACAGGATCATTTCGGCCGCCTGCAGGTGGAAACCGCTTCCGACACCGTCTACGACATCGACGGTGCCGGCTATGCGGGCAGCGAAGGCCTGCGGGCCCTGGCCGCGCTGCCGGCTTTCTCCGCCGTGGTGGCCATTGGCGACGTCGGCTTCAACCCGCGCCGCTTCGTCGCCCGTGAAGTCTACGCCGGCTCCAGCGTGCCCGGTGGCAGCCTGGACGTGGTGCGTGGCCATGTCATCGCCCGCCAGGGCGACCGTCTCACCGTCAAGGGCGCCACCCTGATCCGCGCCGGCGGCAGCGTGGTATTCAACGACCGGGTCGACATCACCCTGGCCGACAGCACCGTGGTACGCCGCGAGGGCCGCACGGAATCACAGGGACCGGACGCCGTCTCGGTGGGTCAGAAAGTGATGGTGTTCGGCAGCCTCACCGATGAACAGGCAGGCCGCCTGCAGATGGACGCCAGCAATGGCCGCATACGCCTGCTCACCACCCGCCTGCGCGGCCTCGCGGTGGCGCTGGACACCAGCGATCCGGTGGCGCCCTTGACACTCGAGTTGCAGGCCATCGATCGCCGTGGCGTGGCCTTGTTCGATTTCAGTGGCACCGGCGCCACGGAGACCGAGGATGCCGACCCGGCCAACTACCAGGTGGCCACCGGCGACCTGGACCTCGACGGCCTGGAACTCGGCTCGCCGCTGCTGGCCTTTGGCTTCGTCACCCCCTTTGGCAGCGCCCCAGCCGATTTCGAAGCCCGCACGGTGGCCGAGGTGAGCGCCGCGCCGGCGGTCATGACCATCAACTGGCAACCCCCCAGCGCCAACGCCATCAGCCGGCTCGACGACAGCGGCATCACATTCGACCTGGGCGAGGCCGGTCGCCTGCAACAGGTGGTGCGCAACGGCGTGCGTACTGCCCTTGCCGGACTCGCGGCCGCCCCGCGCATCGAACCCGCCGCCGACAGCGGCGTCTATGTGATCCAGCAAAACGGCAGCCGCCAACTGTTCACCCGCTTCGATGCTTTCGTTGCCGAGCTGCAGGCCCGCCTGGACGCAGGCGCCCTGCTGGCTCATGTGAGCGCCAACGGCCGCTTCGACGACACCGCAGCCACCCTCGCCGCCCGGCGCCTGCGCCTGCGCCTGCGCTGAGCCTTGCCGGGGCGGCTCCGCCGCCCCGGTCCCCATCCGGCCGGGCACTTGCATGGCAAACCCGCTTGATCACCGCCGGCAATGGCACTATTGTAGCCGGATCGCCGGAGATCAACGGCAAATCCTGCAAGCTTCTCACAGGATATCCGCCAAGGCCGGCGGCAACCCCGTTCACTCACGAAAGGGCATGGCATGGGGACAACCCGAATCAGTAAGCAGACCCCGCAGCGGCGCCGCCTCCCGTCCCGCGCCTTTTCGCTCCTGTTGCTGCTACTGCTCCATGTCGCCCCATCGTCCGCCGCCAACATTCTCTATCTCAACACCGCCCTGACCTCTCCCCTGTCCAACGAACAGCAAACCGGCTTCGTCGACCGCCTGTTGGGCGAGGCCCTGCAACGCCTGGGTTATCAATTGCGAGTCAACCACCTGCCAGCCGAGCGCGCCCTCATCAACGCCAATGCCGGCATCGACGACGGCGACCTGCTGCGCATCGACGGACTGGACAGGCTCTACCCCAACCTGGTGCAGGTGCCGGAAAAAATCATCGACATGGAGTTCGTGGCCTTCACCCGCAGGCCCGATATCCGCCTGCGCGGCTGGCACAGCCTGCCGGCCCATACGGTGGCCATCATCAACGGCTGGAAGATCCTGGAACGAAACATTCCGCCAGCCACCGAGCTGACCAAGGTGGAAAACAGCGAGCAGCTCTTCAACCTGCTGCTCAAGAACCGCGTCGACCTGGTACTCTACTCGCGCTGGCCGGGCCTGGGGCAACTGCAAAACAGGCATATTCGAAGCATTCGCCTGCTGCGCCCGCCACTGGAGCGGCGCGCCATGTTCACCTACCTGCACCGGCGCCATCACGCCCTGGTGCCCCGGCTGGCCAGCGCCCTGGCACGGCTCAAGGCCGACGGTACATACCAGCGGCTGTTCCGGCAAATACTCTCGCCGCTGACGGAAAACTGACATGGCCGCCGTCCGTCCCGTCGTCGCCCGCCGTCTCACACTGTATGTGATCCTGTTCAGCTCCTTCATCACCCTGGGCACCACCAGCCTTCAGCTCTACCAGGATTACCGCGACGACCTCGCCCAGATCGACCGCCAACTGCAACAGATCGAGAACATCCACCTTCCCATTCTCAACGACACCCTGTGGACCGCCGATGCGGAGAAACTGCAGATACACCTCGAAGGCATTGCCCAGATGCGTGGCATCCAGTTCCTGGAAGTGGCCGATGCCCAAGACCCGAGCAAGATCTGGGCACGCACCGGCGAACCCCCTCCGGGCGATGTCCGCCGCCGCGAATACCCCATGAGCCACCGCCACCGCGGCCGCGACATCGCCATTGGCACCCTGCGGGTGATGGCCAGCCTCGACGAGGTCTACCAGCGCCTGCTGGAGCGGGTCTGGAGCATTCTCGTGAGCAATGCCTTCAAGACCTTCCTGGTGGCGATCTTCATCCTGTTCCTGTTCCACAGACTGGTCACTCGCCACCTGCTGCACATCGCCGGCTTCACCAATGCCCTGGACCTGGACCAGCTCGACCAACGCCTGCAACTGGCGCGCAAGGACCGCAGCGAGAAAGGCCCCGACGAACTCGACCACCTGGTCGACGGCATCAACCACATGCTGGCCAACATGCGCCAGTCGCTGGCCAGCCTGGAGCAGTTCAACCGGCGGTTCGAAACCCTGGCCCGGGTGGCGCCAGTGGGCATCTACCGCACCGATGCCCGCGGCCACTGCCTTTACGTCAACCAGCGCTGGTGTGAATTCACCGGGCTGAGCGCAGAACAGGCCAGTGGCGATGGCTGGATCCACGCCCTGCACCCCGAAGACCGCGAACGGGTGTTGCAGCAGTGGCAACAGGCCATCGACACGGGCACGCCGTTCCGCAGTGAATACCGTTTCCGCCGTGCCGACGGGCACGAGACCTGGATACTGGGCGTGGCCGAGCCCGAATACGACGAACGAGGACGCATCGGCGGTTTCGTGGGCAGCGTGGTGGATATCACCGAGCGCAAGCGCATCGAGAACATGATGCACAACATCGCCGCCGGCATCTCGGCAGAAACCAACGAGCGTTTTTTCCAACACCTGGTCGGCTACCTGGCCCGGACCCTGGAAGTGGATTATGCCTTTGTCGGCCGCCTGGACATGGAACGCAACCAGGTGCATACCGTCGCCCTGTGCGCCCATGGCGAGATTCGCGACAACATCAGCTACGATCTCGCCCACACGCCCTGCAATGAGCTGATGCGCAAACACCTGTGCATCTACCCCTGCGACATACGGCAACGCTTCCCCCGCGACCGTCTCCTGGCCGAGTTCGGCGTGGAGAGCTATCTGGGCCTGAGCCTGCTCGATGGCCAGGGCAAACCCCTGGGCGTCCTGGTGGTGATGCACGAACACCCCCTGGAGCATACCGCCCAACTACGCGAAGTGCTGGAAATCTTCGCCGCTCGCGCCGGCGCCGAGCTGGAACGGCTGCTGGCCGAGGCGGCCCTCAAGGAAAGCCGTGAGCGCATGATCCATGCCCAGCGGCTGGCCCAGTTCGGCAACTGGGAAATGGACCTGGTGAACCACAGGCTCAGCGGCTCCGACGAGGTCTACCGCATCTTCGGTGCCGATCCGGCGACCACCGAGGATCCCCTGGAGCTGTTCCGGAAGATCGTACACCCGGAAGACTATCCCCGCGTGGATCAGACCTTCAGGACCGCCATCAGGCATCACAAACTCTACCAGGCCGAATACCGCCTGCGATTGCCCGGCGGCAGGATCAAGCACGTGCTGGCCCGTGGCGAAATCTTCTACGCCGCCGACGACACCCCCCTGCGCGCCGTGGGCACCGTGCAGGACATCACCGAGCGCGTGGCCATGGAACAGGCCCTGCGCCGATCCCAGAAAATGGAAGCCATCGGCCAGCTCTCCGG
>WFPC01000009.1 GCA_015487785.1 Gammaproteobacteria bacterium | reverse complement strand
TGGCACCGCCGCTGTCGAGACTGGTGGCGGCGGTGAGTGTGGCCGCTCCCAGGGAGATGGCGGTATTGTTGGTGCCCAGGCTGCCGGCGAGGCTGAGGCTGCTGACGCTGTTGGCGTCGAGGCCGTTGGTGAAGCTCAGCACGTCGCCGGCACCGTCACCCAGGGTGAGGCTGCCGGTGTTGAGGAAGGTGGTGGCGCCGGCAATGCTGTTGTTGCTGCCGAGCAACTGCACGTTGTAGCCATTGGCCGAGGTGTTGAGTACGGAGGAGACGGTGAGATCGCCATTGAAGGTGATGGTGCTGCCATTGCTGCCATCGAGATCGAGGGTGGCGGTATTGATACTTCCCTGGAAGGTAGCAGTGTTGGCTGGATTAATGCCAAGGCTGTTCAATGGTGTGGTATTGCCTATGGCACCTCCCAGACTCAGCACGTCACCGCTGAGAGTCAGTGTTTCTGTGCCATTGGCGCCATTGATGTTGCCATTGATGTTCACGTTGCCCGTGCCCGCGCCCAAGGCAGTGGCGCCGGCCAGAGAGACTGCCAGTGTGTTGCTGTTGATTGTATTGGTAAGGATGAGATCGGCATTGTTGAGCAGAATGCTGGCTCCGTCGTCGAAGGCGATATTGGGTGCATCCAAGGTCAATGCGTAGGCATTGCTGTTGTTGCGGGCATCCACCGTGGTTGCCACATTGATGGTATTGGAGGCTTGTAAGGTGACGTCGGTGGCATCGAGCACGTTTACCAAGTGCTCTGCGGTAATGGAAGATGTTGAATTGCCATCGCTGATGCCAAACAACCCGTCAGGAGGGGTTGTGGTGGCGCTGATTTCAATATTGTCGGTGGAGTCGTTTTGCGTGATGTTGAGCGTTTCCGGGTCTAGCAATAAGCGACCGCGTTGGCCACGGGGTGCGCGGGTGTCCACTGTGCCCTGGAAATCGAGGCGCTGTCTGCCGGAAATCTCGACAAATCCCCCATCTCCCCCATTGATACCAGCAGTGGCACGAACGAGACCCTCGAAGCGGGTGTTTTTATCGGACCAGATGATGATTCTGCCACCATCGCCCTGAGCCTCGGCGCTGGCATCGATGAGCACATTGGTCATCACACGATTCGTTCGAGCATTGGGTATGGCCAGGTTGGCGCCTTGATAATCGCCACCTATCAAGATATTGCCCCCCGTCTCGCCGCGGGCAAGAACGCGGGCATCAGGCAGCAGGGTAATGTTATCACCTAGTATTTCGATTTCACCGCCGTTGTTCTCCAGGCTGCCATTGGCATCCAAGGTGCCGCTGTGCACGATATCGTTCCCATTGCCCAGCAGGCGAATCTTGCCGCCACGCGTGTCGATGCGCCGGGCCTGGATTATGCCGCTGTTGTTGATGGCCTGATCGAATACCCGCTGCACATCTTCCGCCTGCAGCAGAATCTGACCACCATCGGCGCGCAGCTCGCCACTGTTGGTGAGCGCGGCGCCATGATCACCACCCGTCACGAGGGACTCGTCGACCTCGAAACGGATCAGGCCGCTGCCATCGAAATCCAGAGTCATGCGCCGGCCGGAGGCCAGATTGATCTGGCCGTAATTAGCGAGAATGAAGCCACTGTTGTCGACACTGCTACCCAGCAGGGATATGGAGCCTCCGGCGGCCGCTTGCAAGCGACCTTCGTTGATGACTTGGCCGATTTTGTCCGTGGCGAGGAAGCGGTAGCGCCCGGCAAGAAAATCATCCTTGTCCAGCGTCAGGGTGCTTGCCACCAGGGCACCCACGTTGACCCTTGCCGAGGGGCCAAACACGATGCCGTTGGGATTGGTGAGGAAAACCCGCCCGTTGGCTGTGATATTACCCAGGATCTGCGAGGGTTGTTGATCGTAGATGCGGTTCAAAACCACCGCCGAGGTGTTGGGCTGCTGGAAGTTGATGCTCTCGTCGCTGGCAAGATTGAAGCGTTCCCAGTCGATGACCAGGCGGTCGCTGTGTTGGTGCACCAGGGTATCGCCGCCTTGCTGGAGCAGATGTGCCTGACCGGCGCTTACCCGGCCACCCTCGGGCCCTGCCTTGGCCGGCGGCAGGACAAGGGCCATCAACAGGGCGCAAAGGGCTGCAGATTTGTTCTTTGCCGAGATTGTGGCGACTCGCTTCTTCACCGTGTTGTCCCTGTGTCAAAACGCATAGCGCAAATTGAAAAACATCTGGAAGGCGTCGCCTCCATCGGGGGTCGCTCCACCCAAGGGGATGGCCATCTCCAGCTTGGCACTGAGGGCATGCCTGATGAACGCGGCGGCACCTACGCCCAGCCCCACAAGCTGGGTGCGGGCCGTTTCATTGGCGAGGGAAGCGTTGAGCCAACCCTGGCCATAATCGAGGAAACTGCTCAGTTGCAAGGCATCGAGCCAGGACGAAACCCGATCGGCGGTGTGAACCTGCCATTCCAGGGACACAATATAACCCGTATCCACCTGGGCCTGGGAGATGGGATAGGCGCGGACCCCATGGGGACCGGCCAACAACATCTGTTCCAGCGAGGTGAGCAGATCCTTGCTGTATTGTAGTCGCAGCCGCAATGATAGTGACTGATTCTTAAGGCTTGCATAAAAATCCAGCGGTTGTTGTCGGAGCAACTGCAGGGTCCACTTGGTGAATTCTCCACCTGCGCGCTGATTGTTTCTGCCAACCCGGCTCGATTGACCATCACCCTGTTTGTCCATTGCGCCCAATACGCCGGCAAGTCCTCGCGCAAGGCCGAGCCTTATGCGGTTGAAGCCGTGGTAGGCCGTATCCGTGAAGGAATATTGACCGGTGAGGCTGAGCACGGCCAACTCATCCTGCCCAAAGGTATCGTCGGCCTGACGATTGCTTGCGGATTTGCGACTGAACTCCAGGCGGGTCGACAAGTTGTTCTGGCGCTTGCGAACCCATTGTTTGCTGAAAAATATATTACCGATGTAACTGTCACCGGCGATTTCCAACTCGGCCAGATAATCACCCACCTGAAAACTGTTTTTGCTGTAACCCAGGCCCAGGCTTTGTCCGGGTGCTCCCAGGGGACGTTGATACTGCACGGCGCCATAGCGGCTGTTGAGCGGGGCGAGTGATTGCAACAAGGTGAATTCGAAACGATCGGCAGCGTGTAGAGGATTGTTCAAGGCCACATCGAGCAGGGCCCGGTAACGCCCGGTAAAACTCGACCCATAGTTATCGCTGGTCAGGCTGATCTCCATAGGGCGTTCTTCCCGCGGCGACAGAACCAGCACGGCCGAACCAGGTGTCTCGCCGGGGCGGAATACGCTGAAACCGCTGAACCCGGGGTAATCATTCAAAAAAAGTAGGCGGGATTCTATACGATCAATTTGTACTGGCTGATCCACCAGATCCGCAAACAGGGCTTGCAATTGCGCCTTGCGATAGAGGGTGAAGCCCTCGGGTTGTACCTCTTGCAAACGGCCCTCGAGGACCCGGATACGCACCGTATGTGCATCCACGGTCTGTTCTGGCACATAGGCCCGAGCCAGCAGAAAGCCGGCGGCGCGATAGCGCCGCGTTATAGAGCGAGTGATGTCGCGCAGACCGTCGAGCGTGAATATACCACCTGCCTGGCGCCGTTCATCTTCCACCAATTGCGCAATATGTGCAGGGGTTATACCCTGTGGGCCATGTTCACCCACGCCCTCGACGATAAAGGCATCGACCTGGATGTGCGGTGTTTCTTCATTCGGATTGGTATCAGCTTCTGCCCATGCTCCACTGGCTGTCAGAAAGAGCATTGAGAAAACAAGGAATAACAGCCTTTTGTGTTCGTTTGACATGGGTTTCTGAACTAGCTGCGACAAGGCCAAGGTACTCGCTTGCATCCGTGATGGCGCCCATTATTGGCAAAGCAGTACAAGAAATCAAAACCCTAATCCAAAGGGACTGGGCAAGCGTCCAAGGCTGCGCTATGCTGTGCAACCAGATCGTTTTGCCCCAGCGGTCCGTCGACTTGAAAAGTTGCATGATTAAAGTATTTTTCAATGGCGTATCATTAATCGAACACGATGATGCTTCTATGCGCAGGCTGCCGAAAATGGTTTTTTTTCAACGACCTGCCAAAAAAAGAAAGAAAATACAGAAAATGGCAATGTGCCGACATGCAGGCTAGCCTATGTCTGATATCGATTACACTGCATTGCAAACACTGGGCTCGACGCCGATCACCGAGAATAGTCCGGCGGGTGACAATATCCGTTACGAGAGTAGTTTCGAGCAACTCGAGGCGGAACTGTCCAAGCTGGAGTCATTGTCCAACGAGAGCGTCGACTGGAACGTGGTGGTGCAATTGGCCACGGAAATCCTGCGTTCGCAGTCCAAGGATCTCTTGGTTGCTGCCTACCTGGTCCAGGGCTTGATTCAGACAGACGGCTATGCCGGCCTGCGCCAGGGCCTGGGCATCATTCACGCCTTGCTGGAAAATTTTTGGGATCAAATGTACCCCCCGGCCAAACGCTTGCGCGCTCGTGCAGCGGCCTTGCAATGGTTGGTGGAAAAGGCCGGTGCCTTCGCCGAAGAGCATGCGCCGGCCGGCGACGACGAGCAAAACGCCCTGGACGCTGCGACCTTGTTGCGGGAAATCGATGCCTTGCTGGTGGACAAAATGGCCGACAAGGCACCCTCCCTGCTGGATCTCAGTCGGCCGCTGAAAGCTCACAGGCAAGCCATCGAGCACAACCGGCAACAACAGCAACAATCCCCTCCGGCACGGCAAGACCCGACGCCTGGCCCGACAAGCGGTGAACCCGTGGCCAAAACCGTGACACCCGAGCCTGTGCGCGCAGATTCTGCCCCCTTGTCTCCACCTTCCTCAACCGGCAAGAACCGAACGGAACCTCTTGTTCTTGAAAGCGATGCCGATGCACGCAGGTTTTCTCGCCAACTGCAGGAGATGGCACGAAAGTTGGGAGCCTACTGGCACAAGGCCAACCCTTGTAACCCCAGGTCTTATCGCCTCAATCGCATGGCTGCCTGGATGCTGGTGGAACAGCCGCCTCCCTCCAGTGACGGCTTGACCCAAGTCAATCCACCGCCGGCGGAGCGGCGCAAGAAAGCCCAGGCCCAGTTGCAGCAAGGGCAATATGCAGTGTTGTTGACCGAGTTGGAACAAAGCCTGGCCCGCATGCCGTTCTGGCTCGATGGTCATCGCATGGCAGCCGAGGCCCTTCAAGCCCTGGGCAAGGACTATGTTCAAGCCCGTGAAACAGTGATTGCGGAAACCCGCCACTTTCTGTCCCGCTTGCCCACTATCCCTCAACTCAAATTTTCCGATGGCAGCCCTTTCGCCGACGAACAGACGCGGCTATGGTTGGACAGCGAAGTGCTGGTTCAGCAAGATGGTGACAAGTTGGCGCCGGTGTCGCCGGGAGGGGACGACGAGCCGGCTCCCTGGCAGGAGACTTTGGAACAGGCCAAAAAATTGGCCGCCAGGGGCGAGCGAGAAGGGGCCATGGAGCTGTTCCATAGGGGGATGCAAAAAGCCGGTGATCAACGGACGCGTTTTCAATGGCATTGCAGCCTGGCCGAGTTCTTGATCCAAACAGGCGAGGCCGAGGTGGCCTTGAGCCTGCTCGAAGAGCATCTTGCCCGGCACGCGCAGTGTGAACTCGCTCAGTGGGAACCAGGACTGCTTGCCCATGCGCGGCAGTTGCGTTACCGGGCCTGCAAGAAACTGGGTGACAATCACGGCAGCGACAGCACTTGGCGGGAAAAGACAAACCAGGCCTATCTGGATCTTTGTCGTATCGATCCCTTGTTGGCACTTAGCGTAAGAGGAGACTAGACCATGTCCGATGGTTCGGTGGCCCCAAAGGAGCGGGTCAATATTGTCTACAAATCATCTCTGGGAGACAACACGGAAGAAGTCGAGCTACCCCTTAAATTGCTCATGCTGGGAGATTATACCGGTCAGCCATCGGATGAGCCGGTGGAGGAACGCAAGCCTGTCAATATCAACAAAGACAATTTTGACGAGGTAATGAAGAGCTATAACCTTACCCTGGATATCACGGTCAAGAACCGCTTGCAGGAAGCAGCCGATGACGATCTGGCGATCTCTTTACAGTTTTCCGGAATGAAGGATTTTTCACCGGACAACATCGCAAACCAGGTGCCAGAGCTGCATCGTCTTCTGGAATTGCGCAAGGCCTTGCTTGCACTCAAGGGACCGTTGGGTAATGTGCCGGCCTTCCGCAAGGCCATTCAGCAATTGTTGAGTGATGAAACAGCCCGGGAGCAACTCATGAAAGAGCTGGGCATCGACGAGACACGCGCCTGAGAGCGGAAACAAGCGAGGATCAATCATCATGGCAGAAATGGAACCACAGAACGCTGCCCAGTCTGGCGGCACGAGCGAATCATCCTTGCTCGACCAGATCATGCAGGAAACCCGCCTCCAGCCTTCCGATGAGGGCTACGATATCGCCCGGCGTGGGGTGGAGGCCTTCATCAGTGACCTGCTGGCCCCGCAGCGGGCCCAGCAGAAAGTCGAACAAAAACTAGTGGACGAGCTGATTCATGAAATCGACCAAAAAATTAGTGTGCAGATGGATGAAATCCTGCACAACGAACGCTTTCAGGCCCTGGAAGCAGCCTGGGCCGGTCTGAAAATGGTGGTTGATCGCACCGATTTCAGAGAGAACATAAAACTGGAAATGCTCAGTGTCTCCAAGGATGAATTGCTGGAGGACTTCGAGGATGCGCCCGAAGTGACCAAATCCGGACTGTATCAGCATGTCTACTCAGCTGAGTATGGCCAGTTCGGTGGCCAGCCCTATGGTGCCATCATTGCCAATTACGAATTTGGACCCAAGGCACCCGATATCACATTGCTGCAGCAGGTGGCCAGTGTGAGCGCCATGTCGCATGCTCCTTTCATCGCCGCGGCCAGCAGCGAGTTTTTCGGGCTGGACAGTTTTGAAGGCCTGCCCAACCTGAAAGACCTGGAGGCCATCTTCGAAGGCCCACAATACGCCAAGTGGCGTGCTTTTCGCGAATCGGACGATGCCCGCAATGTAGGTCTGACCTTGCCCAAATTTCTGTTGCGTCAGCCCTATGGTGAAGAAAACCCCGTGCGTGAATTCCACTATGAAGAAAGCGTACAACAAGAACACGACAAGTTTCTCTGGGGTAACGCGGCCTTCGCTTTCGCCTCTAATCTTACCAACAGTTTTGCCAAATACCGCTGGTGCCCCAATATCATCGGTCCTCAAAGTGGCGGCGCCGTTGCCGATCTTCCCGTATACAACTATATTGAAAATGGTGAAATCAAAACCATGCCACCCACTGAAGTGGTTCTTTCGGATCGCCGCGAATACGAACTGGCGGAACAGGGTTTCATGGGGCTGACGGTGCGCAAGGGTAGCGACAGCGCCACCTTCTTTTCGGCCAATTCCGTGCAAAAGCCCAAATTTTTTGGCACCAGCCCCGAAGCCAAGCAAGCCGAGACCAATTACAAACTGGGCACCGAGTTGCCATATCTATTCGTGGTCAATCGCTTGGCACATTACGTCAAGGTGTTGCAACGGGAACACATCGGCAGTTGGAAAACCCGCAGCGAACTGGAACGGGAGCTCAATGCCTGGATTCGCCAGTTCGTCGCCGACCAGGACAATCCTCCTGCGGCGGTGAGAAGCCGACGACCCCTGCGCGAAGCCAGTATCACGGTGTCGGATGTGGAAGGCAATCCAGGTTGGTTTCGGGTGGAAATGAAAGTGCGTCCGCATTTCAAATATATGGGTTCGAGCTTCACTCTCTCGCTGGCCGGAAAACTGGACAAGTCCTGAACAATGACAAATATCTGAAAGAGCATGAAAGCCGATATCAAGCGCCTGTTGGAGCGCATGAATCCGTATTGCCATCGTGCCTTGGAGGCGGCTGCCGGTCAGTGCGTGAGCCAGGGACACTACGAGGTTTCAGTGGCTCACATGCTATGGCAGTTATTGCAGGAACCTTCCGCCGACATCGCCCTGCTGCTGCGAGACGCGGGGATCGAGCCCATCCACTGGAGCGGACACCTGCAGCGTGAGCTGGAGCAGCTCAAGCGGGGCAATCCGGGCAAGCCGGTATTTGCCGACACCTTGCTGGAGTGGTTCGAGCATGGCTGGTTGCTGGGTTCGTTGAATCTTGCGCTGGAAGAACTGCGTTCCGGTGTCTTGCTCCTGGCCCTGGCCGACCGTTCTTTGCGCTATGGCGTCCACGAGCTGCCGGGCCTGCAACGCCTGTCGCCGGAACGGCTTGGGCGCGAGTTCGAGACATTGACGGCAAGTTCCTGTGAACAACGCTCGAGTGCGACCAGTCAATCTTGCACTCTTGGGCAAGGTGATTCGGCGCTGGCACAATTCGCCATCAATTTTACTGCCCTGGCCAGGGAGGGAAAAATCGATCCCGTCTTCGGGCGTGAAAGCGAAATCCGGAAAATGATCGACATCTTGGCCCGGCGGCGTAAGAACAATCCCATCGTGGTGGGCGACCCAGGAGTGGGCAAGACTGCCGTGGTAGAAGGCCTGGCGCTGAAGATCGTGCAGCAAGATGTGCCGGAGATCCTTCAACAAGTGGAACTCTACAGTCTTGACCTGGGGCTGTTGCAGGCCGGTGCCAGCATGAAAGGACAGTTTGAGGAACGTCTGACAGCGGTAATAGACGAAATAAAATCTTCAACCAGACCCCTGATTTTGTTTATCGACGAGGCTCATACCCTGATTGGAGCTGGCAGTGCCGCTGGCGGTAGTGATGCCGCCAACCTGCTCAAACCCGCTTTGGCCCGTGGAGAACTGCGCACCATTGCCGCCACCACGTGGTCGGAATACAAGAAATATTTCGAAAAAGATCCCGCTCTTGCGCGCCGCTTTCAGCCGGTCAAGGTGGAGGAGCCCGACAGGGATAATGCCATCTTGATCATGCGTGGCCTGCGCGATCATTATGAACAAGCCCACCAGGTTCATGTTCGTGATGATGCCCTGGTCGCCTGTGTGGATTTGGCCGACCGTTACATCACCGGCAGGCAACTGCCGGACAAAGCTGTCGATTTGTTGGATACCGCATGTGCCAGGGTTCGGGTGTGTCGGCATGCAAAGCCGGCTCGTATCGATGAACTGGAGCGGCAACGGGAAGGCCTGCAACGTGAACTCGCCGCCATCGAACGGGATCGGGGAACAGATGAAGAAGGCAATGCGCGATACACCGAGATCACGAGCTTGCTGGCGGAAATCGAAACCGAGATCCATGAACTGGACGAGCGCTGGCAAAAGGAACGTAACCTGGTAGAACAACTGGTTCCCCTGCAGCAGCAGGAGCAGGATCCTGCCCTGTCGTCACAACAACGACAGGAGTTGCGACAAACCATGCGTGATCTACAGCAGCAATGGCATGCCTGCGCGGGCGATCAGCCGCTCGTTCATCACGAGGTGACGCCGGAGTTGGTTGGCAAGGTGGTTGCCGACTGGACCGGCATTCCCGTAGGCAACATGCTGCGCGATGAAGCCGACATGATCCTAAATTTCGAACAGCGTATCGGTAGTCGCATCAAGGGGCAGGATCATGCCCTGCACACCATCGCCGAGCATATCAAGGCGGCTAAGGCTGGCCTTACCGATCCGCAAGCTCCCCTCGGAGTGTTCCTTCTGGTTGGCCCCAGTGGCGTGGGCAAAACCGAGTGCTGTCTCAGTGTGGCGGAACAGCTCTTTGGTGGCGAACATTGCATGACCATCATCAATATGTCCGAATTTCAGGAAAAGCACACTGTTTCACGCTTGGTCGGATCGCCGCCGGGCTATGTAGGTTACGGTGAAGGTGGTGTTCTGACTGAGGCCGTACGCCAACGCCCCTATACGGTTGTATTGCTCGACGAAGTGGAAAAAGCCGATCTCGAAGTCATGAACCTGTTCTATCAGGTGTTTGACAAAGGCAGCTTGTCCGATGGAGAGGGCAGGGAGATTGATTTCAGCAATACCGTGATTTTCCTGACATCGAACCTGGCTACGGAAACCATCATGCAACGCTGCGGGCGAGGGGAAACAGTGTCGCCGGAACAGCTGGTGGAAATCATTCGGCCAGAGTTACAGCGCCATTTCAAGCCGGCCCTGCTGGCCCGCATGAATATTATTCCCTTTTACCCGCTGCAAGGGGAGGTGTTGCACGATATCATTCGCCTCAAACTGGATAAAGTGGGTGAGCGTCTGCAGCACAGCCAGGGAATCGAGTTCAGCTACGATGAGCTTGTAATAGAGCGTATCGCCGCACGGTGCACCGACACGGATTCCGGGGCGAGGAATATCGACCATATCGTCAATAAAAATCTGCTGCCAATGATCTCTACTTGTATCTTGAGCCACATCGATGAAGGCGAGGACTTTACACGCTTGCACGTGGGGCTGTGTGAGCAGGGAAACTTTGCGCCAGAGCTTGTTGCCTAACATCCCGAGGCAGATTTTGGCTTGTTAGCCCTGTCGTTGCACGACTGCATTTGCAAGGGATGATGACCACACCAAAAAGAAAGGAGGAAAATCCATGCCCATTCCAGCATACATGTCGGTTGAAGGTGCCTCGCAAGGTATGATTACAGAAGGTGCCCTATCGGAGGACAGCGTCGGCAATATCTATCAGGAAGGCCACGACGACCAGTTCATGGTACAGGCCTTCGAACACAAAATCATGATTCCTCGTGACCTACAGAGCGGGCAACCCTCGGGACAAAGGGTACATCAGCCCCTGACCGTGACCAAGGTATTCGACAAATCGTCCCCCTTGCTCTATCAGGCCCTGGTCACCGGTGAAAGCCTCACCTGTCGCATCGAGTGGTATCGCACCTCGTCCGAAGGAACCCATGAGCATTACTTTACCCATGAACTGGAAGGTGCGATTATTGTCGACATCACGGCCATCATGCCCAATTGCCAGGATCCCAGCCAAGCCCACTTCACCCACCTGGAAAAGGTCTCGTTTAGCTATAGCACTATCCGCTGGATTCACGAGATAGCAGGAACCGAGGGGAGTGATGACTGGCGGGTGCGCCAGACCAGTTGATCTGTGCGTCACACGGATGGCCCGTGGCAAGGGGTCATCCGTGCCCCTGGAGTTTGAAGGAATGAGCAGGAAAACGAGCCACCGTGAGCGAAAAATGGAAGGCGAAGTCTTGGCGAAGCGGTTTGTCATGGGGTGGGCAGTTCTTTTCTTGCTGATATACATGTTGAGTGGATGCTCTTCCAATCCGAAGCTGGTGGTGGCAGCGGAAGACTGGGTGTTCGAGGAGCGGGCTATCAGCATCGAAATCGATGCTCCGGCGGACCTCAATGCCCTCAATGGCCGCCCACATACCTTGGTGATTGGTGTCTATCAACTAAATGATCCCAACACCTTCAGTGGTCTGGCCACAACCCGCGAAGGCGCGGTGGAACTGCTGAGCAAGGGAAAAATCGATGATACCATTGCACATTTTCGTCGCATCACCGTGCAGCCGGGGGAAAGCCGGGCCATCCTGCTCAGCCGTGCCCAGTCCGCTCAATATGTTGGCCTTATCATGGGTTATTATGGCCTGCAGCCTGGCAATGACGTTCATTTGTTTCCTATCCCGGCAAAACCATCGAAACGCGGCCTGGTAGAGAAAGGATTGGTCATGCTGGGGCTCATCTCCGATGAGGCCAAGGCCACACCCGATCGCCTGATGCTTAGAGCCGAACTGGGACGTACCGGCACCAAGCGAGTCACCCAACTGGATCCCAAAGGAATTTGAGCGGCAGGTATATTTTGCAGACATGAACAGTATCAAACCCATTTTCTGGCACCAGGGCTTGTTTCTTCAGCCTCAGCACTTTCAACAGACCGACCTCTACCATCAATCACTGTTACAACCCTATCAGCGTTATTTGAAACCCCACTTTTGGGGGGTTTGTGACTTGATGCTTCAAAGTTCATCGCTGGAACATCGCTTGTGTGAAATTGAAACAGGAGAGTTTCTGTTCCAGGATGGTACCTGGGCACAAATCGGTCACAATGCCTGCATCGTCTCCCGCTCCTTCGAACAGGCCTGGGTGGAAACCGACAAGCCCTTCACAATTTATGTAGGCATCCGAAAGCTGAATTCATATGAGGAAAATGTTACCGTCGTCGAGAGCATGGAAAATCTCTCGACAGTTCGCACCCGCTATGTCAGCACCATGCAACCGGAAGAGGTCAGGGACTACTATCAATCGGCGCCATCTGCCCAGGTGAAATCGCTACGTCTTGTGCTGCGCATCGTCTGGGAGACGGAAACCGAGGCCATGGAAGACCATTGGCTTATTCCCATTGCCCAGGTGTTACACGGTGAAGGTGGGATAAGCTATGCCCGCAATTATATCCCCCCCGTGATCAACTTGTCGGCTTCCCCCAATTTGTTGCGCCAGATCCGAGAATTACGCGATGAGCTGGCCGGTCGTGCCATCCAGCTTGGAAGTTACAGTTCCTCTGCCCAAGGTGGAGGCAAGTTCGATGCTACCTTGCTGCGTTATCAACTGGCCCTTAGAACCCTCAATCGATTCATCCCCAGATTATTTCACTATACAGAGAAAGGGGACATACACCCTTGGGAATTGTATGGTACTTTGCGTGAACTTATAGGCGAGATGAGCACTTTTGCCGAAGGTATCAATATGCTGGCGGAAACAGTGGAAGGTGAAAGACTGCTGCCGCCCTATGATCACCGCGATATCGGGCATTGTATCGAGGCAGCCTGTTCACTGATCAACCGCTTGTTGGGGGAGATTACTATCGGTCCACAATATCTGGTTGAAATGCCCTTTGATGGGGTCTGTTTCAGTGCTGATGTACCGGCTGATTTCTTCCAGCAACGGGTGGATTTTTACTTGGTGATCACCACCCAGCACGATCTACAGCGGGCCCAGCATTCATTGTTGAATCTGGCCAAGCTCGCTTCACGGGAAAAAGTGCAGGTGCTGGCCGATCGTTCCTTGCCGGGTGTTGGCCTGATCAACGTGCCCGTGCCCCCCACAGAGCTACCACGACGCCCCAATACCTTCTATGTCAGGCTCGATGTACACGACGAGGAATGGTTGTCGGTGGAACGTCAAAGAGACATTGGCCTGTTGTGGCCGGAGGCGCCACAAGATGCCAAGGTGGAACTGGTGATTGTGAGAAAATAATATGCAACTGGTCGATTGCTTCCTTCCGGTTTTTATCCAAGTTCAGACATTCCGGCAATCCCTGTCAGCGGAACAACCTGAGTATGAAGAAGTACGGAATCGTTTCGAAACCCTGCTGGAAAGGGCCGTACAATGTGCCCTCGACCAGGGATATGACAATGAGCTTTGTCTGCAGGCAAAATTCCCGGTAGCAGCATATATAGACGAACAGGTCCTGTGCTCCGAGTGGGACAACAAGCCGTTTTGGCAACGTAATCCCTTGCAAAAGCATTATTTCGGCACTACCAACGCTGGCGCTCAATTCTATGAGCGCCTGGGTGGGCTGAGCAAAAAAGGCAGTGATCTCGAACTGCGCGAAGTCTTTGCACTGTGTCTTGGTATGGGGTTCCGGGGGCGTTATTTCTCACTCGAAGACCAGCAACAATACGAGAAGATAAAGGAGTTCAACCTTTCCTGCCTGCTACCAGAACGAGAATGGCGTGATTTGGACACAGCCCTGCTTTTCCCCATGGCCTATGCCGGGGAAGACCCGAATATCAAGGGACAGTACAGGCCTCGCACCAATATTTTTCCTTATGTGGTGGGTATTCCCAGTGTGATTCTGGTAATGGCGGCTGTAGTTTATCACGTCTGGATTGTGGATGCCCTGGATAGCATTCTGGCATTGGTGCAATGACTTTTCCTCCATGTTGAGAAGCATACTCAAATTTTTGTTTTATCTTCTGATATTCGGCCTACTGTCTGCCGGGGTGATTGCCGGTTTTCTGTTCTTTCAGCGCCCTTTGGAAGAAGCATTGATAGTTCTCGCTGTACTGTTCGGCAGCACTATCACCATAGTCCTTGTGCGCAAGCTCATCATTCGTATGCGTGCCCGTGCCCAGGTCAAGCGTATTCTGCAACAGGAGCAGGCTCTTCCCATAGATGAAGAACAGGCATTGACTCCGGAACAACTGGAGAAAGACCTGCGCAAGGGCTGGAAGCAAGCCTTGGCGGCATTGAAGAAATCCCAACTGCGTGTTCACGGTGACCCCCTCTACGTATTGCCTTGGTATATGATTATCGGCCGTCCCCGATCGGGAAAGAGCACAGCCATGCGCAATGCCAGGCTATTGTTGCCGGAAATCGAGTTGCCAGAGCACGCAGATGGTTCCACACTCAATTTGGAATGGTGGTTATACGATCAGGCCATCGTTATCGATACTGCCGGTCGTTACGCGGTACCGGAAGAGAGCAGGCGAGATCGTAAGGAATGGCGCGTTTTACTCGATATGCTGGCTCGCCACAAACAGAAAGAACCACTCAATGGTCTGATTCTGGTAGTGGCTGCCGATCGTTTGCTCAATTGTTCCGAAGAAGAACTGATAGAAGAAGGACGCCAGGTTAGAGCTAGCATCATCGAACTGATGGAGAAGCTGGAAATCCAGCTTCCCATCTACCTGATGATCACCAAGTGTGACTTGGTGGATGGATTTACCGAGTGGTGTCGCTACCTTCCGGAAAAGAGTCTGCTGCAGGCCATGGGCTGTCTAAACGAAGAATTGGACCGGACCCAAGACGTGGAAGGTTTGCTAGGGCGTTTTTTCGATATTTTGGTAGAGCGCCTCAAACAGTTGCGCCTGCTTTTGATGGACCGCACCGCCACACCCTCGCCAAGCATCCTCGAGTTTCCGTCAGAAATAAACCGCCTGCGCCAAGGCTTGCAAACTTTTGCCAAAACAGCCCTAAAAGAAAATCCGTATCAGGATACCCCACGAGTACGGGGACTTTATTTCAGTTCCAGCCAACAGATGACAGGTCCTGCCCATTCACGGCAACTGCGTGACAAGGGGATTTTTCTACATCATTTCTTCACCCGGGTGTTGCCAGGCGACAGGGGATTATTGCGTAGCCTGCCCAGCGCTGAGCGTATGCGACGTGCGGTACGCAGTTATGCCACCAGTATTGGTGGTGGACTCACTTTATTGTTGTTGGTAAGTCTTACCGTGTTGTTTTTGCGAGATCTTGGGGAACTGGAAGAAATCAGACATAACCAGGATCCCATTATTCTTCAACAGCAAGACATCAACCACCGACTGCAATCGCTCTATCGCATGAAAAGCCTCATAAGCCGCCTGGCCGATGCCGAAGACCAATGGCTGGTTCCGTGGACGGCTTCGACGGAAATATCCCAACAACAAAGGCTATTGCGCAATCGTTATCGGGAGTTGTTTGAAACAAGCGTTCTGTCTCCCATAGACAAGGGTCTGAACAATATCGCAGGACAACTGCGTAGCGGTGAGACCAGTATCATGGCGGCCGGACTGATCAGGCGCATCAACTTGTTGAATGGCCGCCTGAAGGGTGAAGGGGATAAACTGGATAAACTGGATCCCATAGACATTGATTATCTTCTATTGACCGGTGCAGGATTGAACCGGGAATCCGCCTTGCTATTCAACGAACTCTATCTCGCCTATCTGCGCTGGCATCCATCCAGCATAGACTTGTTGGAGGAGAGACGCTCTCTTCAAACCGCCTTACTGCATATCATCGAAAGAAATCATGGTGATTATCGATGGATCATCGAATGGGCCAATGCTCAGGCTGGAAAGCCTGTTACCTTAGAAGATTTCTGGGGTGGAAGCAAAACCGTCAAGGATGCTCCCGTAGTTATGCCGGCTTTCACAGTGGAAGGGAAAAATTTCATCGAGAACTTCCTCGCGGAGCTGGCCCAGGCTAGTGAGGGAGCCGGTGAACTCGATACTATTAAGCAGGATTTCGAGAAATATTATCGCTTAGCCTATATCAAGAGCTGGGTCGATTTCTCCTCCCGTTTTGACCTTGGAAAACAAACTCTTCGGGATAGAAAGGAATGGTTGTCAGCCCTGGAACAGATGGCAAGTTCCAGCAATCCCTATTTCTCTTTGATGGTTCGCATGCATGAGGAACTCAAACCCTTTGCAGAGACACAACGCTTTCCCTCCAGGAGATTGATCGATTATTTCGTTGCCATGCAGAATTTCTCCAGAGGGGAATCTTCGGGTGATTCGAAGTTGTTGAAGAAAGCCGCCAAGAAAGGTTTGAAGATTCTCAGTAAGGCTGGCAACGCGGGAAAAGTTGCCGCCAAGGCAGGAAAACAGGGCATGAAAACGGCCAAAAAGGCCAAAAAGCTGCATGGCAAGAGCCAGGAAGAACTCGATGCGGTGCTTGAGCAAGCCGCCAAGGCACTTGATGCCTATAACAAGGCCATGGCCGAGACCGTATTCAATGCCGAATCCCTCAGCCAGTCCTACGGCGCCATGAAGGCCTTGTTCAACAAGCCCGACGATCCTAGCTCGGGTGATGGCGCACCGGCTGTAGCCTGGAAGGCTATCAGAACCTTGCAAGGCTTGATCGGCAAGCCGACACCCAGTACGAGCATATTCTGGCAACTCTATACCGGCCCTGTAAAGCTGGCCTATGATTACATGGAAAAGGAAGCTGGCTGTTATCTACAGCAGGCATGGGAAGACAATGTGCTTGCCGAGGTGGAGGGTGTAGAACAAAACAGGCTGGGAAATCTTTTGATTGGCGAGCAGGGGGTCGTCTGGAAATACGTCAGCGAACAGGCCGGAGCTTTCTTGAGAAAACGCTTCCAGAAAGGTTATCTCCCCGCGCGAGTAGGAGAATATGAACTGTCCTGGACAAAGCCATTCATACAATTCATCAATGCCGCATCGTCGGGGCGCTTCATCGTGGGTAATGAGTTTACGGTGAAAATCGATGCCTTGCCTTCGGGTGTCAACCAGGGGGCCCGTATTTCGCCCTATGCCACTTTTCTCGATTTACACTGTGCTAATGGAGTGCAGACCCTGGCAAATTACAACTACTCGGTGAGCCGGGAATTCAACTGGTCACTGGAGGAGTGTGGTGATGTCAATCTGCGTATCGATATAGGGCAACTGCGCCTGATGAGAACTTATAAAGGCGTCAAGGGATTCAGTAATTTCCTTTTGGATTTTCGCGATGGACGCAAGGTTTTCGTGCCTGATGACTTTCCCGATCAGGCTTCACAGCTCGTCAATGAAGGCGTGCGCGGTATAGATGTGAATTACGCTATCAGCGGGCAGGAGCCCGTCATAAAGGTATTGGATGCCGTTCCGCTTGCACCACCAGCCACCGTACAGCAGTGCTGGCGTTGAGAATATTGCCATGGAACAAAACTTCGCAGAACGCATCAACCTGGTCTACAAATCAGTGAATGCTTCTCGCAGTGAGGAAACAGAGTTGCCATTTCGCTTACTGGTGATGGGAAATTTCTCCGGTGCCAGTGAACCACGGGAAATCGATGAACAGTGCTATCATGAAATCAAGCACGGTCATATCGATTCACTGATGTCTGGGATTCGTCCACAGCTACACCTTGTCTTGCCCAATCGTTTGCTGGACAACGACGGCGAAGACGAACTGGCGGTGGATGTCGAGCTCGAGACATTACAAGATTTCGAGCCTGAAAATATATTGTGGAAAATACCGCTGACTAGGAAACTGCTGGAACTACGAGAGTCCTTGTTGTCCTTGAGTGAAGACAAGACCATCGACGAGAGTTTGAGTGTGGAATTGATGAAAACTCTCGGCTTTGGGAAGCCTGCCCAGGATTTAACGCCAGAAGATTTCGATTCCTATGTTACAGAGATCGACCTTCGGCTTAGCCGGCAATGGGATGTCGTGGTGAGTAATGCGGCCTGGAAAGAGCTGGAATCGGCTTGGCGTGGCTTGCACTTCCTCTCGCAGAGAACACGTTATGAAGAAAATTGTCGTCTGAGTGTTTTGGATGTGAGCAAGGAGAGTCTTGCGGATGATTTCGAGGATTGTGCCGATGTCACTCAATCGGCCCTTTATCAGCGTGTCTATACTTCGGAATTCGGTCAGTTTGGTGGGCAGCCCTATGCGGCCTTGATCGCTGACTATGCCTTTGGTCCTGGAGCACGGGACATACGCCTGTTACAGCAAATCGCCAGTGTATGCGCCATGGCTCATGCTCCTTTCATAGCTTCGGCATCACCTGCCTTCTTTGATGTTGAAACGTATGCCGATCTTGCGCGGTTACGAGATCTGAGCTCCCATTTCCAACAGCCCAGGTTTGCCAGATGGAACAGTCTGCGAGAAAGTGAAGACGCCCGCTATATTGCTCTGACCTTACCACGCTTCTTGTTGCGCAAACCCTATGAAACGGGCGATGATCGCATCAGAGGGTTCGATTATCAGGCGTCACCTGAACAGGAGCCCTTGTGGGGAAACACGGCGTTTGCCTTTGCCAGCCGACTCAATGACAGCTTTGCGAAATACCGTTGGTGTGCCAACATCACGGGCAAGGAGGATGGTGCGGTGGAAGGTCTGGAATTTGTAGGACGTCTGCCGATGGAGAAGAAAAACACCATTCCCACCGAGGTGCTCGTTTCCGACAGGCGCAGCGCAGAACTGGTGGAGTTTGGTTTCCTTCCCCTGACAGTGCACAAGCATGATGAGACCGTTGCATTCTATAGTTCCCGCTCAATACAGAAAATGAAACAATTCGGAGATTCACCCCCTGGCAAGGAGGCCGCGCTGAATCATCGTCTGGGTGGGGAGCTGACCTATCTGATGATAATCAATCGCTTTTCACACTATATCAAAGTAATGCAGCGTGAGCATATTGGTTCATGGAAGAACCGTACAGAGGTGGAGCGGGAACTCAATGACTGGTTGCGCCAGTTCGTGTCGGATATGGACAACCCCACCACGGCGGTAAGGGCCCGTCGGCCCTTGCGCAGAGCGCGGCTGCGTATCGAGGAACTGGAAGGGAAGGGAGATTGGTATTTCATCAATCTGAGCATAACTCCCCATATGAAATACATGGGGAGTCCATTCTCCCTGACCGACCGGGGGAAACTGGAGAAATCTTAACGAGTGAGGTGATGCATTATGCCGATGCCTGGACACTTGAGCATTACCGGAGAGCAACAAGGATTTATTGAGGGTTCCTGTGATATCGAAGAGCGAGAGGGTACGATCCTGGTGCAAGCCTTTGATCATACTGTCGAAATACCCACCGACCAACGCGGCATGGCAGCCGGTCGGCGCATCCATCGTCCCATGATGATAACCAAGGAAACAGACAAGAGCACACCCATGCTCTACCAGGCGCTGTGTGAGGAGGAGCGCCTGCTCGAAGTGAAGTTGGACTGGTATCGTATCGACAATATGGGTAGCGAGGAATTGTATTTCAGTATTTTGATGGAAAACGCCCAGATCACCCGTATGCATCCCTGGGTTCCCAATGTGCTCGACCGTAGCAATGAAACCTTGCGACACATGGAAGATGTCTTTTTCACCTATGAGAGAATTACCTGGCTGTGGGAGCCCGATGGCATAGAATATGAGGATGCCTGGGATCAAATGACATGAAACAGACAGATGGGTATTTCCCCTCTTTGTCCTACAGACGCGAGAGGCGTTAATGCCCGGCGAACGTTTGCTCAAACGGCTGCGAAAGCTGTCACGAGGTCAGTCGCATGATATACCCCTGTCCGATTATACGGATTCGGTATTGGCCGACTTGGCTCGGATTTACAATACCCAGAAGGGCAGCGTACTCATAGCGGAAGATTACGGCCTTATGGATTTCGCCAATCTGCAGAACATGCTTTCACCCGATGAGATGGAGCAACTGATCCGTAACATACACGACACGACCCGCTATTACGAACCAAGGCTGAGCGAGATACAGGTGATGGCCTGTGAGAAAAAAGGCGATTTCGGCGTGTTGCGTTTTCAGGTGGTAGGACAGTTGTCTTTCGGGAAACAAAAAGTATCATTGAAATACGATCTCGTTCTTACCGGCGATGGGCGGGCTGTGATCGAAACCCGGGAATAGATGGGAATGTCAGAGGCTTCATATTATCATCGTGAACTGGAGCGCCTGCGTCACCAGGCCGCACGCTTTGCCGAGGCTCACCCATCCCTGGCGCCACTGCTTTCCGGTCCCAGTGCCGATCCAGATGTGGAACGCATCTTGGAGGGGGTCGCTTTTCTTACCGGCTCCATCCGAAAGCGCCTGGACGATGACTTGCCGGATTTCGCCCAGGCCCTGATGCAGTTGATCTATCCACACTATCTGCGTCCCCTGCCTGCGGCGACCATAATGGTTTTTCCTCCCAAGAACATTCTCAAGGATCGCTTGTGCATTCCTGCCGGGACATGTGTCGACTCCAGCGAGGTTGATGGTGTGAGTTGCCGTTTCTCCACATGTTATGATCTGGAAGTGTTGCCACTGCGCCTGTTGTCGGCCAGGGGGGAAGAACAAGGAGCCAATCACTCGATCATCGAACTGCAATTCCAGTTGTCGGCCACCAGCCTCTCACAATGGCAGCCGCAAAGCCTGAGGCTGTATCTGGCAGGAGATTATCCCGGAGCTTCTGATTTGTATCTGTTGCTACAGGAACACTTGCAGGGTATTACCACCGTGGATGGCCTCGGCGTGGAGAGGCGATTACCCCGCGCTCATGTCAGTAGGGTGGGTTTTTCTTCTAATGAGGCCTTGCTGAGTTATCCCAAGCACAGTTTTCCCGCCTACCGCCTGATCCAGGAATACTTCATGTTGAAAGAGAAGTTTCTCTTTATCGACCTGAAGGATCTACACGGTTTGCAGACATTGGATGCGGGGCAGTTCATTCTGCGCCTTCATCTGAATACGGCCTCTCTGCGTTTGCCATCTATCGATACAAACCGTTTTGTTTTGCATGCGGTACCCGCGGTCAATTTGTTCGAGCACGAGGCTGAGCCTGTCACCCTGGATCAACGTCGCAGTGAAATCGAGATCAAGCCTAGAAAGTCGCGTAATGGCCAGTATACCATTCATCAGGTCAGGCGTGTTCTTGGTTACAATCGACGTAGTGGTGAAAAACTGGAGTATGGATCTCTGGGCATGTTTGCCCTGGCAGAGGGAGGCGGACCCGTATATGAAGCACGCTTCCAGGCCCGCGAGGACAATGGCGATGAAATACTCAAGTTAAACCTGAACTATCCACCAGGCTATCCCATACCGCTACAGGAAACATTGATGGTAAGCTTGGTTTGTTCCAATGGCAATTTGGCCAGCAGGTTGCGCCCCGGTGACATTTCTCGTCCCACCAGCCAGACTTCCGAACTGGTGGAGTTCGAAAACATTCTGTCTCCATCGACGGCTGTGCCGTCTCCCGCGGGAAATGGTATTCTGTGGCGTCTGTTATCGCATTTGTCGCTGAATTATCTCCCCCTGGCCGATGCGAAAAATTTTCGCTCCTTGCTGGAGTTGTATGTCTTTCCAGGCACTGGAAGTCGCAAGAGTGAAATGGCCAATCGCAAACGTATCGAAGGTATTCGATCCATAACGGTGAAACCCGCTGATTGCCTGATCGGGGGCATTCCCATGCGAGGGCAGAACATCGAAGTGACCGTAGGCAGGGAACATTTCTCTAGCCTGGGTGACTTCTATCTTTTTGGTGCCATTGCCGATCAGTTATTCAGTAGTTTCACTACGATCAATTGCTATACCCAAACCACCCTGGTGGAAGCCAGCACGGGAGAACAATTCCAATGGCCAGCGAGATTGGGCAATCGCCCATTGATCTGATCCAGGATCTAGAGGGCAATATAAGCTGCTACGAATTCTTTCAGGCGCTGCGCCTGTTGTCCCGTTTGCGCGTCTGCCCGGTCGAGGACATTGGTATCCGTCCGGAACTCAGTCTCGACTACCCCATGACGGAGATCACCGGGCTGGAGCAGGGTGAGAACGGCACACTGTCCTTGGTGACGAGCTTCATGGGGTTGTATGGGGTTTCCTCGCCATTACCCCTTTTCTATACCGAAGATCTGCTCGATGAAGCCTGGGACGAGGAATCGGCTGGGCGCGACTTTCTCGACATCATCCATCATCACCTCTATCCCTTGCTCTATCGGGCATGGCTGAAATACCGCCTGGCACAACAGATGGTGGAAGAAGACGATAGCGACTATTGGCAGGTTTTGTTCAGTCTATTGGGCCTGGGTGACGACACACTGTTACAAAAAACAGAACAGCCAAGGGGGTTGTTGCCATATCTTGGCCTGCTTGCACAGAGACCCCGCTCTTTGTCGGGACTGGAGGCCTTGCTGCGAGCTGTTTTTTCCAACGACGATTTGCATGTCGTGCCTTGTGTGGAACGCCAGGTAAGTATTCCAAGGGAACAAAAGGCACACCTGGGTGAAAACACCCTGCTGGGCGAGGCCGTACTGGGCGAGCGAGTGGTGGATAGAATGGGTAAGTGTGCGGTACACATTGAAATCAATGAGAGTGCGTTGTTTCAGCAATGGCTGCGCCATCGTGAACAACGTGACAAACTGATATTTCTGATTCAATTCTATCTGGATACACCCCTGACGATCGATTTGGTATTGACGTTGCGACAAACAGCAGATGTAAGGTCGTGCCTGGGGGCAATGGCGTGGGCGAGTCTGGGAGAGGATGTCTGGCTGGGTGATAGTGTTGAAGGAAGCCTGGTCAGCCATGTTAACTTGATAGCCTGAGATTTCGTTGCGGACATTGGATTTTCCAGGGAAACATGCTTCAATGCCCCTTTTACCTACACGACAAATGGAAGATACATGAAAAAACGAAGCATTATCGGGGTATCTGTTCTCCTGCTGCTAGGCAGTTTTTCCGTGGCTGCGGCCGAGCTGGACAACGACAAGGCCAAGTGGAGTTACGCCATTGGTGCCCGCATTGGCCTGGATATGTTGCAGCGGGGTATTGAGATCGACAGCAAGGCCTTTGTTCAAGCCATCGAAGATATTCGCCAGGCCAAGCCCTTGCGTCTCAGCGACCAGCAGATGAATGACGCCCTGAGGGCCTTGCAACAACAGCAGGCCGGAAAGTTGCAGGCCATGGCCAAGAAGAACCGCGAGGCAGGTGAGAAATTTCTGGCCGAGAACAAGAACAAGCCTGGCATCAAAACCACTGCCTCGGGTATTCAATACGCCATCATCCAGCCCGGCAAGGGGGATATGCCCACGGCCAACGACACCGTGGTGGTGCATTACCGCGGTACGCTCATCAATGGCAAGGAGTTCGATAGCTCGTACAGCCGTGGTGAGCCGGCTACTTTTCCTGTCAACGGGGTCATTCAGGGCTGGCAGGAGATCCTGCAGAAGATGCGGGTCGGTGCCAAGTGGCGAGCCTATATTCCAGCGCAATTGGCCTATGGTGAACGTGGCGCACCACCAAGCATAGGTCCCAACGAGACTTTGATATTCGATATCGAGTTATTGGATATCAAATGATTTCCCGGGCCTTGTCAGCAAAGAGGTGGGCGCCATGGCCGCCGCCATGCTTGCGGATATAGCGATAGAAGTCCTGTGCGAAGGTCGGTTTCACTGATTGGATCACCGAAGGTCTGGCCAGCAATGCCGCCGACCAGGCCGCCAGTTTGGGGTGGGCCTCGAACAGACCCAGCGGATGTGCCTGTTCCAGTAACTGGAAACGGGTGAACAAGGGCGCGAAGGCCGCATCCACCAGTTGAAACCTTTCCCCGTTGAAAAATGGCCCGACGATAATGCCTTCCAGACGCTTGAAGCCTTGCACGATGCTGTGATGGTGAAGCTCGAAGTCCGTTTCGTCACTGGCCAGCATCAGGTGATACTGGCTGCCGATAAGCTCCGAGGCCACTTCGGCCCAGGCCCGGTTTATGGCCCGGTGCAAGGGGTCGGAGGGTTGCATCGAAGGAGGATGTATCTCGTCGAGATATTCATTGATGATGGCCGACTCGAATAATACACTGTCGCCCATCTGCAGCACGGGCACCTTGCCCAGGGGCGAGATGTCGAGGAACCAGGCTGGCGGTTTGGCCAGATCGATGTCGATGCGCTCGAAGGCCACGCCTTTTTCCAACAGGGTGATAACCGAGCGTTGCACGAAGGGGCAGAGGTCGAAACTGATGAGTCTGGGTTTGTGTTGCATGATGCCAATGATAGCATGAAGTCGCCCCAAGGCCGGTGAAGTACGATGACAGAGAAACGCCTTGAAGATTTACTTTCCGATGATCCCGAGCATGTCTATTCCGAAGAAGAGCTGGACGCCATAGAGGAAATCGACATGGCCATGGCGCTGCGTCTGGCGCGGGTACAGCATCTGGCGGCCCAAGCGGCCGAGCACGATGACGAGCCGGTGACAGGACCGGTGGATGCTGCACAGGTGGCGGCCGCCATCGACGAGGCGCGCCAGATCCTGGCTCAGGACGGGGGGGATATCGAGTTGGTGGCCATCGAGCAAAATGTGGTCAAGGTGCGCATGAAGGGGGCTTGCGCCGGTTGTCCCAATTCGGTTCTGGATCTGCGCAATATCGTGGAGCGCCTGGTCAAGAGCAGGGTGGCGGGCGTGGCGCGAGTGGAGAATTGTTTTTAGATGCTTCAAAGGAGCGACTTTGGGAGGCGGGGCTTGACAAAGATCTGCTGTAACCACACACTGCCCACATGAGCAATATGCGCCGCGGAGATATCTGTGATCGCGCTTGGCCCGTTTGGCCAGGGGGGGATTCCGTGGTGTGCGAGGCGTTGACTCAAGTCTACTAGTTCAATCCAGTTTAAAAAACGCATTCCAAGGCCACGGATCAGACGATTCGTGGCCTTTTTTTCGTCCCAAAGCAAGGAGTGTCGTCATGTCCGTGCCCCTGGCCTATTTGGGCATCGTGTTGATCTGGTCCACCACGCCGCTGGCGATCAAGTGGAGCGGCGAGGAGGTGGGTTTTCTGTTTGGCATCACCGGTCGCATGCTGGTGGGCCTGTCGGTGGCCAGCCTGTTGATGTGGCTATGGCGACGCCGTCTGCCTTGGGACAAAGCCGCCTGGCAGGTTTACCTGGCTGTGGGGTTGCCGCTGTACAGCAGTATGTTGAGTGTCTACTGGGGGGCGCAATATGTGAACTCCGGGCTGATTTCGGTCCTGTTCGGGCTCACGCCCCTGTTCACCGCCCTGTTTGCGCGTGTGCTGCTGGGAGAACGGAGTTTCACCTTCCTCAAGCTGGTGGGCATGGGCTTGGGTTTTGTGGGACTGGCCTGGATATTCGACCATCAGGTGACACTGGGTCCGCAGGCACAGTGGGGTATCATGGCAGTCTTGCTGGCCTCGCTGATTCATTCTCTGGGCACGGTATGGGCCAAACGCGCGGGAACGCGCCTGCATCCCATGACCATGAATACCGGCGGTCTGATGTTGGCAGCACCGCTGTTCCTGCTCACCTGGCTGCTCAGCGGGGCGACCTGGCCTCAGCGGATTCCAGGACATGCGGCGGGTTCCATCGTCTACCTCGGTGTGGTGGGCTCGGTGTTGGGAGCGGCTCTGTTCTATTACGCCCTGCAACATCTGAGCACCGGCAGCATGGCGCTGTTGACCCTGATCACACCGGTGACGGCCCTGTGGCTGGGGCGCTGGCTAAATGGTGAAACCCTCGATCCGGATGTCTTGCTGGGCACGGCTTGTATCCTCCTGGGACTGGTGTGTTACCACTGGCGTGATCTGCTGCGCCAGCGGCGTCACAGTAGTCCTGGACATTATGTTTTGACCTACCCATCCTCAAGGCGCGTGGATGATGCTGAGGAAGGGCAACCCATGCCAACACAGAGCCACACTGAAGAGAGCAGGTCATCACAACATCAAAGGGGTCAGCATCAAAGGGGTCAGAGCAATTGATTCTCATCAAAGGGACCATGAACAAAGGGGCATAGCAATTCAATTACTTTGACCCCTTTGTTTTGGACTTCCCGGTCGAGGCGTGTTAGGCGGCGCTCTGCCGCCCGCTTTCCTCGCGCAACCGGCGAGCCGCGACCACCATGTTGTGCAGGGCCTGTTCCACCTCGGGCCAAGCGCGGGTCTTGAGTCCACAATCGGGATTGACCCACAGCCGCTCGGCGGGAATATGCTGGGCGGCCTTGCGCATCAACTGCACCATGTCGTCCACGCTGGGGACATTGGGTGAGTGGATATCGTACACGCCCGGGCCTATTTCGTTGGGGTATTGGAAACGCTCGAATACATCCAGTAGCTCCATTTGCGAGCGGGAGGTCTCGATGGTGATTACGTCGGCATCCATGGCGGCAATGGCCTCGATGATATCGTTGAACTCGGAATAACACATGTGCGTGTGGATCTGGGTGTCGTCGACCACGCCCGAGGCACACAGACGGAAGGCTCTCACCGCCCACTGGAGATAGTGTTGCCACTGAGCCTGACGCAGGGGCAGGCCTTCGCGCAGGGCGGCCTCGTCGATCTGGATCACCTTGATACCGGCGCCCTCGAGATCCTGCACCTCGTCGCGCAGGGCAAGGGCGATCTGCTCACAGGTCTGGGCGCGCGGTTGGTCGTCGCGCACGAAAGACCAGTTGAGCAATGTCACCGGACCGGTGAGCATGCCTTTCATGGGTTTGTCGGTGAGGCTCTGGGCATAGCATATCCAATCCACGGTCATGGGACGTGGACGAGATACGTCGCCGTAGATGATGGGGGGCTTGACGCAACGTGAACCGTAAGATTGTACCCAGCCGTTGCCGGTGAAGGCAAAGCCCTCCAGTTGTTCGCCGAAGTATTCCACCATGTCGTTGCGTTCGGCCTCGCCGTGTACCAGTACGTCCAGACCCAGCTCGTGCTGGCGTTGCACGGTGCGGGCGATCTCCGCGCGAATTTGCGCCACGTACTCTTGCTCGTTCACCCGGCCCTGTTTGTACTCACGCCGCAGGCGGCGGATCTCGGGGGTCTGCGGAAAGGAGCCGATGGTGGTGGTGGGATAGAGGGGAAGTTGCAGCCACTGGCGTTGCAAGGGAGCGCGCTCGGCATAGGGATGCGCGCGCTGGTACATGTTCTCCTCTATGGACTGGCAGCGCTGATGGACTTCGGGGCGATGAATGCGAGGTGAGGCGCGGCGCGCGGCCACGGCCTCGCGGCTGGCGGCCAGGGCCATCTGCACGGTGGGATCGTCAGCCTGCTCCAGGCCCTGGCGTAACAGGTTGACCTCGTCGAGTTTCTGTTTGGCGAAAGCCAGCCAGTGCTTGATTTCGGGATCCAACCCGGTTTCTTCATCCAGATCTACCGGGACGTGCAACAGGGAACAGGACGGTGCCAGCCAGAGTTGTTCACGCCGTTCGGCCAGGGGAACGAGGCGTTCCAGCGCCGCATCGAGATCGGTGCGCCAGATGTTGCGCCCATCCACCAGGCCCACGGACAAGACCTTGTAGTCGGGCAGCCAGGTGGCTACTTGGTCCACCTGTTCCGGCGCCCGCACGGCATCGATGTGCAGGCCGTCCACGGGCAACTGGCAGGCCAGAGAGAGATTGTCCTCCAGAGCACCGAAATAAGTAGCCAGAAGGCGCTTGAGCTTGCCGCCCTGGAGCCGGTTGTAACAGGTTTCGAAAGCGCTGCGATAAGACGCTGGCAAGTCCAGCACCAGAATAGGCTCGTCGATCTGCACCCATGTTACGCCCATGTTCTCCAGGCGCCGGAGAATTTCCCCATAGGCCGGCAACAGCTCGTCCAACAAGTCCAGTTTGTCGAAATCGGCCTCGCGGGTCTTGCCCAGCCAGAGGTAGGACAAGGGTCCCAGGATCACCGGTTTTACCTTGAAGCCCAGCTCGTGTGCCTCGCGCACTTGTTCGAAAAGAGTTTCGGAACTGAGCACAAACTTTTGATCCCTAGTGAATTCCGGCACGATGTAATGATAATTGGTATCGAACCATTTGGTCATTTCACAGGCCTTGGCCGGCTCGCCAGTGGGGGCCCGCCCACGGGCCATGCGGAAATACAGGTCGCGTTCCACACTACCGCCTTGCCAGCCGAAGCGGGCAGGCACCACGCCCAACAGGGCGCTCATGTCCAGCACCTGGTCGTACCAGGAAAAGTCACCCACGGGAATCCAGTCGATGCCGGCATCCCGTTGCAGGCGCCAGTGGCATTCGCGCAGGCGGCGGCCGTTGCTTTCCAGCGTGCTGGCATCAATCTCACCGCGCCAATAGGCTTCCAGGGCGTGCTTGAGTTCGCGCTGGGCGCCGATGCGGGGAAAACCGAGGTTGTGAGTTGTGATCATGTGAGGATTCCTTGTTTGAGAGTTGTTGCGCTGAAGTATCGGTCAGGTATATTATTCAATCAATCTCAATTTTTTGAACAAAATATTGAATTTGGTTCATCATGTTTATAGAGTTGCGACATTTGCGCCTGATTCAGGCCATGGCTCAGAATTCCACTCTGGCGGCCGCTGCTGAACAACTCCACTTGACACCATCGGCACTCTCGCATCAGATCAAGTCTCTCGAGCAACACTTTGAAGTGCCGTTGTTTCTGCGCCACCACAAACCTCTGCGCCTGAGTCCGGCAGGGCAACGCCTGCTGGACCTGGCGCAGCGCGTGTTGCCCCAGGTGGCTGCCATGGAACACGAACTCCAGTGCTTGGCCGGTGGCGATAGCGGGCGCCTGCACCTCACCATCGAATGCCATGCCTGTTTCGAATGGCTGCTGCCCACCCTGGAGCGCTATCGCCAGGATTGGCCCGACGTGGACGTGGACATCCGCCTGGGAGTGAGTTTCGATCCCATGCCCGCGCTCACCCGGGGCGAAGTGGATCTGGTGATCACCTCCGACCCGGTAGAGCTACGTGGGGTGGTGTTCCACCCCCTGTTCGATTACCAAGCCTTGCTGGCGGTGGCACCTGACCATCCCCTGGCTGGTAGGGAGTGGGTGGCACCGGTCGACCTGGCCAGCGAGACCCTGATCACCTATCCGGTGGAAGCTCATCGCTTGGATGTGTTCCGGCGTTTTCTCGATCCCGCGGGCGTGCGCCCTGTCGCCTGGCGTCGGGCCGAGCTTACCCCCATGATCCTGCAACTGGTGGCCATTCGTCAGGGGGTGGCGGTATTGCCGGATTGGGTGTTGCGAGCCCAGACGCCGGCCCATCGTCTGAGCACCTGTCGTCTCGGTGAGCAGGGCCTGTGGGGTACCTTGCATGCCGCGGTACGGGACAGCGACAGCAGGGCAGCCTATGTGCGGGCATTCATCGAACTGGCGCAGCGTCTGAATAATGGAGCAAAATGAAACTTGCAAGCTCTGCGGGGAGGGGCTATATTGTGCCCTCATCTCCGGCTGCCCCCAATATATTGGGGTGCAAGCAAGGCTTGCAGGGAACCCGGTGAGAATCCGGGACTGTCGCGCAGCGGTATGGGGGAACGAAGGCCACCGGATGCCATTCGAGTAATGATGCGCATCAGGCACTGTCGATACGATGGGAAGCCGTGGCCGTAGGCAAGGGCGATCCGCCCGCGCCCCCGAGTCCGAATACCCGGCCGGAGAAGGACCGCCCGAGCCTCGCGTCAAGGCCGTAGGTGGAGACCGTCCGGCAATGCCTGTCCTGGCTTTGGCTTGCCGCCTGTGTCCCTTCCTTTCCTCGCGAGCTTCGAGCATTTGTTCCACACAACGGGTTTCCTGGAGGGGAATACATGCCATACGAAGCACTCGACTATGCCCAGCATCCGGCCGCCACGGCTAGCCAAGCATCGGATCGCTACCGCGTCATCCGGCGCAATGGTGAATTGACCCAATTCGACCGCAACAAGATCAAGGTTGCCCTGGGCAAGGCCTTCCTCGCCGTGGAAGGCGGTGTGGCCAAGGATTCCAGCCGCATCCACGAGGTGGTGGAACGTCTCACCCAGCAAGTGGTTGAGGCCTTGTTCCGTCGTCAACCTGCCGGTGGCACGGTACACATCGAGGACATCCAGGACCAGGTGGAGCTGGCCCTGATGCGTGCCGGCGAGCACAAGGTGGCGCGGGCCTATGTATTGTATCGGGCCGAGCATGCCCAGGAGCGTGCCGCCGAACAGCCCCGGGAACAATCCAGCTTCAGTATCGTGGACGACGATGGCACCACTCGCCTGCTGGACGAGACCCAGCTGCGTCGCCAGATCGAGCGGGCCGGAGAAGGGCTGGCGGACGTCAGCGCCGAACGGGTGTTCGAGGAGCTGAAGAACAGTATCTACAAGGGCATCCGCGCCAGCGAGCTGCGCGACATGATGATCATGAGCGCCCGGGCCCTGATCGATCTGGAGCCCAACTACAGCCTGTTTGCGGCCCGCCTGTTGCTGGACAAGCTGCGCCACGAGGCGCTGGGTTTTCTCGGTGGCATCGAGGCCAGCGATCATCAGGCCATGGCTGTCCAGTACGGTGAATATTTCAAGGCCTATCTGAAAAAGGCCGTGGAACTGGAACTGCTCGATGGCGAACTACTACGTTTCGACTTGGACAAGCTGGCCGCCGCCTTGCAGCCTGAACGCGACCGCCAGTTCACCTATCTGGGCCTGCAAACGCTCTACGACCGTTATTTCATCCATCATGACAATGTGCGCTTCGAGCTGCCCCAGGCTTTCTTCATGCGCGTGGCCATGGGCCTGGCCATCAATGAAATCGATCGAGAGCACTGGGCCATCGAGTTCTATCGCCTGTTGTCCTCTTTCGACTTCATGAGCTCCACGCCCACCCTGTTCAATTCCGGCACCCTGCGGCCACAGCTCTCCAGTTGCTACCTCACCACTGTGCCCGACGATCTGGAAGGAATTTATTCGGCTATTCGCGACAATGCCCTGTTGTCCAAGTTTGCCGGTGGCCTGGGCAACGACTGGACCCCGGTGCGTGGCCTGGGTGCCCATATCAAGGGCACCAATGGCAGCTCACAGGGTGTGGTGCCGTTTCTCAAGGTGGTCAACGACACTGCGGTGGCGGTCAACCAGGGGGGCAAGCGCAAGGGTGCGGTCTGCGCCTATCTGGAGACCTGGCACATCGACATCGAGGATTTTCTCGACCTGCGCAAGAACACCGGTGACGAGCGGCGTCGCACCCACGACATGAATACCGCCAACTGGGTGCCCGACCTGTTCATGAAGCGGGTGGCGGAAGAAGGGGAGTGGACTCTGTTTTCACCGGACGAGGCCGGCCACTTGCATGAACTCACCGGTAAAGCCTTCGAGGCCGCCTATCTGGAGCTGGAAGAACGCGCCGCCCGTGGTGAACTGCGTATCAGCAAGACGGTGAAAGCGGTCGAACTCTGGCGCAAGATGCTGGGCATGCTGTTCGAAACCGGCCATCCCTGGATCACCTTCAAGGATCCTTGCAATCTGCGCTATACCAACCAGCACGCAGGCGTGGTGCACAGCTCCAACCTGTGCACAGAAATCACCCTGCACACCAGCGAGAACGAGATCGCCGTGTGCAATCTGGGGTCCATCAACCTGCCGGCGCACATCAAGGACGGTCGCCTGGACTTGGAGAAACTCGAGGCCACCGTCACCACGGCCATGCGCATGCTCGACAACGTGATCGACTACAATTTCTACGCCGTGCCCCAGGCGCGCCGCTCCAACCTGCGTCATCGACCGGTGGGCTTGGGACTGATGGGTTTCCAGGATGCCCTGTTCGAGCTGGACATACCCTATGCCAGTGAAGCCGCGGTGGAATTCGCCGACCGTTCCATGGAGGCCATCAGTTATTTCGCCATCAAGGCCTCCAGTGAGCTGGCGCGCGAACGTGGTTGCTATGCCAGCTTTTCCGGCTCCCTGTGGAGCCAGGGCATCTTGCCCATAGACTCCATCGAACTGCTGGCCAAGAATCGAGGCCAGTACCTGCAGATCGACCGCAGCCAGACCCTGGACTGGAATAGTCTGCGCGAACAGGTGAAAACCGTGGGCATGCGTAACAGTAATTGCCTGGCGATCGCGCCCACCGCCACCATCGCCAACATCTGCGGAGTATCCCAATCCATCGAACCCACCTACCAGAACCTGTTCGTGAAATCCAACCTGTCTGGCGAATTCACCGTGGTCAATCCCTATCTTGTGCGCCGGCTCAAGGCCCTGGGACTGTGGGACGAGGTAATGGTCAACGACCTCAAGTACTACGACGGCTCCCTGGCCCACATCGAGCGGGTTCCCGAGGAGATCAAGCAACTCTTCGCTACCGCCTTCGAGATCGACCCGCGTTGGCTGATCGAGGCCGCGGCACGCCGGCAGAAATGGATAGACCAATCACAAAGCCTCAATCTCTATCTGGCCGAGCCTTCCGGCATCAAGCTGGACCGACTCTATAAGCTGGCCTGGGTACGTGGTCTGAAAAGTACCTATTACTTGCGTTCCCGTGGGGCCACTCATGTGGACAAGGGCGAACGCGGAGACACACTGGCCGAGGAACAATCCAAGGTCTGCGCCATCGACGACCCCGACTGCGAAGCTTGCCAATAGACCGACGAGAGGAGCAACGAAATGCTGAACTGGGACGACCCCCTGGGCCAACTGACGCCCGAGAAAAATGCCGAAGAGCAGGGCACCGAACAGAAAACCGTGACAAAGCGGCCCACCCTGGCCGCGCGACCGGTGCGCGCGGAAGACAAGCGCGTGCTCAACGGCATGAGCGACATTAACCAACTGGCGCCCTTCAAGTATCCCTGGGCGTGGAATTACTTTCTCAATGCCAACAAGAATCACTGGACGCCCCTGGACATCAACATGTCACAGGACGTGCACGACTACCAGCATCGCCTCACGCCAGAGGAGCGCCATGTGTACGAGAACGTGCTGGCCTATCTCACCACCTCCGATATTCTCGCCATGCGCAACATCGGCCTGGCAGTGATGGAGAAGATGAGCGCGCCGGAGCTGCAAATCTACCAGGCCCGTCAGGTCTACGAGGAAGCCCTGCACACCTGGACTTACCAGCACTGTATCGAGACCATAGGCCTGGATCAGGGAGAGATCTACAACCGCTACCGGGTGGTGCCGGAAATCCACCAGAAAATTCTAATCTGCAACCAACGGTTGGACTCCATCCTGCGCCCGGATATCGACCTTAAGCGGCGCGACGAGCTGGAAAATTTCGTCATGGCCTACTTTTTCTTCGCCGCCATTTTCGAGGGTTGCTGGTTCTATAACGGCTTCAGCCCCATCTTTGCCTTGCAGCGACGTGGCTTGATGAAAGGCACCGCAGAGCAGCTGCAGTACATCATGCGTGACGAGGTGATGCACTGTTCCTTCGGCCTGCGGGTAGTGAAGCAAATTCTCAAGGAGGAGAATCTCACCCTGGATCCTCGCGCCATACGCGAATTATGGGACGAGGCCGAGGCGGCGGAGGAGGCCTATGCCGCCTATCTGCTGGAAAAACCCATTCCCGGCTATACCCGCGAAGGCCATGTTGAGCAATTTCGTTTCATAGCCAACCGTCGCGCCAGGACCCTGGGCATGGAGGAGCCTTTCCCCGGTGCCAGCAATCGCCTGCCCTGGCTGGACGAGCAGGCCAACCTGCGCAAGGAGAAGAACTTCTTCGAAACCCGGGTTACCGAGTACCAGACCGGTGGGGTATTGAGCTGGGCCTGAAAGAAGCGGAAAAGTAAAGCGAGACCGGGCCACCGGTTTCAACCGGTGGCCTCTCATTCAATCAATTTGTCTGCGCCGGCTCTATGGCTGCCGGGGTGGCGAACTGCTGCCAATAGGGGTCGGGGTGGAAGAATGCCCCGTGCTGGTGTTCCAGGCGTCGCAGTTTTTCCAGCCAGGTATCGAAGCCCTCGTGCTCAGCATAATTGAGCGGGCCGCCACGAAATGGCGCAAAGCCGGTGCCAAAGACGATACCGGCATCCAACAGGTCGCGATTCTCCACCACCTGCTCGCGCAAACAGGCCATGGCCTCGTTGAGCAAGCGTCCCATCAGGCGGTCAATGATTTCGGCATTGGCTGAGTCCGGGGAGGCCTTGCCCGGGTCGCTTTTCTTGCCCTTGTCGTAACTGTAGAACCCCTGGCCACTCTTGACGCCCAGCTTGCCCTGGCCCACCATGTCGCGCAGCGCGCCGGGTATTTCCATGTCCAGTTCCCGCCCCAGGATCTCGGCCACCGAGAGACAGATGTCCAGGCCCACGGTATCGGCCAGGTGCAAGGGTCCCATGGGCATGCCGAAATCCAGCGCTGCCTGGTCGATCTCCACAGAGGGAACACCTTCCTCGCGCAGGCGCACGGCTTCCATCATGTAGGGCATGAGAATGCGGTTGACCAGAAAACCTGGCGCGCTCTTCACCGGCAGCGGCAGTTTGCCGATCTGTTTGGCGAAAGCGGCTACTCGCTGGGCCGATTCCTGTTCGGTGGCATCGGCGGTGACGATTTCGATCAAGGGCATCTTCGCCACTGGATTGAAGAAATGCAGTCCCACCAGGCGGCCGGGCTTGTCCAGCGCTTCGCCCAGGGTTTGCAGGGGAATGCTCGATGTGTTGGTGGTGAGCAGGGCATCGGCCTTCATGCGTGGCTCGATCTCGCGGTAGAGAGCCTGCTTGGCCTCGATATCCTCGATGATGGCTTCGATGACCATGTCGGCACGCGCTACTCCCAGGCCTTCCACGTCCGGTCGCAGGCGATCGCGGGCGGCGATGATGCCCAGGCGGTCGCCGCGCAGCTTGCGCTGGAACAGTTTGTTGGCCCGCGCCAGGGCCTTGGCGATGACATCCTCGCTGCGATCCTGCAAGGTGACCTGCAAGCCCCGCAGAGCACACCAGGCGGCGATATCCCCCCCCATCACACCGGCGCCGATTACATGCACATGCTCGATGTGCTTGTCACGAAGTTGTTCGGGCAACTTTCCATGCGCCTTGAGCTGCTCACGCAGAAAGAAGACCCTGACCAGGTTTCTGGAGGTTTCCCCAATGACCAGTTGCGCCACCGAACGGGCCTCCTCGGCCAACATACGCTCGGGCTTGCCCATGTGCCGACGCCAAAGCTCGATCAGCGCATAGGGCGCAGGGTAGTGCTCGGGTCGGGCCTTTTTCGACACCTGCTTGCGCATCATGCTGGCCAACAGAGGGCGCACCGGCGCACTGTTGGACCAGCGTTGCAGGCGCCCGGGCCGGGAACCCCGTGGTTTGTCCACGATGACCTTGCGCGCCGAGGACAGGAAATGCCGGCTGGGCACGGTATAGTCCACGATACCCAGTTTTTTCGCCTTGCGCGCATTGACGCTCTTGCCGGTGAGCATCAGGTCCATGGCTGCCGGCGCGCCGATCAGGCGTGGCAGGCGCAGGCTGCCACCGAAGCCGGGATGAATACCGAGTTGCACCTCGGGCAGACCCAGGCGGGTCTTGGGGCCGTCCTCGGCGATGCGATAGCGACAGGCCAGCGCCAGCTCCAGGCCGCCGCCCATGCAGAAACCGTGGATCAGGGCCACGCTGGGACAGGGCAGGGCTTCGATCTTGTCCATGATAAGCTGGCCGCGACGAATGTGCTCCACCGCCATGTCCTGATCCTGGATCTGGGTGAATTCCTTGATGTCGGCGCCGGCGATGAAACCATTTTCCTTGTCCGAGAGAAACACCACGCCCAGGGGCTTTTGTGCCGCGCAGCGATTGAGAATGTCTTCCAGCTCTTCCAGCACGGCCACGTTGAGCACGTTGGTGTTGCTGTCGGCCTGGTCGATGTGCAACCACCAAATGCCCTCGGCATCGGTTTCCACGCGCCAGTGGATATAGCTCTTGTCTGCATTCATGGGCATAGTCCTCTAATTCCGTTCCAGCAACATGGCGCCACCCTGGCCGCCGCCGATACACAGACTGGCGATGCCGCGGCGGGCATCCTCGCGCTGCATCACCTTGAGCAGGTGCAATACGATGCGGGCCCCGCTGGCGCCCACCGGATGACCTATACTGATACCACCACCATCCACGTTGAGCCGTTCGTGGGGGATCTCGCCCAGGGCCTTTTTCAAACCCAGCTCCTTGTGGCAGAACACGTCGTCCTTCCAGGCCTCGATACAGGCCAGCACCTGGGTGGCGAAAGCCTCGTTGATTTCCCAATAGTCCACATCCTCGATACCCAGCTTGTGGCGCTGCAGCAGAGGCGCCATGGCATAGGCCGGCCCCAACCCCATCTGGGCCGGTTCCAGGCCCGCCCACTGACTGTCGACGATTTCCCCCAGCACCGGCAACTTGTATTTTTTCACCGCCACGCTGCTGGCCAGGATCAGCCAGGCGGCGCCATCGGTAACCTGGGCGCTGTTACCCGCGGTGACCTTGCCGAACTTGCGATCGAATACCGGCTTGAGTTTGGACAGGCTGACCATGTCGGTGTCACGCCGCAGGCCATCGTCGTGTTGGTAATAATTGCCCTGGGTGTCGTAGAGGGTAACGATTTCGTCCAGCAGTCCTCCATCCTGGGCGGCAGCCAGACGGCGATGACTCTCTACCGCGAAGGCATCCATGTCATGGCGCGAAATGTTGAAACGGTAGGCCAGGTTCTCCGCGGTCTGTCCCATGGATAGCCCAACCACTGGGTCGGTTAGACCACGCAGCAGGGCGATCACCGGCTTGAGATGTTTGCCGCGCAGCCTGGCCAGTTGCTTGAGCTTGTGCAGGGGTTTCTTGGCCCGGCTGAAGTCGGCCAGCCAGTTGACCATCTCCAGATTGAGCAGTACCGGTGCATGGCTCATGGCTTCGATGCCACCGGCCAGCACCAGGTCGGAGCGGCCGCTGGCGATATTGTGCGCCGCGCAATCCAGTGCTTGCATCCCCGAGGCGCAATTGCGTTGCACGGTCCAGGCCGGTACCTTGTCGCCACATCCCAGGCGCAACGCCGCCACCCGGGCGATATTGGCCTCGTCGGGGCCCGGCATCACGCAGCCGGCGATGACCTCGTCGAAGACGTCGGGCTCGAAGGGCTGGCGTGCCAGCAGAGACTGGCCCGCGGCCACGGCGAGGTCGGCGGCGACAAAGGGTCCCGGCTTGCCGCGGGCCTTGAGGAACGGGGTGCGGGCACCGTCGACCACATAGACTTTTCTACCATTGAGCTGTGTTTTTACCGCCATTTGTGCTCTCCTTGATTGATCTGTCCATCATGCCACGGCGACATCATGATTCCAGCCGGAACTCGTTGGGAGCGAAGTCGTCCACCCGGATGATCTCGCGCCGCAAGGCATCGTAGCGACGGTATTGTTCGGCCTCCTCGTCGCTGACCAGGCCCTTGGCATGGGCAGCCTGCAGCAGTTCCAGCGTATCCCAGCCCTCGATTTCACCCTTCTTGCGCGCGCGGAACAGGCGTTTTTCCAATGCATCGATGATATCCGCCTGGGCCAGGGCGGCTTCCATGCGGGCGATCTGCTGACCGGGATCGCTGGGGATATACACTCCCGCCACCAGGCGATTGCGCGCCTCCGAGGGAGTGAGTAGAAAACGCGCCACTTTGCGGCCCAGGCGATCGCTGGGGGGGCGTGCATGGCGCCCGGTGGGAAATATCACCCTTCGAAGCAACCAGGCCAGGGGCCGGTTGGGAAAATTGCTCAGCAAACCATCCAGGGCCTGTTCGATACGATGGAGGCTATCTTCGCAGGCCCAGCGCACCAGGGGCAGATCACTCTGCTGACGGCCTTCGTCCTCGTAACGCTTGAGGGTAGCGGAGCACAGGTAGAGCAGGCTGAGCACGTCGGCAAAACGCCCGGAGAGTTTTTCCTTGCGTTTCAGGGCACCCCCCAGGCTGAGCATGGCCATGTCGGAGAGAAAGGCGAAGGCCGCGCTGTAGCGGCTGAGTTGCTGATAGTAGCGCCGGGTTTCTCCAGCCACCTCGGGCGTGTGCACCAGGCGTGCCCCGGTGACCCCCTGGCACAGGGCGCGGGCGAAGTTGCTTAGGACGAAACCCACGTGTCCCCATAGGGCGCGGTCGAAATTGCGTTGGGCGCGAACCTGGTCAAAATCCTGTGCTGCCTGGATTTCCGCCAACACATAAGGATGGCAGCGAATGGCTCCCTGGCCATAGATGATCAGCGAACGGGTGAGGATATTCGCTCCTTCCACGGTGATACTGATGGGAATGGCCTGATAGATACGCCCGAGGATGTTGTGCGGCCCCTGGCAAATACCGGCGCCACCCTGGATGTCCATGGCGTCGTTGATGGCCTGGCGCATGCGCTCGGTGAGCTGGTATTTGAGAATGGCGGAGATCACCGAGGGACTCTCGCCGCTGTCCAGGGCGCCGGTGGTGAGGGTGCGGGCGGCATCCATCATGTAGCAGTTGCCACCGATGCGCGCCAAGGCTTCCTCTATGCCTTCGAAAAATCCGATGGGCGTCTTGAATTGCTTGCGGATGCGGCCATAGGCTCCCATGCTCAGGCTGGCGAACTTGGCTCCGCCCACGCTCAGGGCCGGCAGGGAAATGGAACGTCCGGCGGCCAGGCATTCCATCAGCATGCGCCAGCCCTTGCCCACCTGTTGTTGCCCCCCGATGACCCAGTCCATGGGAATGAAAACCTCTCGTCCAGAATTGGGGCCGTTCTGAAAACCCACTCCCAACGGATGATGCCGCCGGCCGATTTCAACCCCGGGATGATTGGTGGGTATCAGGGCGCAGGTGATCCCCGGCTCGGGGTCGTCGCCCAGCAGGCCGTCGGGATCCCTGGCCTTGAAAGCCAGGCCCAGCACCGTGGCCACCGGCCCCAGAGTGATATAGCGCTTGTTCCAGGTCACCCGCAGGCCCAGTACGTCGTCCTGGCCATTGAAATGCTGTCGGCAGACGATGCCGTAGTCGGGAATGGCACTGGCGTCACTGCCGGCCTCGGGACTGGTGAGAGCGAAACAGGGCACTTCCTCGCCCCGGGCCAGGCGGGGAAGATAATAGTCTTTTTGCTCCTGGGTTCCGTAACGCAACAACAGTTCCGCCGGCCCCAGCGAATTGGGCACCATCACCGTCACCGCGGCGGCGATGCTGCGACTGGAGATCTTCAGCACGATTTCGGAATGGGCGCGGGCGGAAAATCCCAAGCCGCCGTATTCTTTGGGAATGATGATGCCGAAAAAACGGTTTTCCTTAATGAAACGCCAGACTTCCGGTGGCAGGTCGTTGAGTTTCTGGTTGATGCGCCAGTCATCGAGCATGGCGCAGAGTTCCTCCACCGGCCCGTCGAGAAAGGCCTGCTCTTCTTCGCTGAGACGGGAGGGGGGATAGGCCAGCAACTTGTGCCAGTCTGGATTGCCACTGAACAGTTCACCATCCCACCACACACTTCCGGCTTCCAAGGCATCCCGCTCGGTCTGTGACATGGGAGGCAGAATCTTGCGGAACAACTTGAGTACCGGACTGGACACCAGGCGTGCCCGCAGCGGCGGCAGATTGAGAACCGTCGCCAGCAACACAAAAAGAACCCATAGTGTGGTGGTCACTACCGGGCCGATATCCAGCAGGCTGATCACCAGCAAGGCGGTGGCAACGGCCGCGGTCCATACCAGGGCCTTGGCCCGCAGATAGGCCAGAGCCAGAAATACGCCGACGAAAACCAGCAGCAAAATGATGAACACGACACGACTCCCTTGTTCGTATAGTTGATGCGAGAGAACGGGTGTTACTGCATCCGATTCGCGCAGCGGCGAATCAAAGCGGAGGCCGCACCCTATTAAATCCTTTTTTGGCAGTGGATCGCAAACCCAAGTTGTGCAAGGAACAGGCCGGCCGTCTCAGGCCGTTGTTTCAACGATCTCGTCTATCAGGTTCAATGCCTGATCCAGGTGTTCCAGCGGCGTGTAGTAGTGAGGTGAGAAACGCAGTGCCTGGTTACGCACGGCACAGAGCACGCCACGCCGGGCCAGTCTCTGCTGCAATATTTCGGCCGCCATAGCGTCATGGCGGAAGCTGACGATGCCGGCATAGCGCCAGCGGGGACGCCGCAGGCACAAACTCAGTCGTGGATGGCGGGCGATCCTTTCCAGCAGGACGTCCACTCGCTGGGCGATCTGCTCGCTCACCCGCTGTATGCCCACCTCCAGCAACAGGGACAGGCTGGCATGCAAGGCGACGATGCCCAGCATATTGGGACTACCCGGCTCGAAACGACGCGCACTGTGGGCAGGAGTCCATTCACGACGATCGAAATCGCCACAGGCCTCCACCATGTGCCAGCCATACTGGTGCAGCCGCAGACGTTCACGCAAACCGGAGCGTACATAGAACACCGCCACCCCCTCGGGGCCCAGCAGCCACTTGTGACCGTCTGCGGCGACAAAATCGGCGTGATGGGCCTGCACGTCGAAGGGCAGGGCGCCGAGACTCTGGATGGCATCCACGCAGAAGAGTATGCCTCGCCGACGACAAAACTCGCCCAATACATCGAGATCCAGGCGCAGGCCACTGGCATATTGCACCGAACTGATGGCCAGTACACGGGTGTTGCGATCCACCGCCTGCATCAAGGCATGCTCGGGCCTTGCCGTGGCCTGCAGATCCACCTGGCGCAGGCTCACACTCAAGGGTGCCAGGGATTCCCACACGATACGATTGGAAGGAAACTCTTCGTTGCTGCTGACGATATTGTCTCCCGCCTTCCAGTCCAGGCCATGGGCTACCAGGGACAAACCCTCGGAAGTGTTTTTCACCAGCGCGATATCGTCGATGCCGGGCGCGTTGAGCAGGCGGCGGAATTGCTCACGCAGGGCCTGTTCGGTGGCCAGCCAGCGGGCATAGTCGCGCGAACCCTGGGCGGCATTCTCCCTGGCGAAGGCCATCACGGCATCGCGGGTACGCCGTGGCCAGGGCGCCACCGCGGCATGATTGAGATGAATAATGTCCGGCTCGAGCAGGTATTCGCTTTCTGGCATGTCGACTCCGTATTGCAGGCTGTGCATACGGTACGCCAATTGAAGACGCAGATAAAGCCGGTGGGGAAGGCCCTGCCCACAACCGGGGCAGGGCGGCGAGATCAGCGTCCCAGCAAATGACTCATTTGCAACAAGTCTTGCTCGGCCAACATGCCGCTGGCCGCCTTGAGCTGGAGCAGGCTAAGAAGATAGTTGTACTTGGCCACGGCCAGATCACGCTTGGTACTGTAGAACTGCTGCTGGGCATTGAGTAGGTCGAGATTGGTGCGCACACCCACCTCCAGTCCCTTGCGCGTGGCTTCCAGGGCACTTTCACTGGAGGCCAGTGCCTGGGTCAGCGCCTCCACCCGTTGTAGGCCGTTGAGCGCCTCCAGATAACGTTGCTGAGCCTGCAGGCTGATTTGGCGCCGGGTCTGTTCCTGTTTTTGCGCCGCTTCGTCGCGGGCCGATACCGCCTGGCGCACCCGCGACGAATTCAGCCCACCGGTATACAATGGCATATTGAGCTGAACTGCCACCGACACCCGGTTGATTTCGTTGTCGGCATCGGCAAAGGGTGAATACTGTACCTGGCGCGCCGCATTGGCTACCAGGTTCACAGTGGGATAGCGGCTGCCACGGGCCTTGGCGATTTCCTGCCTGCTCAACTCCACGCCTTGCTCGGCCAGGCGCAACTCCACGTTGTGATCCAGGGCGCGCTGTACCCAAGTGTCCATATCGCGAGGCTGTAAGGGCGGCAATGCGGCATCCTCGCGCAGGGGCAGCAATTCGCCCGGCTGTTCCCCGATGATGCTGCGCAGGCTCTGGCGCGCCACTTCCAGGGTATTGGCCGCGGCGATTTCATCGGCACGGGCCAGATCATAACGAGCCTGGGCCTCCAGCTTGTCGGTTATGGTGGCGGTGCCGATCTTGAAGGTGAGATTGGCGCGTTCCAGACTTTCGGCAAAAGCCTTTTTCTGTGATTCGGCCACTTCCACGCTGGCTTGGGCCGAAAGCACGCTGAAATAACCTTCGGCCACCCGCAAAATCAGTTCTTGTTCGGCCAGTTGCAGGCTGGTATCGGCCTGGGCGGCATTCACCAGGCCCTGTTGGTAACTGGCATAGCGTGTCTTGTCGAACAGGGCCTGACTCACATTGATGCCATAGCTGTAGCTATCGAAGGTTTCACTGATATTGGGAATGAACGGGTTGGATGGTGAATAGCGGCTTTCCAGGTAGGAATAGGAATAATCGGCCGTGGCATTGACCGACGGCAATAACAGGGCCCGTCCCTGAACAGCGGCCTCGGAACCGGCGGCGGCAGCGCGCCGGGCGGCCTCGATCACGGGATCCTGTCGTTTCGCGGCCTCGTACACCTTGAGCAGATCCATGGTTTCGGCGGCCATGGCCAGCGGGCTGCTGACGAACAGCAGGACGGCAATGACGGCTTTCAGGCGTAAACGCTTCATGCGGCTCTCCAATTTTGCATTTGATTGTCAGATTGCATTTATCCGGGTATAAATCGGCACAAACCGTAGTATATGAAATACCGACCGATAAAAGTAATTTAGCATATTATTAAAAACTAATAAACAGATATTCTGCGATGTTTTCTGCCCAAGCAATCCTCGCACCGTTTTTCAACGAACCGGCCGTGCAATCCCTGTTGGCACCCTTGCTGGTGGGCTTGCTGCTGGCCTACTTGTTTCGTGATTTCGGCGGCTGGAGCGGCCTGGCCGTGACGGGCGGTCTACTGGTTACGGCCGCTCTGACCATGGGGTTGGGCCTGGAGCCGCTCACCGCCACGCGCAAGCTACTGCTGTTGGCCGTGCTGGGCGCCGTGCTCGGCATCGTACTGGAACTCTACGATATAAACGAAAAAACACGTCAACGTGGGTTGGGGCTATTGGGGGCAGGGAGTATGTTATGGGTGAGTTGGCCGGCCTTGCCCCATCTGGCAACACCTGCAGAAATCGTCGTGGTCATCCTGAGCCTGGCCTATGCCGCCTTGGTTGGCGCGTTGTTTGGGACCATGGCCCAGTGGCGGGCGCGCGATGCGGCCCTTGTAACTATTTTGTTGGCAGCGCTCAGCTCGGGATTGCTGTTTGCCGGGGCATCGGCCTTGCTCGGTCAACTGGCCATGGCCATTGCCGCTGCGGCTGCGGCAGTGGCCTGGGGCTTGCGCCACAGGAGCCAAGCAAGTGGCAGCGTGCTGGGGGTCGGCGCCGGCCTGACTCTGGGCCTGCTCGGTGGCAGCGGTCTCGTCTATGCCAGTGTATCTCCGTGGTGGCTCCTGGGGCTTGCGGGATTGAGCCTGGTCAGCGTGTTATTGGGAAAAAAATTGGCCAGCAAGGTGTACTGAGCGGTGGGAACACCCCGGCCGCTTGAGATTGCGATTCGGTGGCCGTCAAATAGTTCTCATAATGTATATTATGTTAAATTGCATCCCGAGGCCACCCGACTCGAAATGCTCTCCCTTCTCCCCCTCGGCCGAGCCTGAGGAACCTCCAGGTAAACCAATGCCTTACACCTTCATGCCATGTCACTGTTTGCCAGAAAAAGGGAACTGATACAATAGTTTTATTGCAAATGGTGGCAACAACGTGGTCAACGCGATGACGATGACGATGGCTGCATAGACTTCGTTGTCGAAGATGCCGCCGGCCCGACCAAGCTCCGCAAAGATCAGGCCCACCTCACCCCTTGGAACCATGGCCATGCCGATGATACTCCGCAGGCGCAGGCTCTCCTGGATCAGAAAGGCACCTGCCAGCTTGCCCAGCACCGCCACCAGCAACAGACTCAGGGAAAAGGTCCAGATGAACGGCGAGGACCAGTCGATCTCGCGAAAATTCAGCGACAGGCCCACCATGACGAAAAACACCGGGGTGAACAAGTGTATGATGGGTCGCATTTGCTCTTCGATGCGTTGGGCAAAGGCGGCATCGGTACGCAAACTGACAGCAAAAGGCAAAAAGAAGCGCCGTGACAAGGCCAGACCTGCGGCGAAGCCCCCAAGTAATTCCGGTGCCCCGATCAAGTCGGCCAGCCAGGCGAAGAACAGCACCAGGGACACCACGCTGGTGGGGATCAGGCCCGGTAATTCGCTGACACCGTCGAAATGCCGGATCACTGAGGCCATCAGCTTGGCCAGAAGAGGCGCTAGCAGGAAAAACAGGCTGACGAACAGGAACACCTTGCCGGCATTGATCAGGCTGATACCGCCCCCCATGGAAAACTCATACAGCAGGGCCAGCAGGATGACACCGAGTACATCGTCGAGCACCGCCGCACCGAGCACGATCTGCCCTTCCTTCTCATTTTGTCGCTTGAGATCGGCCAATACCCGCACGGTGATTCCGATACTGGTTGCGGTGAGTGTGCCACCGATGAACAGGGAAACCAGCAGGGACAGCTCGAACACGAAATAGCTCAGGCCGAAACCGAGAACGAAGGGGGTAACGAAACCGGACAAGGCAACCGTCACCGCCTGCTTGCCCGCACGGACCAGGCGGCGCACATCGGTCTCCAGCCCCACCTCGAACAACAACAGGATAATACCGATCTCGGCCAACAGCTTGAGCATTTCGCCGGGCTCCAGCCAGCCCAGCAGGCTGGGGCCGAGCACGATGCCCGCCATCAGCTCGCCGATGACCGCCGGTGCCTTGAGGCGCACGGCGATCTCGGCGAATAGCCGCGCACCCAGCAGGATGATCAGCAAAGAGAGAAAGAAATGTGCGGTATCCATGCCCTATTTCCTTTTTCTTCTGGTTTTCCTCCACAGCCACTTGTGCAGCTCCATGACGAACAACAAGATAAGGGCTAGGCTCAGCAAATCCAACCAGTGGGAGAAGGCCACGGGTTGTATCTGCAATACCGTATTGAGACCCGGTGTATAGAGAGCACCTATATGCACGAGCTGCGCCACCAGGGTGCCAAACAACAAAACCGGATTGTTCCAGAAGTCTAGCTGGAATAGGGAACGGGTTTCCGAGCGGCAATTGAACACGTGCACGTTCTCGAACAACACCATGAGCAGCAAGGTGCTGTTGCGTGCAGCATCGAGGGGCAGGCCGGCGGCCAACAGGCTGGAGAACAAGGCAAAGGCGGTAAGGCCGATCACCAGCGCCGAGAGCAACACGCGCTCGATCATCAGGCGGTCGAAGATCGCCTCCCGTGGCGAACGGGGAGCACGCCGCAGCTCGTCGCCCTCGGCGGGTTCGAAGGCCAGGGCAATGTCCTGGATGCCGTTGGTGACCAGGTTGAGCCACAATAATTGCACGGCCAGCAGCGGCAAGGGCTGGCCACTGAGCAGAGCCAGCACGAACAGCACCAGCTCGGCCGCCCCGGTGGAGATCAGGAGAAAGATCACCTTGCGGATATTGGCGTAGGCGATGCGGCCCTCTTCCACGCCGGCGACGATGGAAGCAAAGTTGTCGTCGGTGACAATGATATCGGCGCTTTCCTTGGCCACGTCGGTACCCGATCTGCCCATGGCCACACCGACTTCCGCCGCGCGTAGCGCCGGCGCATCATTGGCGCCGTCACCACTGACGGCGACGAAGTGGCCGCTGCGCTGCAAACTGCGCACGATGGCGAGCTTTTGCCGGGGTTCCACGCGAGCGAACACCCTCGCCCGCTGCACCAAGCCTGGCAGATGGCCCGTCTCCGCGGCCTGGTGCAACTGGCTGCCGGTGACCACCTCCGAAGGCGACGAGACCAGTTCCAGCTCACGGGCTATGGCCAGGGCCGTGGCAGGGTGATCGCCGGTGACCATGCCCACCTGGATTCCGGCCTGGCGGCAACGGGCAATGGCGGCCTTGGCTTCCTTGCGCAAGGGATCGATCAAGCCCACCAGGCCCAGCAGTTCCAAGCCTCGCAGACGCTCGGGCGAAAACATCTCTCCCTCGCGCCAGTCGATGGGGCCGCTCGCCAGGGCGATCACCCGGTACCCTTGTTGTGCCAGCTCCAGCGCCTCGCGCTCCACTTCTTCGCCATCCAGTGGGCGGCTGCCGCCTGGCGCGGCCATGCGCTCGCACATGGGCAGCACGCTTTCCAGCGCGCCCTTGACAAAGGCATGATAGCCATCGTCCATTCGGTTGAGACTGGCGGAAAAGCGGTGTTCCGACTCGAAGGGAATGGCCGCCACCTGGGGGAAACGGCCAAGGATCTCGGCCTGCACCCTGCCGGCCTTATGCGCCATCACCAACAGAGCCACGTCCACCGCATCGCCCCGGGCGAGCCATTGTGAGCCACGTTGATCCAGGAAGGCTTCGTTGGTCAATACCGCTGCCAGGCATAACCGCTCCAGTAGCTCTTGTGCCTGGGGAGCCAGACTGCCCTGTTCACCAACAATACTTCCCTTGGGCTCCAGGGTCCCGCCGGTAACCTCCCAGGGCGTGCTACCGGCGACGACGATGCGGCGACAGCTCAACTGGTTGACGGTGAGAGTGCCGGTCTTGTCGGTGGCGACATAGGTGCAAGAGCCCAAGGCCTCCACCGCCACCAGGCGGCGCACGATGACCTGCCGCCGGGCCATGCGTCGCATGCCAATGGCCAGGGCCACGGTCAGAGCCACCGGCAAGCCTTCGGGGATGACCGATACGGCCAGGGCTACCGCGAGCAGAAAGATTTCCTGCAGTGGCATTCCCCGCCACAAAGCCACAGCAGCGAGCAACAGGGCGGCTATTCCCACCAGCAGAGCGATATTGTGCGTGAAGCGTTCCATGCGCACCACCAGCGGTGGCTGGCTGGGTTGCTGTGTCAATACCGTTGAAGCGATTCCACCCAATTCGGTGGCCAGGCCCGTGGCCGTCACCACGCCCTGCCCTCGCCCGCGATTGACCAGGGTGCCGGCATAAAGCATGTTGGCGCGTTCCGCCAACACGGCATCGACGGGTACCCGGGCGTCGGCCTGTTTCAATACTGTTTCGGATTCACCAGTGAGCAGGGATTCGTCCACCTCCAGATCGTAGCTGTTGAGCAGGCGGATATCGGCGGGTACCCGGTTGCCCGATTCCAGCAGCACAATGTCTCCCGGCACCAGTTCTTCGGCATCGAGAAGATGACTGTCGCCCTCACGTAAGACCCTGGCCCAGGTATGACCCAAGCGCTGCAGGGCATCGGCGGCCCGCTGGGCAGAATATTCCTGGCCGGTGCCGATGAGGGCATTGAGCAGCAACACCGCGGCAATGAAACCGGCGTCGGACATTTCGCCGATCAACAGGGATATGGCAGCGGCGATGAGCAGCACATAGATCAGGGGGCTGGCAAACTGTCTGGCAAACACCTGATAGAGGTGAGCGGGTTGGGCGCGGGGAAGTCGGTTGCGACCATGGCGCTGCAAGCGGGCCGCCGCCTCGGCATGATCCAGGCCATGGGGACTGGCACGCAGGCTGCGCAACACCTCGGCTTGTGTCATGGCATGGTAGGCCGGGCCTGGTACCTGTTCAGGGGCTCTTGACTCGCCCATGGAAATCACCCCTGTCACGTCGGAGTTCTAGGCGGTAGTCAAACACAAACCGACGGGCTTTCCAACACAAACCGGATGCGAACCTGTCGGTTTTTTTTACAAAGCTTTTCTTGAAGACAGGGCTTGAAACGCTTAATCGGTTATGCAAGCACGGAGTCTTTGTTCTCCGAAACAGAAAACCGCGCAAATCCCGCCGGGCAGGCCATACAGTGTCGTTATTTTTAACACACGCCCAAGAAAATAATGAAAAATATATTTATAATCAGTATGTTATGCATTGGCTCGCATTTTGCTATTTGGTGTATGTGAAATATCAAATTTGACTGTTCGTTTGCCTTTCATGTTGTTGTAGATGAAGGAGTACATCATGAAGAAATCAAGCCTTTCCGTCATGGCGCTGCTGGCGCTCTTCAGCACCGCCCCGGCCAAGGCCATCGTCATCAGTCCCACGACCGATGCCAATGTGCTGGCCGGCAATATCCTTGGCTCCGGCATCAGTATCGTGCCCGGTACTCTGAACTATATCGGCGAGCCCAACCAATCGGGCACTTTCACCAATGGCATAGCCTCGGGCCTGGCCTTCGACGAGGGGATCGTCCTGAGCACGGGCGATATTAACCAGATTCCCGGCCCCAACACCTCGGGGCCAGAAGCCGTGGGGGACTCTGTTTCTGGAGACGACGATGTCAGTACGCCGCTAGGCACTGCCGGTGATGCAGACCTGGATGCCATCGTCACTCCGTCCTCGACGCAGGATGCCGCCGTGCTGGAGTTCGACTTTATTTTCGGTGACGGTTCTGTGGGGGGCGACCTGTTCTTCAATTTCGTGTTCGCTTCCGAGGAATACATCGATTTCATTGGTTCGGCCTTCAACGATGTCTTCGGTTTCTTCGTCGATGGCGCCAACATCGCCCTGGTACCCGGCACCACCGACATCATCAGCGTCAACAGCATCAACAACAGCACGAACAGCGGCTATTATGTCAACAATGTCGCAAATACCAGCGGACTGGCCAATGCCATGGTGGACCTGAGCTTCGATGGCCTGACCACCGTGATCACCGCCTCGCTCACGGGCCTGGCGCCAGGGCCGCACAGCATGAAGTTCGCCATCGCCGACAATTCCGATGGTTTGCTGGATTCCGCGGTATTCATCCAGGCGGGCACTTTCTCCAACGAAAACCCCAATACACCACCTCCCGGCACCCCCCTGCCCCTGCCGGGCACCCTGGCCCTGCTGGCCGCCGGACTGGCGGGCTGGCGTCTCCAACGGCGCTGAAGCATGATCTCGACGACGGTGAGGGCGCCGTGCCCTCACCGTCGTTCGTTCATAAATACCGTATCCGGATCCAGTTCCCGCCATTGGCCCGGACGCAGGTTTCGCGGCAGCGTCACGGTTCCGAAACGCACCCGGATCAAGCGACTGACGGTCACCCCCTGTGATTCCCACAGCCGGCGCACCTCCCGGTTGCGTCCTTCGCACACGATGACGTGATACCAGTGATTGCTGCCCTCCCCGCCAGCGTCCTCGATGCGCTCGAAACGGGCCGGTCCGTCGTCCAGCAGCACGCCCTGGCGCAGGTTCGCCAGGATCTCTTCGTTCACTTCACCACGCACCCGCACTGCATATTCACGCTCGATCTGTTGGCTGGGATGCATCAGGCGGTTGGCCAGTTCACCATCGGTGGTGAACAGCAGCAGGCCGGAGGTGTTGATGTCCAAGCGGCCGATGGCGATCCAGCGCCCGCCGCGCAGCCTGGGCAGATTCTCGAACACAGTGGGGCGGTTTTCCGGGTCCCGGCGGGTGCAGATTTCCCCCACCGGCTTGTGATAGGCGAGCAGCCGCGTCTGCTTGCCGCGCAGGCGGCTGGCGGGCACCAGTTTGCCGCTGACCTTGACGCGATCGCCGGGCCTGACACGATCACCCAGACGGGCGGTTCGCCGGTTGAGCTGGATGCGGCCCTGTTCGATCAGGCTCTCGATCTGGCGACGGGAACCATAACCCGCGCGGGCAAGCACTTTTTGCAGCCGCTCACCCTCGTTGCAGAGAGGCTTTTCGCCCTGGCGCCGGGGCCGGTTTTTGCCATGCGTCATGCTGTGTCGCTCTCACTCCGGCTGGCGGGCGCACTGGCCTCGTGTTGCTCCAGTTCCCGGGCGATATCTTCCAGGTCACGGATTTCGCTGAGCGGAGGCAGTTGCTCCAGGCTCTTGAGATTGAAATAGTCGAGAAACTGCCGTGTAGTGGCATACAGGGCGGGCCGCCCCGGCACATCGCGGTGACCCACCACGCGAATCCATTCCCGTTCCTGCAGGGATTTGATGATATTGCTGCTCACGCTAACGCCGCGAATCTCTTCGATCTCGCCGCGGGTGATGGGCTGACGATAGGCGATCAGAGCCAGGGTCTCCAGGGTGGCCCGGGAATAGCGAGGGGGTTTTTCCTCCCACAGACGCCCAACCCAGTGGCTGTAGGGCTGACGTACCTGGAAGCGGTAACCCGAGCCCACTTCCACCAGCTCGATGCCGTGCCCCTCATAGCGCTGTTGCAACTGTTCCAGCAGTGCACGTAATTGACTCTTGTCTTGCACCACATCCGGCAACAGGCGGGCCAACTGTTCCAGGCTCAGGGGCTTGCCGGCGGCAAACAACAGGGCTTCGACGATGACGAGGCGTTCTTCGTGTTGCATCAAACAGCCTTGACGTGAATGGGGCCATAAGGCTCGGCCTGGACGAGTTCCACCAGCGAGGCCTTGACCAGTTCCAACAGAGCAAGAAAAGTGACCACCACCCCCTGGCGTCCCTCGTGACGGGGAAAGAGTTCGGTGAAACGCCTATAGCCGGAGCTGTCGATGCGGCTCATGATCTCGCTCATGCGCGCGCGCACCGACAAGGCATCTTTCCTGATCTGATGGTGGGTGTACATTTCCGCCCGTTGCATGACCTGTTTGAGGGCCGTCAGCAGTTCCGCCAGGCTCACCTCGGGTTGTCTTCTGGCCTGTTCGCGCTGTATCGCCACCGCTTCAGCAGGGAAGATGTCCCGCCCCACCTGGGGCAAGGCCTCGAGATCCTCGGCCGCCTGCTTGTAGCGCTCGTATTCCTGCAGGCGGCGAATGAGTTCGGCGCGGGGATCATGTTCGTCGTCTTCCTCCACGGGTCTTGGCAACAGCATGCGCGACTTGATTTCCGCCAGCATGGCGGCCATCACCAGGTATTCCGCCGCCAGCTCCAGTTGTAATTCTTTCATCAGTTCCACGTATTCCATGTATTGCCGGGTAATTTCGGCGATGGGAATATCCAGAATGTCGATGTTCTGTTTCTTGATCAGGTAGAGCAACAGATCCAACGGCCCCTCGAAGGTTTCCAGGAAAACTTCCAGTGCCTGAGGTGGGATGTAGAGATCCCGCGGCAGGTGGGTAATCTCCTCTCCGCGAATCTTGGCAATGGGCTCCAGGTCGGGGGTATGCTCGTCGTGCATGTTCAGCGGTAGGCCAGGCCCATGGCCTGGCGTACTTCGTCCAGGGTGTCGCGGGCCACGTCACGGGCAGCTTCACAGCCCTCGGTGATGATGTTGCGCACCAGCTTGGGATCGGAGGCATACTCCTCGGCGCGTTGCCGGATGGGCGCCTGTTCGGCCAACACCGCGTCGAGCACGTGTTGCTTGCAGTCCAGACAGCCGATACCGGCCGTTCTGCAGCCTTCCTGCACCCAGTCCATGACTTCGGGCTTGGAGTACATTTCATGAAACGACCAGACCGGGCACTTGGCCGGATCGCCGGGATCGGTGCGGCGCACCCGCGCCGGATCGGTGGGCATGGTCTTGATCTTCTTCTCCACAGTTTCGGGCGCTTCGCGCAAGCCGATGGTGTTGCCATAGGACTTGGACATTTTCTGTCCGTCCAGCCCCGGCACCTTGGAGGCCTTGGTGAGCAGGGGTTGGGGTTCCGGCAGGATGATGCGCCCTCCCCCTTCCAGGTAGCCGAACAGGCGTTCGCGGTCGCCCACAGAGATGTTGTGCTGGTTTTCCAGCAGGGCACGGCCGGTTTCCAGGGCCTCCACATCGCCCTGTTCCTGGTAGCGGCGGCGCAACTCCTGGTAGAGCTTGGCATTCTTGCGCCCCATTTTTTTCATGGCCGCCTGGGCCTTTTCCTCGAAACCGGGCTCGCGTCCATAGAGATGATTGAAACGCCGCGCCACTTCCCGGGTCAATTCCACATGGGAAAGCTGATCCTCGCCCACAGGCACCAGGCCGGCCTTGTAAATGAGAATGTCGGCACTCTGCAACAGGGGGTACCCGAGAAAGCCATAGGTGGAAAGATCCTTCTCCTTGAGCTTTTCCTGCTGGTCTTTGAAGGTGGGCACGCGCTCCAACCAACCCAGAGGGGTGATCATGGACAACAGCAGATGCAACTCGGCATGCTCGGGCACCCGTGACTGGATGAACAATGTCGCGGAGCCGGGATTGATACCCGCCGCCAGCCAGTCGATGACCAGGTCCCACACGCTCTGGGGAATGACTTCCGGCGATTCGTAGTGGGTGGTGAGGGCATGCCAGTCGGCTACGAAGAAATAACATTCATATTCGTGTTGCAGTTCCAACCAGTTTTTCAGCACGCCATGATAATGACCGAGATGCAACTTGCCGGTGGGACGCATGCCGGACAGGACACGTTGATGATGGCTTGGTGCAGGGGTCAAGTCAGCCTCCTATAAACCCGCGATATGATACAAAAAGGTTCTCAGCAAGGATACCGGCCCGCTCATCAGCGACCACAACAGGCCGGTGGCGAACAGGGCCAGAACGATGAACAGCCCATAGGGCTCGATACGGTTCAATTGCAGAGCCCAGCGGACAGGCAGGATCCCGCTGAGCACCCGCCCACCATCCAGTGGGGGCACCGGAATAAGGTTGAGAATCATCAGGATCAGGTTCACCGTGACGCCCACATCGGCCATCAGGAACAGGGGCTGGGCCAGACTGCCCGCCTCCGTGCCCATGACCTGGGCGAGTTTCATTACCACCAGCCAGCACACGGCCATGAGCAGGTTGGCCAGGGGGCCGGCAACCGCCACCAGGGCCATGTCGCGCTTGGGATGTTTGAGGTTTTCCCAGGTAATGGGCACCGGTTTGGCCCAGCCGATAGCGCCCAGCCCCATCAGGATCAGTGCTGCCGGCACCAGCAAGGTGCCCACCGGATCGATGTGCTTGAGGGGGTTGAGGGTAAGCCGCCCCAGCATCTCCGCGGTAGGATCACCCAGACGCTTGGCCACCCAGCCGTGGGCCACCTCGTGCACGGTAATGGCGAACAGCACCGGAATCACCGAGATGCTCAACAGTTGAATCATGTTCATGCCATTCATCGCTCGCTCCTAGACCCGCACCCCGAGAGCCGGCGGAATCGGGACAGAAGCGAAGCCAACAGGCCGTCTCTGCCTAAATCCACCATGCACAAGTATTATCCATGTGATCATTTTCACGCACAGTGTTCGGTCCGGGTGATGGATTCTCCAGATCAAGCGCGCAGTCCATCCACCGGGCCCTTGCCTTCACGCACGATTTCCGGGCTTTCGCCGGTGAGATCGATGACCGTGCTGTGTTCCATACCGCAATAACCGCCATCGATCACCAGATCCACCTGCTTGTGAAGCACCTGGCGGATTTCATAGGGATCTATCATGGGATAATCGTCGCCCGGTAGTTGCAGGGTCGTGGTCATCAAGGGTTCGCCCAGTTGTTCCAGCAGAGCAGCGGCGATGGCATTGTCGGGAATGCGCAGGCCGATGGTCTTGCGCTTGGGATGCAGCAGGCGGCGTGGCACTTCGCTGGTGGCCGGCAGGATGAAGGTATAGGGGCCGGGAGTAAGGCTCTTGATGAGCCGAAAAGCCGTGTTGTCCACCTTGGCATAGACACCGATCTCCGACAGGTCCCGGCACATGAGTGTGAAGTTGTGCCGGGCATCGAGCTGACGAATGCGACGGATACGATCGCTGGCGGCCTTGTCGCCCAGATGACAACCCAGGGCATAACAGGAATCCGATGGCAACACGATGACGCCGCCATGGCGCACGATGCTCACCGCCTGGGCAATCAGCCGCGCCTGGGGATTGTCAGGATGGATCTGGAAGAACTGACTCACGCTCAGCTCCCCACACACAGCGCGGCGGTACCGCCACGGCCGAAGTGGACCCAGATCGGCGGACATCCCTGGGGCAACTCCAGCCCGCGGCCCAGTTCCACCCGTGGATTGCCCGGGGCATGGAAATCGGAGCCGGCCGAGGCCAGCAAGCCGTGGCGGCGGGCCAGCGTGGCCATGCTGGCCCGCTCCTGGGGTGAATGCGCACTGCTGACCACCTCCAGACCCACGCCTCCGGCACGCTTGAAGTCCTCGATCAACTCGGCCAGGCGGGTATGAGTCATGCGGTAACGCGCCGGATGCGCAATAACGGCCAGTCCGCCAGCGGCGGTGATCCAGCCCACCGCCTGCTCCAGGCTGGCCCAGTCACCGGGCACGAAAGCCTTGCCCTTGCGCCCCAGCCAGCGCTTGAAGGCCACACCCATGTCGCCGGCCAGGCCCCGCTGTACCAGCAGGCGGGCAAAATGCGTGCGGGTCACGGCTTCACAGGAAGCCAGCCCCACCGCCGCCTCCCAGGCATCCTCCAGGCCGGGGTGACGCGCCAGTTTGGCGGCGATCCTGCGCGCCCTAGCCACGCGCCGTTGCGCCAGCCAGGCCAGACCCTCCTGCAAACCGGCATGTCCCGGATTCATGTCCAGTCCCAGGATGTGAACCGTATGGCTGCGCCAGCTCACCGAGATCTCGACCCCGGCAACCAGCTCCAGCTTGTGCATCCGCGCCGCCTCGCTGGCTTCGGCAATGCCCTGAACGCTGTCATGATCGGTCAGCGCTAGGAGTTCCACCCCCTGCTCGCGCGCCCGTTTCACCAGTTCGGCAGGCCTCAGGGTGCCATCGGAAGCGGTGGAGTGGCAATGCAGATCGATCAGGCCGGACATGGCTGCACGCTCCGTCGGGTCATCACCACATAGGCGATGGCATAGTCCGCCTCGTCGGCCAGGCTGAGATAACTGGCATCGATCTGGCGCTGCTCGCTGAACTCCCGTGCCTTGCCGCTCAGGCGCAAGCAGGGCCGCCCTTCGGCTTCGTGCACCACACAGATGTGCTGTAGCGACAAACCGTGCCGAAAACCGGTGCCCAGGGCCTTGGCGGCGGCCTCCTTGGCGGCGAAGCGCTTGGCCAGAAAACGTGCCTGCTGGGTGTTGCGCAGGAATTGTTCGTATTCCTCCGCAGCCAGTATGCGCTTGGCAAAACGCTCGCCATGGCGCTCCAAGGCCGCTTGCATGCGCGCCACCTGCACGATATCGGTGCCGATACCGAAGATCAAGAGCGGGCCTCGCGCATCAGGCGCTTCATCTCCCGCACCGCCTCCTGCAGGCCGGTGAACACGGCGCGGGCGATGATGGCATGACCGATATTGAGCTCACGAACGGGAGTCAGAGCAGCGATGGATTGGACATTGTGATAATGCAGCCCATGGCCGGCATTCACGTGCAAGCCCAGGCCATGGGCATGCTCCACCGCCTGGCGAATGCGTTGGAATTCCTCCGCGCGCGCCCGGGGCGAAGGAGCATCGGCATAGTGGCCGGTATGAATCTCGACCACCGGCGCACCGGTATCGGCGGCAGCGTCGATTTGCCGCGGGTCGGCGTCGATGAACAGCGATACCCGGCTGCCAGCCTCCCCCAGGCGGGCACAGGCCTCGGTGATCCTGCCACGTTGGGCGATCACGTCCAGCCCGCCCTCGGTGGTGAGTTCCTCGCGTTTTTCCGGTACCAGGCAGACTTCCTCCGGCACCACCTCCTCGGCAATGGCCAGCATTTCCTCGGTTACCGCCATCTCCAGATTCATGCGCGTCTGCAAGATATCCTTGAGCAGGACCACATCCCGTTCTTGAATGTGACGGCGATCCTCGCGCAGATGCAAGGTGATGGCGTCGGCGCCCGCCTGCTCGGCTTCCATGGCGGCTTGCACCGGGTCGGGATACCGGGTTCCCCGCGCCTGGCGCAGGGTGGCCACGTGATCGATATTGACCCCGAGAAGAATCAAATTGTCATCCGTTTTCGCCATCTGTCGTTTCGCCTGGGAGCCCTTTGAAGGCAGGCGAATATAACATATTAGCCCGACAAAATCGCCGCCGGGACAAAAAGACGCCGCCCCGGGAAACGGGGCGGCGAGAGGATAATCAGCTTGAAATGGCGAGTCAGCTCGATGTCTGCTCCAATAATGGCTTGATGGCCGCGGTGAGTTCGCGGGGATCGAATTTGGGCACATAGATGTCGGCGCCCACGGACTTGCCCATGGATATATTGGCATCGGCCGACAGGGAAGAGTGCATCAGCACCGGAATACCCTTGAAACGGGGATCGTTCTTGATTTTCTTGGTCAGCACATAGCCGTCCATTTCCGGCATCTCCACGTCGGTTAGCACGGCCTGGATGTAATTCTTCACCGGCACCCCCTCGGCCTCGGCCTTGGTAGCGATCTCCTTGAGTTTGATCCAGGCCTCGCTGCCATTGCGGGCACCTATATAGCGCACTCCCAGTTTGTCGAAGGTCTGCTCGATCTGCTTGCGCGCCATGGAGGAATCATCGGCGTAGAGCACGGTGAAATCCTCGTCCAGCTTCTCCAGGCCGCTGAATTCGTCGATATCCTTGCCGAAGGAGGCCGTCTCGGCCAGGATGCGTTCCACGTCCAGCACCATCACGATGCGCTTGTCCTGCAACTCGGTGATGGCGGTCACCAGTCCACCCATGCGATGGGCCAGCATGGGCGGAGGCACCTTGATCTCGCTCCACTCCATGCGCAGGATGTGCTCCACCGATTTCACCAGCAGGCCCTGGGTCTGGCGGTTGTATTCGGTGACGATCAGAATGCCCGGCTTGCCTTCGATGTCCATGCCGCAGAACTTGGCCACGTTGATCACCGGCACCATTACTCCTCGCAGGCTCACCACCCCTTCCACCGCCGGCGGCATGTCCGGCGCATGGGTGATCTCGGGCGCGTGCATTACTTCCCGTACCTTGAACACATTGATGCCAAACACTTCCTCGCGCTCCACGGCGCGATCGTAGCCCAGGCTGAACAGGAGAACCTCCAGGCGATTGGCGCCAGCCAGCTTGGTGCGCTCATCGACGGATTGTATGAAATTCTTGCTCATCGTTGTCATGACCCTGAGTGATTGTTCGTTTCCCCAACGCCTTATTTGGTCGTCATGTCTCTTTCTCGGTCGATGAACAGATATCTTTAGAAAGCAAGAGGCCCCGCGGGTGCGGGGCCTCTTGCTATAGAAAAAATGCGTCAGCCTAGAGGATCAGAGCGCATATCCCAGCTTGAGAGCGACCCGGGAGTTGTTCAGGTCGGTTTTGCTGGCCCCGCCAAAGTCACCCTCGGTGGTGAACTGGTAGCGCCATTCAGCGCCCACGAAGAAGGGGCCCTTGCCCGTATAGTGCGCGCTCAGACCGAGCTGCAGGCCGAACAGGCCCGGATTCTTGGCCGAACCGTCGGTGATGATATAACCCAATCCGGGACCACCACCCACCTCCAGCCCAGGGGCCACTTCGACGATGTAGTGGGGGTTGATCTCGATGTTGGTCATCTTGAAGCCGTTGTCATCATAGCGGGTCAGGCTCACCTGCTGGCGAATGCGGTTGGTGGGTGGTTGCAGCAGGGGGCAATTGAGGGAAAGCTCCAGGCCCGCGATGGTGTTCGCACTGGCACCGCTGTTGTCCGGGCTCATTTGTCCCAACATCAGGGAAACCGCGGGCTTGGCGGTATACCCCTCCTTGGTGCCGGCGAGAAAGGTCCAGCCCTCGGCAGAGGCTGCGGGCGCGGCCAGCAAGGTGGCCAAGGCAGTGATGCTTGCAAGTCTTTTCATGAGTTCTCCCTCCAGAATATGCGGTGTCGCCGTTTGGCGAGAATCGGCCGCCACCCCAGGTCAAGTGGTGGAAGCGGCGTGAAAATGGTCGGGGCGAGAGGATTTGAACCTCCGACCCCCACAACCCCATTGTGGTGCGCTACCAGGCTGCGCTACGCCCCGACATGTTTGGATGGCGTGACCGGCCATCCGGACAGGCGGCAATCATACCCTAAAACCTCTCCGGGGTGAACAAGAAAATCGAAAAGAAAATCACGTGTTAGACGAAGCCATCGAGGGCGTCCCGGGGCCTAGCAAAGCGCGCACTTCTTCCAGCTCGGCGAGCAGCTCGCGGGCGAGACGCTGGTGTTTCTCGGCGGGATCGGCTGTTTTGCCGGCCGTCTCGTTCGCCAGGCGCTGGCGCGCGCCCTGAATGGTAAAGCCCTGCTGGTAGAGCAGGTGGCGGATTTCACGCACCAGGAGAATGTCGTGGCGCTGATAATAACGCCGGTTTCCCCGCCGCTTGAGTGGCTTGAGCTGGGGAAACTCCTGCTCCCAGTAACGCAGCACGTGCGGCTTGACGTCACACAGTTTGCTGACTTCGCCGATGCTGAAATAGCGTTTAGAGGGTATTTGCGGAAGATCGGGTGTCGTTCTGCTCACTTCCTGCATAGGCTTCCACTCGTGCTTTCAATTTCTGCCCAGGCCGGAAAGTCACCACCCGCCTCGCGCTGATCGGGATTTCTTCCCCGGTCTTGGGGTTTCTTCCCGGTCGCTGGTTCTTGTCGCGCAAGGTGAAGTTACCAAAGCCGGAGAGCTTGACACAGACACCGCGTTCCAGCGCCGAGCGGATTTCCTCGAAAAACAGGTCCACCAGCTCCTTGGCTTCACGCTTGTTGAGCCCCAGTTCCTCGAAGAGCCGCTCTGCCATTTCCGCCTTGGTTAACGCCATAAGACTACTCTCTCAATGTTGCACCTGTCGTTTGTTTCAGGGTGGCCAGGGTGTCTTGGATCAGCGCTTCTACCTCATCATCTGTGAGGGTTTGCTCATCATCCTGCAAGGTGAGCGCAAATGCAAGACTTTTCTTGCCTTCCGGCACGCCCTTGCCACGGTATACATCGAAGATTTCCAGTTCTTTCAGCACCGGAGCCAGGCTTTCCTCGAGGCATTTCCGCAGATTTGCCGCCGGCATTTCGTCGTCCACCACCAAGGCCAGGTCACGACGAATCGAGGGAAACTTGGCTATTGGCGAAAACCTGGGCACTTTTCCTTGCGCCAGCGTCTCGTACTCCAGCTCGAACACCAACACTCCCGCCGGCAGGTCCAGGGTCTGCTGTACCTGCGGATGCAAGGCTCCGAGCCAGCCCACGGCCTCGCCCGCCCGCCGGATGCGGGCACATTGCCCGGGATGCAGGGCCGGATGAGCCGCCCGTTCAAAGATAAATTCAGCGCTGCGGCGAGTCAATCCCAAAATGGCTTCGACATCGGATTTTATATCAAAGAAATCAGCGCGATGACCCTCATTACTCCAGTGTTTCGGTAAGGCACTGCCGAGGATGGCACCGGCCACCATGAGTTGCTGTTCCACGTCACCGTCTGCGGGGAGAAAACGCATGCCCTGCTCGAACAGGCGGATCCGCTCTTGCTGACGCGCATGATTATAGGCCAGAACCTTGAGCAGACTGGCCCAGAGCGTGGTGCGCATCACCGACATTTCGGAGGAAATGGGATTGTTCAGGGCCAGGGGAGGCGTGTCGGGATCCAGCAGTGCCTGACTCGCGGGATCCACAAAACTGTAGTTGATGGTTTCCTGATAGCCACGATCCACCAGCAAACGCCGGATCTGGGCAGGCGTCACGCGGGCTTCCGGTCGGCCCAACGTGCGCAACTCACCCTGGGGCAGGGCCAGAGGAATGTTGTCGTAACCGTGGATGCGTCCGATTTCCTCGATCAGATCCACCTCGATGGCGATATCGTAACGGTAGCTGGGCGGCGTGGCACGCCAGCCTGAGGGATCCTCCTCCAGCGCCATGCCCAAGCGGCGCAAGGCGTCTTCCACCTGGGCATCGCTGACCTCGATGCCCAGCACCTGGCGCAGGCGCTCACGGCGCAACAAGACCGGGCGGCGTTGCGGCAAGTGGGCCTGGCTGCAATGTTCGATCACCGGGCCTGCCTGGCCACCGGCGATTTGCAGGATCAGGGCCGTGGCCCGCTCCATGGCCCGGTGCTGCAGAGCGAAGTCCACTCCCCGCTCGAAACGGTAGGAGGAATCGGTCTGCAGGCCAAAACGCCGGCCCTTGCCACGAATGGCATCCGGAGCGAAAAAGGCGCACTCCAGAAACACGTCGCGGGTTGTCTCGCTCACCGCCGAATCCGCCCCACCCATGATACCGGCCAAGGCCTGGGGAGCGGTTTCGTCGGCGATCACCAGCAGTTCCTGATCCAGCTCGATGGTGGCACCGTCCAGAAGCCTCAGGCGTTCGTCATTGCGAGCCCGGCGCACCACTACCCGCCCCTGCAGCCGGTCCAGATCGAAAGCATGCATGGGTTGGCCCAGTTCCAGAAGCACATAGTTGGTCACATCCACCAGCGGACCCAGGCTGCGCAGCCCACTGCGCCGCAGCCGTTCCTGCATCCACAGGGGGGTGCTGGCCTGGGGGTCGATACCGCGAATCACCCGCCCCAGGTAGCGGGGACAGTCCTCCGGGGCCTGAATCTCGACCTCGAAAGCATCTTCGACATCACTCTCAACAGGTTGAATATCAGGCCTATGTACATCACTTTGACACAGCGCGCCCAGTTCCCTCGCCAGCCCGGCGATACTGAGACAGTCACCCCGGTTGGGGGTGAAATCCACCTCTATTATGGTGTCGTCGAGCTGCAGCCAGCGGCGCAGGTCCTCGCCCACGGGGGCCGCATCATCCAATACCAGCAGGCCCTCCGAGCTTTCCGCCAGACCCAGCTCCTGGGCCGCGCACAACATGCCGAAGGAGGTCACACCACGCAGCTTGGCCTTTTTGATCTTGAAATTGCCTGGCAATACGGCGCCGAGGACGGCTGTAGGCACCTTGATGCCTGGTTTCACATTGGCTGCGCCGCAGACGATGGCAAGCGGCTCCTCCGCGCCCACGTCCACCTGGCAAAGCTTGAGTTTGTCGGCCTGGGGATGAGGCTCCACGCTCAGCACCTCGCCGACCACCACCCCCTGGAAAGCCGGCGCCGCAGGCTCGATACTGTCGACCTCCAGCCCGGCCATGGTCAACTGCTCGGCCAGCCCCTCGCTGTCCAGGTCGGGGTTCACCCATTCACGCAGCCACTGCTCGCTGAATTTCATGTTTGTGCCTTGCCTTGGTTATCGTTTCCACTCAATTGAATTGCTTTAGAAATCTCAAATCTCCCTCGAACAGGAGGCGTAGGTCGTTGATGCCGTACCGCAACATGGCCAGACGATCCACGCCCATGCCGAAGGCGTAACCGAGGTAGCGTTCGTTGTCGACACCCACATTGCTCAAAACCTGGGGGTGTACCATGCCACAGCCACCCACTTCCAGCCAGCCGCTCTGCTTGCAAACCCGACAGCCCTCACCGCGACAGATGACACATTGAATATCCACTTCCGCCGAGGGTTCGGTGAAGGGAAAATACGAGGGCCGGAAACGCAGCTTCAGATCCGCCAGCTCGAAGAAATGGCGCATGAATTCGGTGAGGGTGCCCTTGAGTTCGGCAAAACTCACGGTCTCGTCCACCAGCAGACCTTCCACCTGGTGGAACATGGGGGTGTGGGTAAGATCGAAATCGCAGCGATAGACTCGCCCTGCCGAAATGATGCGAAACGGTGGATGGGCATTTTCCATCACTCGAATCTGTACCGAGGAAGTCTGGGTGCGCAACAGGCTCCCGTCGCCGAAATAAAAGGTATCCTGCATGGCGCGGGCGGGATGATTGTGGGGGATGTTGAGGGCCTCGAAATTGTGGTAGTCATCCTCGATTTCCGGGCCATGGGCGACTTCGAAACCCATGCTCTGAAAAAAAACCTCGATGCGCTCCAGGGTTTGGGTCACCGGGTGCAACCCCCCGCTGCGTTGTCCCCTGCCTGGCAGGGTGACATCCACCCGCTCCCCGGCCAGTCGCTGTTCCAGCTCCGCCTCACGCAATTGCTGGCGACGCGATTCCAACAAGCCTTGCAGGCGCTGCTTGGTCTGGTTTATCAGTTGTCCCATGGCGGGGCGCTGTTCTGCGGGCAGATCACGCAACCCCTTGAGCTTTTCTGTCAGCACGCCTTTCTTGCCCAGATAGGCGACACGAATGGCGTCCAGTTCGCTCAACGAGACGGCAGCGGCAACCTCCACCGCAGCCTGCTCCAGCAGCCGATTCAATTCTGTTTCCATGCTGTCTGTCTACCGTTACAGGGTTCAGAAACAAAAAAGGGAAAGGCGCAAACCTTTCCCTTTTCACGCTACCGTGTTTCGCAACGGGAGCGCTCCCGTTCCTTATTCCGCTAGCGCGGCTTTGGCTTGTTCGGCAATCCTGGCAAAGCCTTCCTTGTCGAATACGGCAATATCAGCCAGCACTTTGCGGTCAATCTCTATATTCGACTTCTTCAATCCGGCGATGAGCCGGCTGTAGGAAAGCCCATTCTCCCGCGCCGCCGCATTGATGCGGGTGATCCACAGGGAGCGAAACTGACGCTTGCGTTGCTTGCGATCGCGATAGGCATACTGGCCAGCCTTGGTTACGGCCTGCTTGGCGACACGAAACACCCGGCTGCGGGCACCATAATAACCTCGGGCGGCCTTCAAGACCTTCTTGTGACGCTTGCGCGCGACGACACCACGTTTGACTCTTGGCATGGCGGTAAATCCTCTTTAAATCTATTGCTCGATTGAAACGATCGATGGCACCGAAGTGATCAACGATAGGGCAGCATACGCTTGGCTCTATCGAAATCGGCATCGGCAATCAAAGCCGGATTCCGCAACTGGCGCTTACGCTTGGTGCTTTTCTTGGTGAGTATGTGGCTGCGATGGGATTGTCCTCGCTTGAGGCGGCCATTACCCAAACGCTTGAAGCGTTTGCCCGCGCCACTCTTGGTCTTCATCTTGGGCATTTCGTATACTCCGCATTGACTATTTGATTGATAAACTACTTTTTCTTTTTGGGGGCAATCACCATCACCATTTGACGGCCTTCCATCTTGGGAAACTGCTCCACCGTGCCGTACTCGGCCAGATCTTGCTCGATACGCTTGAGCAGGTCCCGGCCGAGTTCCTGATGAGCCATTTCCCGGCCACGGAAACGCACTGTGACCTTGGCCTTGTCCCCGTCTGTGAGAAAGCGAATCAGGTTGCGTAGTTTGACCTGATAATCGCCCACGTCGGTCCCAGGACGGAATTTGACTTCCTTGACCTGGGTCTGTTTCTGCTTCTTCTTGGCCTGTTGCTGTTTTTTGCTCTGCTCGAACAGGAACTTACCGTAGTCCATGATGCGGCAAACGGGCGGCTCTGCCATGGGGGCAATCTCCACCAGGTCCAGTTCGGCTTCTTCGGCAATTTGCAAGGCGTCCTCGAGCGAAACCACACCCTTGGCTTCACCGTCCGGCAGGATCAAACGAACCTGGGGAGCGGTTATGGCGTCGTTCAGGCGAACGTCTTTCGATTTTCCAGCAGCGATAGCTATTCCTCCAAAGCAGAGCGGCCGCGCAAAGCCACCTCGGCCCGGAGCAGATCGGCAAAGCCCTCCAGGGACATGCAACCCAGATCTTTTCCGGCCCGTGTTCGCACGGCCACGGTACGATCGGCCACCTCACGGTCGCCGATCACCAACAGATAAGGCACACGCTGTAAAGTGTGCTCGCGGATTTTAAAGCCTATTTTCTCATTTCTCAAGTCGGTTTTTGCCCGGAATCCCTGTTTTTTCAAGGCTTCCGCCACCTCTTCCACATAACCGGCCTGAGCATCGGTGATATTGAGCACCACCGCCTGCACCGGTGCCAGCCAGGGCGGCATGGCGCCGGCATAGTGCTCGATGAGAATCCCTATGAAGCGCTCCAGCGAACCGAGAATGGCCCGGTGCAACATCACCGGAGTCTGGCGAGTGCCATCCTCAGCCACGAACTGGGCTCCCAGACGCCCCGGCATGGAAAAGTCCACTTGAATGGTGCCGCATTGCCACACCCGATCCAGACAATCCCTGAGAGAGAACTCGATCTTGGGCCCATAAAAAGCCCCCTCGCCGGGTTGCAGATCCCAGGCCAGGCCCTTGCTGTTGAGCGCTTTTTCCAAGGCATGTTCGGCCTTGTCCCAGATTTCATCGGAACCCACCCGATTCTCCGGGCGGGTGGAAAGCTTGATGATGATGTCTTCAAAACCGAAATCGGCATACACCTGGTAGAGTAGATCGATGAACGCCGAGACCTCGTCCTGGATCTGGTCCTCAGCGCAGAAGATATGGGCATCGTCCTGGGTGAAGCCGCGCAGGCGCATCAGTCCGTGCAAGGTTCCCGAGGGTTCGTTGCGATGACAACAACCGAATTCTGCCATGCGCAACGGCAGATCACGATAACTACGCAGACCCTGATTGAAGATCTGCACATGACAGGGGCAGTTCATGGGTTTGACCGCATAGTCGCGATTTTCTGCCTCCACGGTGAACATGTCGTCACCGAACTTGTCCCAGTGGCCGGACTTTTCCCACAGCGATCGATCTACTATCTGTGGGGTTCTAACTTCTTGATAATCATTCTGTTGCAGGATATTTCTAATGTAATTCTCTACAATGCGGTAGATGGTCCAGCCCTTGTCGTGCCAGAAGATCATCCCCGGTGCCTCTTCCTGCAAATGGAACAGGTCCAGTTGCTTGGCCAGGCGTCGGTGGTCGCGCTTCTCCGCCTCCTCCAAGCGCCGCAGGTAAGCCTTGAGCGCTTTTTTGTCGGGCCAGGCAGTGCCATAGATGCGCTGCAGCATTTCATTGCGAGCATCGCCACGCCAATAGGCTCCGGCCAGCTTCATCAGCTTGAAAGCCTTGAGCTTGCCAGTGCTGGGTACATGGGGCCCCCGGCACAAATCGATGAAGTCCCCCTGCTCATACACCGAGATCACCTCGTCTGCGGGCAGGTCGCGGATGATCTCGGCCTTGTAGCGCTCACCCATTTTCTCAAAAAAGCGTATGGCCTCTTCCCTGGCCATAACCTTGCGCACGATGGGTATGTTTTCTTTCACCAATTCTTTCATCCGCTGCTCGATCTTGGTCAGATCCTCCGGAGTAAAGCCTTGGGGATAGGAAAAATCGTAATAGAAACCGTCCTCGATTACCGGACCAATGGTGACCTGGGCCTGGGGATAGAGCTGTTTCACCGCCTGGGCCAGCAGGTGAGCCGTGGAATGACGAATGATCTCCAGGCCTTCCTCGTCGCGCTCGGTGACGATGGCCAGCTCGCAGTCGTCGTCGATGATATACGAGGTATCCAGCAAACGGCCATCGATCCTGCCGGCCAGGGCGGCCTTGGCCAGGCCAGGGCCGATGTCCTCGGCGACCTCGTGGATGCTGACGGGATGATCGTATTGACGTTGGGAACCGTCGGGAAGGCTGACTACGGGCATGATGACATTCCTCGATTTCAGTGGTGATCCCTACCAAAGACCACATGATGCAGACAAACAAAAGGCACTGTGCAACCGCCACAGTGCCGGTGTCGATAATCGCGGCATTCTACAACAGTTCGGCTCGCGCACCAACAAGGGAGCGAGCCGTTGTTGTCGCCCCCAGGCCGATTGGCTAGTATAGCCCAGTCGCCCGACTCAGCGCAGTATTGGAGAGGCCCACCAATCCCGACAATGAACAAACAAGCGCGAGAGCCTCACGCCACATGAAGATCATCAAACCGCTGGACTTGTCCTTCAACCATCGCAGCTTTGCCTGGCGCGAGTCCTGCCAACTGGTGAGCACAGTATTGCTGGGTTTTCCCCTGGGCCGGAAGCATGGTGCCGAGCCGGTGTCGGAGCAAGACATGTGGCAACAGCTCGCCCCCCATCTGGACAAGGATCAGGTGCTCGACATGGGCATGCCCAAGCCAGTGGGTGAAATCTTGATCTTCGGTCACTACCACGCCCCCGAGGGTCGTGCGGTGCGCGCCGACAATGTGGAATTCCAACTGGGCGAATTACACAAGGCCCTGCGCATCGTTGGCAATCGCTATTGGGGCGGGCTGCTCGGCCCCAGCGAACCCGAACCTCTCAAATCACTGCCACTGCGCTACGAGTATGCTTTCGGCGGACGCGAGTATCCCAAGAACCCCCTGGGCAAGGGCCTGGATGAGGTGGATGTGCATGGGGAGATGCGTCTTCCCCTGCCCAACATCGAAGATCCCGCACACCTCATCACATCCTCTGGACAACGCCCCGAGCCGGCGGGCTTCGCTCCGCTGGATCCGGGCTGGCCGCAACGCCGGTCGCGTATGGGCACCTACGACGACAAATGGCTCCGGGAACGCGCCCCCGCCTATGCCGACGATCTCGACTGGCACTATTTCAATGCCGCACCCAGGGATCAATGGTTGCCGGAATTCCTCGTCGGCGACGAAAACTATGCCCTGGCCAACATGCACCCGCAACAACCCATCTTGCGCGGTACGCTGCCAGGCTACCGGGTGCGTTGTTTTGCCAGCCATGGCGGACGCTTCAGCGAAATCGACATGCGCGCGGAAACGGTGGCGTTCTTTCCCGATGCCGAACTGGGCATTGTGATCTATCGGGGCAGCCTGGCGGTTGCCGATGATCAGGCCAGCGAGGTGGACCATGTGATTCTGGGCTATGAACACCTGCGACACTCTCCCCGCAGCCCCGGGCATTACCAGCATGCCTTGCATCGCAGGCTGGATGAACAGGGTTTTGCGGCGCTGATGGACACCAGCGACCTGATTGCCGAGGGTATGACATGCCCGTTCAAGCGCCTCCTGCAGCAAACGGACAAAGCGCCCGAAGATGCCATGGGGCAAAATATCGAGCGCAAGGCCGAGACAGTGGAACACCAGGCCAAGCAGGCATTCGAGGCTCAACGACAAACCCTGGAGAAGAACCTGCAGGCCGCGGGCATCGACCCGGCACCCTACCTGGAAAAAATCGATCACGCAGCCAAGGCCAGACCTCAGGATCCCCAATTGCAGAAACTCGGCAGCTTGCTCAAACAAGCCCTGCCCATGAAAGACGGCAAGCTGGACATCGCGGCGCTGGATTTCGGCAAGCTCGGCCAGCTAGACGAGAAAATCACCGAGCTGACCCGGCAACAAGAAGCCAGGCTACGCCAGCAAATGCAACAGACCCTGACCGATCTGCCAGAATCCGAAGGGGCCGAGGCCGCTCGCGAAAAACTCGAACAGGCCCTGGGCGAGCTGGACCAACCCGCGCCCCTGCCCCGGTTTTCCTTTGCCCGGGTGAGCGAGGAACTGGAGCAACAGGGCCAGGTGCTGCAAAAACAACGAGATGCCCTGCGCGCCCAGGGTGTTGCGGAAGCACAACGTCTCTCGCTGGAGATGGACATCGATACCTTGTGCCAGGACTTGCATGAAACAGAGCGGCAACTACGACAGACTTACCGTATGGGGGCCCACTTATTGGAGCCTGGGGCCCCGCCTCACAGTGAACCCCTGGACATCATCCGCCACCGTTTCTACAAGCGCTGGGAAAAAGGCGAATCTTTGGCCGGGGGTGATTACGCCTGCCTCGATCTCTCCGGATGCGACTTGTCTGGCATCGACCTGAGCCAGGCCTACCTGGAACAAGTGGACTTGCGTGGCGCCAACCTGCGTGGCGCCAGGCTGGAAGGTGCCATCCTGGTGCGCGCAAAACTCGAAGGCGCCGATCTGCGTGAGGCCTGCCTGCGTGAGGCAAATCTCGGCGCCAGCAGCCTCGAGGGCGCCGATCTTTCCGGCGCCGATCTCACGAGAGCCATATTGGCCAGGTGCGATCTTGCCCATGCCCACCTGCAAGGTTGCGAACTACACGAGGCCGACTTTAGGGAGGCCCACCTGGCGGGGGCCGATTTCAGCCAGGCCAGGCTACCCCAGGCTCTTTTCGTCGAGCAGGAGCTGCAAGGCGTCAACTTTCAGCAGGCCCATCTACCCCAAAGCCAGTTCATCGAGTGTCAACTCAATCAGGCCGACTTCAGCCAGGCGGAACTGGATCAGGCCAGTTGGATAGACTGTGACTTGAGCGATGCCTGTTTCCAACGGGCCCGCCTGGATAACGGCCGTTTCATCGCTGGCTGCAGATTGCCACGAACGGATTTTCGCCACGCTTTTCTGAACCGGGCCAACCTGCGTGAGACCGATCTGCAAGAAGCCGCCTTTTGCCACGCCAGCCTGGACCAAGCCGATTTCAGCAAGGCCTGTATGCGTAAAGCCGACCTCAGCCGCGCCAGCGCCAGGCGTGCCCTGTTCATGGCCTCCGATCTAGAGCAGGCCAGTCTGTATTCCGTCAACCTGATGGAAGCCAGCCTGATGCAGGCCCGGCTGGTCAACACCGATCTGCGTTACAGCAACTGCTACGGGGTGGAATTCCTGCAGGCCCAGGTGGGCAGGACCCGCTTCGACGGCGCCAACCTCGATGCATCCAAGCTGGAACACTGGCATCCCAGCCGATAACACAAGGAGAAGTTCCATGAGTGCACCAACTTTTGAATTCATCAGCGGCGCCGTGAACGACAAACCCTTCCGGGTCGTCGCCTTCGACGGACAAGAAGCCCTCTCCAGGCTCTATCGTTATGAAATCGAACTCAAGGCGCCCAGCAATACGGACATCGACCTGGAAGAGGTGCTGGATCAGCCCGCACAGTTCATCTGCTGGTACCTGGGACAAGACTACCCCGTCAATGGCATGCTGGCCTCGTTCGAGGAACAACACAGCGCCCGTGGCTATACCTATTATCGAGCGGTGTTGGTACCTCGGCTATGGCGTTTGTCTCTCTACCGCAACAACGAAATCTATACCACCGAAAAAACCGTGGACAAGATTGTCGATCGCGTGTTGTCCAGCAACGACTTCATAGCAGGGCAGGACTACCGCATCGACATCCAGTCCCCCCTGCTGCTGGAGCGTGACTATGTGTGTCAATTCCGCGAGTCGGATTTCGACTTCATTGCCCGCCTGCTGGAACACGAGGGCCTGTATTTCTATTTCGAACAAAACGACGACGGCGAATGCCTGGTGATCACCGATGCCAACCAGTATCCGGCCTTGGAAAATCCGCAACTGGACTATGACCCGGCCCCCCAGGGAAGCCGCTATTTCCGCACCATCACCGGCTGGAGTTGCAGCAAAAAGCGCCTGCCAGCCAGTGTCAGCGTGCGTGACTACAACCCTGAACAACCGTCTCTGGATGTGGCCGGCAACGAACCCATAGACACCCGGGGAACCGGGGTCGATTATCTCTATGGGGAAAACTTTCAAACCAAGGAAGAAGCCGACTACCTGGCACGTCTGCGCGCGGAACAATATCTTTGTGTTAAAACCCGTTTCCACGCACGCAGCGGTGCCTGTTTTCTGCGCCCCGGCTTTACCCTGAAGCTTGGACAACATCCCAGCACCCGCTACACCGACAAAAGCTATCTCCTCATCGAGCTGCGCCATCGCGCGAGCCAGCTCGACGAGCAGGGCAACGGGCAGGTCGAGCCCGCCACTCAATACCAGAACGACTTCGTCGCTATTGAAAGCACGCTGCAATACCGCCCCCCCCTGCTAACCCCCAAGCCCCGTTTCCATGGCACCATGACCGCCTTCGTACATGCCGAAACGGGCAGCCAGCGCGCCGAGGTGGATGAGCAGGGC
>WFPC01000008.1 GCA_015487785.1 Gammaproteobacteria bacterium | reverse complement strand
GCAAGGGCGTGATCGACTGGGGATACAAGGCCCAGCGCCTGGGCTATCGCCTGGCGCGCAAACTCCCCGGCCTGCGCCCGGACGCCCGCCCCGCCCCCACTACCGGCAAACCGGATCTCAAGGCCCAAGTGGTGCACTTCGTGCGCAAACCCCTGCCGGCCGACCTGCCGGCCCAGACCACCCGTGCCATGTTGCGCATCGAGGACGACAAGACCGTTCCCATCCTGCGCGATCCGGCCCGTGCAGAAGAACACAGTGAGGCGGTGTTCTACTTCCCCGGCTGCGGCTCCGAACGCCTGTTCAGCCAGATCGGCCTGGCCACCCTGGCCCTGCTCTACCGCAGCGGCGCCCAGACCGTGCTCCCCCCGGGCTACCTGTGCTGCGGCTACCCCCAGAGCGCCAGCGGTGACGATCCCAAAGCCCACCGCATCACCACCGACAACCGGGTGCTGTTCCATCGCATCGCCAACACCCTCAACTATCTCGACATCAAGACCGTGATCGTCTCCTGCGGTACCTGCATGGACCAACTGCTGGACTACCAGTTCGACAAAATCTTTCCCGGCTGCCGCCTGCTCGACATCCACGAATACCTGCTGGAAAAAAACCTGGTGGTGGAAAACCTCAGCGGCCGCCCCTACCTCTACCACGACCCCTGCCACAGCCCCATGAAGACCCGCGATCCCGTGCAGGTGGCCGCCGGCCTGTTGGGCGCGCCGGTGGCAGCCAGCGACCGCTGCTGCGGCGAGGCTGGCACCTTCGCCGTGGCGCGGCCCGACATCGCCAGCCAGGTACGCCTGCGCAAACAGGAAGAACTGCAGGCCGATATCGCCCGCCTGCAGCGGGAACAGGACGGCACCGAGCCGGTCAAACTCCTCACCAGTTGCCCCGCCTGCCTGCAGGGTCTGTCCCGTTACCGCGACGACATCGGCCTGGAAAGCGACTACATCGTCATCGAACTGGCACGCAAGCTGCTGGGTGAAGACTGGCAACGCGATTTCGTGCAACGCGCCACCCAGGGCGGCATCGAACAGGTCTTGCTGTGAACTGAAAAAAACCATGTCCGCCATCGCCCACCGCCTGCTACTGCTCCCTGTCCTGCTCGCCGGACTCGCTCTTGCCGGCTGCGGTATCGAGCTCAACCCGCCGCGGGAAGAAACGCAGTACCGCAGCCTGGATACCGACCAGCAACTGGGCTGGGCAGGACTGGGCAATCTCGTCAACCTGCGCTACGAAGGCAGCGGCGAGAGCGGCATCAGCGACGAATACGGGCTGTTCAGCTATCGCGCCGGCGACAGCCTGGACTTCTACATCGGCAACCTGCTCATCGGTAGCGCTCCGGGCGCCCCCCTGGTCACCCCCCTGGAGCTGACCGGTGCCAGTGAGGCCAGCGACCCCCGCGCCATCAACCTCAGCCGCTTGCTGTTGTCACTGGATGCCGACGAAAATCCCGACAACGGCATCGAACTGCCCATCGACGCCCGCTCCGACATCCCGCTGGAACTGGATGACGAAACCCGCCTGGCCGCGCTTCTGGAGCAGCTCGCGCCGGGCCGCGTACTAGTGGACGCGGCCACTGCCCAGGCCCGCCTGGAGCAGACACTGGAGGACATCCGCCTCGGCCACCTGGGAAACTACCTGGGTGAATGGAAACGGGACAGCGGCGATACCTCAGCCTGCCCCGGTGACGATGAAATCACCCTGAGCCTGAACCGCAACGATGCCGGCGACTATCTGCTGGAGGGCAATCTGGGCAGCCAGGGAAACACCGCTCTTACGGGTCAGCTCCAAGGCCATTCCACTTTCAACGGCCGCATCGAGGCTCTGGGCCTGGCCCTGCAGGGCCGCTTCGCCAACGGCATCGCCCGAGGCCAGTGGCAAAGCGACGACGGCGCCTGCCAGGGGCGCTTCGAAGCCAGCCTGCGTACTACCTGGTACCGCGACGATACCAGCATCCGCAGCTCGGCCTTCCAGCGCTTCTACATCTCCCGGCTCGATGGCAGCGAAAGCATCGACTTCGGCGCGGTGGAACCCGACCAGACCATCGCCCGCACCTTCGAGTTCGTCAACGACACCGACAGCGACTTTCCGCTCAACCGCGCCACCCAGCAGGGCCAACTGAGCAACGGCTTCGCCTACAGCTACAGTTGCGAAACCCTGGCCCCCGGGGAAGCCTGCCTGGTCATCCTCACCTTCCTCTACCAAACCCTGGAGGACACCGTGGAGGAAGGGGAAAAAACCGCCACCCTGGATATCCTGCCCGGCGACCCCACCAATCAACCCAGCCTGAGTTTCAACCTGGGCGCAACGGTAAAGACGGGCACCGGCGATCCCCTGCTGGTGGTCACACCCGACCTGGTGGGCTTCAGCCAGTCGGTAGCCGGCGTCGCCAGCGAGCCCCAGCGCCTGTTTCTTGCCAACAGCGGCGTGCGCCCGCTCTACCTGTTGCCCATTTTCAGCAACAACCCGGCCTTCGAGGTACTCGACGATGGCAGGGATGCCTGCCACAACCGCCTGCTGAAACGCAACCAGAGCTGTTATCTCGACATCCGCTTCACTCCACCGGCCAATGCCGAGGACCGTTTCACCGTGGGCACCCTCATCGTACGCTCGGACGACCCCGCCCGCCGTACCGCGGGCATCACCCTGGAAGGCTATACCGGCACCGATATCCGCTGCTTCATCGCCACCGCCGCCTATGGCTCCTACCTGGACCCCCATGTGGCCACCCTGCGGCGTTTCCGCGACCAGGTTCTGCTGGGCGGTCTGCCCGGTGGCGAGCAACTGGTGTCCCTGTACTACCATTACAGCCCACCGCTGGCGGAGATGGTTCGCCAACATGAAGCACTGCGCTGGCTGGTCCGCGCCGCGCTCACGCCCGTGGTGTTCGCCATTGAATGGCCACTGACCAGCCTGCTGTTACTGCTGACCTCCATGTTCGTCTGGCGCTTGCGCCGCCTCGCCGGCTAGATACACATCCTCGCCATGTAGCAACAGACGCAGCCGACGCAAGCGCTGCCCGACACAGGGACCGCGCAGACACATGCCGTCTTCCAGTCGGAACAAGGCGCCATGCACGCTGCACTGGATATACCGCTGCCCGATATCGAGAAACCGGTCCGGTTGCCAGTTGAGCTCCACCCCGGTGTGGGGGCAACGGTTGACGAAGGCATACAACTCGTCGCCACGGCGCACTACGAAGACCTCCTGGGTGCTCACATCATCGGTCAGGCTGAAACCCTTGCTCTCGCCGTCGCCCAGATCCTGGCGCCGACACAACCAGCGCGCCTTCACAGGGCCAGTGGCGCCGCCACGGTGGTCTGCAGATGCTCCTCCAGCACACTGCGCAGCAAACCCAGCTTGCGATGGAAGAAATGCCCCACCTCCGGCAATACCACCAGCTCCGGCCCCGGCCGCAACGACTTCGCCCAGCTCACCACCTGCTCGCAGGGCACGATTTCATCCGCTTCTCCCTGCACCAGCAACCAGGGACAGCCTGGCGTACGCAGGCGGGAGAAATCGAAGAAATTCACCGGTGGCGCAATGGTGAACAAATGGGCGCAATCGGCCCGCCCGATGGCCCGCAGGGCAATGTAGGCACCAAAGGAAAAGCCGGCGATCCACACCTCGCGGCCAGGATACAGGGCGCGAGCCTGCTCGATGAGCGCCAGCAGGTCGTCGGTCTCCCCCTGTCCCTGGTCATAGACACCCTCGCTGTCGCCCACGCCACGGAAATTGAACCGCAAGGCCGGCACCCCCTGCTGGTTGAAGGTGCGCGCCAGGGTATAGGTCACCTTGTTGTGCATGCTGCCGTCGTAGAGCGGATGGGGATGACAGACCACCGCCACCGCATGATGACAGTCCTCTCCCTGGCCCCGGTTGAGCACGGTCTCCAACCGCCCCACCGGGCCGGGGGTGAAAAACCTGAAACTGGCTTGCTGCTCCAGCGGACGCTGGGGAAAGGCGGAAAAATCGAGCTCCATGCGCGGCCTCGCGGGCACTGTCTGCGAACGAGGGGCCCATCTTAATAAAAACCCGCAGTGTCCGTCCAACTTTTCCGCTCGCCCGCAACAGTGGAACGACTTCCCAGCGCGGCCAAAGCGAGATATGGTTAGGAGAAACCCTTGCCTAGCCACCGGGGAGAAGGGTTGTGGGCTGTTGCTCGAGCAGGCCACGGCAAAAGGAGGACACCATAGTGAAACGACACACCAAACTCATCCTCGCCGTAGGCATAATCCTTATCCTCATCGTGTGGGCCCTCAACCGCGAACAGCCGGTCAAGGTCAGCATCGTCACCGCCGAACGTGGCAGCGTGGCCAAGACCGTGGCCAATACCCGGGCCGGCACCGTCAAGGCCTGTCAACGCGCACACCTCATGCCCCCCATCGCCGGCCAGATCGGGCGCATCCTGGTGCACGAGGGTGACAATGTGCAACAGGGCCAGATCTTGCTGGAACTGTGGAACGACGATCTCATTGCCCAGGTGGAACTGGCCCGGCGCGAGACCCACGCCAGCGAGCAGAACAAGACCGAGGTCTGTCTGTTGGCCGATGCCGCCGAACGCGAGGCCCAGCGCCTGCTGGCCCTGCAACGCGACAACCTGGCCTCGGAAGAGGCGGTGGACAAGGCAGTGACCCTGGCCAAGTCGCGCCAGGCCGGCTGCCATGCCGCCAAGGCCCGCATCAAGATCAGCCAAGCGCGGCAACGAGTGGCCGAAGCGGCCCTGGAACGCACCCGCCTGCGCGCACCCTTCGCCGGCCAGGTGGCGGAAATCCACGGCGAGATCGGTGAGTTCATCACTCCCACGCCGGTAACAGCACAAAACCCGGCGGCAGTGGATCTCATCGACAGACGATGTCTGTATATCGCGGCCCCCATCGACGAGGTGGATGCCCCCGCCATCACCCCCGGCATGCCCGCCAGCATCACCCTGGATGCCTTCCCCGACCGGCGTTTCACCGGCACCGTGCGCCGCGTGGCATCCTATGTGCTGACACGGGAGAAACAGTCCCGCACGGTGGAAGTGGAAGCCGACTTCGACGATCCAGCCCAATACCAGGCCCTGTTGCCCGGCTACAGTGCCGACCTGGAAATCACCCTGGCACAGAAGCCGGATGTGGTGCGCCTGCCCACCGAGGCCCTGCTGGAAAGCGACAGCGTGTTGATTCTCAACGACGACGACATCATCGAACGGCGGCAGGTGAAGACCGGCCTGGCCAACTGGCAGTTCACCGAGATCGTCGAGGGTGTAAAAGTGGGTGAGCGCGTCATCGTATCGGTGGACCGCAAGGGCGTGCGCGAGGGCGCCGTCGCCGAGCCCGAATCAGCCGGCCCATGATAGACCTGCAAGACATCCAGCGGGTGTTCCAGGTGGGCGACCAACAGGTCCACGCCCTGCGCGACATCAACCTGCACATCACACCGGGCGAATACGTTTCCATCATGGGCCCCTCGGGTTCGGGCAAGTCCACCCTGCTCAACATCATCGGCCTGCTCGACCGCCCCGACGCCGGTCGTTACCGTCTAGACGGCATCGACGTCACCACCCTCGACGACGACAGCCAGGCCCGCATCCGGCGTGACAAGATCGGCTTCGTGTTCCAGGACTTCCACCTGGTGCCACGCCTCAGCGCGGCGGAAAACATCGAACTACCCATGATCCTGGCCGGGATAGACGCCACCGAACGCAAACGACGGGTGACGCATATCCTCGCCCGCCTGGGCCTGCAGGCCCGCGCCCATCACCGGCCCGAGCAATTGTCGGGCGGACAACGCCAGCGGGTGGCCATCGCCCGCGCCACCATCATGCAACCAGCCGTACTGCTGGCCGACGAACCCACCGGCAACCTCGACCGCAGCTCCGGCCACACCATCACCGAGCTGCTGGAACAACTCAACCACGACGGTATCACCCTGATCGTGGTCACCCACGACAACGAACTGGGTCGACGCGCCCGACGCCGGCTGCGCATGATCGACGGCCAGATCGACAGCGACCATGGGTCATCGTAATGAAAGCCCGCGATGTGCTGCACTATACTTGGCGGGCCCTGCGCAGCTATCGCCTGCGCACCGCCCTGATGCTGCTGGCCATGGCCATCGGCGTGGCGGCGGTGATCCTGCTCACCGCGCTGGGGGAGGGTGCCCGACGCTATGTGAGCAACGAATTCGCTTCCCTGGGCACCAACCTGCTGATCGTGGTACCCGGGCGCATGGAGACCGCCGGGGCCTCGCCGAGCATGTTCCTGGGCGAGACACCCCGCGACCTCACCCTGCACGACGCCCTGGCCCTGACCCGCATCCCCGGCGTGCGCCGGCTTACCGCCATCGTGGTGGGCTCGGCCAACGTCTCCCATGCCCAACGCGAGCGTGAGGTCACCGTGGTGGGCGCCACCCCCGAAATGCTGCCCATCCGCCATTGGCGCATGAAAAGCGGTCGCTTTCTCGACAATCGGGACATCAGCCTGGCCGGCTCCGATTGCGTGCTCGGCGCGCAACTGGCCAAGGAACTGTTCGGCAACCGTTCACCTCTGGGCCAGTGGGTACGCATCGGTGACCGACGCTTTCGGGTCGGTGGTGTACTGGCTTCCCAGGGCGAATCCATGGGCCTGAATACCGACGACCTGGCCATCATCCCGGTGGCCTCGGCGCAAAGCCTATTCAACGTACCCGGACTGTTTCGCATCATCATCGAGGTACGCTCCCGCGAACAGATGAACAAGACCCGCCAGGCGGTCAGCGAAACCCTCAAGCGCCGCCACCAGGGCAAGGAAGACGTCACCCTGATCTCCCAGGATGCCGTGGTGGCCACGTTCAACAAGATCCTGCACACCCTCACCCTGGCAGTGGGCGGCATCGCGGCCATCAGCCTGGCGGTGGCAGGCATCCTGATCATGAACGTGATGCTGGTGGCCACATCCCAGCGCACCGCCGAGATCGGCCTGCTCAAGGCCCTGGGTGCCCTGCCACGACAGATCCAGACCCTGTTCCTGGCCGAGGCGGCGCTGCTGTCGCTGCTGGGCGCCCTGCTGGGGCTGGCTGCGGGCGCGCTGGCGGTCCGCTTCATCATCTGGCTCTATCCCAGCGTGCCCTTCGCCACGCCCACCTGGGCACTGAGCGCGGCCCTGGGCATCGCCGTGGGCACCGGCCTGTTGTTCGCCATCGTACCGGCGCGCAAGGCCGCGCGTCTCGATCCCGTCCAGGCCCTGGCGAGATAGGCCGATGCTGCCGCGCGATCTGGCCCGCCTGTCCTTCAGCGCTATCGTCGCCCAGCGCCTGCGCAGCCTGCTGACCACCCTGGGCATCGCCGTGGGCATCGCCGCCGTGGCCCTGCTCACCGCCATAGGCAGCGGGATACACCACTACATACTGGCCGAGTTCACCCAGTTCGGCACCAACCTGGTGGCCATCAACCCCGGTCGCTCCACCACCTTCGGCATCAGCACCGGCGTGTTCGGCACCGTGCATCCCCTGACCCTGGAGGACAGTCGCGCACTCAAACGGGTACCCCATGTCACCGGGGTGGTGCCCTTCGTACAGGGCAACGCCGAGGTGGAGACCCACGACCGCCGCCGGCGCATCAACGTGTTCGGCACCAGCGCCGAGGCCGATGAGGTATTCCGGCTCAAGACGCTCATCGGTCGTTTCCTGCCCGCCGACGATGCCGACAACCCCCGGCAGTTCGCCGTTCTCGGCAGTAAGACGCGACAGGAATTGTTCGGTGAACACAATCCCCTGGGGCAGCGCATCCGCGTGGGTGGCGAGCGCTACCGGGTCATCGGCGTCATGGAGCCTAAGGGACAGATGCTGGGCATCGACCTGGACGACAGCGTCTATATTCCCACCGCCAATGCCCTACGTCTGTTCAACCGCGACAGCCTGATGGAAATCGACCTGATCTATCGTGAAGGAGCCCCGGTGGACGAGGTGGTGGCCGGTATCAAGCGCATCCTCGGCGCCCGCCACGGACGCGAGGACTTCACCATCACCACCCAGCAGCAAATGCTGGACGTACTGGGCAATATCCTCGATGTACTCACCTTCGCGGTGGGCGCGCTGGGTGGGATCTCGCTGTTCGTGGGCGGCATCGGCATTCTCACCATCATGAGCATCGCGGTCAACGAACGCACCCGGGAAATCGGTCTGCTGCGTGCCCTGGGCGCGCGCAGGCGACAGGTGATGGGGCTGTTTCTGGCCGAAGCCGTGGTACTGGCCGCCGTCGGCGGCATGGCCGGCCTGCTCCTGGGCATCGGCGGAGCTTATCTGCTCAACGCCCTGGTGCCGGCACTACCGGTACATGCTTCCTGGGGATATCTGCTGGCTGCCGAACTGCTGGCGGTGTTGATCGGAATCCTGGCGGGGGTGGAACCCGCACGTCGCGCGGCCCGCCTCGATCCCGTGCAGGCTCTGCGAGCCGAATAACATCACTCGGTGCTGGCGTCGACAAAGGCCTCAAGACTCAGGCCACCATCGCCATCGCCGAAGAAATCCTCGTCACCGCTTTCACCGTCGGCAGGAGACTCCACCGGCGCCGCGGTCGCAGTGGCGACCGAGGGCTCACCGGCCACAAGGCTTTCCTCCGCCACGTCCGCCACCGCCGGATGCGGCACCGGCGCCAAGTCCACCATCTCGGGTTCCTCCTGCGATGCCACAGGCGTAGGTTCCACCGCCAACCGTGGCGTCGTCTCTCCGGCGGACTCTGCCCCTTTCGCCACCTGGCTTGCCGACTGGACGGCCGGTGGCTCGTCACGCACCGGCTCGCTCGCCGCCGGGGCCTGGACCGCCAACGGGGCCTCACCCTGCGCAACGGTTTCCGGCGTGGAAGACTCGCCCGCCAGGCTGTCGGCAACAGGTGTTACCGGCTGCGCGGGAGCCTGCTGCAACCGTGGAGCCTCATCCTGTGCGTTGCCGGGCACGGATTCAACGGATACGTGGTCCATGGCGGCCGTCTGCCGCGGCGCCAATTGCGCGTTCAATTGCCGCCGTTGTGCCTCGCTGGCAGCCAATCGCACGCGGGCCTGGGCCAGTTCGGCCTGCAGGCCGGCCAGGCGCTCCCGCAGTTCCACCTGCTGGGCCTGCCACTGGGTCCGCTCCTGCTCCAGGCGAGCCAGGCTCCGCTGCATACGCTGGAGATCCGCCTCGGCATCGACCACCTGATTGATGATGGCCTCGCGCAGGATATCGGCCACTTGCTGCTGTTGCCGCACTTCTTCGTTCATGGCCGCGGCCACCGCTGCCAGTTGCTCGGACTGGGCCTCCAGGGAGTGATCACGCTGGTCCGGCGCACCCAGCATGCGACCGATACGATAGAGCCGGTATTCCTCGTCCAACACCACCTGCTCAGGGGAAAGGGTGACCATCTGGGTCAAAGCCGCCACCGCCTGGGTCACGTACAGGGCGCGACGCGCGGCAAACAGGGCGGCCTGGGCCAATTGCTCGATCTGCGCGGGGTCAGTGGCACCGTTCTGAATGGTCTCGTCAGCCAGCCGGAAGGCTTCCAGTGCCTCGCCATAGCTCACCGGCGCCAGCTTTTCCGCGCCGCGGTTCTTCACCCGCTTGAGCAATTCCTCGGTTTCGTGCAAGGCATTGTAGCGCAGGGAACGCACCTGCAAAGCCTGCATTTCGCTCATCAGCGCCGGGCGCTGCGTTTCGGCCTGTTCCTGGCGACCGGTCTCGATGTCCCGGATCACCTGCTTGAGGCGCTTGAGCACGCTTTCGTATTCAGGGCGGTAGATATCGTCGGCGCCCAGGGCCTCCAACCGCTGTTTGATCCCCAACTCCGGTTGCATCAGATCCTTGATGCGTGCCATCACCCGGTCGCCATTGCGCAATACCGCCTCGGCGGTGGCCACCTTGCGGATCACGGTCTCGCGCGAACCGGCGCCAAGCTGGGCCTTGGCCTCGGCCAAGGCCTGGCTTGCCACCTGGTAATGCTCGGGCGCATAGAAATCGAGCTGTTTCTGTTCCCGGCCCTGCTGCAGCGACTTTTCCACCTCGGCCACCGCCTCGACGGTGGGTAGGCGCTCGAAGCGGGCGATATCCTCCTCGCTGGGCGCGAACTGGGCCGGCCCACGGGCGGCACAGGCCGTCAAGGCCAGCGCGACCCCCACCAGCGCCGCACGCAACAACGAAGAATATGACTGGGCTGTAATCATCGGCTCATCCCCCCGCGAACCGATGATTATAACCCGTTTGTCCCTCCAGGATAAATGCCGGTGCCTTACGCCAGGGGATCAAACCAGGATCAGCACATTGAGCACCGCGATCGCCGCCAGCCACAGCCACAGGCTGCGCGTGACCAAACGCTGCGCCGCCACCGCGGCCTCGTCCCCCTCCACGCCCTTCAAGGCGGCCAGCCCCGCCCGGGCCAGCAAGGCCTCGCCGGCCTCGGCCCAGCTCACCCGGGTTTCACCGCCCTGGCAACAGGCACCCATGGCGGGGCCGAAATTACCCACCAGGGCAAAGGCCAGCATCAACAGGCGCGCCGGCAACCAGGCGATCACATCGTGCACCCGGTGAATGGCTGCCACCAGCGGCGCGACATCATCCGTCTTTTCCGCCGTCATGGCCCAGGCCCGGAACTGGCTGCTGAGGCGGAACAAAATCGCACCAAACGGCCCCAGCACGGCGAACCAGAACAACACCCCGAACCAACGGTCATTGGCGGCCACGAACACCGCCTCGCTCACCGTGGCCTCCAGATCGGCTCGTTCCCCCTCGCCCAGCGGACGCCCCAGCAACTGCTCGGCATACCACAGGGCCTTTTCCTCGTCACCGGCCTGACGAGCCAGCTCGAATTCGTCCACCACCCCGGTCAGGGGCCGGGGGCCCAGGCAATAGACCAGCACCGCCAGCGACAACAGGAAGGACACTACCGCTGAAAGCCCCATCAGCCAGCCCAGAATCAGGTAGACCGGCAACAAGCAAATGGCCAGCAACAAGACCACTCCTACCGGGCCGGCCAGCATGCCGCTACCGGCCCTGCGGGCAAACCCGCCGACCAATCGCTGAACAGCGCCAAAGCGGCGCAGGTCAGACAAAGAGCCCAGAAAAAACTCCAGAATTACCGCGAAGACTATCGTTATTAGTGTCATGTCCCCAAACCTCCCTATCCATAAGGCTTTCAAGCATACTGCAAGCCCGCTGAATTCGGAATACGCTTTTGGCTTTTGTCACCCCGCCATCCATGGGATAATTCCCTCGCCGCGGCTTAGCCGCACCTTAAAAAAGAACTAAGATAGCCGCGCTAGACTTGTGCGCAGGCTGTTTGGGGACTTGGGGAAGACGAACACAGTGACTGGATTATTAAGGATGGCCACACGACACGGCCGCCGCCTGCTGGCCCTATGCCTGTTGCTGCCCATGGCGCAGCCCTTCGCGGCGGAATTGTTCAGGGACGATTTCAATAACGGCATCTACTACAGCACCAGCGTGCTAGCGGCCGATGGCGTGAGCGTGGATACCCTCAACGACACCTACTGGACCTATTACGCCCTGCCGGGCGAGGAATTGTCGGTGGCGGAAATCGACGATCGCCTGGAAATCGCCACCGACAGTGCCTTCGGTGCCGGCATCGTGCTCTACGGCAACCAGGCCAATCCCGACGCCCTGTGCCCGTCCGGCGCCAGCGAGGGCTGCGTGGACCCGCGCCTGTACTTCTTCAACGACCCCCAGACGGATCCCGCGGCCAGCCGCACCATCGTGGTGGACGGCATCCGTCTCACCGGCATCAATCACCCCAGTTACTATGCCTTCAAGCTGCGCATCGGCTCCACCCCCGGCGGCCTGCTGTTCCGCAGTCACCTGGAAGTCTCTCTCTCCGGCGACAAGGAACTGCGGGTCATCAGCAAGGTCGGCGCCGCCAATGCCGTTGCCCTGTTCCGCAGCTTCTACCTGCAGCAACTGGCCCACCGCATCACACTCACCCTGGGACCGAGCCAGTACACAGTGAAGGCGGATTTCGACTTTCCGCCGGCCACCGGCGACACCCCGGCCCTGCTCTCGGGCAGCGCCAGCTATACCGGCCTGCACGGGCTGGACGTGAATACCTGGCTGACTGAAACCGACGGCGTGGAGGGCGGCGCCCTGTTTCTCGGCGCCACCTCCACCGATCCCAAGGACTCCCTCGCCCGCCTGAGCATCGATTCGGTGAGCGTGTACGACGGCGCCAGCAGTCCGGGCATGTGCCAATAGGAACGACGCCGCCCGCGCTACCCGGCCCGCGGCCCATGGCATACAATGAGGCGCTTTGACACCGGCTGCGAGCACGCTTGAAACCCAACTCTCGCCATCATCTCTGTCTTCTGGCCGTTGTGCTGGCATCGCCAGTTCCGGCCGCGCCCCTGTGCCCTTCCACACTGCACGCCGAAGCGGTGCCGGCCAACACAGCGGAGGACATTATTCTGCAAAGCCGGCAGGCCGAGGCCACGGACAACGAGCGCTTCGTTTTCAGCGGTGATGTGCGCCTCTACCAGGCACAACAGCTACTGCGCGCCGACCGGGTCAGCTACCAACGCGACCCGGACCTGCTGGAGGCCGAGGGCCAGGTACATTACCAGCGCCCGGGCGTGGTGATAGAGGGTGATCACATCCGCCTGGCACTGCGGGACGAGCAAGCCCAGGTCTGGCAAGCCCGTTACTACCTGCCCGGACAGGGCGGCCGGGGCCGGGCCGAGATCCTGCAACTCGCACCGACACGGGCACGGCTGCAACACGCCACTTACACCACCTGCGCCGGCGAGCGGCCCGCCTGGCGCATCGAGGCCGGCGAAATCCGCCTGGACCAGGCCCGCAACGAGGGCGTGGCCCGCCACCTCAGCCTGCGGCTAGGCAATATACCGGTCTTCTACCTGCCCTATATCAGCTTTCCCCTGCAGGGACGCAAGTCCGGCTGGCTGGCACCGCAGCTGGCCTATTCGGGCAGCCGGGGCATGGAACTCGGGCTGCCCTATTATTTCAACCTTGCACCCCAGCGCGATCTCACCCTGACACCACGCCACTTGCAACGCCGCGGCCTGCAACTGGGCACCGAGTTCCGCTACCTGGCTCGCGCCAGCGAGGGCTCCGCGCGGCTGGAATACCTGCCCCGCGATCGCCAACTCCAGCGCCAACGCAGCCTCTATGCCTGGCGCCAACAGGGCCGGCTGGGCACGAGCCGTTACGGCTTGCGCCTGAATCGGGTTTCCGATCGCGACTATTTTCGCGATCTCGGCAACACCCTGGCCGACACCAGCCAGAGCCAACTGGAGAGCCGACTGGAACTGACCCAGACCTGGCGCGGCTGGCGTCTGGGCCTGCTGGCCCAGGACTACCAGAGCCTGGACAACAACAACGCGCGCCCCTATCGCCTGTTGCCGCGCCTCGCGCTGGGCCGCGAGATACGCCAGGGCCGCTGGCGCTACCGCCTCGATGCCCAGTACAGCCGCTTCTATCGCACTGCCAGCGACCAGCCCCAGCGTCTGCTGCTGCAACCCGCCGCACGCTATGAACTGCGGCGTACCTGGGGACACCTCGTGCCCACCCTGCGCCTGCGCCATACCCGTTACCGGCTGGTGCAGGGTCCGGGCGGCGACACCACCGTGGACAGCGGAGTGTTCAGCCTCGACGGCGGCCTGGCCCTGCAGCGCCGGGGCTTAAGCCAGGATGCCTTGCTGGAACCCCGCCTGTTCTATAGTTACAGCCCCTACCGGCCCCAGAACGACCTGCCCGTGCTCGACACCGCACCGCTGGACATCAATCACGGCCAGCTGTTTCGCGATTTCCGCTACAACGGCGGCGACCGTGTGGGCGACCAGAACCGCCTCACCCTGGGCCTGGGCAGCGGCTTGATACGCCACGCCGATGGTCGCCAATGGCTGCGCCTGGATCTGGCCGAGGCCTATTATTTCAGCGACCAGCGCGTGGCTGTGCCCGGCCAGGCGCGTCGGCGCGCAGGCGACCGCCTGTTCTCCGCCCGCCTGCGCGCCGAGCACGGGAATCACTGGCGCAGCGAGGCCGAACTGTTTCGGCAATGGGGCCAAAAGCGCCCCGATAAACTCGCGTTTCGGGTAAACTATGTCCGCGACGACCGCCTGCTGGAGCTGGGCTACCGCTATCGCCGCACGTTGCTGCACCAAGTCGGCGCCGCCGGCTACCTGAAACTGGCCGGCCCCTGGCGTCTGGCGGCCCGATGGTGGTATTCCCTGCGCAACCGGGCCACCCCCGACGCCATGCTGGGCTTGTCCTACGGTGGTTGCTGCTGGCGGGTTCAGCTCCTGGCCCGGCACTATATTCGCGACGCCAGCGGCCAGACCGATCGCGCCATCAGCCTGCGGGTGGAACTTAACGGCCTCGGCGGGGGCCAAAGCAGCGGGCGCCTGGCCCAGGATATTCTCGGATTTCGAAACGAAGGTTGATTTTTTCTATGCCCCACACACGACGCTTCCTCGGCCTGCTGCTGGCGCTGCTACTGCTGCCCGTGGCCCAAGCCGCCACCGTGCTCGACCGCATTGCGGTGATCGTCAACGACGATGTCATCACCGAGCAAGAGCTGGAACAGCGGCTGGAGGTGATCAAGAAGCAATTGCGCGGACAGCGCGCCACCCTGCCTCCTACCCGGGTATTGCGCAAGCAGGTGCTGGAACGGGAAATCATCAAACAGATCCAGCTCCAACTGGCCAAGCGCACCGGCATCATGGTGGACGACAACGCGCTCAACGCCACCATCGAAAACATCGCCCGCCAGAACGGCCTCGACCTGGCCCAGTTCCGTGACGTACTGGAGCGCGACGGCTTCGATTTCGCCAGTTTCCGCGAGGACATTCGCAACGAAATGATCATCGCCCGGCTGCAGCAACGCGAGGTGAACAACCGGGTCACCGTCACCGAACAGGAGATCGACAATTTCCTGCGCACCCAGGCCGCCCAGGGCCACGCCGACGATGAATACCTGATCTCGCACATCCTGATCTCGGTGCCCGAAGCCGCCTCACCGGAACAGATCCGCCAGGCCCGCGAAAAGGCCGAGAAAGTGCTGGCCGAACTCAAGGCCGGTGCCGACTTCGCTCAGATGGCCATCAGCGTATCCGACAGCCAGCAGGCCCTGGACGGCGGCAGCCTGGGCTGGCGCAAGTCCGGCCAGCTACCCACCCTGTTCGCCAGCGAGGCCATGCGCCTGCATCCCGGCGAACTGGGCGACATCATCCGCAGCCCCAGCGGCTTTCACATCATCAAGCTGATGGACAAGCGGGTGGGCAAGCGTCATCTGGTCACCCAGACCCTGGCCCGCCATATCCTGATCCGCCCCAACGAACTCACCAGCGAGGCCGATGCCATCAACCAGCTCAAGCAGCTCAAGGCGCGCATCGAGCAGGGTGAGTCCTTCGAGAAACTCGCCCGCGCCCACAGCGACGACCCCGGTAGCGCCAGCCAGGGCGGCAGCCTGGGCTGGGTGAGTCCCGGCACCATGGTGGCCCGCTTCCAGGAAGTGATGGACGCCACCCCCGTGGGCCAGATCAGCGAGCCCTTCAAGACCCAGTTCGGCTGGCACATCCTGCAGGTACAGGACCGTCGCACCGAGGACAACAGCGAAGATTTCGCACGCAACCAGGCACGGCGTTTCCTGCGGCAACGCAAGATCGACGAATCCCTGGAAACCTGGCTGCGGCAACTGCGTGACGAAGCCTATGTGGAATACAAGATCGATGTCTGAGGCCATCATGAGCGCCCCTGCATGATTCCCCGCCTCGCCATTACCCCCGGCGAACCCGCCGGCATCGGCCCCGAGTTGTGCCTGCAACTGGCGCAGCAACGGGCCTTCGAGGCCGAGCTGGTGTGCATCGCCGACCACGACATGCTGGCCCAGCGGGCACGCCAACTGGGCCTGAAGCTACACCTGGAAACCTGGCATGAAGGTCCACCCCGACCCCATCGGCCAGGGCGGCTGCCGATACTGCACCAGGCCTGCGCCAGCGAGGTGATCCCCGGCCGGCTCGACCCGGGCAATGCCGGCTACGTGCTCGACTGCCTGCGCCAGGCCGTGCACGGCTGTCAAAGCGGCATGTTCCAGGCCATGGTCACCGGGCCGGTACAGAAGAGCGTCATCAACCAGTCGGGTATTCCCTTCAGCGGCCACACCGAGTTCCTCGCCGAACTCACCGGCACCGAGCTGCCGGTAATGATGCTGGCCACCGAGGGTCTGCGGGTAGCCCTGGTCACCACCCATCTGCCCCTGCGGAAAGTGAGCGACCACATTACCCGCCAACGGGTGGGCGCGGTGTTACGCATCCTGTGTAACGATCTGCAGCAGCGTTTCGGCCTCGCGCGGCCACGCATCCTGGTCTGCGGTCTCAACCCCCATGCCGGCGAGGATGGCCACCTGGGCCACGAGGAGCAGGAAGCCATCGAGCCGGCCATCGGCGAACTGCGGGCACAGGGCGAGGACATCCACGGCCCCCTGCCCGCCGACACCCTGTTCACGCCCGACCGCTTGCGCCATGCCGACGCGGTGCTGGCCATGTACCATGACCAGGGTCTGCCGGTGCTCAAGCACCTGGGTTTCGGCCGCGCCATCAACATCACCCTGGGCCTGCCCGTCATCCGTACCTCGGTGGACCATGGTACCGCCCTGGACCTGGCCGGCAGTGGCCGGGCCGATGGTGCCAGCCTGGCCCTGGCCATCGAAACCGCCATCCACATGGCCCACGCCCAGGTGGCCACCGACACGCCCCTGCGGCAGGCCTGAGATGGCTCGGCGACACCGTCCACGCAAGCGCTTCGGTCAGAACTTCCTGCACGATCCGGGAGTGATCGAGCGCATCGTGCGCCACATCGCGCCACGTCCCGGCCAGCATTTGGTGGAGATCGGGCCGGGCCAGGGAGCGCTCACCGCGCCCCTGCTGGCCGGGGCCGGAGAGCTGGACGTGGTGGAGTTAGACCGCGACCTGATCCCTGGCCTGCGAGGCCTGGGCACCGGTCTGCATATTCACCAGGCCGATGCCCTACGCTTCGACTTCCGTCACCTGCAACGTACGCCAGACGACCGCCTGCGCATCGTGGGCAACCTGCCCTACAATATTTCCACCCCACTGCTGTTCCATCTCATCGAACAGATCGACTGCATCGCCGACATGCATTTCATGCTGCAGAGGGAAGTGGTAGAACGCCTGGCCGCAGGCCCCGGCAGCAAGCGTTATGGCCGCCTGGGGGTGATGGTGCAATACCACTGCGCGGTGGAAAAGCTGTTCGTGGTGGGGCCCGGCGCCTTTCGCCCACCGCCCCAGGTGGAATCGGCCGTGGTGCGCCTGGTGCCACACACCCGGCCGCCGGTGCGAGTGCGCGACTACACCGCTTTCGCCCGCCTGGTGAACCACTGTTTCGCCCAGCGCCGCAAGACCCTGCGCCGGGTGCTGAAGGGCGTGCTGGACGAGCAAGACATACGCCAGGCCGGCATCGACCCGGCGTTGCGTCCGGAAAACCTCAGCCTGGCCCAGTTCGCCGCACTCAGCGAGCGCCTGCCTGAATAGTTCACCGGCACCCCGGGAGCCGATGAAATTCCCGCCCCCGGATGCCGACGAGCGAACTATTCGTCCTTGATCGCTTCCACCTCGAACCAAAGCTCCATGTCGTCGCCTATGCCCGGCAGACCATAGCGGCTGCCGAAGTCGGAACGCTTGATGTGGGCCTTGGCATTGAAGCCGCAGGTATCCTTCTTGTTGATGGGGTTGATCCCGCAGTGGATGCGCTCCACCGTGAGGGTGACCGGACGGGTCACGCCCAGCAGGGTCAGCTTGCCCTCCACCACCGCGGTCTTGTCGTCGGTGATACGCACGTGGGTGGACTCGTAATGAATATCGGGAAACTCCATCACGTTGAGGAAATCCGGCGAGCGCAGGTGCTTGTCGCGCTTGCCATGACCGGTATTGATGGACACCGCGGCGATCTTCACCTCCACGAAACCGGTCTTGCGTTCCCAATCGATCATCAGGCGCCCGGTGGTCTGGTCGAAACGACCGTAAAGGGTAGAGAAGCCCAGGTGGTCGATGGCGAAATGGGGATAGGTATGACTGGGATCGATGGTGTAGTAGGTGGGCGAGGCCATCGCCGCGCTCATGCTCAATAACAGGGGTATCCAGGCCAGTTTACGCATTGTTTCATCCTCCCTTTTTGTCCGTATCGCTCGCTCGGGCCGACTTGTGCGCCACCAGGCGCACCACCGCGCCCGGGCCCACATGGTATTTTCCCTCGCTGAGTTCCACCACCCGCTCTTCCAGCAACTCGATCTCGGCGGCGGCGAAATCCTCGGCCAGCTCGGCGGCGGAAAACAGCATATCACGCTCCGGCGGCCCACCGCTGGGGTAGTCGAGCTGGTCCTTGTTGAAGGCCTCCAGCAACACCAGGCCAGCGGGCCTGAGCGCCTCCAGTACCCGCCGGTGCACCTCGGGACGGCTGGCGGAGGGGAAGTGCAGGTAAATCAACACGGCCACGTCGAAAGCCTCGCGGGGCCACTGCCACTGAAACACATCCTCGCACAGGGCCTCGATCTCCACCCCACGCCGACGGGCCAGTTGCCGGCTCTTTTCCACCCCGGCGGCGGAATAGTCCACCGTGGTCACCCGCAGCCCCTGCTCGGCCAGCCACACCCCGTTGCGGCCCTCACCGTCACCCAGCACCAGCGCCCGTTGTCCCGCCCGCAGGCGCTGGCGCTGACTGTGCAGGAAGGCGTTGGGCTGTTCGCCGTAGGCAAAACCTTCTTCGCTATAACGCTGGTCCCAAAACTCTTTCATCTGAACTCCTCGACGATGATGGATTACGGGCACGCGGCGAGCATGCTCAACCGGACAGGGCGCCCTCACGCGCCTGTCGTCCCCACAACCCGGACAGGCGGGCACCCAGGCGGACGAAGAACTCGGCCAGGCGGTCGCCCAGCCCCTTGCGGACGCTGTAGCTGACCCGGTAGAGGTCCGCCGTCTCGCGCCGCTCGAGCAGATAGTCGTCGCTGGTCTTGAGTTCGTCCACCAGCTTTCGCTCCAGGGCCTGGCTGGCGAACCAGTGCTCGCCGGTGGCCACCTGCTCGATGTCCACCTCGGGACGGTAACGGCTGATGAACTGCTTGAACAGGACGTGAGTCTGCTCGATCTCCTCGCGCACCTTGTCGCGCGCCTTGTCGGTGTTCTCGCCAAACAGGGTAAGGGTGCGCTTGTATTCTCCGGCGGTGATCTGCTCGTAGTCGATGTCGTGCTTTTTCAACAAACGATTGAAATTGGGCAATTGCATGAGCACGCCGATGGAACCGAGGATGGCGAAGGGCGCGGCGATGATGCGGTCGGCCACGCAGGCCATCATGTAGCCACCGCTGGCGGCCACCTTGTCCACCGCCACGGTGAGGGGAATGCCGCGTTCGCGCAGCCTGGCCAGTTGCGAGGCCGCCAGGCCATAGGCATGCACCATGCCGCCGGCGCTGCCGAGCCGGAGGAACACCTCGTCGTCGGCCCGGGCCACCAGCAGCACCGCGCTGATCTCTTCACGCAGGCTGGCCACTTCGGAGGCCTTGATGTCGCCGTCGAAATCCAGCACGAAGACCCGTGGGCGCTCATCATCGGCCTGTTTCTGCCGCACCTTGCGCCGGGCCTTGCGCTGCTTGGCCAGGGCCTTGAACTGGCGCCTGGGCAACAGGGCCGCCTGCAGGCCTTCGGCCATGGCATCGTAACGCTCGTTTAGGTTCTCCACCTCCACGCGCGCGGCGGTATCGCCCTTGTTGCGCGAGACCAGCACCAAGGGCACCACCAACACGGCGATCACCGCACCTGTCACCGTGATGACCTTGAGCAAAAACAAGCCGTAGTCGAAAAGGAGTTCACTCATACAAGCGCCTGTCGCCGAGTTTGGGAAGCTGCAATCTAACATATTCACCGGGCCGGATTCATCCCGCGCCGGCTTGCAAAATCCTGTTTCTGGCGCACAATGGGTCTATGGACCAAGGTCTGCACATCGACTTCGACGACGCCCTGCACCTGCGCATACGTGGCGTGATCGCGCGCGACAATGCCATGGAGCTGGTACAACGGGTCTGCGGTCACAGCCTGCCGGTGGGGGCGGAGCTGGAACTGGACTTCAGCCAGGCCTGGATCGCCGACGGCCTGGCCATGTTGATGGTGGTCAACACCCTGCGCTCCCTGGCCGGGCGGGTCAGCCGCGTTCGGGTGTGCCAGCCCCCGGAGCCCCTGCGCAAAACCCTGCACCACGCCGGCGCTCTCGACGAATATCCCGCTCTCGAGCTGGAGCCACCCCAGGCGGTTCAGCCCGGCGCACGCCCGGTGACCACGTAGCGCAGGATGGCGGCCACCTGTTCGGGTGTCTGTGCCCAGGCCAGGGCCGCTGCATCCACTTCCTTCAGGGCATGGGTGAGCGTGGCATCGTGCAAGGTGATCAGCGCCTTGCCCAAGGCTGCGGCATAACCGGCATCGAAGGCAGCATTCCACTGCTTGTACTTGTCGCCGAAGCGCACCACCACCACATCGGCGCGCGCGATCTGGTTGCGCCCACGGATGGCATTGATCTTGGCGCTCTTGTGATCCCGCCAGAAGGCCTCCTGCTCCTCGCCCAGGATCATGGCGCCGCAGTCGTCACTGAGATCGTGATCGGTCACCGGCGACAGGAAACGGATATCCAGTCCTTCACAGGCCTCGACGATGCGCTGGCGCCAGTCGCTGTGGATCTCCCCGGAAAGATAAACCGTCCATTCGCTCACTGTGTTCTCCTCGTCAATCGGCCCAGGCGGCGCTTTTGCGGCCGCCGACGCCTTGGTGTATAACCGGGTCCTCATGGCCCACCAGGAGGACCTTCCCATGGATTGTATCTTTTGTAAGATCGTCGCGGGCGATGTTCCCGCCGACAAGTTGCTGGAAAACGATCATGTGATCGCCTTTCGCGACCTCAATCCCCAGGCGCCCCATCATGTGCTGATCATTCCCCGCCGGCACATCGCCACCGTCAACGAACTGTCGCCGGCCGACGCCGCCCTGGTGGGCGAGATGAGCCTGGCGGCAGGCCAAGTCGCCCGTGAACTGGGCGTGGCCGACGACGGTTACCGACTGGTACTCAATTGTAACCGCAATGGTGGCCAGACGGTGTTCCATATCCACATGCACCTGCTGGCCGGTCGTCAATTGGGCTGGCCACCGGGCTGATTCTCCTCTGGCAGGCGATAACGGCGCTGGTAATAGCTGTAACTGGGAAACAACACGTGGGCCAGACCATCGGCCACCAGCTCCGGGTCGGGCGTAACCTCTTCACCCAGCGCCTCGCCGGCCATGCGAAACTGCCGCGGTGGCCGGTGGGGCGTGAAGATCACCACCTGATCGCCACGCCGATAGGCCTGGTTGTCGTCGTATTGCATCATGGCCCGCCCCGGCACCCCGGCCGGCAGGGCCAACAGGTCGCGTCCGATCATGGGATGCGTGGTATCCAGCCCCAACCGGCCCAGGGCGGTGGGCAGCAGGTCGATCTGGCTGGCCAGCCTGTCGTAGCGCCCCCGCGGCACGCCCGGCCCCAGCAGCAGGGCGGCGATGCGATACTGCCCCACCGGCACCAGGCCGTTGCCGCGCACGTGCATGGGATGATCCGCCGCCAATAAAAACACGGTATGCTCGAAATAGGCCTCGCGGCGCGCCTGCCGGAAAAAGCGGCCCAGGGCATAGCTGGCGTAACGGGCGCTGTTGTGGCCGCTGGCATGCGGTTGCTCGGGCAGGGCGAAATCACCGTCGGGAAATTCATAAGGTGCGTGGTTGGACAGGGTGAGTACCACCGACAGAAAGGGGGTATCCCCCAGGCTGCGGAAATAGGCGTTGGCCTTGTCCAGGACATCCTCGTCGGACACCCCCCAGGAACTGCGAAAGCGAGGCCGCCGGAAATCGGCCTGGTCGATGACCCGCTCGAAACCATTGCCCAGCAGGAAGCCGCGCATGTTGTCGAAATGGCTCTCGCCGCCATAGATGAAACTGGTGCGATAACCCTGGCGACGCAGCAGCTCGCCAATGGTGAAGAAGCCATGCTGGGACAGGTCCAGCTTGAGAATGGAACTGTAGTGGGTGGTGGGCGGAAAACCGCTGATCAGGGCCTCCAGCCCGCGCGAGGTGCGGATACCGGTGGAATAGACCTGGCTGAACAACAGGCCCTGGGCCGCCAGGCGATCCAGCTCCGGCGTCAATGGCGCGCCCCCCAGGCTGGCGAGGAAATCCGCCCCCATGCTTTCCATTACGATGATGACCAGGTTCAATGGCCGCGCACGCGGTTCGGCGGCGCGCTGGTGATGCAGAGTGGGGATTTCCGCCTGCAGGGCAGGGTCATCGGCAATACCCGCCACCCGCCGTACCCGGGCATAGACCTCGTCCACCGGCAGGCGGCCATAGAGTTGTTCCGAGCGTATGGACCCCTTCCAGCTCCGGTAGGCGGAGAAAGCCAGCGAATAGGCCCCGCTCAAGGCCAGTTGGTTGGCCAGGTGATTGCTGGAGAAGGCCGCCATGGCGGGATTGGGCGTGGCACGGCCCAGACCGGAGCGCCCCCCCAGCAGCAACAGCGCCAGCACCACTGGCAATACCACGATGCGCCAGCGCCAGGGGCGGGCCGGCAGACGGGCCAGCAAGGCGCCCTGCCAGCGCCACGACAGCCACGCCGCCAGCGATACCAGTCCCAGGCTCAGTAACAGGGCCCCGCCATGGGTCTGCCAGACCGTGCTCAGAACCTCGCGGGGATGGGTGAAATACTGGAAGAACAATTGGTTGGGCCGGCTACCGTATTCCTCCAGAAAGGGAGCGCTGGCCAGCTCCATGAAGAGCAGTAACGCTGCCCACAGGGTGAGATAGGCGTTGAGCAGGGGCGCCAGCCGGGCCACGCCGCGGGGCGGCAGCAACAACAGCAACAGACTCGGCGGCAGGACGATGGCGCTGAGCAACACCACGTCCATGCGCAGGCCATTGGGCAGCAGCCGCCACAGATCCTGGACCTGGGCCAGTTCCTGGTGGAAATACAGCGCCAGCAGAATGCGGCTGGCGCCGAGCAGCACCAGGCCGCCGACGAAGAATACCGCCACCGGCAACAGCGGCCCCAACAGGCGCCGGATATGCTTCATGGACTGGAGAACCCCGCCGCCGCGCGGCATCTGCCGCTGGTATGTGTGTCAGTCAAAGCTGGCCAGGGTCTGGGCGAAGTTTTCCCGGTAGCGCGCGGCGAATTCGGCGCGTGTGAAGTGGTGACGCTGGGGGCCGTGGCTCTCGATCTTGATCGCGCCCAGCAGGGAGGCAATGCGGCCGGTGGTCTCCCAGTCCATGTCGTGCATCAGGCCATAGAGCAGGCCGGCGCGATAGGCATCGCCGCAGCCGGTGGGATCGGCCAGTTCGCGCGGCTTGGCCGGCGGGATCTCCAGCCGGTGACTGGCGGTGTAGATATGGGAGCCCTCCGCCCCGCGGGTGACGATATAGGCCTGCACCTGTTCGGCGATCTCGTGGGGACTGAGGCCGGTACGTTCGTGCAGCAATTCGGCCTCGTAGTCGTTGACGGTGACCCAGGTGGCCTGGTCGATGAAACGACGCAATTCCTCGCCGTCGAACATGGGCAGGCCCTGGCCGGGGTCGAAAATGAAGGGGATGCCGCATTCGGCGAACTGGCGCGCATGCTCGATCATGCCCTCGCGCCCATCGGGTGAGACGATGCCGATGCTCACGTCGCGCGCCTCGTCCACCCGGTTTTCATGTGCCAGGCCCATGGCGCCGGGATGAAAGGCGGTGATCTGGTTGTCCGCCATGTCGGTGGTGATGAAGGCCTGGCCGGTGAACATGCCCTCGATGACCTTGATGTGGGTGCGCTCGATGCCGCAACGATCCATCCACTGGGCATAGGGTTCGAAATCGTCACCCACCGTGGCCATGGGCAGAGGCTCGCCACCCAGCAGCTTGAGGTTGTAGGCGATGTTGCCGGCACAACCACCGAACTCGCGGCGCATGTCCGGCACCAGGAAGGACACATTGAGCATGTGCACCTTGTCCGGCAGGATGTGATTCTTGAAATGGTCGTGGAACACCATCACGGTGTCGTAGGCAAAGGAACCGCAGATCAGGGCTTTCATCGGGCTCTCCGTGGGGCTTGCGAAAACGGCTATTGTACCCACTCAGCCGGACAACACCAGCAACCACACCAGTACCGCATTGGCCAGGGCCACGAGCACCGCCGCCGAGCCCACGTCCTTGGCCCGGCCGGACAATTCGTGGCGTTCGCTGCCGATGCGGTCGATGGCGTTCTCCACCGCGGTGTTGAGCAGCTCCACCATCAACACCAGCAACAGGCTGCCCGCCAGCAGGGCCCGCTCCACGCCATCGTCGCCCAGCCACAGGCCCAACGGCAACAACACCAGGCACAGCCATACCTCCTGGCGAAAGGCCTCCTCGTGCGCATAGGCCGCGCGCAGGCCCTGCCAGGAATACCGGCTGGCCTGGCGCAGGCGCCGCAAGCCACGGGCCGGCTCGTCAGTCATGCTCTTGCTCTCCGGGCCGCCAGACCAAGTCGAGCTGACGGGCGGCGCGCACATCGTCCAGGCGTTTCACCGGCAGGGTGTGGGGTGCGGTCTTCACCGTCTCCGGCTCATCCCGGGCCTCGGCCAGAATCTGCGCCATGGCCTCCACGAAGGCGTCGATCTCTTCCTTGGTCTCGGTTTCGGTGGGCTCGATCAGCAGGCACTCCGGCACCAGCAGGGGAAAATACGTGGTGGGAGCGTGGAAGCCCAGGTCCAGCAGGCGCTTGGCGAAGTCCATCGCGCTCACCCCCAGCTCCTTGGCCTGTTTCTTCAGGCTGACGATGAATTCGTGGGTGGCCCGGCGCTGCGGATAGGCCAGATCGAAGCCGCGCTTTTTCAGCTCCACCATCATGTAGTTGGCGTTGAGGGTGGCGAAATCGGCCACCCGGTGCATACCCTCGCGTCCCAGCAGGCGGGCATAGACATAGGCCCGCAGCAGGATGCCGGCATTGCCCATGAAGGCCGACAGGCGACCGATGGTCTCGGGGCAGTCACGCTGGTCGAGCAGGCGATAGCGCTCACCCTCGCGGGCCACCCGCGGCACCGGCAGATAGGGAACCAGGCGCTGGTTGACACCCACCGGCCCGGCTCCTGGCCCACCCCCACCATGGGGAGTGGAAAAGGTCTTGTGCAGGTTCATGTGGATCACGTCGAAACCCATGTCGCCCGGGCGCACCTCGCCGAGAATGGCATTGAGATTGGCGCCGTCGTAATAGAGCAGGCCACCGGCCTCGTGCACCGTGCGCGAGATCGCCTGGATGCGGCGCTCGAACACCCCCAGGGTGGAAGGGTTGGTGAGCATCAGTCCGGCGGTCTGGGGCCCCACCGCCGCCTCCAGCGCAGCCAGGTCCACGTCGCCATTGGCATCGGTGGGAATCTCGCGCACCTTGTAGCCGCACATCACCGCGGTGGCCGGATTGGTGCCATGGGCGGCATCCGGCACCAGTACTTCGTTGCGCCCATGGTCACCACGGGCATCGTGGTAGGCGCGGATCATGGCCATGCCGGCGAACTCGCCCTGGGCACCGGCCATGGGCGCCAGGGACACCGCCTGCATGCCGGTGACATCCTTGAGGATTTCCTGCAGCTCGTACATGCAGGCGAGGAAACCCTGGCTGAGCGCATCCGGCGCCGCCGGGTGCCGGGCCAGGAAGCCCTCCAGCATGGCCAAGGTGTTGCAGGCCCGCGGATTGTACTTCATGGTGCAGGAGCCCAGAGGGTAAAAATGGGTGTCGATGGCAAAATTCTTCTGCGACAACCGGGTGTAGTGGCGCACCGTCTGCAGCTCGGAGACCTCCGGCAACAGGGGGCGCCGCTTGCGCCGCAGGGCCGGCGGGATGTCGTCGATACCGTCGACCCGGGGCGGCTGCTGGGCATGATTGACCCGGCCGGGCCGGGCATGTTCGAAAATCAGCATGGACGTTCTCCTTCGGCATCCAGGCAGGCCGCCAGGGCATGGGTATAGCGCTCCAGGTCGGCCTCGGTCTTGGTCTCGGTGGCGCAGACCAGCAGGGCCGGACCCAGCTCGGGATAGTCTGCCGCCAGGTCGATGCCGGCCACGATACCTTCACCGGCCAGTGTTTCGACCACCTCGGCGGCATTCCGCGGCAAGCCCACGGCGGCCTCGTGGAACAGCGGGCGCTGGAACAAGGGCTCCAGCCCCAGAGCCTTCAGCCGTTCCAGCAGGACGCGGGTATTGCGGTGGCAGGCGGCGGCGGTGCGCGCCAGGCCCTCCGGCCCCATCAGGCTCATGTAGAGCGTGGCGGCGGTCACCAGCAAACCCTGGTTGGTACAGATGTTGGACGTGGCCTTGGAGCGCCGGATGTGCTGCTCGCGGGCTTGCAGGGTGAGGGTGAAACCCGGCCTGCCGTCCAGGTCCACGGTGCGCCCGACGATGCGGCCGGGCAATTGCCGCACCAAGGCCTGCTTGCAACAGGCGAAACCGAAATAGGGTCCGCCGGAGGACAGCGGAATGCCCAGGGGCTGACCGTCGCCCACGGCGATGTCGGCCCCCTGCTGGCCCCATTCACCGGGCGGACTCAACAGGGCCAGACTCATGGGGTTGACCACCGCGATCACCAGGGCACCGTGGCTGTGGGCCCAGTCGGTGAGCGCGTCCACCTCCTCCAGTACACCGAAGAAATTGGGTTGGGGAATCACCAGGGCGGCGAAATCACCGGGCTGTGCCGGCAGGCTGGCGGGGTCGATATGCCCACCCGTGCGATGGTAGTCCAGCAGCTCCAGGCTGATACCCTGGTTTCTGACGATGGTGTCGGTGGTCTGGCGATAGGCCGGGTGTACGGTGCGTGGCATCAGGATACGCCGGCTCTTGGATTTGCGATTGGCCCGCACCGCCATCAACACCGCCTCGGCCAGGGCCGAGGCGCCGTCGTAAAGCGAGGCATTGGACACGTCCAGGCCGGTGAGACTGGCCATCATGGTCTGGTATTCGTAGATCACCTGCAGGGTGCCCTGGCTGGCCTCGGCCTGGTAGGGCGTGTAGGCGCTGTAGAACTCGCCCCGGGTGGTCAGCTCCCACACTGCGGCGGGAATGTGATGCTCATAGGCACCGCCACCGGCGAAACACAGGGGCGTGCCATCGCGCGCGGCCCGCTCGCGCATCAGCCGGGCCACCTGCATTTCATTCAGGCCGTCGGGAATGGCCCGCAGGGCCTCACTCTTGAGTTCGGCGGGAATCTCGTCGAACAGCGCGTCGATATCCGGCGCGCCGATCGCCTCCAGCATGGCCTCGATATCGGCCGGGGTATGGGGTATGAATGGCATGATCGGATCGCTATGGGTCAGTGCTCGTCCTCGGCGGCAAAGGCCTCGTAGGCCTCGGCATCCATCAGTTGCTCCAGCTCGGCCGGGTCACCGGGCTTGATGCGGAAGATCCAGCCCTCACCGTAGGGGTCCTGGTTGACCACCTCCGGACTGTCGGCCAGGGCCTCGTTGCCCTCCACGATCTCGCCACTGAGGGGGCTATAGAGATCGGAAGCGGCCTTGACCGACTCGATCACGCCGCAGGCCTCGCCGGCCGCCACCGTGCTGCCGGCCTCCGGCACTTCCACATAGACCAGGTCGCCCAACAGATCCTGGGCATGATCGGTGATGCCGACGGTGACGATACCGTCCTCGCCCACGCTGACCCATTCGTGGCTGCGGGAATATTTCAATTGGTTGGGAATAGTGCTCATGGGGAAATCCTCTTGGTTTGTCACAATTCGATACAGGGCTTGCCATGGCGCACGAAGGGCGGCTTGACCACCCGCGCCTCCACCAGGCGACCGCGCATCTCCACCTGGCAATGCTCTCCAACGCCCTTGGGCACCCGTGCCAGGGCAATGGCCCGCCCCAGGGTGGGGGAAAAACTGCCGCTGGTGATCTCGCCCTCGCCCAGACCCTCGACGAACACCTTCTGATGATTGCGCAACACACCGCGGCCTTGCAGCACCAGCCCCACGAAAGTGTAGCGCGTGTTGCCACGCTGGGCCTCCAGGGCCGCGCGACCGATGAAGTCGCGCGTCTGCGGCTCCCAGGCGATGGTCCAGCCCAGACCGGCCTCCAGCGGCGAGGTCTGCTCGTCCATGTCGGTGCCGTAGAGATTCATTCCCGCTTCCAGGCGCAAGGTATCCCGTGCCCCCAGCCCGATGGGATCGACACCGGCACGGCCGAGAGCCTGCCAGAAGTCCGCCGCCTGCTCGGCAGGCAACATGATCTCGAAACCGTCCTCGCCGGTGTAACCGGTGCGGGCGATGAAATACTCGCCGGCTTCGGCGGCGAAAAAGGGTTTCAGCTCTGCCGCGGCGAACCGCGCCGCCGGCGGCAGGGCGACCAGGGCCTTCTCCCGCGCATTGGGACCTTGTACGGCGAGCATGGCCAGGTCGTCACGCACCCGCACATCGACACCGAAATTCTGTGCGTGGCGACCGATCCAGACCAGGTCCTTGTCACGGGTGGCGGCATTGACCACGGTGCGGAAGCGATGCTCGTCCCGGTAATAGGTGATGAGATCGTCGATCACGCCGCCGTGCTCGTTGAGCATGCAGCTATACAGGGCCTTGCCCGGTTGCAGGCGCGCCACGTCGTTGGCCAACAGGTGGCGCAGGAAATCCCGCACCCGCTCACCCTCGAGATCGACGATGGTCATATGGGAAACATCGAACATGCCGGCATCGCGGCGAACCTGGTGATGCTCCTCGAGCTGGGAGCCATAGTGAATGGGCATGTCCCATCCGGCGAAGTCCACCATCTTGCCGTTGGCGGCCAGGTGGCATTGATACAGCGGGGTTTGTCGACCCACGGGGCTATCCTCATTCAGCGAAACGATGTCATGGCCCCTCTGTCCGCTGAACCTGAGAGTTTAGGTGCCACCGGCACCCTCCCCTTCGGTGGATCGGTCACGGCCGATCGCTCTCCAGAGTCAACTCACACTCCCCGGTCCTTTTGCCTGAGCGATTCCGGGCCGGTTGCGCCTTCGGCGGCCTGCCATAGTGCAGACGCTCTCCCAGGGGTGGAAGGTTGAAGGCGCAATGATAGCCCGAGAAGGAAAGGAAGAAAAGTGCAGCCTCTTCCAATGACACATGAGCCTGAAGGGCGGGCGTGATTCCAACGAGAAGTGAGCCTGAACGGGGTCGGGTTCTGGGATCATCGGAGGATGATCGTGACCATCAAGACCCAAGGGCTCCAGACCATGGGGCAAATCCGCGCCTTC
>WFPC01000007.1 GCA_015487785.1 Gammaproteobacteria bacterium | reverse complement strand
GTCTTAATCCCCTTTTTATCGGGTCGTGATTTTTTACTTGGACTTCGGCTCTACTGAGGCGATAGAGGCGGTCTTAATCCCCTTTTTATCGGGTCGTGATTTTTTACACGAAGACACATGGACGTGTCGTTGGGACGCGCGTCTTAATCCCCTTTTTATCGGGTCGTGATTTTTTACCTGGATGGCCGCGCATAATAGACGCCGCCCCTAGGTCTTAATCCCCTTTTTATCGGGTCGTGATTTTTTACCCTCGACAGAATCGGTACCGACCAAATCGGTACGTCTTAATCCCCTTTTTATCGGGTCGTGATTTTTTACAGTTGATGTCTGGAAACTTGCGCAAAATCGCGATGTCTTAATCCCCTTTTTATCGGGTCGTGATTTTTTACTCAGGTCGACATCAACGGTATGGTCTGGCCCGAGGTCTTAATCCCCTTTTTATCGGGTCGTGATTTTTTACGATTCTGACGCGCAAGCAAGGCCAGTCGGTCCGGTCTTAATCCCCTTTTTATCGGGTCGTGATTTTTTACCGGACCAGTTGCGAGAGGTGTTCTTGCACCTTCGGGTCTTAATCCCCTTTTTATCGGGTCGTGATTTTTTACATGCAGGATGGCTACAATAGAGAAGCGCGGGAAGGTCTTAATCCCCTTTTTATCGGGTCGTGATTTTTTACCCCTCGGCTCTGAAACCCCCATTGATTCAGTCAGTTGAAAGAGGGTCTGCGGCATAATCAAATCGCCAAAATGTTGACGCATGTTCGGGCGAGGCAGGCTATGGTTTCTCTGGGTTGCCTTCATCGCCGGACTCGAACTTTTCCAGATCATCACCAAATAGAAATATACCCTCATCGATGGACTTTTTTCCACCCAAGTGGATGTCGAGGTGGGATGGCAGTGTGTAGATGCGTACGTCGTCGCGTTTCTCATCGATACCTTTAGCAAGGATGCGTTTCAGTTTTTCTAGTTTGGCCTCGCTGCCGTGGTGGAGATAGACGGAATACTGAATTTGCAGGGCCTCGGCGGACACCTGCCGATACACCCAGGCCAGTCGTTTCGGGTCGGCGATGTCGTAGCAGATGAGATAGTTGCGTACCCTCGATTTCGGCATGACTCTGCTCTCTTGCTCAGGCCCTGGTTTTTGTCAGTCGTTTTCCACCAACCAGCGATGGAGTCGGTTGAGGAGATCCTTTCCCGTTCGCTCGACGGTTCTGGCATGTTCCTCGAAGTGGCCTACCAGTGTGCGCCACGCAGTTTCCGGGACGACATTGTTTTCTTGCTGGTCAGCCCAGTGCATGAGCAGAGGCAGGAGCTGGCGCTCCAGCGGGCCGGCGAGTGAACTAGCGAGATCGATGCGATCGTTCACCCAGGCATCGGAGCGGGCGTCGATGCCATGTTGCTGGAGTGTGGCCTGCATCCATGCTAGGGCTAGGCTGTGCCATTGCCCGATAACCCGTCGGGCCATGTGCTTGCCGATGCGGCGGCTGAGTTCGCTGCGGCGGCGCTGTTCGAGGCTGCGCATGGCATCGGCGCCGGTTTCCCAGCCTAAGCGCCGGCTGGCGATGCGTGTGGCCCGCATCATCTGGGCCCGGTGCCAGTTGTCGAACCGGGCCGGCCACTCGAAGTCCTGGGTCAGCCGCTGCAGCCGCAGCCGGAGCCCTTCGTCTATCCCCTCCCGTCCCAGGGCGCGCAGGACGATTTTGCCGTGCGGGTCGGTGACCACGATGGGGATGCCGCGGCGTGTGCACTGGGACAGGACCTGCAGACTTATGTCGACCCGGCTGGACAGATGGATGCGCGCGATGTGGCGCAGTGGGACGCTGCGTTCGGCCTTGTGCCCGCATTGGATGACGAGGGCCTCTCCTTCCATGCGCACGTGACAGGGCCGCTGGTGCCCGATGTAGAGGGCGCGGGCGTTGCCGGGGACGGTGCTGCCTTCAGTCTGCATGGCCCTGTATCTCCCTTTGCACCCAGGCTAGCAGGCCACGGAGGTGGTGCCGCATGAGGCGGGTCATGGCCGGTGCCTGGCTTTCCCACCAGGGATAGAAATGTTGTCGACCGCTCTTGTTAAGCAGGCAGGCGTCGCCATCCTGCGTGAAATGGTGCATGTCGAGCTTCCGCTGGCGCAGGAGGTTCCAGACGCGGTATTCGATGATGGGGCGTTGTGGCTCGATGAGATCGAGGGCCAGCGAGGCGCGGTCGTGCTGGGGGTCGTGCAGGTAGCCGATGGCCGGGTCGAGTCCGGCGGCCAGGCATTCGCGCAGGGCGAGACCGTGGACGAGGGTGTAGCTGAGCGAGAGCAGGGCGTTGACCGGGTCGGGGGGTGGCCGGCGCTGGCGGTGCCTGAATCCGAGCGCAGGCGGGAGCACGGCGGCCAGGGCGGAGAAGGTGGCGGCACTGGCGGATCCTTCCAGCCCGCGAAGTACGTCGACGGAGGCTGTCCCGCTGGTGAGCTGGCGTTGGTTCTCGCGCAGGGTCGTTCTTGCGCGGGTGAGGATGCGGCGCTGGTCCGGCCTGTGGCGCAGCAGCTTGAGTACTAGGCGGTATTGCCCGGCCAGCTTTGCCTGCAGCAGGCGGACGACAATCTGCCGGCGGAAGTTGGGGTCTTGTCGAGCAGCGTATTGCATGAGCCGTCGCCGGGCGTCGTTTCCAGGTCTGCCGGTGAGGAAGGCGGCGTGCAGTTCGCGTCGGCCGCTGAGCAGGACCACGCTGATGCCGTGGTTGGCCAGTGTTCCCAGGGTGACGGCGTCCATTTCGACGTTCTGCACGATGACGAGATGATCCAGCATCGACAGTGGATAGCTGTGGGGGCGGGATTGACCCGCCTGACTCACCTGTAGCGTCTGGTGCCGGCACTTGATGCGACTGTTCTTGTGGTCGAGGTAGAGCGTACCCATGGGGGGCTACCCGATGTAGAACCAGCGGGGGTCTGCCGGTGGCTCGGCGATGCCCATGATGTCCACGGTGGAGCGGGGGTCCAGGCCGAGGATGAAGTAGCGGTCTTCGATCGGCTCGATGACGTCGTTGAGACGGCTTTCGACTTCACGCCGTTCGGCCGCGTTCAGCCAGCACTCGTGGACGGACTTCTGGCCGCCGAGGGCATAGTCGCGGGTCACGTGCAAGGCCTGTCTCAAGCGGGCGTGGTCGGCAATGTCGTAGGCTATGAGGTAGAGGTGTCGCATGTGGAATCTCCTGTCGTCCTCTATGCCGGGACGATAGCAAGGTGGTTGGCTCGCGTACGGGGTCGCAAGCTTGTGGCCACTCAGGAGGCGATGAAGTCGAGCAGGTGCTGGCGCAGGTGTTGAAGCTGGCTGCCGGCGCATACCCGGATGCCGAGGTCGACGGCGCGGCTGCGGTCGTGGCCAGGGAGGTCACGGTAGGAGGCCAGCATGGCGCGGGCTTGCAGGCCGCCCATGAGGTCGCGCAGGGTGTCGAGCTTGTAGAGGGCTTCGGCGCCGGCGGATTCCTCGGCGCTTTCGCGGAAGCGGCGGGTCTTGCACTCGATGATGTGCAGGCGGTTGTCGTGCAGGAAGGCCACGTCCAGTTCGTTGGGGATGGTCTTGTCCCGCTGCTGACGGGTGACTTCCAGAGCGTAGGCGTAATCCTGCAGGCGTGGGAGACTGTCGCGCAGGCGGTGCAGCTGGTTGTAGACGTGGCCTTCGATCCAGCCGCCGTTGGCGTAGAAGCGGGCCTCTTCGTCGCTGAAGGTGATGTTGTTGCCGTGGCGGGTCAGCTTGCCGTGTTGCTGAAAGAGATCGAGCAGTTCGTCGAGTTCACGGCCGGTGCGTTCTAGGCGTGCGTCCAGACCCGGGTGATCGGCACTGGAAGCGAGCCAGTTAAGCGTGCCGATGGGGCGCGAATAGCGGTCTTGCCTCTGGATCAGGGTTTCGGCGAGTTCGAGGTCTCCGGTCGCTGGAAGGTGGCGTCGTGGCTTGTGCATCACACGGGCACCGTGGGCTTGGAGAAAGGCCTCCAGGCGGAGGCGGTCTTCCAGTTCCTGTTGCTGGCCGCCGTGGCCGTCGGGTTGCAGCCAGACGATGCTGTCGCGTTCGGGGTGGACGTAGAAGATGGGGAGTTCGTAGGCACGGAAGGCCTCGTAGGTGGCGATACTCATGAGTTTGGTGCCGCCGGTGGCATTGAGGGCTGGCCGGGCGCCGTCTGCGGTTTCGCGTTCCAGCAGTTCCATGATGCGCGACTGGATGGCATCGAAATCCCAGGCATCGTCGATGGGCCAGAGTTCGCTGCGAATGCCGCGGGGCCTGAGGACCTCTTCCAGCCACCCGGCGCGTTCGTGCATGTCCGGGGTGACCACGAGGATGGCCCGTCTGGCCTCCAGGCTGCTGTCCAGCAATGGTGTGAGGTTGGGGATGGGCTGGTTGGAGACCAGGCAGACCTGGGTGTTGGCAGCCGTATTCATCGTGGTTGCGTTGTGGGTTCGAAGGGGTAGGTATCTGGAAGTTGGCCGGGCAGCTTGTGGATGCGCACCGGCGGCGCTGCGCTCAGGTCTAGGATAAGGGGTAACAGGTGCTGTTCGATCCAGTTCGAGAAGTCGAGCCAGTCCTCGTACGTGAGGGCGTCGAAGCCGTGGGCGAGGATGGAGCGGTTGCGCTTGCTGATGTGCTCGCGGATATGGCTTTGCTGGGCGTTCCAGAAGGTCTGGGTCTGTTCGCCGCCGAGGGCGGCGGCCAGCCGCCAGGCATTGAACAGGCCGGCCTGGTACTGCCCCTTGTCATTGGGTTGCAGGGTGAGGCTCTCGGGGATCCTTTCGGGAGGGACATCGGCCGTGTCGATGCCGGCCTTCTCCCGCAGTATCCACTGGGCACTCCATTCGAGGAGGCGGTAGAGGCGCGCAATGGCATCGTCGTGGCGGCCCTGAACGGCGCGGCGCTGGGCATTGCGCCAGAGGTCGAGCAGGCGCAGGGGCTCACGGGTGGGTGATTCCTCGACAAGCAGTTTCAGGGTGCCGAGCAGATCGCCAAAGCCTTCCCGGCCCAAGGTCTGGCGAAAACCGGAAAGCTGCCGGTTTGCGGCCTCGTGGTCGAAGCGGTCCCAGGCATCGAGGGCCCGGCTGAGGGCGATGGCCCGGGTGAGCGCGCCGCGCATGCTGGCATCGCGTGGTGGGGGGATGTCTTCGAGCAGCATGGCGGATTCGCTGTAGGCATGGCGGTGCCACGGCGCCACGGCGACGCGGAAGCGGCGTTGAAACTGTATGGCCTCGATGCTTGCCGGCATGGCCATGGCCTGTCCGGCATCGACACGGGTGAGGCCTGACCGGCTGCCGCTGACCAGCTGCAGTTCCACCCCCTCCGTGTCCAGGGCGGCGGCGACCAGGCCGGCGCTCATGGTCTTTGTGCCGCCGGTGTAGTCGGCGAGGATCTGTGTTTCGCCGGGATCATGGCGCATGAGCCAGTCGGTGACCTGGGTGTAGACGTCGTCGAGGTCGTCGGCGATGACTTCGAGGATTTCGTACTGGTCTTCGGCGAGTCCGGTGCGCGTCGGGATGTTGGGCAGGCTTGGCTGCGGATCGCCGGCGCGGGCGTGGGTGACATTGCCCTTGCCGCGAATCTGCTGCCAGGAGCCCTTGCTGCCGGTGGCCGGGTCGTTCGCCGAGCAGACGAAGCAGACGTGATCCGGGCGGTGAGTCTCGATGCTATGCACGATGGGCTCGCTGGAGCCGCCAACGGTGCAGATCAGGATCTTTTTCGTCATCTCAGCGCTCCTCGGGACACGTGGTCCACTCATGCTTCGCCTTCCAGTCGGGTCAGCTTTTCCTGTACCTCCTTCTTGCGCTTCTTGGCCCAGGGCAGGTGCTTCGCGGTCTGTCGGATGAGGCTCGCGGCCTTGCGACGGAGGGCCGGGTCATCCCATTGCAGGGCGTCTTCCAGGAGCTGGAGCCGCATGGCGTTGAGTACGCCGCCGGCTTCCTTGCGGCCGGCAGCCTGGTCGGCGATCAGCCGTGCAACGAGGTCTTCCATCTGGCGCTCTTCCGGCATGAGCCGTTCGAGCCGCTGCCGTTCGCGCTCGGCCCGGGCTTCCTCTTCCGCGGACTCGCGCTGGCGCTGTTCCTCCCGGGCCAGTTCCTGCTCCAGGCCTTCGGCCAGGGTCCGTTGGCGATGGCGGACGTCTTCGAGCCAGCCGGCCATTTCCTTGCCGGCCCTTTCCTGCAGGGCCTCGGCGGCGGGCCAGGCGGGCAGATGCCGGCCGGGGTCGGCCAGTTCCACAAGCAACCAGCCGAAGGGGCGCAGGTAGCGTTGCTCGGTGGTGTCGCGCGCGGCCAGCCAGAGGGTGCGGGGACTGTCTTCCCAGGCATCCCGCTGGCCCCTGCCCCTCATGATCTTGATGGAGCGTAGTCCGTTGAGGGTGACGGCCTCGGCGCCGCTGTGGCGGCCGACGCGGAGCAGGAAGGCGCTGCCTTCCTCGATGCGCCGGCGCAGATCGGGGTCGTCGAGCAGGTCACCGGTCTGTTGCATCCATTCCTCGTCCAGGTAGCCGCGCTTGCGCAGCAGATCCTGTTCCCGATGCCACAGTTGACCATAGAAGCGCTGGCAGGCACGGGCGATGTATTCGAAATCGAAGCGATGGCGGGGCAGCTTGCGCTCGTCCACGCCGCGCGGGTCGGGAATGGCGAGTTGGCCACGAAAGGCGCGCAGGCGCAGGGGAGCGGCGCATTCGAGGAGCTGGTACAGGCCCTTGCCTTCGGCCATGGATTCGCGCAGCCTGCCCTGGGCGTCGGTGACGGCGGATTTCTTGCGGTTGACGGCGAAGAGGATCTCGGCGCTGTTGAGGGTTTCGTCGCCCTGCCAGTGGCAGTCGCCCATCTGCAGCAGGCGCAGCGGGTCCTGGTGCAGCTCGCGCATGGTGTAGCCGAGCAGGCGTTGCTGCAGGTCGCGATTGTTTTCACGAGAGGATACTAGGCCCCTGCCCTGGTTGATGTCGTCCAGCAGGGCGGTGCGGATGGCGCCCTTGAGACCCGTGCCGGGCAGGTAGAGCCGGCGGTCGTCGGCGCGATAGCTGGCGCGCTCGATCTCGAGCTTGTTGTGGATCTGTCGGCCGTTTTCTTCCCGCTGGGCCACCTGGCCGACACGGCTGGCATAGAGCGCGGCGATGCCGGGTGAGGTACGGACCACGTTGATGGCCCCGGGGATGAGCCGTTCACGGTTCTTGTAGATGAAGCCCTGTATCTGGCGCAGCATGGTGTCGTTGGCGCGGGCGGCGAGGATGCTGTCGAGGCGGCGGCGTTCGGCCTCGGGCAGGCGGGCCAGGGCGCGATGATCGAATTCGAACAGGGCATCGCCGTCGATGACGTAGTTGGTGGGCGTGTAGTCCTCGTCCGTACCCATGTGCACGGGCGAGAGGGGGGTGATCCAGAGTTCGCGGATCTGCGGGATACCGCTCATGTTCCTTCCTCCAATCGGATAGCGAGTACCGGGGCGTAGCCCTGGTGCACCGTGGCCTCGATGGATCGTGAGAGGCGGCCGTCTCCACCCAGTCCCTGGCCCGTCCAGGCCTGGTCGAGCGGGCCTTGCGGGGCGAGCAGGGCGCCGCTGTCGGCGAGCAACACCGGGGTCTTGAAGGGCTTGCCGGTCTGCACGGCGAGGTCACCGTGGCGGCCGAAGCGGGTGAAGGGGCGGTAGAAGCAGGCGTCTTCCCGCCAGGCCAGCCCTTGGGGGGCGCAAGGGGCGAGGGTCAGCCAGGCGTTGGCGTCGCCGTGGGACGGCCAGGGGGCGTCAAGCTGTTCCTCCACGGCAAACTTGCCGAGCCCGATGCTGGCGTCGCGGCCGTAGCCGGTCTGGCCGACATCGGCCAGCAGCTCGACCAGCCGCCGGGGCTCTAGACGCCCTTCGTCCACCAGCAGGTGGATGTCGAGTCGCAGGTCTTCGCCGGGCCACAGGGTCTCGCTGAGGTAGGGGGCGAACATGCCGCTGCCGGTGGTGCCGGTCTGGCGGTGGATGCTGTTGTGCGGCTGGCCGGCGGTGTTCCAGATGCCGCCCTTGCAGATGTCCTCGTCGCTCCTGGCCCGGGCAAGCCATTGCTCCACGGGCTGGCCGATGTCTTCCGCGGCGACCCAGCGTCGGCGCTTGAGCCGCTTGCGGTCGACGTCGGCGGGGACGTCATAGCGCGACAGGGGCAGTGGAGGCAGGGGGTAGTGGCCGGCGGGAAAGGCGTCGGCGACCACCAGGAAGGGCTGGCCGTCGGTGTAGCCGCGCAGGGCCTCGTCGAGGACATGCTCGCCCTCGGCGCGGCGCAGGGCCCAGCAGAGCTGGCCGAACAGGGTATCGCCCCTGAGCGGGGTGCCGAAGGCCGAGAGGGGACGGATCCGGACCGTGAGTGCCTGCATCGCTGTCTCCTAGAGTGTCAGCTCATCGAGCCTGCTCTGGATGTCCTTGCCATCCAGCGTGAGTTCGCGGAACTCGAGCTTGCCGTAGCCGCGGGACTGGGAGCCGCCGAGGCCGGTGTATTCGAGCAGTTTCAGCCCCCGCAGCACGGGTTCTAGCAGGTCTTCGCCATCAATGACCTTGAGGCTGAGGCGGAACTGGAAGCGGGCGCCCGCGGGGACGCGCTCGGTATTGCGTGGATTGAGGGCGGTGCCCTTGATGCGGTCGATGCTGTTTTCCATCTTGACCTCGGTGAGGAGGAGGTCGCGTTCGTTCATTTCCTCCACCCAGGCAGGGTCGAGGGCGCAATCCCAGAAGGCGAGACGGGCGGGGCCGATGTCGGTGACCAGCGCGGTGTCGTCGTCCTTGCCGGTAGGCGCATAGCCGAACAGACGCAGGATCTCGATGCCCCGGTCCCTTTCCTCACCGAGCCGGGCCAGGTGGTCGATGCCCAGCGGCTTGCCATCGGTGACGGCGACCACGCCGGCGTGCCATTCCATCAGGCTGCGCATCTTGCCCTTGATGCTGGAGCCGGGGATGTAGGGCTGGTTGGTGACGGGGTTGCGGATCACGGGGTTGTCCGTGCCACCGATGTGCATCTCGGTGTTGCCGCTGCCGATATGCAGGCCGGAAATCAGCTCGATCTGGCCTTGAACCTGCGAAATGCGATCCAGCTTCATGGGTCAGTCCCCCTTTTCCAGTTTGTAGAAGCCGATGAAGGCCTCGAAGAAGAGTTTGGCAGTGTCGAGGCGTTCCTTGCTGTCGATGTAATCTATGCTCTGTTCCAGCATTTCGAGGAAGGCACCGTCGACGAGCTTGCGGCCCTTGGCGTAGGCGGCCTTGGCCTTGAGCATGCGGATCATGGGCAGGTAGGCCTCGAACTGTTCCGGTTGCTGTCTTGCCTTGCCGTGCCACATCACCAGTTCATCGTAGAAGCGGCGCAACTGGGTGCTCTTGTTGGCTTCCCGTCTGCCGCCGGCAACCACGCGGGCGACCTTGCGCGCGGTCTCGTCGAACAACTGGGGCGAAATTTTGCCATCGCGTTCGAATTCGATGATGAAACCCAGCCGGCGTTCTTCCTCCTGCTGTCTGGGGCTGTGCCCATGGGTGCGTTGACGTTGTGCCATGTCTGTCTCCTCAGTAGCGATGTCTGTACAGGTGGGTGAACAGGGGAATGCGGAAGCGGTTACCGTATTTCTCAATGGGCCGGGCCAGGATCTGGCTCAGTTGGGCCATGCGCCGCTGGCGTTCTTCGCGGGTCAGCCCCCGGGTCCTTTCGAGCATGCGCCAAGTGCGATAGCTGAACCAGGCGTGCCACATGGCGTTGCGTGCATCGCGTTCGTTCGAGAGCAGGTTGTCCGCCATGCCGGCCAGTTGCTGCAGGCGGTAGAGGTAGCCGGTGGCCAGGTCATGGGACTGGCTGGCCTGCTCGATGTCTTCGAATACCTGCCACAGCTCATTGAAGTCGGACCAGGATACGGTCTCGCCGAAGGCCGTGATGGCGTTCTTGCCGGGCAGGTCCTTGGCGGCTTCCAGGGCTTCTTCGGCCAGCTCGCCCATCTGCGTGATGGGGGTGCCGGGGCGGGTCATTACCAGTCCGGCGGAGAAGTGCAGGTCCGGGTTGCCGGTGGTGTAGCGGCCGAAGGCCTCGCGCATCTCGCGGGCAAGCCGCAGCGTGCTGTACCAGGGGCCGACGAGGTAGAAGTCGTCGCCGCCGGCGAACACGGTATAGGTGCTCGGGTATGCCTTGCGGCACATCCAGGGCAAGGCGATGGCGAAGAAGGCGTTCATCTGCCGCGACAGCGAGGCCCACTTGGCGAAGCTGGGGCGGGCGAGCCCGGCTTCGAAGATCCGGCCGAGGTTGTCCACGTCGCCCTTGAGCGTCATCAGGCCCTCGCTGCCGATCCAGCGGCCCTGGCCGTCGAGACGGCGATCGTCGCGGGCAATGTGCTCGAAGGTCTTGGGTGCGCGCGGGTCGGTGCCGGATTCGCCTAGGCCCTGGTAACGGTCCTGGTCCAGCTCGCTGATGTCACCGAACAGCGGGACGTGGGCATTGATATGGCGCCGGGCATAGCCGTTGAACAGCGGTTGGTCGGGCGATTCCGGGAGGGAGAAGTCCCAGGCCCGGCGCAGCTCACCCTTGCGCGCCAGTTGGCCGAAGCGTCCGCTGGCTTCCTCTATGCCGGTGAAGGTGACGTGGTAGCCCAGCATGTCGAGGGCGAGACTGTCGGCGCCTTCGAGGGGCTGGGTGGTGACCAGGATGCGTGCGTGGTGGGCGATCCACTTGCCGATGCGGATTTGGTCCGCCGCCAGGGCGGAGACGTGGACCTCGCCGGCGTTTTCCAGGGTTTCGCTGGCGGGGCTGCGGCCGTCGACGGCGCAGATGCCCCGTGTGGGATCAAAGGCCTGCCAGAAGTCGCTCATCAGTGCTGGCGGCGGGTTGGCCCCGCACAGGTCGAGACGCTGGGCCTTCATGGTTTCCATGCGGCGGAACAGGCGATCGACGAGCCGGCGGAAGGGGGGCGTCTGGTCGTCCTTGCGGTTGAGAAAGTCGTTGCAGCAGGCTTTTTCCCAGGCGATGCCGATGCCGGAGGTGGCGTAGGTTTGAGCAAGGAACCAGGCGTCGAAACGGCGCTGGCAGTCGCGCACGGCGGCCTCGGCCTCCGGGGTCGCCGGCGCGACGATGAGGAATTTGCCGGCGGCGTTGATGACCTGGCTGGTGGGCGGCAGGCCAAGGGCGTCGAGGATAGCCAGTGCGGCGCACTCGCTGAGCAGGGAGATCTGGAAGGAGCGGCCACGCAGCAGACGTGCGGCGTTCTTCCGGGTCTCGCCGCCCTGGGCGAAAATGAACTCCTGGATGCCGAAGAAGTCGCCGAGAATTAGCAGGAACTTGTCCTCGTCCCAGTCGCTGCGCGCGGCCATGGCACTGGCGACGCTGGCGGCGTCGTCGCCACGGTCGTCGTGGTAGCGCCACAGGGCGGTGGCCAGGGCGGCGGTGGTGCGCGAGTGGTCGTAGAGGGACACCTCGGGCCGTACGCGGCCGGCGGTGGCCGCGGGAATGGCATGGGTGAAGGTGGCCCAGAGGGCATCGAAGTGATCCAGCCACAGGGCCCAGTTGTCCCGGTGACTGGTGGGGATGCGATCCAGAGCCTCGAGGAAGTCAACCCAGAGGCTGGCGTATTCCGCCTGGGCCTTTCCTTTGTTGGTGGGCTCACAGTCACTGGCCTTGCAGGGATAGAGGCTGTCCACGCTCAGGGGGCGCAGGGGGTAACGCCAGTGGAGGTCCGATCTTCCAGGTCGTGAGCGGCCATCGGGATGGATCTGCTCGAACAGGGTGAGCAGGCGGGCGGAGTAATGGTCCTTCCCGGTGGCCGGATTCTCGTCGGCGCGGTTGTATTGCTCGAATTCCTCGCGCTCGAAGCCCGAGGCAATGCGGTCTGCGGTGGCGATGATCCACTGGAGGAATGTCTCGGGTCGATGATGGCGGGCGGCTGCGTTGATGAGGGAGTCGTCCACGTCCCGGTCTCGCCAGGCGGCGAAGGGGGTGACGTTGTCGCCAATGAGCCGTGGCAGCTTGTCTTCGATCAGGTCGAGGGCGATGGCCGTATAGGCAGCATGCACATGGGTATGTCGGCCATCGAAGCTTGGGCAGTACTGTTGCTTGTTAAGATCGGCCTGGGTGTTGCCTTCATCGTCGGGTTTTCCGGCTTCGGGAATGCGAGCACGTTCGGCGAATTTACCGAGGTCGTGCAGGCAGGCTGCGAGGGCGATTCGACAGCTGGCATCGAGTTTGTCTTTCATTCGATTTGTCTCCCCTGATCATGCCGTTTGTTCAGGATTGTCTGACGGGCGCCCGAGCTGCGTCTGAGTCGCCTGGTGTTCTCTTCGCTTCCGGGATTCGAGTTTCGTATTTGTCGAGGTCGCTGTCAGCCGTCACAGGCTTGTGAGGCTTGTTGGCGGCGATGATTCGGATACGTTCGGGTGCCAGCTTCAAGCGATATTTGCCAGGCCGGGTACCACCATCGTCGATGAGATAGGGTTCGGCGGCGGTGCCCAGGTGTCGTCTCAGGCTGCGGTGAAGATTGCTCTTGAGGGTCGAGAAGTAGTCGCCATCCATGCCGTCCCTCAGGGCTCGATGGGTGCGTTCCCGGTCATCGAGCTGATGGCCTACGGCATCATATTCCCGCAGAAATAGCTGGGCCCATCTGCGGTCCGGGGCATCCTTGGGAGGGGCCGGCAGGGGTGGTTTTCCCTGCCTGGCTCGCCTGGCAAAAAGTACGAGCAGGGCCAACTGGGTCGGTGGCAGCACTAGCCATTCCCCGCCTGCGCAGACACGCCGGCTGCCTATTTCGATGATGATTTCCGGGGGCTCGAGCGACTTTCGTGCGGCTTCTACCACGGCGCTGAAGCTGCTGGTTCCATCCAAGAGCCTCTGGTCCAGGCCATGGCGAAGGCTCACGAAGGGGATATCGGCCAGGGTGACCTGAGCGTCACGAGTGTCGGCGAGACGGCGGTCGCGTGTCTCGATCACTCGGCTGTAGGGTGTGGGATAGAAGAAGTCCCAGCACGATTCGAAGGGTTCGGATACCAGCACATGCGACAGCTGATCATGTGGTCGGCCAAACAGCGACAAGGCATAACCGAGATAGTAACCAAGGGTCTTTCGTCCGCCCGCTATAGAGACGTGCAGCTCAGTGTCTGCGTCGGATGTGAAGTGACGAACCATTTCACAGATGAAATCTGCAGCCCGCGAGTTGTCGGCAGGGGTGCGAATGTCCTCGAGCGGGTTGTCCCATTCGTCGCTCAGGACATGGATGTTCTCCTCAGAGAAGTTTATTCCCGGAAGTTCGTAGTCTCGACACAAGCGCTGGAACCATCCCGGCTCTTCGGACAGGAGAGCCAGCCTGGCGCGCTCGGCGCCTTCACTGGTGGTGATCAGGTGTACTTCCTGGGGGATCCAGGGTCTGAGCCGGCTGCGGGCGAGGGCATACAAGGTTTCCGTTACCACTTGCGGCGACAGACCGGTGACGGCGAGCAGAATGCGGTGAGGGGTGTCGGTCGTGCTCATTGCAGGCCTCGGCTATATGGGGTTTTGCCTGGACACGGATGCCAGTTCAACCCGGCGCGATCATTGTCCGATGCTATTTGGATGGTACCAGGTCTCACAAGCTTGTCAGGAGCCTGTATTGCCCTAGGCCCATACTCGTCTGCTTGCCCACGTGGAGCCACTGGCCCTGCCAAAGCAGTGGCCACCAGTCCTCCAGCAGGGACAGGTCGACATCTATCTCTCCTACCAGTCCGCCCAGCTGCATGCGGGTCTTCTGGCGGTTGGACCATCGTGTCCAGTCCTGCCAGGTAACGCGGCAGTCGATAAGCGCTGCTTCGGCGTCATCAGGGATTTCCGGTAGCAGGGGTGATTCGACCGAGGAGGCATAGAGTCGCCTCAGCTCACGCAAGCGCAGGCGCAGGGCCCTCAGAAATATGGCCATCTCGAAACCGGCGGCCCTGACCAGCTTGCCGTGGTGTTTCAGTCGTAGTGGGGTTTGCAGATGGACGGTCACGTGGTCGGGGGCGGAAGGTGGGGGCGTCAAGACAGCGTTGTCAGTGCCGAACTGGGGTAGGGCGTGGCGGTCGATCTCGTGCCATCCGCCATTGCCGGGGGATGACTCCTGTTCGATTCCCGCCAGCCGGAAGGTTGCCCTGTCTCCACCGAAACCCAGGGCGCCGGCATGATCCAGAGCGAGAACGACCCAGGGGAGGATGTTGGCAGCCTCGCCAAGCAGGGTGATGCCGAATTGCAGCTGATCACCGGTCCCTACCTCCCGTGGCGTGGGGTGGGTGAGATCGAGCACCCAGGGGTGAGGCATGGCGGAATATCGCTCGGCCGAATCCTTTCCGATCGCCGGTGATTCGAAGAACTGGGCGTAGCCGCAACTTGCCAGTAGAGGGCAGTCATTGCAGGTGGATTGACGGGTGACACACAGAACTTTGCGCAGGCCATGACCCAGCAAGCCACGAATGGCAGAGCCAGGGTAACGAGGCAATCTGCCACCGGTCTCGAACTCCAGTGTCAGACGTAGCCGGTAAATGGTGGTGCCAAAGGGTAGGCCTTCAGTTCCCATATGCCGATTTTTGTATGTGGATTCCAAGCTTTTTACGTTGGGTATATTGCTCGCTTCTGAAAAAACAGAGAAGTTTTCGAGTTATTCAGCCTCCTATACACTACTTTTCGCACAGATTGAAGTCCCAATTTTCCAACGAGAAATGGTCTGCGGGGGACGCCTGATATTCCAATATGAGGTAGACTTCAACGGGAGCTGGTTTTAGGATCATCGGAGAGTGATCGTGGCGCCCAAATTCTAAGGGCTCCAGACTATGGTGCAGGTCCACGCATTTATCGAAGCCACCTGTCCCTTCGATTTCACATGCTGGCAATGCCCCTGTGCGGCTGGTCATCGTGGCCATACTTGGTTTCGCAAAGGCGCTCGAGCAAAGCGCGCGCTTTTCACTGTGCCTGTCGTACTCAGGTGGGCATCGTCTGGCGCTGGCGGTTGATGGTGTCGCGGATGAAACGGTCGATGAAGTCCTGGGCTGTGGTGTCGAGTTCGTTGAACTGCACTCCGTGATGGTAGAGTATTTCCTCACCACGGGGTTCCCGGCGCACGTAGCGCACCACGCAGGGTAGCTTTACAGGGGTTTCGTGGCCGGCGGGCTGCATTTCGATGGCGAAACGGTCGTCGATGTCGCCCAGCCGCCGGCTGGCGCTGAGGCGGGCGCCGCTGGGGCTGATGTCGGCCAGGGTCACCAGCAGGTGCTGGCGTCCGTCGTTCATGTCCAGCCGGATTACCGGCGCGCTTTCCCCACCCAGGGGCAGGCGTTGGCTGCGGCGCAGCATGATGCCTTGCACGCCTCGGGGATAGGCCAGGTGCAGGTAGGGAAAGGGGTGCCGGCAGACCGCTTTCACTTCGCTGACGAAGGCGAAGCGATTGTCGCCTTCGCTGAAGCGGGCCAGCATGTGTTGGCCGGGCCGGCAGGCAGCAGCATGTGCAGGGTCGTAGTGCAGGAGCAGGGTGTGGGATTCCAGGTAGCCGATCAGGCGGGCGTTGAAGTTGTGCTGGGCCTGTTCCTGGGGGGCGAGCTGGAATACGCTGCCCAGACTGAGCTTGGGCGGATTGTGCATGGGCTGGCTCCTGTGTGGCATATGTGTTCTATGGCGACCAATTTCGAGGGGAACTTTAGCTCATATGGGGGATGTTCGAGTCTATTGCCCCAAGATAGAGTGTGAGGCTTGTTAAGTCGCGGTTAAGTTGGGTTTGGTTTAATACGCATCGTTCCCAATGGAAATGGGGTTTGAGCGAGGACAGCCATGAATCATCAACCTATCGTGCATCACTGGTATACGGATCTGGCCGGGCGGCTGTTCCAGGTCAAGGCCTATGTCATGGGCTGCGCGGGTCTGGAGCGGGTGATGATCGCCTACAGTGGTGGCGAGCAGCGTATCCTGAATGCTCACGAGTGGTATTGCCTGCTCACCCGGCGTCCGCCCTTGCGCAGCGATGTGCCCCGCCGGGAGAAACGCTGAGCTGTGTCGTCTCGCCGCCATCGGGCGGCGGCTCCTCTTTTTTTTGAGTCCTGTCAGCGACATTTCCTGCGCAGACAGCGCAGGTAGTCGTCTTCGTCGGGCGGAGCCTGGTCACGCTGGGCTCGCCACATCATTTCCGCCAGACAGTCCATCATGGCGTGTTCGGCCTCGTGTTCCGATTGCAGTTGCCGGCGCAGGGTATCGTGTATTTCGATGATACCGGCAGGGCGGCCGGTGGCGAGTTGTTCCTGGATGGCGATGTGCATGCCCAGGTGCAGGAAGGGATTGGTTTCGCCGTTTTCCGGCAGATAGTCCCGTGTCAGGCAGGCTTCGCGGTCGTCGAGCAGGCGGTGGTATTCCGGATGTTGCTGGATCACCGCGGCGATCAGGGTCTCCAGCGGTTCCAGCGGCTGGCCTTGGTTGTGTTTTTGCCAGCTATCGAAGAAAAACTGGCGCATCTGGTTGCGGTCTTGGCTGAATAACATGTCAATCGCTTGTTTTGTGGGGATATTCGCACAGGTCCTCAATGATGCAGGCCCCGCAGCGCGGCTTGCGCGCCAGGCAGGTGTAGCGGCCGTGCAGGATGAGCCAGTGATGGGCATCCTGGCGATAGGTTTCGGGGACTGTTTTCATCAATTTTTTCTCCACCGCCAGCGGGGTCTTGCCCGGCGCCAGGCCGGTGCGGTTGGCTACCCGGAAGATGTGGGTGTCCACCGCGATGGTGGGTTCACCGAAGGCCGTGTTGAGCACCACGTTGGCGGTCTTGCGTCCGACACCGGGCAAGGCTTCCAGTTCCTCGCGGGTACGTGGTACCTGGCCGTCGTGGCGTTCCAGTAACAGGCGGCAGGTTTTGATGATGTTCTCCGCCTTGCTGTTGTACAGGCCAATGGTCTTGATGTGGGCTTTGAGACCGTCGACGCCCAGCTCGAGCATTTTTTGCGGTGTGTCGGCCACCTGGAACAGGCCGGCCGTGGCCTTGTTGACGCTCACGTCCGTGGCCTGGGCCGAGAGGATCACCGCAATCAGCAATTCAAAGGGACTGCGGTAGTCGAGCTCGGTGGTGGGCTTGGGGTTGTGGGCCTTGAGGCGCTCGAAGATTTGTTGGCGCTTCTGAGCATTCATGGGTGGTCTGGCGTCCCGCCGGCCGGCGCCGGCGGGAGAGTGGTCAGATGTGGCGGAAGTAGCCAACCTCGGGCGCGGGCTGGCGGGGTTTTGACGCGGCTTCCTGCTTCAGTTCCTCGAGCATGGCCGCGTGGGCCTGCTCCAGGGTCTTGCGGGCCTTGGCGTCCAGCTTGGGCAGCAGACTGTCGCGGATTAGGTCGCCCAGATCGGCCAGGTGTACCGCCCAGATCTTGTCGCTGTGCAGGTGAAAGGGGCGGTGGGCATGCTGGCCATAGGGATAGTGCTGGAAGGCCACGCCCTTGGCGGCCTTGAGTCCCTCGTCCTGTTCGACGAAGTTCTTGGCCCAGTCGTACCACCACTTGTAGTATTTTTCCTGCAGTTCCTCGTTGAGGCCGTGGGCCTCGAAAAAGGCTGCGATGGTCATGCGGGCACCGCCGTAGCGTACGCCCCTGCCGAGAAAGGGAAAGTGTCCGGCCATGGGTACTCCTTAAGATTCGGTTGCCTGGGTAGTCGTTGCGGCTGCCTCGGGCGCGTTGCGGGCAGCCTCGTTCGTGGCCCGACGAGTTTGTTGCCGGGCGAGATGATTGTCAATAGTGTTTTTCAGTGCGATCAGCAGGCCCAGCACGATGAAGGCCCCCGGTGGCAGGATGGCCAGCAGGAAGCCGCGGTAGTCCTCGATGAGAACCATCCTGGCGTCCTCGAAGGCGCTGCCGAACATCAGTTCCGCCTGGCTGAACAGGGTGCCCTGGCCAATGATCTCGCGCAGCCCGCCGATGGCCAGCAACACCAGGGTGAAGCCCAGCCCCATCATCAGACCGTCGACCAGGGCCCGTTGCACGCTGTGCTTGGAGGCGAAGGCCTCGGCGCGGCCGATGATGACGCAGTTGGTGACGATCAGGGGAATGAAGATACCCAGCACCTTGTAGAGATCGTGCAGGTAAGCGTTCATAGCCAGTTCGATCACGGTGACGAAGGAGGCGATGACCATCACGAACACCGGGATGCGCAGTTCCTCGCGCACCCAGTTGCGAATCAGCGATACGGTGACATTGGAGCCGATCAGTACCAGGGTGGTGGCCAGGCCCAGGCCCAGGGCATTGATGAAGCTGGAAGATACCGCCAGCAGCGGGCACAGGCCGAGCAGTTGCACCAGGCCGGGATTGTTGTGCCACAGGCCGTCGAGGACGATCTGGCGATAGCTGGGTGTGTTTGTCATTCGTGGGGCTCCGATGGTGCGGTGAAAATCTGCTCCAGGTACAGTTCATAATAGTTTAAGGCCTTGTAGACCGCCTTGACCACGGCGCGCGGGGTGATGGTGGCACCGGTGAACTGGTCGAATACCCCGCCGTCCTTTTTTACTGCCCACAGCCTGGGCGGGGTATTGATCAGGGAGCGGTTGTCGAACTGGTGGATCCAGTTGGACTTTTCCTCTTCGATGCCGTCCCCCAGGCCCGGTGTCTCGGCATGGCTGACCACCCGCACCCCGGCCAGGCGGCCGTCGAAGTTGACCGCTACCAGCAGCTTGATGGGGCCGCCGTAACCGTCGGGTGCGATGACTTCGAGAATGGCCGCCACCGGCACCTCGCCCATGCGCGCGCGGTAGATTTTGGCCAGGCCGCCGCGGTAACCCAGGCCGGCGGCCTGTACGGTGATCATGTCGGCGTAGATGTCGTTGTCGTGGCGCTCGGGGGGGATCAGCGAGTGCAGTGCGCGCAGGATGCTCTGGCGCTCGTTTTCCTTGATGCGGTCTTTGGTGTTTTCATAGGTGGTGGCCACCAGTAGTCCGGCCACCAGGGCGAACAGGCCGAGAATCAGCCCGCCCAGCAGGGTGTTGCGCAGCAGCCGGTCAGTCTTTGTCGCCATGGCCGAACACCCGGGGTTTGGTGTAATAGTCGATGGTGGGGGCACAGATATTGAGCAGCAACACGGCGAAGGCAACGCCGTCCGGATAGCCTCCCCAGGTGCGGATCACATAGACCAGGATGCCGATGCCGGCACCGTAGATCAGGCGTCCGCGCGGGGTGGTGCTGGCGCTGACCGGATCGGTGGCGATGAAAAAGGCGCCCAGCATCACCGCGCCGCTGGCCAGGTGGAAGGCCGGTGAGGCGAAGCGTTCGGGGTCGTAGAGGTGGAACACGGCGGCCATGATGGCCAGGCTGGCCAGCATGGCCACGGGAATCTGCCAGCCGATGATGCGCTGTTTGATCAGCCACAGGCCGCCCAGCAGGAACATGAGGTTGAGGATTTCCTGGGTCTTGCCTGCCAGATAACCGAACAGGGGGCTGTGGGCGATTACTTCGTCCACCGTCTTGTCCAGGCCGAGCTGGGTTCTGAGGAAATCCATCGGGGTGGCGCTGGTCACCGCATCGAGCACTTCTCGTGGCGGTGCCAGGAAGATCAGGCTGGCTGCCTGGGCCAGGTCCAGCGGCTGAGGCGCCTGCCAGGCGGTCATTTCCGCCGGGAAGGAGATCAGCAGCGCGGCATAACCCACCATGGCCGGGTTGAAGGGGTTGTAGCCCAGGCCACCATAGAGATGCTTGGCCAGCACGATGGCGAACAGCACCCCGATGGCGGTGATCCACCACGGTGCAATGGGTGGGATGGACAGGCACAGCAGCCAGGCGGTGACGATGGCGCTGCCGTCGGTGAGAAAGGGCAGCAGGGGGCGCCTGCGCAGCCTGAGCATCAGGGCCTCGGCCCCCAGCGCCAGCAGGGTGGCGAAGCTCAGTTGCACCACGATGCCCCAGCCGAAAAGCCATACGTAGGCGGCGATGCCGGGCAACAGAGCCAGCAATACCTTGCTCATCACCTGGGCGATGGAGGTATCGGCGTGCATGTGGGGCGAGCTGGGTGTGTACAGACTCATGAGTCACCCTGCTCCGGTGGTGTGTTCTCGCGGGTTTGTCGGGCCTTTTTGGCCTTGACCCGCTCCAGCGCCGCCTGGATGGCGGCCTGTTTGGCCTGAGCATCGCCCTGGGCGGAAGTCTCCTTGGCCAGGGCGGCCTTTTTCTGCTGGCGCTTGGCGGCGCGTTCCTTTTTCTCCCGCTCCAGGCGGAACAGGCGGAATTCGTGGCGTTCACGGGCCAGTTCGGCCTGCTGGCGTTCGCGCTCGCGTTTCCAGATTTCGCCCTTGGCATAGCGGTAATATTGCACCAGGGGCAGATGGGCGGGGCAGACATAGTCGCAGCAACCGCATTCGATGCAGTCGAACAGGTGATATTCCTGGCAGCGGTCGAATTCACCCGCCTGGGCATACCAGTAGAGCTGCTGTGGCAACAGGCGCACGGGACAGGCATCGGCACAGGCGCCGCAGCGGATGCAGGGCATGGCGTACTGGCGACCGGCCAGGTCCGGCTGGCGGCCATCGTCCACCAGAATGCAGTTGGTGGTCTTGATCACCGGCAGGTCGTGGGCATGCAGGGCGAAGCCCATCATGGGGCCGCCCATGATGATGCGCCGGCAGCGTTCCGGTTTACCACCGCAAAAACGGATCAACTCGTCCACGGGGGTGCCCAGCAGCACCTCCAGGTTGCGTGGCTCGGCCACTCCGCCGGTCACCGTGAGCCAGCGCGACAGCAGGGGTTCGCCATGGTATACCGCGCGAAAGATGGCGCCGGTGGTGGCCACGTTCTGGCACACTACGCCGATGTGCACGGGCAAGCCATCGCTGGGCACTTCCTTGCCGGTGAGGGTGTAGATCAGTTGTTTTTCGCCCCCGGCGGGATAGAGGGTGGGCACGCTGACCACCTCCGTGTGCTCCGGTGCCAGGCGTTGCACGGCGCCGCGCATGGCGGCGATGGCCTCGGGCTTGTTGTCCTCGATGGCGATGAGGGTCTGGCGGGCGCCGAGAGCATGGCGGATGATCAGGCTGCCCTTGACGATCTCGTCGGCGCGCTGGCGCATGAGCATGTCGTCGCAGGTGATGAAAGGCTCGCACTCGGCGCCGTTGAGAATCAGCGTCTCCACCGGGTTGTGACCGGGGTTGAGCTTGACATAGCTGGGGAACCCGGCTCCGCCCAGGCCGACGATGCCGGCCTCGCGGATCAGGTTGCGCAGGGCGCTGGGGTTCATCTCGGCGTAATCGCGGGCATGGCTCTGGCGCGGTGCCCAGGTGTCCTCTCCGTCGGGCTCGATGACGATGCAGGGGGCGCTCAGGCCCGAGGGATGGGGTACTTTTTCGTCACCTACCTTCACCACCGTGCCCGAGGTGGGGGCGTGCAGGGGCGCGGAGACGTAGCTCACCGCCCTGGCGATGGGCTGGCCTTTGAGGACCTTGTCGCCGGGTTGCACCAGCGCTTCGCCTCCCTCGCCGATGTGCTGGTGCAGGGGTAGCACCAGGCGCGCGGGCAGGGGAGCGGCGACCACCGCTTGCCGGGTGGATTCGCGCTTGTGGTAGTCGTCGAAGCGGATGCCGCCGGTGAAGGAGAACAACTCACGTTTCATGAGCGGGGCTCCAGGGCGGGCGAGGGCTCGGGGGCGGGCCATTGCCAGTGGGCGATGTCGGTCTGCAGCGGTACCATGTCGATGCAGTCCACCGGGCAGGGGGGCAGGCACAGCTCACAGCCGGTGCATTCCTTCTCGATCACGGTGTGCATCTGCTTGGCGGCGCCGACGATGGCGTCCACCGGGCAGGCCTGGATGCACAGGGTGCAGCCGATGCACAACTCCTCGTTGATGCGGGCCACGCGCTTTTCCTTTTCCACTCCGTGTTCTTCATTGAGAGGCTTGGGTTCCACGCCGAGCAGGTCGGCCAGGGCCTCGATGGTGGCTTCACCGCCGGGCGGGCACTGGTTGATGTCGGCCTCGCCGATGGCGATGGCCTCGGCATAGGGGCGGCAGCCGGGATAGCCGCACTGGCCGCACTGGGTCTGGGGCAGGATCTGGTTGATGCGTTCGGCCAGGGGGTCGCCCTCGACCCGGAAGCGCACCGCGGCGAAGCCCAGCAGCAGGCCGAAGACCACGGCCAGGATACCCAGCACCAGGATGGCGTTCATCGGCGGCTCACCCCTTGACCAGCCCGGAGAAACCCATGAAGGCCATGGACATCAGACCGGCGGTGATCAGGCCGATGGCCGGGCCGCGGAAGGCCTGGGGTACGTCGGCGGCGGCGATGCGCTCGCGCAGGGCGGCGAACAGGATCAACACCAGGGAAAAACCCACCGCGGCACCGAAACCGTACACCGCCGACTGCAAAAAGCCCAGATCCTGCTGCACATTGAGCAGGGCCACGCCCAGCACCGCGCAGTTGGTGGCGATCAGCGGCAGGAAGATGCCCAGCACCTGGTAGAGCATGGGGCTGGTCTTGTGCACCACCATCTCGGTGAACTGTACCACCGCCGCGATCGCCAGGATGAAGGCGATGGTGCGCAGGTATTCCAGTTCCAGCGGCAGCAGAAGGTAGGCGTTGATGAGATAACTGCAGATGGAGGAGATGGTGAGCACGAAGGTGGTGGCCAGGGCCATGCCGGTGGCGGTTTCCAGCTTGCGCGACACCCCCATGAAAGGGCACAGGCCGAGAAACTTCACCAGCACGAAGTTGTTCACCAGCACGGTGCTGACGAGGATCAGGGCGAATTCGGTCATCTTTTTACCCTAGCGCGTTTTCTGGTGCAGAAAAACGCATGGCTTGTCCGGGCAATGGCCATCATTTGACGCGCATGCCCGGCTTGGCACCATGGTCGGGGCTGAGCAGCCACAGCTCGCTGCCACCGGGGCCGGCGGCCAGTACCATGCCCTCGGACAGGCCGAAGCGCATCTTGCGCGGCTTGAGGTTGGCCACCATCACGGTGAGCCGACCCACCAGTTGCTCCGGAGTATAGGCGGCTTTGATGCCGGCAAACACCTGGCGTTGTTCGCCGCCCAGATCCAGTTGCAGGCGCAACAGCTTGTCGGCGCCTTCCACCTGTTCGGCGGCCACGATCTTGGCTATCCGCAGGTCGATCCTGGCAAAATCCGGATATTCGATGATGGGCGCGATGGGGTCGTCGGCCAGGGGGCCGGAGGCTGCCTGGGGCG
>WFPC01000006.1 GCA_015487785.1 Gammaproteobacteria bacterium | reverse complement strand
GCCAGTAGCCATGCGCTTTGGTGCTTTGATATACTCGCCGCTTTCCGGTGGATGTGCAGACCAAGGCCTCGTTCCCACATGACCGTCATCGATCTCTCCATTCTGGGGATATTGCTCCTTTCCGCCGGTATCAGCTTTCTCAAGGGTTTCGTGCGTGAACTCATGTCCCTGGCGGCGTGGGTGGTGGCGCTGTGGGTGGCGATCAACTACACCCCGGCCCTGGAAGGCCTGCTGGCCGGGCAGATCACCAGCGAACCCCTGCGCAGCGGCGCGGCCTTCATGATCCTGTTCATTTCCTGCCTGATCGCGGCCTCGCTGCTCAACCGCCTGATGGTGCAACTGGTCAAGCGCACCGGCTTCAGTGGCACCGACCGCATGCTGGGCATGCTGTTCGGTCTGGCGCGCGGTGGCATCATCGTGGCGGTGTTGATCCTGTTGGCCGGATTGACCGAATTTCCCCTGCAGCCCTGGTGGCAGGAGTCGATATTGTTGAACCAGTTCGAGCCCCTGGCGCTGTGGTTGCGGGATTTCCTGCCGGCCGATATCGCCAGCCGCTTCGTGTATCGTTCTTGAGATTTGGAGGTAGCTGATGTGTGGAGTCGTCGGCATAGTCGCCCACGGTAATGTCAATCAGTCGATCTACGATGCGCTGACGGTGCTGCAGCACCGGGGTCAGGATGCCGCCGGCATTGTCACTTGCGAGGGCGGGCGGCTGCATCTGCGCAAGGACAACGGCTTGGTGCGCGACGTGTTCCAGCGTCATCACATGTTGCGCCTGCGCGGTGACATGGGCATCGGCCATGTGCGCTATCCCACCGCGGGTTCGTCCTCGTCGTCGGAGGCGCAGCCGTTCTATGTGAATTCGCCCTATGGTATCTCCCTGGCGCACAACGGCAATCTCACCAATGCCCAGGAGTTGCGCGAACAGGTCTACCGCGACGATCTGCGTCATATCAATACCGATTCTGACTCCGAGATCCTGCTCAATGTGCTGGCCCATGAACTACAGCAACTGGGCAAGCTGGAACTCAACGAGCAGGACATCTTCACCGCCATCCGGGCGGTGCACCGGCGCTGTCGCGGCGCTTATGCGGTGGTGGCCATGATCACGGGTTTCGGGGTGGTGGGTTTTCGTGATCCCCACGGCATCCGGCCACTGGTGGTGGGCAAGCGCCACACGGCGCAGGGCGAGGAATACATTATCGCCTCGGAGTCGGTGGCCATCGATGCGCTGGATTTCGAGGTGATCCGCGACCTGCGCCCGGGCGAGGCGGTATTCATCGGTCGCGACGGCAGTTTCGCCATGCAGCAATGCGCCGAGAAGACCCGACACACGCCCTGTATCTTCGAATATGTTTATTTCGCCCGGCCCGACTCCATCATCGACGGCATTTCCGTCTATCGCGCGCGCATGCGCATGGGTGAATACCTGGCGCGCAAGATCCAGGCCGGATTTCCCGACCACGATATCGACGTGGTGATTCCCATTCCCGATACCAGCCGTACCACGGCCCTGCAACTGGCCTACCGGCTGGGGCTGAAATATCGCGAGGGTTTCATCAAGAACCGTTACATCGGTCGCACCTTCATCATGCCGGGGCAGAAACAGCGGCGCAAATCCGTGCGCCAGAAGCTCAACGCCATCGACCTGGAATTCCGTGACAAGAACGTGCTGCTGGTGGACGACTCCATCGTGCGCGGTACCACTTCCAAGCAAATCATCCAGATGGCGCGCGATGCCGGCGCACGCAAGGTCTATTTTGCTTCCGCCGCGCCACCGGTGCGCTATCCCAACGTCTATGGCATCGACATGCCCACCCGCGAGGAGCTGATCGGTCACGGGCGCGACGAACAGCAGATCGCCGAGGCCATTGGGGCCGACTGGCTGGTCTACCAGGATCTCGACGATCTGGTGGAGGCGGTACGCCACGGCAAGAGCGGAGTGCGGGAGTTCGATGCCTCCTGTTTCAATGGTGTCTATGTCACCGGCGATGTCACCCCCGAATATCTGCAACACCTGGAGGCTCTGCGCAACGATGCTGCCAAGGCGCGCAAGACGCGGGAAGACGCCCAGGTGATGGAGCTGCACAACGACGGTTGATTCAGGTTAGGCCTTTTGCAGCCGATAGTCTCTCACAGGTAGGGTGTAGAGCCCGCTCATGGGAGATCGAGCGCATGATGGAACGTACCTCGGAGAAACTGGCGGCCCGGGCCAAGGCCGTGCACATTCTGAAGAAACTGCCGGTATTCAAGGGTCTGCTGGAGGATGAGTATTTCAAGGTGCTGTCCATGTGCAGCAGCAAGTCGTTGCCCAAGGGTGAGACTCTGTTCAAGCAGGGAGACTATGGTGCTAGCATGTTCATCCTGCTCAGCGGCGAGGTGAATATCAATGTCGAAGGCGTGGGCACCGTGCACGTGATGCAGGCCGGCGAGATCCTGGGCGAGATCAGCCTGGTCAGCCGTATACCACGCACCGCTTCGGCGGTGACCCGCAGCGACTGCGTGTTGCTGCAACTCTATGCCGAGATCCTGCACGACCTGGTGGGTAAATATCCGCGCATGGGCTATGTCATTATGCGCAACATCGCCGCCATCCTGGCCGAACGGGTGGTGCAGAAGAACCAAAACTGAGTTCAGCGGTGTTGCCAGCGGCGCCACAGGAGCCAGAATGCCAAGCCCGCCAGGGCGCCGTAGAGATGCGCGTCCACCAACACCGGCCCGCCGGCGCTGCGTTCCGAGCCGGGCAGGGGGCCGAGGACCTGTTCCCAGGCCAGCTTGAACGTCACCAATCCGATAAACAACCGTCCTTCCCAGGGGCGAACCCGCAGATCCGCCAGCCCGCCGGCGATGAACAGGGCGTGGATGATGCCCGACAGGCCCACATACCACATTACTTGGGGATGAAACAGGAAAATGGCCAGACCGATGAATACCCCGCTGGACAGTATCAGCGCCAGCCAGGCAGCACTGCTCATCAACGGCCAGAAAAACACCACCACCAGCCCCGCTCCCAGCAGGTTCATGAGCAGATGACCGCTGCTCAAATGGACCAGGTGCCCCGTCAACAGCCGCCACCATTCGCCCTCGCCGATGGCTTGTCGGTCGTAGCGCAGGGCGAGTTGCAGGTGGTCGCCGGCGGCGGCGATGAGAGCGGTCAGCAACCCCAGAGCCAGGGCCACCCAGTAGCGGTGTAGCAGATGCTTCATGGGCTGCTTTTTTGCCCGATCAGTTCCAACAGGCGCTGGCCGATGTCCGTGTTGTCGAGTATGCCGGCGAAGAGGGTCGCACCGGGTCCGAAGGCGAACAGGGGGACTAGGCTGGCAGTGTGGCCATGGGTGGTGAAGTCGATTTCCAACTCCTGTTCGCTGGCGCGCCCTTCCAGGGCCAGGCCGCCGGTTTCGTGATCGGCGGTGACCAGTACCAGGGTGTTGCCGTCACGTTGGGCGAAATCCAGTACGTGGGCCACGGTGCTATCCAGGTCCAGGGTTTCCTGCACCACCCAGCGGGCATCGTTGCGATGACCGGCCCAGTCGATCTGAGAGCCTTCCACCATGAGGAAGAAACCATCCTCATCGCGCGCCAGCAGTTCCAGTGCCTTGGTCGTCATCTGGGCCAGGGGAACCGGCCGCTGGCCAGCCCGGGGGAGAGCCTGCATGGCCAGCAGGGCCACCGCCGGCAGGCTGTCCAGGCGTGCAAAGCTCTTCGCGTCGTTGGCCAGGTGGTGGCTGCGGGCCAGGCGCTGGAGCAGGTTCTTGCCGTCCTTGCGTTGGCCGCCCTGGAGGCGAGGCAAGAACATGTCGCGACCACCGCCAAACAGCAGTTCCACTCCACTATTGGCCAGTTGCTCGGCGATGCGGGTTTCCTGGCGCCGGTGGGGTACGTGGGCCACGAAGGCCGCAGGGGTGGCGTGGGTGATACGCGAGGTGACCACCAGGCCGGTGGCCATGCCGCGGGCGCGGGCACGTTCCACCAAGTTGGGCAGGGGACGGCCGGCGGGGTCGATGCCGATGGCCTGGTTGCGGGTCTTGTGCCCGCTGGCCAGGGCGGTGGCGGCGGCCGCCGAGTCGGTCACCAGCTCATCGGCCGAGGCGGTGGCCACCAGGCCGATGACAGGAAACCGGCCCAACGCCAGTTGCGAGCGCAGGCTGTGGGCAGCGCTGATCTGGGCCAGGCCCATGCCGTCGCCGATCACCAGCACGATATTGCGTGGCACTTCGCGCGCCTGCAGGGGCAGGGCGCTCAGGAACAACAGCAGCAAGCAGACTATGCGGGCCATGGGCTAGGATATTGCAATGATCCAGCTTCCATTATAAACAGTGAAAGCGGCACATGGGCTCAGAATAGCGCGGCATCCAGGTTTTGGCTCAAATCCAGGCCGATTAGGGTGTCCAGGTGCTTGGCCTGGCGGAAATCGGCCTGCGCGAGATCGGCGCCGCGCAAATCCACCTTGTGCATGTCGGCGCCGGTGAAACGTGCCTCGCGAAGATCGGCCATGGTCATCCTGACCCATTTGAGCACGGCGCCGGAGAAATCGGCCTTGCGCAGGCGGGCGCGGGTGAAGGCGGCCTTGCTCAACTGACTGTGCTGGAAGCGGGCACCGTCCAGTCCGGCCCATTGAAAGCGGGCTCGTTCCAACTGGCTGGCGCGAAAATCGGCAGCGCGCAGCCTGGCTTCGTCGAAGCGGGCCTCGCGCAGATCGGCTTCATTGAAGTCGGCGCCATCGAGTCGCGCCTGACTGAAACGGACGCCGATGGCCAGGGCCTGGGCGAAGCGGGCCTGGCTCAGGTTGGAATAGGTGAAGTCGGTGATGCGCAGATTGGCGCGGCTGAAGTCGCTGTGCTCGAAGCGGCCACGGTTGAGCTTGGCGCCATAGAGATCGCTACCGCTGAAATCGGCCGCCACTGCCTGGGCGCCCAGCATGTCGGCATAGCGGAAATCGTTGCGCGCGAGGATGGCGCGATCAAGCCGGGCGTATTGCAGGCGGGCATTGTCGAAGCGGCTGTGGGCCAGGTGGCTGTGGTCGAAGCGGGCATCGTTGAGAATGGCGTTCTGGAAGCCCAGGCGTTCGCCACGCACTTGCTGAAAGCGGCCGTGGTGAATGATGGCCTGCTTGAACTTGAGCTGGTGCAGGCGGGCGTGGCGAAAATCGACCCGTGGCAGGCGGGCGTTGCTGAAGTCCACCTCGCGCAGCAGGGCGTGGCTGAAATCGGCCCGGTCGAGCAGGGCGTCGCGGAAGGTGACCTTTTCCAGCGTGGCGCCAGCGAAGCTGACTCCGCGCAGGTCGCTGCCGCTGAAATCCACCCCGACCAGGTGCCGGCCGCTGAAATCGGTCTCGCGCAGGTCGTAGCCGGCCAGGCTGGGGGCTTGCCCGGTGGCCTGCAGCAGACGCTCGCGCTCGCCGGCCGCGAGCGGTGGCAGTCGTGGGGCCGGTGGCAGGCTGCTACAGGCGCCGAGGACGAGGAGCAGGGCGAGCGGCAACAGGCGGTTCATGTGTGGCTCTTTTGCGCCACTTGGTTGCGCAGATACACTGGCAGGGCCTGTTCCGGCGGCACCAGGCTCCCCTGGGCCAGTTCGTACGCGCCGAGCCGGGCGATGTGCTCGGCATGCACGTAGCGCTGGGGATCCAGTCGCGTTGGCGGTCTGCCCAGGCGCTGGAGCAGGACCTCGCCATGGCTCTGCCAGCCCGTGCCGGCGGCGGCGAATTCACCCGGGCCCGGTAGCGGAACCTGGTCCGGCGCGCAGACCCGTTCGGTGGTTTCCGCGCGCATGAGGTCATGCTCGTCGAGCCGGAACTGTCCCCAATAGACCTCGCCCATGCGGGCGTCGATGGCACTTAGCACCCGGGGTGTGGCATGGGCTTGGTACATGCCCTGGGCAATGGCTGCCAGCGACGATACCGGCGCCACTCCCAGCCCGCCGGCCAGGGCCAGGCCCTGGGTCACCGCGGCGCCGATGCGCAGCCCGGTGAAGGCGCCGGGACCACGGCCGAAGGCCAGGGCATCGAGCCGGCTCAGATCCAGCTCCGCCTGCGCCAGCAGTCGGGCGCAGAAATCCAGGATCAGGCGTGAATGCGCCCGAGCTTCCACTCGGTAGAGGCTGCGTATCTCGCCGTCGATCAGCAGGGCGGCGGAACAGGCCTCGGTGCTGGTGTCCAGGGCCAGCAGCTTCATCCGTCCACGACCTCACTGGCGGGCTGGAAAAAAGCTTCTACTGCAGCCGGGTCGCGGGTGAGCGGCATCGGCGGCAGACTGTGCATGAACAGGCTGCCGTAGTCGCGGCGCAGCAGGCGGGGATCGCAGATCATCAGCACGCCGCGATCCCGTTCGTCGCGGATCAGGCGGCCCACGCCCTGTTCCAGCGCGATCACCGCCTGGGGCAACTGGTAATCCCGAAACGGGTCGCCGCCCTGGGCGCGTAGCTGCTCCAGTCGCGCCGCCAGCACTGGATCGCCCGGCGAGGCGAAGGGCAGCTTGTCGATGATGACGCACGACAGCGCCTCGCCCTTCACGTCCACCCCTTCCCAGAAGCTGGCGGTGGCCAGCAACACCGCGTGGTCTTCGTCACGGAAGCGTTGCAGCAGGCTGCGCTTGCTCTGACTGCCCTGGAGCAACAGGGGATAGGTCAGCCGCGGGGCCAGGCGGGCGGCAGTTTCCCGCAGTGCGCGGTGACTGGTGAACAGGAAGAAGGCCCGGCCCCGGCTGGCCTTGAGCACTGGCACGGCCCGGTCCACCACGGTGTCGATGTAGTCCGGCGCGGAGGGCATGGGCATGCCCCGTGGCACATAGAGCAGGCTGTTGCGGGCGTAGTCGAAGGGGCTCTGCCAGCGGCGGGTCTCGGCCTCCTCCAGGCCCAGGCGCTGGCTGAAATAGCCGAAGTCGCCATCCACCGTGAGAGTGGCCGAGGTGAAGATCCAGGCCTGGCGGGGAGCGATGCCCTGGCGAAAATTCTCCGCCACGCTGATGGGAGACATGCGCAGGGCGAAATTGCGCGGCCGGGTTTCGTACCAGTGGATGAATTCGGACTCGGGGTTTTGCAAGCGGCGCAGTCGTTGTAGCAGTTCACCGGCGCGCTGGTGCAGATGCTGCAGGCCCTTGCCGCGGCAGGCGAGGGCGTCCAGCGCCTGTTCCAGGTTGTTCAGCTCGCGTTCCAGTCGCTCGATGCCTTGCGTGGCCGCGTCGTTGCGTCGAATGTGTTGCCAGTTGCCGCGGGTGGGTAATTGCAATAGAGCCTGATGCAGTGCCTCATTGGCACGGCGTAGGCTTGTCGTGAGGCTGTCGAGTTCGCGCAACTGGTCGGCGGCCTCCTCGGCCGCCGCGGCCAGGCTGTCCTGCCCCAGCTCTTCCATTTGCCGGCCGCTGAGGTGGATGCCGAAGAAATGCGTGGCTACCTCCGGCAACTGGTGGGCCTCGTCGAAGATCACCGCGTCCGCCGCCGGCAGCAATTCGGCCACGCCCTCCTCGCGCAGGGCCAGATCGGCGAAGAACAGATGATGATTGACCACTACTACATCGGCGGCCTGGGCCCGGCGGCGGGCCTCGGTGACCGCGCAACCCTCGAAGTGGGGGCAGTCGCTACCCAGGCAATTGTCGCTGGTGGAGGTGACCCGGGGCCAGATGGCGGCATCCTCGGCCACCGCCGCCAGTTCGGCGCGATCGCCGGTCCGGGTGTGGCGGGCCCAGTCGACGATGTGCTGGAACTGGCGTGCCTGCTCCGGGGTGGTGAAACGACCCTGCTGTTGTTGGCGCTCCAATCGCTGGCGACACAGATAATTGGCCCGGCCCTTGAGCAGGGCGGTGTTGAGCGGCAGATCCAGGGCCTCCAGCAGGGCTGGCAGGTCACGCAGGTAGAGTTGGTCCTGCAGGTTCTTGCTGCCGGTGGAAATCAGTACCTTGAGTCCGGACAACAGCGCCGGCACCAGGTAGGCGAGGGTTTTGCCGGTGCCGGTGCCGGCCTCGGCCAGCAATAAACTGCGCCGTTCCAGGGCCTGCTCGATGGCCTCGGCCATGGCCTGTTGCTGGGGGCGGGGGGTGAAACCGGGCAGGGCGCGGGCCAGCGGGCCGGCGGCGCCGAGAATGTCGGCGGCATGTGTCATGGATCAGGATCCGGTGTCGCGGTCGGTCTCGGCGGTGTCGCGGCTCCATACCCGCTGGGCGATGTGCTTGAACTTGCCCAGCGACATGGCGCCGCGTTTCTTGCGTCCGGGGGAGATGTTCTCTTCCAGAGCATCTTCCACCACCTCGCGGTCGGCCTCGTAGAGTTCCACCGGTTGATAGTTCTCGTCCAGGATCACCAGCACCAGGCTGTCCCAGTCCTGGTCGGTCTTGAGCTGGCCGATGCGCTGGCCACCTTTGTCCGGGTCGAATATCACGCGGCCCTTGATTTGGATGCGCTTGCCCTCGCGGCTACCGGAGCGACCGATGGCATCGTAGCCGCCGGGTTTCTTGCTCAAAAGCTCCAGGTCGAGAATCTTGGCGGCATCGAATTCGGCGATTTCACTGCTGATGCCCAGCGGTTTGCCGGTGGCGCGGCGGTATTCCGCCGCCAGCCGCCGCGCTTCGCTGACCAGTTTTTCGGTGGAGTAGAGAGTCATGCCGTGGCTGCCGCCCTGTGTTTTGCGCGAAAGTGTAACAACATGCGGGGAAACTGTCATGTACAGGGGTTTTGCAGGGCTTCCGGTGTCCCCATTGTATAATCTACGGCTTTCAATCATTGATGGAGTTTTTCCATACATGCAACCCACACATTACGAATCCCTGGGCGGTGAGGGGAAGGTTCGGCAACTGGTGGAACGTTTCTATGAGTTGATGGACACGCTGGAGCAGGCGCGAGATATTCGCCGCCTGCACGCAGACGACTTGGGCGAGGCCAAGGAAAAGCTGTTCAAGTTTCTCTCCGGCTGGCTGGGTGGACCGCCCTTGTATCAGCAGGAATACGGTCATCCCCGCCTGCGTATGCGGCACATGCCTTTTCCCATCGGCGAGCGTGAGCGTGACCAGTGGATGTTGTGCATGCGCCAGGCCATGACGGATGTCGGCGTGGAGGAAAAGCTGCGCACGCAACTGGAACAGGCTTTTTACCGGGTGGCGGACTTCATGCGCAATCAATAGCGCATCGAGCCGGGTGAATGCGATATAGTTGGTTTGATGGGGCGAAAAGGTATCCATGGGGATCGATCGAGGAGACAGCGAGATGTCGGAGACGGAAGACAAGGTACGCGAGGCGGTGAGCGAGGGTGTGGATCTGCGGGAGCGGGTGCGTGACATCACTCTGGAGGCCCTGAGCCAGCGGCGGCTCAATACCGATGCCGTGCGTGAGGTGATCGAACAGGTCACCGGGGGCGTGATCGGCGGGGTGGGCGCGCAGTCGGATCAACTGCAGTCCAGTCTGAAGGAGGCCTTGGCCGGGGTGGACGATGCCCTGGAAAAGACCGCGGAGGCGGCCAAGCTGGCGGCGGAAGAGGCGCTTGGGCGGGCCAATGAGTTCAGCGACCATGACCTGAAGACGGTGCTGCAGGAACTCTCCACCCTGGAAGATCTGTTCGTCGACACGCTCAGGAATGCGGCCCAGCAGACCGGCGAGGTGGCCTCCCAGGTGCTTACGGATCTGGCCGAGCATCTCAAGGTGGCCGGCACCCAGGCCGGTGCCGAAGCGCGCGAGGCGGTGGACAGCCTGCGTGCCCAGCTCAAGGCGGCCGGGCGCGATGCCACGGTGGAAGCGGCCCAGGCCGGCAGGCAGATGGGCGAGAAGTTGGCGCAGATCGCCAGTGGTTTCCTGGCCGGCATGGCCGATGCCCTGCAGGCCAAGGGCAAGCGTGATTGACAGCTTCTGCCAATACCCGCGGCGGGGATGATCCATGTTGTGGGAAACCCTGAGCGCGGCCCGCGATCTGGGGCGGCTGCATGAGATCGCCTCGGTTCTGATTCGCTGGGGTTTTGGCGACGTGGTGCGGCGCCTGGGCCTGGGGCGGGCACTGGAACAGGCGGGGCGCGCGCTGCACTGGAAGGATGCCCATTCCCTGGTGGATCTGGAGCCGCCGGAGCGGGTGGCCCGGGCGTTGGAGGATCTGGGGCCCACCTTCATCAAGCTGGGGCAGATGCTGTCCACCCGGGTGGATCTGTTTCCGCCCGACTGGATCGCAGCCTTCGAGAAACTGCAGGACGAAGTCCCACCCATGGATTTCGAAGCGTTGCGCGAGCAACTGACCGAGGACCTGGGGCAACCGCCGGAAGAGGTGTTCGCCGAGATAGAGCATCGTGCCCTGGCCGCAGCCTCCATTGCCCAGGTGCACAAGGCGCGCCTGGAGGATGGCAGCCAGGTGGTGCTGAAAGTGCGTCGCCCGGGCATCACCAAGGTGGTGGAGGCCGATCTGCGCCTGCTTTCGCGCCTGGCCGAGATCGCCGAGAACAATGCACCGGAACTCAGGCGCTACCGCCCCAGCGAAGTGGTGCGGCAATTCTCGCTTTCCCTGCGCCGTGAACTGGATCTGGAGGGCGAGGGGCGCCATGCCGAGCGCATTGCCCGCGCGCTGGAGAACGAGCCCGATGTGGTTATCCCCAGAATCTATTGGCAATGGACCTGTGAACGCCTCAACGTGCAGCAGTTCATCGAGGGTATCTCCGGCCGCCGCCTGGTGCGCGAGCGACCCGAGGGCTACGATCTCAAGCAGGTGGCCCGGCGCGGCAGCCGTATCGTGTTGCAGATGGTGCTGGTGGAAGGATTCTTCCACGCCGATCCCCACCTGGGCAACTTCATCGTCTTGCCCGGCAACCGTTTGGCCATGGTGGACTTCGGCATGGTGGGACGCTTGTCCGACAGCCGGCGTGAGGAGATCATCGACCTGCTCTATGGCTTGCTCAAGAAGGACAGCGCCCGCGTGCTGGAAGTACTGCTGGACTGGGCCCACGACGGCAAGCTGGATGAAGACGCCTTGCAACTGGACATCGAGCAGTTCCTCGATCACTATCATGGCCTGAGCCTCAAGCAGCTCAAGTTCACCAGCCTGCTCATCGCCCTCACCGGCATCCTGCGGGAATACCGCCTGATCCTGCCACCGGACCTGGCCTTGTTGTTCAAGACCCTGCTCACCCTCGACGGCGTGGGGCGGCGGCTGGACCCCGACTTCAACATCGTCAAGGAAGCCACCCCTTTCATGGAGCGCCTGATCCGGGCCCGCTACATGCCCGATGCCTTGCTCAAGCGTGGCGGCAGCAACCTGCAAAGTCTGCTGGCCCTGTTCGGGGCCCTGCCCAGGGAGGCCCATGGACTGTTGAAAACAGTGCGGCGCAATGGCGTGCAGGTGCACGTGGATCTGACCCGGCTGGACCATTTCGGCCAGCAACTGGATCGTGCCATCAGCCGGTTGACCATCGGCATCATCATTGCCGCCCTCATCGTGGGTACCGCCATCATCAACGGCGGACAGGACGGCGCGCGGGTTCTGGGTCTTCCGGTATGGGGCTTCATCGGCTTCGTGTTCGCCGCCCTGGGCGGCTTGTGGCTGCTGGTCTCCATTTGGCGCAGCGGTCGCAACGGTTGAATCACACCGGCTCGAACTGGGCCCCGTCCAGCACCAGCCGGCACAGTGCGCGGGCCGCGTCTTGCTCCAGATGGCCTTCCAGCGCGGCCAGCAGGGCGTCCTCGCGCAGGGGCAGGCCCTGCAGCAGTGGCGCCAGGCGCTGCAGGGATGGCGGGGCCTGCGGGAAGGCCAGCGCGGCGATGCGACCCTGCTGCTGAAACAGCAGGCGCCGTAGCGGGCGTCCCGCCAGCTCGGCGCGGGTCTCGGTCAAGTAGGCCCCGGCGCGCAATTTGATGCCATGGCGTACCGCTTTCTTGCCCGGCAAGGCCAGCCACTCGGGGTCGGCCAGTTCCCGTGCAGCCTCGGTGATGGCGTCTTCCTCGCCGGGTGTGATTCGGTCGGGCTGGATTTCACAGTCGAGGCAGGTCGATACCTGGCGCAGAAACACTTGCTGCAAGCAGGCCATGGAAGACGCTGGTAAACGGTGCTGACGCAGGGTGGTGATGTGTTCGGGCAGCAGGCGTGCAAACCAGGCGCGGAACTCCGCCGAGGGCGCCCGGATCAGCCTGGCCATGAGGGCATGGTCGAAGTCGAACAGAAAGCTGCCCACCATTACCGTGGCGTTGCCGATGCTGGCGGCGCCGGTACCGCCGATACGGCGCTCGCCCACGGCGATGTCGTTGAGGCCCGCGCGCCGTGCCGGCAAGCCCAGCTCGGTGTAGCAACGCAATACCGGCTCGATGAAGCGGGCATACAACGCTTCCACCCGGCGAGGCGCCCGCTGGCGGGGAAACACGAAATGAAAGAAGAGCTGGTTGCCATCCAGCAGCACCGTGCCGCCGCCCACCTGGCGGCGAATCACCGCCAGGCCGTGGCGTCGGCAGAAATCCAGGTCCAGTTCGGCGGTGGCATCCTGGTGCAGGCCAATGGACACGTAGGCCGCCGTGGGCCGGGTGAGAATCAGTACTGGTGTATCCTCGCTGTCCATGTGCTCGGCGATGCCATGATAGACAGCCTGGGAGCGCAGGGGGTCGGTGGGGCCGATGTCCAGCAGGCGAAGTTTCACGGGAGCGGGGCAGGGTTGTGGATTCGCCGCCACTATAGCGCCTCGCGACGGCCGCGCCAATGCGCGGGTGACTTGATCGCAAGCCGCGGAGCTGGCAAGCTTCACGACCCCGAGTTTCCTCAATGCGACCATGCCACTCATAACCCTGGATCATGTTTCCCTGGCCTACGGCCATCATCCCTTGCTCGATCGGGTGAGCCTCGTCATCGAGCCCGGTGAACGAGTGTGCCTGCTGGGGCGCAACGGCGAGGGCAAGTCCACCCTGCTGAAGTTGATCGCCGGTGAATTGCAGCCCGACGAGGGTGAAGTGTGGCGCCAGCCCACGGCGCGCATCGCCCGCCTGCGTCAGGAGGTGCCGGCCGCTGACACCCGCAGTGTCTACGAGGTGGTGGCCGAGGGCCTGGGGGAGCAGGCCCGCTTGTTGGCGGACTATCACCGCCTGGCATCACAGGTGAGCGCCAGCCCGGACGAGGCGGCCATGCGGGCGCTGGCGCGCTTGCAGCACCAACTGGAGGCAGTGGATGGCTGGAACCTGCAACAGCGGGTGGAGAGCGTGATCAGCAAGCTGGAATTACCCGCGGAACAACGCATCGATGCGCTTTCCGGAGGTTGGCGCCGCCGGGCCCTGCTGGGCCAGGCCCTGGTGATGGCGCCGGATCTGCTGTTGCTGGACGAACCCACCAATCACCTGGACATCGCGGCCATCACCTGGCTGGAGGAGTTTCTGCTCAAGCAGAACTGCGGCCTGGTATTTGTCACCCACGACCGTGCCTTCCTGCGTCGGCTGGCCACCCGCATCATCGAGCTGGATCGTGGCAGGCTTACCTCCTGGCCAGGCGACTATGCCACCTACCTGCGGCGCAAGGAGGAACAACTGGCGGCTCAGGAGCAACAGCAGGCCTTGTTTGACAAGCGCCTGGCACAGGAGGAAAGCTGGATACGCCAGGGCATCAAGGCACGCCGCACACGCAACGAGGGCAGGGTGCGGCGACTACAGGCCATGCGCGAGCAACGCCGGGCCCGCCGCGAGCGCACGGGCGTGGCCAACATGAATCTCAGTGCCGGCGAGGCTTCGGGCAAGCGGGTATTCGAGGCTGAGCATGTCTGGTTCAGTTGGGAGGGGGAATACCTGATCCGGGATTTCTCCTGCACCATCCTGCGTGGCGACAAGATCGGCCTGGTCGGGCCCAACGGTTCGGGCAAGAGTTCCCTGTTGCAGATCCTGTTGGGACAGTTACAGCCGGAGCGGGGCAGAGTGTACCGGGGCACCCGGCTGGAAATCGCCTATTTCGATCAGCAGCGTGAACAGCTCGATCTCGAGGCCACGGTGCTGGACAATCTCAGCGAGGGCCGTGAATTCATCGAGGTGGAAGGGCGTCGGCGCCACGTGGCGGGCTATCTACGGGATTTCCTGTTCGAGCCCGAGCGCCTGCGCTCGCCGGTCAAGACCCTTTCCGGTGGCGAACGCAACCGCCTGTTGCTGGCCAAGCTGTTCACCCGTTCGGCCAATGTGCTGATTCTGGACGAACCCACCAATGATCTCGACCTGGAGACCCTGGAGTTGCTGGAGGACTTGCTGGTGGACTATGGGGGCACCCTGCTGCTGGTCAGTCACGACCGCGCCTTCCTCGACAATGTGGTGACCAGTACCCTGGTGTTCGAAGGCGATGGGGTGATCGAGGAATACGTGGGTGGCTACCAGGATTACCTGCGCCAGCGCCGCCCGCCGGCGGAGGCCCGCGAGGCCGCGCCGGCCAGGTCCGGGACAATACCGACAAAACAGGCGGATTCCAGGCGCAGGCGCAAGTTGGGATACAAGGAACAGCGCGAGCTGGCCGAACTGCCGGAACGCATCGAGGCGCTGGAGGCCGAGCAGCGGCAATTGCAGCAACAGACCGCCGATCCAGCCTTCTACCAGGGCGAGAAACACGAGATCAGCTGCGTCATGGCCCGCTTGGGCGAGTTGGAGCAGGAACTGGAACAGGCCTATGCCCGCTGGGAGGTGCTGGAGTCTCGGGAGGCGGAGTGAGCGCTTGGTATGTCTATGTGCTGCGCTGTGCCGATGGCACGCTCTACACCGGCATCAGCACCGATCCGCGGCGGCGCCTGCGTGAGCACAACGGTGCCGGCAGGCCGGGGGCACGCTATACCCGTGGCCGGCGGCCGGTGTGCCTGGTCTATGTGGAAGCGATGCCCTCGCGCGCCTTGGCGACGCGGCGCGAGCGAGCCATCAAGCGCCTGCCGCGGGCGGCCAAGGAAGCCTTGATCGCCACCGGTTCCGCCTCACTGTAGCCTGAACGCCACCGGTACCTGGAACTCGAAGCGCGCGCGGGGATCGTCCTCGGGCATGGGCGGGAAGGGATCGGCACGCCGGACCATGGCAAGGGCGGCTTTGTTGAGCAGACGGTGGCCGAAGTCCTGGCTCAGTTCCACTTGCAACACCTTGCCCTGGCGGTCGATGACAATGTGCAGCTGGCCTTCGCCTTCGATGCGCAGGCGTTTGGCCCGGCGGGGATAACGCTTGTGCCGCTCCAGCCAGGCCACCAGCAATTGCTCGTAGCGGATGCTGGCCTGGCTGTCGGGAGCCGGGGCGACTTCGGTTGGTACCGCGAGCGGTGGTGGTTCTGACACCGGCGGTGGCTCGGTCACCGGCTCCGGTGGCGGCTCGGGGGTGGGCTCGGGCGGCACCTCCTCGACCTGCGGTGGCGATTCCGGTTCCGGTTCCGGCAGAGGCTGGGGTTCTGCAATGGGCTCCGGCTCTGGAAGAGGCTTAGGCGCAGGTTGAGGGTTCGGCGGTGGTTCGGGATTGGGTCGGGGTCTGGGTCGCGGAGGCGGTGTTGGCGCGCTGGCACGCTGGGTCTGTTGGGCCACCGGGGCCAGACTCAGTTGCAGAGGCGCTTCCGGTTCGGGCAGGGGTGGGGGCGCTGGCAACGACAGCCAGGCGATAAGCGCGCCGTGGGCGCCGGCGGCCAGCAGCAGGGCCAGGCTCAGGTGCAGCCGGGTCAGAGTCACGGCTGGCCGGTCTCCGGAGTCGTGGCCAGGGCGATGTTGCGGCCTCCGGCGGCGCGGATCTCGTCCATGATTTTCAACAGCCGAGACAGCGGGGTTTGCCGGTCGCTGCGCAGGGTGATGCCTTGTTCCGGCTCGTTCTCCAGCAGCGGCCGCAGGGTTTCAGCCAGTTTGGCCAGATCCACGGCTTCTCCATTGAGGCGCAACTGGCCGCTGGCGTCGGAGCTGATGACAATAGGGAGCTGCTCGCTGTTGCTGGCGGTCTTTGAGGTGGGCAGTTCCAGTTCGATGGCCTCCGGCACCAGGAAGGTGCTGGTGAGCATGAAAAACACCAGCAGCAGGAATACCACGTCGATCAACGGCGCCATGTCCAGGTGGGAGTGAATGCGTGAGCGACCCTCAAACTCCATAGTCTTCCTCCTCGGGTTTGGCGTCGTCGCGGGTCTCTACCCGCGCGGGACTCTTGCCGAAATGGGTCAGCACGCGGATGCTGGCGTCTTTCATGGCGGCGCGCACGTGGTCCACTTCGCCCTCGAGATAATAGAAGGCCGCCATGGCGGGGATGGCCACGGTGAGACCGAAGGCGGTGGTGAGCAAGGCTTCCCATATACCCCCGGAGAGTATGGCCGGATCGACCCGGCTGCCGGCTTCCTGCAGACGCATGAAGGCGGCGATCATGCCTAGCACCGTGCCCAGTAGTCCCAGCAGGGGGCTCAGGTGGGCAATAGCGGACAGGCCACGCAGCCAGGACTCCAGGTTGCGAATGGCGGCGGAGCCCACTCGGCTCACCTCGGCTTCCACGTCGCGCACGCTCATGCGTGGATCCATGCCGCAGCGCAGGGCGCAGGCCATTACCTCGGCCACCGGGCTGCGTTGCCCTTGCAGGTGTTGCAGGGCCTCGTCATAGCGGCCCTGCACGATGGCCGCATGGGCCTGGTCGATGAAGGCACGGCGGCGGATCTGGCTGCGGGCGAATTGCATCAGCTTGGCCAGAATGATGGCACTGGCCAGGATGGACAGGCCCAGCAAGACGTACATCACCGGTCCACCTTGCTGGAACAGGGTATACAGGGTCATTGTCGTTCTATCCTTTTCTCTCAAACGCGTTCCGGGCGACGGCCACGAGGCCGCCACCCGGAGACTTTGCGCCGGTCCGGCGCGTTCTACATGGTCAGTTCGATGCCAGCGTAGACGAAGCGTGGCATGCCGGGCCGCGGGCCCGCCGGTTGCCGCGATACGTTGTAGCTGCTGTCGAACAGGTTCTGTGCACCGGCGAACAGCTTGACACTCTTGCTGGCCCGGTAGAAGGCCGAGGCATCGGCGACGAAATAGCTGTCGGTCTTGCCGTAGCGGGCATCCGGGGTGCCGGCGGGAGTGGTTTGTCCGCTGGTGTTGGCCGCGCTGGCGAAGGTTTCGCCCACATAGCTGGTGGAGACATAGGCGCCCCAGTCGGCCGTCTCGATACCGGTGCCCAGGCTGAAGGCCAGGTCGGGGATATAAGGTACCTTATTTCCCTTTTTGCCGTAACTGAAAATGGATTCGGCATCGGTGGACTTGGCATCATTGAGCTGGGTCGCGTTGGTATAGGTCAGGCTGATGTACCAGGGATTGCGCAGCGACCAGCCATTGGCGATGCCGGCGTCGTACTGGGCGGCCAGTTCCAGGCCGGCGGAACGCACCTTGCCGAAGTTCTCGTCGTTACCGGTGCCAGTGCCGCCCACGTTGTCGATAACGATCAGGTCATTGAACGTGGTGACGAAGGCGGTGGCCTCGGCGGCCAGGGCTTGGCGCCGGTTGGCGTAACGGGCACCGGCCTCCAGTGACAGGCTGGTTTCTTCCTTCAGGCCACTTTTCACCGCGCCGCTGGGGCTGGGCGGGGAGAAACCGCGGTAGACGCCGCCGAAGCCGGTCCAGTTGTCGTCGATCTCGTAGGCCACGCCCAGGCCGCCGGCGAACATGTTGAGCGTATTGCTGCCGGACTTGGACGGTTTGGCATAGTCTTCATAGGTCTGGTCCAGGGTTTCGTAGCGCACCCCGGGTACCAGCGACCAGGGGCCGGCCTCTATGGTATCCTGCACGAAGATCGCCAGGGCGCGGGTCTTTTGCAGACGGTTACCGGCATCACCGGGGGCGCCCGGGCTCATGCCGGTGAGGGTGCCGTTGGCGGCCTGAGTATAGTCGTCGTCCCACTGGAAGCGGCGAACCTTGTCGATGTTGTAGCGCACGCCGGCGGACACTTCATGGCGCAGCGCATCGTCGCCGAAGCGATAATAGGCCACCGTGTCGATACCACGGGTATTGTAGCTGCGATTGTTGGCACGCACCCGCAGGGTACAGGCCAGTTCACCCTTGGCGCAGGCCAGGGCATCGCCACCCTGGGCCAGGGCGCTGGCCAGGCCTACCTTGCTGCCGTTGACATTGCGCAGATCCTTCAGCTTGTACCAGTTGCGCTCGAAGTCGTTGTTGTAGAGGGTGGCGATGATGTCGAAGTCGTCACTGGGTGAAACCGCATAGCGCAGGTAACTTCGGGTCTGGTTGCTGCGCATGTTGTCGAAGCGCGAACTGCTGTAGCGGCGGTAGGGGTTGGCGGCGAAATCGGCCTCGCTCAGGCCCAGGTAGGTCTCGTCGGCATCCAGCTTGCTGCGGCCGTATTTGAATTCCAGGCGTTGGTAGATTTCACTGTCGGGTTCCCAGGACAGCTTGATCATGGGGTCGGTCTTGCGAAAGCCGGTGTCGTCGACGGCGCGGAAATCGGGGGTCTGGTCGATGCGCTTATAGCCATTGTTCTGGCGCGCATAGCCCTCGACCAGGAGGCCGAACTGGCCGGCCCGGGTGCGATAGGTGTTGCCATAGTAGGCATGGGTACGCAGGTCGGAGAACTGGCCGCTGGCGTCATAGGTGCCGGCGGAAGACTTGAGATACACAGTCTCTTTCAATGGGATGGGCGTGGAAAGATAGTTGATCACGCCACCGGTGGTTTGCGGGCCGTACTTGATCTGGCTGGAGCCCTTGAGCACCTCGATGCCACTCATGCGGCCGATGGTGGGCGCGTAATAGGCCGCGGGAGCGGAATAGGGCGCTGGCGCGGTGAGCACGCCGTCTTCCATGACGGTGACCTTGGCGCTGCGGGTGGTGTCCACCCCGCGCAGGCTGATATTGGGGAACAGCCCGAAACCATCCTCCTCGCGCACGTACACGCCGGGCACCTGACGTAGTACCCGGTTGACGTCGTCTGTGTTCTGGCGGCGAATGTCCTCGGCGGTGACGACCTGCGCCGAGCCGGGCATGTCTTCCACGTTGGCGGGGTTGCCCACCACCATGATCTTGTCCAGTACCGCAGCCTCCTCCTCGGTCGCCTGGGCCGGCAGGGCCACGCCCAGGGCGGTGAGCGCGGCGGTGGTGCGAGCGATCAATTTCTTGTTCACGTTCAAGCTCCTCACAGTCATTTACGAAGGGTTGAAAAGCGGCCGCCCTGTGTGGGTCGGCCGGGGACTGGAGGGAATTATGCCAATAGATATTACGAATGTAAACAATAATTATTCTCATTAAGATTAATATAGAGATCCCCTTTTCCCGTCCTTCCGGGGCGTCTGCGATGGGTGGGAGAGGCCATGGCCCGATCAAGGCCATGGCACGGACTCAGAAGAGTTCGACGTCGTCTTCTTCCGCTTCGCCGGATTGAGGCAGGGAGATCGGGGCCTGGTTGGACAGACCGGCCACAAGGAATTCCAGTTGCACGGAAAACTGGGACAAGTCGCCATTGTCGGAGATGTTCTTGCGCGCCAGTTCGGAGAGGTCGTGGACGGTGGCGTGGATCTGGCGGATATTGGCGTAGACATCGTTGGCCATGGCCGTTTGTTGCTCGGACAGCCCGGCGATGGTGGTGTTGCGCTGCTCGATATCGTTCACCGCAGCGGTGATGAGGGCAAAGACCTCGCCGGCGGCCTGGGTGCGTTGTAGATTGTGGCTGGAAGCCGTCACGCTGCGACTCATCAGTGATACGGCTTCCTCGTTGCCGGCGCGGATGGTGTCCATCAGGGTGCGGATCTCGTCGGTGGCCTGGGTGGTACGCTGGGACAGGGCACGCACCTCGTCGGCCACCACGGCGAAGCCACGACCGGCGTCGCCGGCGCGGGCGGCCTCGATGGCGGCATTGAGCGCCAACAGGTTGGTCTGCTCGGCAATGGTCACGATCATGTCGAGAATCTTGCCCACGTTCTCGTGATGTTGGGTGAGGGTGTCGATGCTCTGCTCCAGGCGGGCGATTTCGTCCTGCATGTCCTGCATGCCCTGCACGGCGTCTTCCACCACGGTGAGCCCCTCGGCGGCTTTGCCCTGTACTTCGCTCACGGTGTTGCGGGTCTCGCTGATGGCGGCCTGGACTTGCCGGCTACTCTCGGCCATCTGGCCGATCTTTTCGTTGAGATGGGTGATGGCGCCCACCTGTTCCTCGATGGCGCTGCTGGTGGCCTGGGTAATATCCTGTGCCCGCTGGCTGCCCTGGGACAGATTGCTGGCGATCATCAGGATCTGCTGTACGGTGTCGTCGAGCTTGAGGGTGAAGCGGTTGAAAGCGCTGGCGATCCGGGCAACCTCGTCATGGCCCTGCTCGGGCAGGGTGGCCTTGAGGTCGGCCTGCCCCTCGGCCACCTGCTCCATGGCCCGGGTGATCGTGTCCAGCCGGTTGGCGATGCCCCGTGCCGTGAGCAGGGTGAACAGGGTGAGCAAGACAGCCAGTCCCAGTGTGCCGCTCAGGGACAGAAGGGTTTGTTCCTTGCGCAGGCGGTCTATGGCGGCATGGGTATCGCGCATCAGGGCTTTTTGGACGGTGATGATGTTGGCCACACTGGCATTCAACTGGCCGCGCAGCCCCTCGTCATCGCTCAGGCCCAGTTGGCGTTTGTTCTGCACCAGGCGTTGGAACATTTCGGCGTAGGCCATGAGGTTGGTCCAGGCCGGATCGTCTTCTTGGGCCTCGGGCAGGGTCTGCTGGATCAGGGCGCTCAGCCCGGAATAGCCTTGGTTGAACTTGTCCACGTATTTGGGATCCAGCCGTAACAGAAAGTCCTTTTCATGACGGCGCAGCATCAGCAATTGACTGAGATAGCGATAGTCGTCGAGAAAGTCGCCCAATTCGCGGAAGGTGGCCTCCACCTGGTGGGCGGCGGCGCGCAGGGAGCCGCGCAGGCCCTTGTTTTCATCCAGGCCGATGTATTGCACCAGGGTGGACAAGCGGTCGAACTGCTCTTCGGTGGCATCGAGATTGGTCATGAGTTTGCCTACCCGCTGTGTGTCCAGCCCCAGCAGATCCAGGGTCTCTTCCAGCTCGTGCAGTTCCTCGCGCAGAGATTCGATTTCCCCGTGAAATCCCTCGTATGAAGAAGTGCTGTGGGTGAGCAGATAGTTTTGCTCCAGGGCATGCAAGGCCTGCATGTCGGCTTCCACGTCCATCAGGACCACCAGGGCGTGGCGCAGTTGATCGTTGCGATTGCTGGTGTAGAAGAACAAGCCCAGCATGATCAGAGACATGGCGATGACGAAGCTCGAAAGCAGCAACAGGCGTTGTTTGATGCTCATAGTGATCCGGATGAATTGGTGAACTCCCAACGGTTTTAGCGACCACGCGTTGTTGAGCTTGAGAAAAATTCGTGAAAGGCTGTGCCTAACCAATGGATTTTTATGGTGTTTTGTAAGGTTTTGCAATCCCGACTAAAACAATTGGGTTATAGGCCGACCTTGTTTCCTCGTATAAGATGAAACCAATGTTTCCAGCGTCTGCATGGTGCGGGAGGCGCGCATGTCGCAACAGCTTGTGCCAGGAACGCCTGCGGGGGACGCGCGGCCTTCACGGGATGTGGCCTTTACCATCACGGATGCAGGTGTGGTGTTGCTGCGTCTGCCGGGCGAACTCGGCATGAGCCAGCTCATGGCGCTTGCCGAGGGTGTGCAGGGTCATCCCGCGTTTGAGCGTGCGACGACGGGCATTGCAGATCTGCGCCGGGGGCGTGTCCAGCTCACGGCCGAGCATATCGAAGCCTGTGCCCGTTGGCTTCTGCGCCAGCAGGGCCTGGGGCCGGCGCGCTGGGCCATCGTGACCCACGATCCCGTCACCACGGCCCTGGGCTACATCCTGCGCGACAGACTGCAAGAGCGGCTTGAGCTGGATGTATTCTTTCTGCTGGAGAGCGCGCTCAGTTGGCTGGAATTGTCCCGTCCCTGTGAGGCCGTGTGGAATTTTCTGGGGGAAGACCTGTTCTTGCCCCAGAAAGCCTAGCTTTTGAGTTCCAGGAGATATCCTTGCCTGTTTTGCAGGTCATGAAATAGATCTCCAGGATAGGGTTAGCTAATCGTCAATACAATTGACAATTGGCCTTTTAGCGCTTTCTGAGATTGTGAGCAGGCCGAACAAGGCCCGGATCTCGTACTGGAAGCCAGTTATATTGTGCATTGTCGGTGATGTAGTCGGCATCCATGCTGCTCGGCCCGGGACACGCTTTGAAGCGCTGGAGCCGATCCACAAGGCATTCGGGAACACTACGGTCACTGGCTCGGGGCATTGCTGAAAGCCTCATCCTGCGGCATGGCCATGGCCCGCAGTATATGAGCCATGTATTTCAGGCGGAGACCCGGTTCCTGGGCATCGAGTCGAGCCCGAGCTTTGTCCGGGCACCGGAAGGCAACGGGGTGGCCGAGCGGTTCTCCGGACGCTGAAGGAGCAGCTTCTGTGGGTGCGGACCTTCGCCACCGTCGAGGAACTCAGGCAGGCGTTGCTTGACTTCAAGGAACGGTTCAACCGGCATTGGCTGCTGCAGCGGCGCGGCTGTGCCACTCCGGCCAAAGTCCGTGCTGCGCACACTCCCCTGGCGGAAGCCGCGTGAATTTTGTGCAAAACAGTGTCCAGACATTCGGGGGCTTTACAAAACCGCCCAATCCCTTGTGGAGCCTGTCCTCACCCTGGCGTTTGTTGAGTCTGCTGGTGGCGAGTGCGTTGATGTGTTTGCTACTCGCACGGCACCTGAGTTCACCGCTGCGCCGCCTGAGTCGGGCAGCACAGCGTCTGGCCGCGGGAGAGTTGGATGTGCGGGTGGCCGGGCAGAGCCATGGGCAGGCGCGCCGGCCCTTGGCGCTGGAAGAGATTCTGAGGCAGGTGGTGGACGATGCCCGTTTCGAGGCCGCCGAGCAGGCGCGCGAGATAGAATTTCTGGAATGTGAGCCGGTGCGGATCCAGGGTGATCCTCGCCTGTTGCACAGCGCCATCGAGAATGTGGTGCGCAATGCCTTGCGTCATACCCCCGAGCACAGTACGGTAGAGGTGGCCTTGCAGCGGCGCGGGGGGCGGGCCTGCGTGGTGGTACGCGACCACGGCCCCGGCTTGCCGCCACAATGGTTGCAACGTGTGTTCGAGCCCTTCGTGCGGGTGGATGCGGCCCGTGACCGCCAGCGAGGTGGTCACGGCGTGGGCCTGGCCATTGCCAAGCGGGTGATTCAGAGCCATGGCGGCCATATTGAGGCCCGCAACCATCCGGAGGGCGGGTTGCAGGTGGAGTGTCTGCCGTTGGAATAAAGGAGAGGAGAACCGCATGCTCTATTTCGCCTATGGTTCCAATATGTCGCGTAAACGCCTGGAACAGCGCATCGCGCGGGTGGAGGTGATCGGTCCGGCCCGCTTGCCGGAGCACCGGTTGATGTTCCACAAGCCCGGCGTCGATGGCTCGGGCAAGTGCGACATTGAATACACCGGCCACAAGGGTGATGGTGTACACGGTGTGTTGTTCAAGATCGACAGCAGCAAGAAGGCCATCCTGGATCGCTACGAGGGCCTGGGTTTTGGCTATGACGAAAAGACGGTCACGGTGATTGGTCCCGGTGGCAAGCCCTGGCGGGCGGTCACCTATTACGCCACCGAGACCGAGCCGGGCCTGCGCCCCTATTGCTGGTACCACCGGCATGTACTCGAGGGTGCGCGCGAACATGGCCTGCCGGACGAGTATCAGCGCATGTTGGAGGCCATAGAGATCATCGAGGATCATGATACGGAGCGCAGGCTGCGGGAGTTGGCTGTCTATGATTGACGCTTACGGCATGCCAATTCGGTGATGCGTGAGAAATCAGACTAAAAGGAGAACGAGATGAATGACATCGTGGCCAATCTGGGGCCGTTGGCGGGTCTGGCGGGCATCTGGGAAGGCGATCAGGGCATGGATGTGGCGCCAGAGGGTAAGGATGGCCTGGATGAGCAGCGCACGCCTTTTCGTGAGCGCATGAGCTTCGAGCCCATGGGGCCGGTGGAGAACGGCCCCCAGATTCTCTATGGTCTGCGTTACAGCACCATGGCCTGGCCCCTGGGCGAGGACGAAGCCTTCCACGAGGAAGTGGGTTACTGGCTGTGGGATCCTGCGGCCGGCCAGGTCATGCGCTGTTTCATCGTGCCGCGTGGCATCGCGGTGAGTGCTGGAGGCTCTGCTACGGCCGATGCGCGGGGCTTTCACCTGCGGGCCGAGCTGGGTTCCCAGGTCTTCGGCGTGTTGTCCAACCCCTTTCTCGACCGGGCCTTCAAGACCGTGAGTTACGAACTGAAGGTGACGCTGCACGAGGATGGCAGTTTTTCCTACTGGGAAGACACCGTGCTCGAGATTCCCGGGCGTGACGCCTTGTTTCATCATACCGATGAAAACACCCTGCGGCGGGTGAGTTGAGCGGACCGTTTGTGAGTTCGCCGCGCTCTCAGTGTGTGGCGGCATCCAGCTCGGCGGCCAGACGGCGCAACGCGGGGCTGATCTCCACCGGGTAGGCGGGCTGGGGTTCGAGACGCAACAGTGTTTCCGGCAGGCGTTCCAGTTCCTGGCGCAGGCGCGCGCGGATGTCGCTCAGGGGTTCGGCGGCTGCCAGGCGGCGGCCATCGCGCATCACCGGCCGTAGCAACGCCTCGCCCGGATGTTCTTCCGTGGCCAGGCCCAGGGTATCCCCGCACAGGAGGCCCGATTCGTCGCGGTGGCGCCAGAGCTGCTTGCGTCCCGGCCAGGTGGCCTTGCCCTCGGAGCGCTTGCGTCGGGGGCGGCCGGCGTATTCCTCCAGTTTGTAGGCGCAGTCCAGGCTGGGGGCATCGGCCGAGGTGTCCAGGCGGGTGCCGAGGCCGAAGCCGTCGATGGGCGCGCCATCGGCCCGAAGCCGCTGCAGGGCGTATTCGTCGAGGTTGCCGCTGGCGAAGATGGTGACCTCGCTCAGGCCGGCCTGGTCGAGGATGCGGCGCACCCGGCGGGCGTGCTCGGCCAGGTCGCCGCTGTCCAGGCGAACCCCCTTGATTCTGATGCCGCGCCTGGCCAGGCGCGGGGCCAGCTCTTGCAGCCTGGTCGCCGCGGCTTCGGTGTCGTAGGTATCGATGAGCAGGACCACGTTGTCCGGCTGCGCCTGGGCGAAGTGTTCGAAGGCCAGCAGTTCCTCGTCGTGGGCCAGCACGAAGGAATGGGCCATGGTGCCGAACAGGGGGATGGAGTACAGCGCTCCGGCCAGCACGGTGGCGCTGCCATCGAAGCCGGCCAGGTAGCTGGCCCGTGCCGCCAGCAGCGCGGCCTCGCCGCCGTGGGCCCGGCGCATGCCGAAGTCCACCAGCAGGGCGTCGGGGGCGGCCAGGCGGGCACGCACGCTCTTGCTGGCGATTAGGGTCTGGAAATTCAGAATGTTGATCAGTCGGCTTTCCACCAGTTGGGCCTGGGGCAGTGGGGCGATCACCTGCAGAATGGGTTCGTCGGCGAAAAAAACACGTCCCTCGGCCATGGCGCGCACCTCGCCCCGGAAACGAAACCCGGCCAGCCAATCTACAAAGTCGCTGGAGAAGCGTCCACAGCTGTTGAGCCAGTCCAGTTCCTCGGCAGTGAAATGCAGTGTTTCCAGGTAGTCCAGAACCTGTTCCAGTCCGGCAGCGACCAGGAAATTGCGCTGGCGGGGCAACTTGCGTACGAAGAACTCGAACACAGCAGTATCTTGCATGTCCTGCTCGTAGTAGGCCTGCAGCATGGTGAGCTGGTAGAGGTCGGTGAGCAGGGCGGAATCGGGCGGACGTTTCATTGCAGCGCGTCGAGTTCAAGGGGCACGGCGCCCTGGTCGAGCATTTCCTGTTCGGCTCGCTGGCCGTCACCGGCGTGGACGTCCACCGCGCGGATGGCATCGCGCAGCAGGAATACCGTGAGACCCGCGTCCAGGGCGTCGAGCACCGTGTGGCGCACGCAGTAGTCGGTGGCCAGGCCACCGACGAACAGTCGTTGCACGCCGTCGTCCCGTAATTGTTGTGTCAGGCCGGTGCCCTGGAAGGCGGAATAGGCGTCGCTGTCGACCGCGCTGGCCTTGGAGATGACTACGGCATCGGGTGGCAGACGCAGCCCGGGAGCGAAATCGGCGCCGGGCGTTCCTGCCACGCAATGTGCCGGCCAAGGTCCACCTTGATCGATGAAGGAGCAGTGTGCCGGCGGATGCCAATCGCGGCTGGCATATACCGGCAGGCCCCGCGTGGTGAAGTGTTGGATATAGTCGTTGAGCACCGGCACGATGGTATCACCATGGGGCACGGCCAGGCTGCCACCGGGGAGAAAATCGTTTTGCACATCGACAATGAGCAGGGCATCGCCTGTGTCCAGGCTTATCTTCCCCTTTGCCATGCTGTCGTCCTCGCGCGGATCCAATGGTAACTGTGATCACTGTAACGCCATACTCCCGGCGAGAACAAGCGATGATTCCGGCTTGTCATATTATGCCAGGTAATTTAGAGTTTGCTGATAAACTCATCGAAGGCATCTATGGACGAAGAGACATTTTCCGGGCGGGAGGTGGCGACCACCTGCCCTTATTGCGGTGTGGGCTGTGGGGTGATCGCCCGCGTAGAGGCCGATGGCTCGGTGACGGTGCGGGGGGATGAGAAGCACCCCGCCAATTTCGGCAGACTCTGTTCCAAGGGCTCGGCCCTGGGACAGACGCTGGATCTGGAAGGCCGCTTGTTGCGGCCCGTGGTGGATGGCCAGCCCTGTGACTGGGAATCTGCCCTGGACACGGTGGCCGACCGGTTTTCCCAAGTCATTGCCGAACACGGTCCCGATGCGGTGGCATTCTATGTTTCCGGGCAGTTGCTGACCGAAGACTATTACGTGGCCAACAAGCTGATGAAGGGCTACATCGGTGCGGCCAATATCGATACCAATTCACGTTTGTGCATGTCGTCGCCGGTGGCGGCGCACAAGCGGGCCTTCGGCGCCGATGCCGTGCCCTGTGCCTACGAGGACCTGGAACAGGCCAAATTGATCGTGCTGGCCGGTTCCAATGCCGCCTGGTGTCATCCGGTATTGTTTCAGCGCATTGCCCGGGCCAAGCAGGAAAATCCCGACCTGATGGTGGTGGTGATCGATCCCCGGCGCACCGCCACCTGTGATATCGCCGATCATCACCTGGATCTGCTGCCGGGCAGTGACGCTATTCTGTTCAATGGTCTGCTGCATTATCTGGAACAGAAGGGGGAACGCCATGCCCTGTTTGTGAACGGTTGTACCGAGGGTGTGGAGGAGGCTCTGGCCATGGCCGCGGCGGTGGCGCCCTCCATCGAGTCGGTGGCCCTGCGTTGCGGGCTGGACGTGGAGCAGGTGGCCGATTTCTATCGTTTGTTCGCGCGTACCGAGCGGGTGGTGACACTGTTCTCCCAGGGAGTCAACCAGAGTGTCAGCGGTACCGACAAGGGTAATGCCATCATCAATTGCCATCTGCTTACCGGTCGCATCGGCCGGCGCGGCATGGGGCCGTTCTCCCTCACCGGCCAGCCCAACGCCATGGGCGGGCGGGAGGTGGGTGGCCTGGCCAACCAGCTCGCCGCCCACATGGCGCTGGAAAATCCCGAGCACCGTGACATCGTGCAGCGCTTCTGGCATGCCCCCGCCATGGCCAGCCGGCCGGGACTGAAGGCGGTGGATTTGTTCAAGGCGGTGGAACAGGGGCGAGTCAAGGCGCTCTGGATCATGGCCACCAATCCGGTCGTCAGCCTGCCGGAAGCCGACCGCGTGCGCGCGGCACTGGACAAGTGTGAATTCGTGGTGGTGTCGGACTGCGTGGCCACCGACACCACCGCGCACGCCGATGTGTTGCTGCCGGCACTCACCTGGGGGGAGAAGGAAGGCACGGTGACCAATTCCGAGCGACGCATCTCGCGCCAGCGCCGTTTCCTGCCTCCGCCGGGTGAGGCCAGGCCCGACTGGTGGATGGTTTGTCAGGTGGCCAAGCGGATGGGCTTCGGGGAGGCCTTCGACTATGCCGGGCCGGCGGAGATATTCCGTGAGCATGCCGCTTTATCCGGATTTGAGAATTTCGGTGAGCGGGATTTCGATATTTCCGCCTGGAGTCGTATCAGTCAGGCGGAATACGATGCCTTGCAGCCCACCCAATGGCCAGTGCGCAAGGCCGGCCAGGGTACGTTGCGCCTGTTTGCCGAGGGGCGTTTTTTCACTTCCAGTGGCAAGGCCCGCTTCGTGGCGGTGGAACCGCGCTTGCCGGCCAACCTGCCGGACAAGGACTTTCCCTTCGTGCTCAACACCGGCCGGGTGCGTGATCATTGGCACACCATGGGCCGCACGGGCAAGGCGCCACGTTTGTCGGAGCATACCCCCGAGCCCTATGCCGAGTTGCACCCCGAGGATGCCCGACGCGTGGGGGTGGAAGACGGCGCCCTGGTGCAGGTGTTCAATCGCCGTGGCGAGGTGGTGGTGCGTGCCCGCCTGAACGAGGGCCAGCATCGGGGCTGTGTGTTCGTGCCCATGCACTGGAACGATGTATTTGCCAGCTCGGGGCGGGTGGATGCCCTGGTGGAGGCGGTGGTCGATCCCCATTCCGGCCAACCCGAGTTCAAGCATACGCCGGTGCGCATCGTGCCTTACCGTCCGGCCTGGCATGGTTTCATCCTCAGCCGCCGGCGTCTCGACCTGAGTCGCAGCCAAGCGACCTATTGGGTGGTGGCCCGTGGCGAGGGCTTCTATCGCTACGAGATCGCCGGCGAGCAGGCGCCGGGGGACTGGCCAGGCTGGGCGCGCGAGTTGCTCTGTGCCAGTGAAGAGGGGGTCAACTGGATCGAATACCTGGACAAGGGCGCGCGGCGCTATCGCGGCGTACGCATGCTGGGGGAGGCGGTGGAGAGTTGCATTTTCATCGCCCCCAGCCATGCGCTGCCCTCGCGTAGCTGGCTGGGCGGCCTGTTCGCCAAGGAGGCTCTGGACGAAGGCGAACGCCGCGGCCTGTTGCTGGGGCAACCACCACCGGGACAGCAGGATGCGGGGCGTATCGTCTGCGCCTGTTTCTCGGTGGGCGTCAATACCCTGAAGGAGGCCATCGCGACGCAGCATCTCGATACGGTGGAGGCGATAGGCGAGGCGCTCAAGGCGGGAACCAATTGCGGCTCCTGCATTCCGGAACTCAAGGCGTTGCTGGCATCGGTCGCCGAATAGTCCGTGTCTTCAAGGCAGGGGTAATTGCAAGGATAGATAGAGCTGTTCTTCGCCCAGCCGGTCCAGGCCGCGGGCATAACCCAGGACAAAATCCACCTGGGCGCGGAAGCCGAGTATGGTTTCGCTGGTGATCTCCGCGCCCACGCTGCGTGACAGGGCCGGTGCCGTCGTGGACCAGCTCCAGGCCCGTCCGGCTTCGGCGAACAGGCGACCGTGCAGGCGGTTGATGCCCACCGGTGGCAGCATGATGCCACTTTCCACCAGCCACAGGGGGAAACGCCAGTCCAGTTCCAGCAGGTTGATGGCATTGCCCCGCATCTCGGCCAGGCCGGCGGGATAGCCATGCAGAAGGTAACGGCGTTTGCCCAAGGGGTTGTCGGCCAGCCCGAACAGGCTTGCGCCACCGAGTTCGAACGGCTGCATGCTGGCATGTTCCAGTCCCAGCAGCAGGCGGGCGGAGACGATCTGGCGCCGCCATACCGGCGAGAAGATCCTGCCGTCGGCGACGGTGGCCTGGCCGCTGTAGTCGCCGTTGCGGTTGGCGCTGCTCTCCAGGCGCAGCTCCAGGCTTTGTCCGTCGTTGCGTCCCACCGCCCGGCTGCGTCGCTTGCTGGAATCGTGACTGAACACCACACCGGCGAGCAGATCCTGGCGCAACGGGTAATCGGCGAGTCCGGTATGACGCCAGCGCGGGGATTCGCGCTGATAGCTGAGACCGGCGAGCAAGGCACGGCGCCGGTCTTTCTGGTAGTAGGGCAACAGGGCACTGAGACGGATGCGATCGTCGTTGTTGATATAGGCGAGTTCACCGGTGCCGAATTGCAGGAAACGATAACGGTGTGTGATATCCAGGCGCAGGTTGGGCGTGAGCCTGTCGTAGGCGTATTGCAGGGAGAACTGGGGCAGGCGGTTTTTCAGGTCATAGCCCAGTTCCAGTTGGTAGCTGTGCCAGTAGAGCGGGTCGTTGCCGGCGGTGAGCAGGCTCAGCACGCGCTGGGTGGTGTCGGCCAGGTAATTGGGTAACCACCAGCGCGGTTCCAGGTGGCTCAACGGGCGGTAAGCCATGCGCCGGGTGGGCACGGGCGTGCTGTCGGGCGGCAGGGCCGGGGGCGGCTCTTGTGTCGCTGGCAGCGGCGTGGCGGGCTCACCTTGCAGGGCGATGCGGTGGAGGTCGAAACCGTTGGCGCCCAGGCCGCTGTAGTAGAGCCAGCGGCCATCGGGCGAGACTTCGGGGTGCAGGGCCGCTCCCAGTACCCGGGTGAGGCGCTGGGTCTGGCCGCTGCCGTCCAGGGCCAGGCGATAGATGTCGTACACCCCATCGTGATCGGCGCTGTAGACGATGTATGTGCCGCTGGCATCGAAGCGCGCCTGGCCTTCCACCGAGCGGGTGGCGACCAGTTCACGCCAGCGGCGCTGGCGCAGGTCGAAAAGTTCGATGTTCCAGCCTCGCCCGCGACGCCACACCGAGGCCACCGCGAGATCGCCCCGTGGTGACCAGTCGATGTCGCCAACGACCGTGTCCTCGGCTTGTCCTTGCCACAGCACCTCCAGCAAGCCGCCCTGTGAGTCGAGCAGGTGCAGGCTGTAGCGGCCGGCCTGGTGATGCACCGCGAGCAGGCGTTTGCCATGGGGTCCCCAACTGCCCGTGTGGTACCGCCCGGCATGAGTGAGGCGTTGCTGGCGACCGGTAGCGGGGTCGAGCCGGTAGAGATCGTAGAGGCGGTTGACGCTGCGTTCCAGGTCGAGTTGCGGCAGCAAGATGCCGGCCTGGGGATGGTAATCGAAATGACCACTGCCATAGACCTCGGCCAGTTCCACTTGCTGCCCTGTTTGTGGATCCAGGCGCACCAGCCGGGTGACCGATTCGTTGTCGTCGCGCAGGAAGAATACGCTGCCGTCGTCGGCGACGCGGGAATACCCGCTGCGATAACCGCTGTGACTGAGTACTTCGCCCTGGCGCAGCCCTCGGGCTTGAATACGCCGAATCTCTTCGCCTAGCTCGCGTTGCAGGTCATGTTCGAATTCCTGCCATAGCTGGTAGTAGTTCTTGCCCAGTACCCGGCGTCCACTGAGGTTGAGCAGGAAGGGAACCGGGAAGCCACTGTAGTCGTCGATCAGGGCGCGGATACTCTGCTCGCCGTAGCGCTGCTCCAGGAAGCGGTAGAAATACACTCCATAGAGGTAGCGTGCGCTACCCGCCGGCCAGGAGATCAGAGGCTGGTTGATTTCGCGCAGGGATTTCAGGCCGTGGTGGTACTCCATGCGCATCAGGGCGCGGAAATAACTGCTCTGGCCCCGACCCACGCCGAGTCGGGTGTCGGTTTCCCGGTAGGTGGCCAGGCCTTCGATGGCCCAGTCCGGCTGCAGGATGTTGGGAAACAGGGGAAACAGCAGGAAAAATGGCGCGCGCCCGAACACCTTGCGCATGTGCAGGGGAAAGTTGCTGGCTTTGTCGGTGTGCAGGATGTGGGTGTATTCGTGTTGCAATACGATGCGCAGCCAGTCGTCGTAGTCTTCCAGGCCGTCGATGTCGGTGGGCGGGGTGGCAAACAAAAAAATCGTATTGTAGGGCAGCGGGGTGGCCATGCCATTGGCCACGTCGATGCGGTCACTGAGCACGATGTGGGTTTTTTTTCGCGGGGTCCAGTCGAAGAAGGCACTGCCCTGGCGATGAATGCGTTCAGCCTTGTTGGCCAGATCCCCTGCCAGGCTGGCCAGATCACGGTGATAGTGAATCAGGAAATGCGGTGTTTCCAGGGTTTCCCATTGCAGCCTGGGATCGTAGCGCAGTGCCGCCTGGGTAGATAGTGGCATGAGCAGGAGCAGCAGGATGAGCCAGCGCTTCATCATGCCGGTTGCGGATGTTCGTTCGGCAGGGTTTTCATGAACACCTTGGAGCGGCGCTGGTAGTTGTACAGGTTTTTTTTCTGTACCGGCAGAGCATCCAGTTCTCCAGGCTCGAAGCCGCGTTCGCGAAACCAGTGAGCTGTGCGCGACGTAAGCACGAACAACCGTTGCAGGCGCAGCTGAATAGCCTGCTGCTGGATGATTTGCAGCAGGCGGTCGCCACGCCCCTCACGGCGATAGTCCGGATGCACCGCCAGGCAGGCCAGCTCGCCCAGGCTCTCGCTGGGAAAAGGATAGAGAGCGGCACAGGCCACGATCATGCCGTCACGTTCCATTACGGTGAAGTGATCGATCTCCATTTCCAGGCGCTCGCGTGAGCGGCGCACCAGAATGCCTTGGCGTTCCAGCGGTTCGATCAGCTCCAGGATACCGCCCACGTCCTCGATGCTGGCTTGGCGCACGGTATCGTAGCTGTCGGCGCTGATCAGGGTACCGCTGCCATTGCGGCTAAACAGTTCCAGCAGCAGGGCGTCGTCGCGCTGGCGATCCAGCAGGTGGACTCGACGCACCCCCTGGCGACAGGCTTGCAGGGCGCAGGTGAGGAAAACTTGTTGCGGATCTCCGCGGGTTTCGGCCTCGGCCGGGGTGAGATGGGGGATCAGGCGGCCGTCGCGGTCACGCAGCGCGGCGGTCTCGCCCAGGTAGATCAGCTTGTCGGCTCGGAGCTGGACCGCAGTGGCGGCGGCCAGCTCTTCCATGCGCAGGTTGAAAATCTCGCCGGTGGGAGAATATCCGATGGGCGAGAGTAATACGATGGCGCCGTCGTCGAGCTGACGACGGATGGCGGCGCTGTCGATGCGGCGTACCTCGCCGGTGTGACAGAAGTCGACGCCCTCTACCACCCCCAGTGGCCGGGCGGTGACCAGGTTGCCCCCGGCCACCCGAATGCGGGCGCCGGCCATGGGCGAATTGGCCAGCCCCATGGACAACAGGGCCTCGATATCCATGCGCACCGTGCCCACCGCTGCCTTCACCTCCGGCAAGCTGGCGTCGTCGGTGATGCGCAGGCCTTGGACATGGCGGCTACTGATGCCGGCACTACGCAGGCGAGCGTCGATCTGTGGGCGCGCGCCATGCACCAGAACCAGTTTCACTCCCAGGCTGTTGAGTAGGCTGAGGTCGTGGATCAGGTGATGGAAATTGTCCGCCGCCACCGCCTCGCCACCGAAGGCGATCACGAAACAGCGACCCCGATGGGCATTGATGTAAGGCGATGAATGCCGGAACCAGTGAACGAATTGTCCGCTGTCGCTAGGGTCGGCCACGAAAACTTGTCCTCGGTTGTCGCGTGTCGTCTGTTGTTGGGTTATCGGCCAATGCTATCAATGTCTTGGGCCAGGAACCAGAAATATTGCACAGCCCTGCCAGGGCTGTGTCACACGAACCTCGACACGCTGACGGGCCAGTACTCAGCGATCCGGCGGAAATTTGTTAGAATGCCATGATCTGTTTGTGAAAAAGCAAGGAAATGCCCATGCCTGAGTATCGTTCCCGCACCACCACCCATGGCCGCAACATGGCCGGCGCCCGTGCCCTGTGGCGGGCCACGGGCATGCGTGATGAGGACTTCGGCAAGCCCATTATTGCGGTCGCCAATTCCTTTACCCAGTTCGTGCCGGGCCATGTGCATCTCAAAGATCTGGGGCAGTTGGTGGCTCGCCAGATCGAGGCCGCTGGTGGCGTGGCCAAGGAATTCAACACCATTGCCATCGACGATGGCATCGCCATGGGGCATGACGGCATGCTGTATTCACTGCCGTCGCGGGAGATCATCGCCGATGCGGTGGAATACATGGTCAATGCCCACTGCGCTGATGCCCTGGTGTGTATTTCCAACTGCGACAAGATCACGCCCGGCATGCTCAATGCGGCACTGCGTCTGAACATTCCCACCATTTTCGTATCCGGCGGGCCTATGGAGTCGGGCAAGGCCGTGCTCGGCGAGCAGGAGGTTCACCTGGACCTGGTGGATGCCATGGTGGGTGCCGCCGATCCCGAGCGCAGCGACGAGGAGGTGCAACAACTGGAGCGTTCGGCCTGCCCCACCTGCGGTTCCTGTTCCGGCATGTTCACCGCCAACTCCATGAATTGTCTCACCGAGGCCCTGGGTTTGGCGCTGCCGGGCAATGGCAGCCTGCTGGCCACCCATGCCGATCGCAAGGCCCTGTTCCTGGCGGCGGGCACGCGTATCGTGGAGCTGGCCCGGCGCTATTACGAACACGACGATGCCACGGTATTGCCGCGTGCCATCGCCAACCGGCAGGCCTTCGAGAATGCCATGAGCCTGGATATCGCCATGGGTGGTTCCACTAATACCATCCTGCACCTGCTGGCGGCGGCCCAGGAGGGGGGCGTGGACTTCGGCATGGCCGACATCGATCGGCTATCGCGCCAGGTGCCCCATCTGTGCAAGGTGGCACCCAGTACCCAGCGTTATCACATGGAAGACGTGCATCGCGCCGGTGGTGTAATGGGGATTCTCGGACAACTGGACAAGGCCGGCCTGTTGCATACCGATGTGCCCACGGTGCACAGCGCCAGCCTGGCCGAGGCGCTGGACAGGTGGGACATCAGCCGCGAGGTGAGCGAGGACGCGCGCCGCTTCTATCTCGCCGCACCGGGCAATGTACGCACCACAGAGGCATTCAGCCAGGACCGCCGTTGGCCGGACCTGGACCTGGATCGCAGCCAGGGTTGTATCCGTGACGTCGAGCACGCCTATAGTCGCGACGGCGGGCTGGCGGTATTGTATGGCAATATCGCCGAGGACGGTTGCGTGGTGAAGACCGCGGGTGTGGACGAGAGCATTCTGGAGTTCTCTGGTCCGGCGCGGATCTTCGAAAGCCAGGATGCGGCGGTGGCGGCCATCCTCGGTGACGAGATTCGTCCCGGCGATGTGGTTATCATTCGCTACGAAGGGCCGCGGGGCGGGCCAGGCATGCAGGAAATGCTCTATCCCACCAGCTATCTCAAGTCCAAGGGCCTGGGCAAGACCTGTGCACTGATCACCGACGGGCGTTTTTCCGGTGGCACCTCGGGCCTGTCCATCGGTCATGTGTCACCGGAAGCCGCCGAAGGTGGTAGTATCGGGCTGGTGGAGGAGGGCGACACCATCGTGATCGATATTCCTCGCCGCCGTATCGAGGTGCAACTGAGCGAAGCCGAGCTGGCGCGCCGGCGCCAGGCCATGGAGGCGCGCGGCAAGGAGGCCTGGAAACCCCGTGGGCGCCAGCGGCAGGTCTCGGCCGCACTCAGGGCCTATGCGGCCATGACCACCAGTGCCTCCCGCGGTGCAGTGCGCGATGTATCGCAACTGGAAAAATGAACACAGAGGACGAACAATGATCAAGCTGCACACCAACATGGGTGAGATCACCCTGGAGCTGGACGAGGAAAAGGCCCCCATCACCTGCGAGAATTTCAAGCAATACGTGCGCGAGGGTTTCTACGACGGCACTCTCTTTCACCGGGTGATCAACGGTTTCATGATCCAGGGCGGAGGGTTCGAACCGGGCATGGTGCCAAAAACCACCCGCGAGCCCATCCGGAACGAGGCCAACAATGGGCTCAGCAACCTGGCCGGCACCATCGCCATGGCACGCACGCCCGATCCCCATTCCGCCAGCGCCCAGTTCTTCATCAATGTCAAGGACAACACTTTTCTCGACTTCAAGTCCGAAACCCCGGACGGCTGGGGTTACGCGGTATTCGGCCGGGTGGTGGAGGGCATGGACGTAGTGGATGAAATCAAGCAGGTGGCCACCACCTTCCGCGGCGGTCATCAGGATGTGCCGGCCGAGGATATTATCATCGAAAAGGCCGAGATCGTGGGTGAAGACTGAAACCCGCCTTGCACGGCAGGGCTTGTGCATACAAGGCAGCCAGGGGTTCGCTGTTTGCGGCGAACGCGACTAGATCGACAATAGGAACATCCCGGAAGACGGGAGGAGGAAACACGTGCGGATACTACTCGGTGCGGCATTGATCGCAATGCAATTCGGCTTCTGGCTGCCGGCCCAGGCCATGACCAGCGAACAACTGGTGGGAGCCTGCAAGAACTCCCAGCAGAAACTGGCCCAGGATGCCAAGCGTGAAGACGCCATTCGCAAGCTGCTGGACACCGGCACCTGTGCCGGTTTCATCGGCGGCGCGGTGAGTGGCATCAATGTGGTGGGCAGCCTGATGAAGCAGCAAGGCGTGACCAAGCGTGATCTTATCTGCCTGCCCACGGACATTTCACCTCCACAACTGGTCAACATGTTCGTCAAACACATCGACAGCCATCCCGAAGAAAAACAATTGCCCGCGCAACTGGGTATCTACCGTTATTTCGTGAGCAACTTTCCCTGCAAGGAGTAAGTTAGCGCGCACCGGCATGATGTACCGCTTGCTGCGGCCATTGCTGTTCCGGCTCGAGCCGGAAAAAGCCCATGAACTGAGTTTGCAGGGCCTGGCCTGGTTGCAACGCAGAGGCATGTTGCGTCATCTTCTTCCGCCGGTGGTGCACGACCCGGTGGAAGTCATGGGGCTGCGGTTTGGCAACCGGGTGGGCCTGGCGGCGGGTCTGGACAAAAACGGTGACTACATCGACGCGCTGGCGATGCTGGGTTTCGGTTTTCTCGAGATCGGCACGGTGACCCCGCGGCCGCAATCCGGCAATCCTCGCCCACGCCTGTTCCGCCTGCCGCAGGCGCGGGCCATCATCAATCGCATGGGATTCAACAACCTCGGTGTGGATCACCTGCTGGAACAAGTGAAGCAGGCGCATTACCGGGGTGTTCTGGGCATCAATATCGGCAAGAATGCCGACACGCCCATGGAGCGCGCGGTGGATGACTACCTCATCGGTCTGCGCAAGGTCTATGCACGAGCCAGCTATGTCACCATCAATATCTCCTCGCCCAATACCCGCAACCTGCGTCAGCTACAGCAGGGTGACGACATGACGCGGCTGCTGGCGGCGCTGAAGGCGGAGCAGGACAAGCTGGCGCGGACGCAGGGGCGCTATGTGCCTCTGGTGGTGAAGATCGCGCCCGACCTGGAGCCGGATGCCTTGACACAACTGGCCCGCCGGCTGATCGAACATGGCATCGACGGTGTCATCGCCACCAATACGACCATCGATCACCGCGCGGTGGAACAGTTTCCCCATGGAGGGGAACAAGGGGGGGTGAGCGGTGCCCCGCTGACCCACCGTGCCACCGAGGTGGTGGCGGCGTTGCACGGCGAATTGGGCACACGCATGCCCATTATTGCCGCTGGCGGTATCATGGGCGCGGCCGATGTACGCGCCAAGCTGGCCGCGGGTGCCAGCTTGGTGCAGATCTACAGCGGTTTGATCTACCGCGGGCCTGCACTGGTTCGTGAAGCGGCCCTGGCGGCCCGGGAGGCCACGAGATGAATTTTTGCCTGCCGGACTATGACGGTGGCAGCATTGTCAATGTCAGTGCCAGTATCGCCCGTGCCTGCGGCATGGGCGACCCGGGTTGTGCGCCGGCACGATTGCTCGACGTCGGCGACTTGGCCAACGATATTCTGGTGTTGTTGCTGATCGATGGCCTGGGCCTGGGGTTTCTGCGCCGCCAGGGCGACAATCTGTTCATCCGCCACTTGCGGGGCGAATTGACCTCGGTGCTGCCCAGCACCACCTCCAGCGCCATCAGCTCCATCGCCACGGGACTCACTCCGCGCCAACATGCGGTCACCGGCTGGTTCATGCACCTGCGTGAACTGGGTGCGGTCACTGCCATCCTGCCGTTCATGCCGCGCATCGGTGGTGAAGTACTGAGCAAGTACCGCGTTGACATGCACGACCTGTTGGATATGCAACCGATGTTCGATAAATTCGATCGTCCAGCGCATGTGCTGATGCCGGGCTGGATCGTGGATTCCGCCTACAGCCGTCTGGCCTTCGCCGGTGCCCGGCGCCAGGGCTACGATGATCTGGACGACTTTGTAGGCCATCTGAGAGTTCTTCTTGGCCAGCCAGGGCGGCGCTTCATATATGGTTACTGGCCGGAATTCGATCACTTGTGTCATGAGCACGGCGTGGACAGCAGGGAAGCGGCGGCTCATTTCAGACACCTGGAACAGGCCTTCGAGGCCCTTTTCGCTGCCGTGTCGGGAAGCCGTGCCACCTTGCTCCTGATGGCCGATCATGGCCTGATCGACACCGCGCCACAGCGGGTGATCGCGTTGGAGGATCATCCGGAGTTACGGGAGTGTCTGTCTCATCCCCTGTGCGGTGAACCGCGGCTGGCCTATTGTTATGTGCGCCCGGGCAGCGAGGTGCGTTTCGAGCGTTATGTGAGCCAGCATTTGGCCCATGCCTGCGAATGTCGGCGTAGCCAGGAACTGGTGGAGGCCGGCTGGTTCGGTCCCGGTGTCTCGCACTTGGAGCTGGCCCATCGCCTGGGGGACTATTGCCTGGTGATGAAAGAGAACTATGTGATCAAGGATCGCCTGCTGGGCGAGCGCCCCTTTCGTCAGATCGGTGTCCATGGGGGCGTGAGTCGACAGGAAATGAGCGTGCCCCTGGTGGTATTCAACGCCGCCGCAGAATCGCAATCCAGCGTGCCAGATTGAGCAGGCTGGCCAGGGAACCGGCCACATAGGTCAACGCCGCCGCCTTGAGAATTTGGCGCACCGCCTTGTAGTCTTGTGGCTGGATGTAATTGCCCTCCTTGAGTATGGGCAGGGCCTTGTTGAAACTGGCGTCCCATTCCACCGGCAGGGTCACCAGGTGCACCAGCGTGGATACGAACAGGCTGGCGATGCCGAGAAAGAACAGCAGCGCGCTGGCGGAGGGTGAGCGGCTGAGCAGGCCAACCACGGGGATGGCCATCATGGCCAGGGAGCCGGCTTTTTCGGTCCACTGGGCAAAGCCCACAAGGCGGGTGCGACTGCGCAGCAGCGGGCTGTTCTGATGATCCTGAATAGCATGACCCACCTCATGGGCGGCGATGGCAATGGCGGTGAGTGAACGGCCCTGGTAGTGCTGTTGTTGCAGGCGTACGGTCTTGCTCTGTGGGTCGTAGTGATCGCCCAGCTCGGTGACCTCCACCTTTACCCCCTTGAGCCCGAAGCGTTCTATGAGATGGCGTGCCAGCTCGCCGCCGGTGCCCGGCATCTGCGGCCGCGGCCGGTTGTGACGCTGAAAGACATAGCGTGCCCAGAGTTGGGGGCCGAACACCAGGGCCATGATCAACAGTCCGAGAATGACGAAGTACATGCTCTCAGAAAATCCTCAATCCGGGGTAGTCATCTTTTGCATCAGCCGCTTGCCGATGGCATTGAAATAATCCCCGGCCCAGCGTCCGTAGAAACTCACGTCACGCACGGTATAGTGCGGCATGGAGAAACGTTCGGATGGTGACAAATAGCCGATGTAGTCACCATTGAACGAGCTGACCCAGGGGTAGATGTTTCGAGCCTCGCCCCAGCGTTCCAGTTCCATGGCCAGTTCACCGGCATAATCCGCCGGGTAGCCCAGCCAGACGATGTCCCCGACCCGCAGGGCATGGACATAACTATGGCGGGAATGAAACACTAGATCGATCAGCCAGGGGCTCAGTTGCCAGTGTTCTCCCAGCCGGTAGCTGGGCGGAGGCAGGTCCACCGGTAACAGCAGGGTTGCGATGGCGGCCCGCTCCAGGCTCAGCGTGGGTGGGGTATCGGCCAGGCGTGCAATGATGAAATCGGCCAGGCGAGTGGCCATGTCCTGCATTTGGGTCAACTCCCGCGGGAGATCGGTAGCGGGAATCTGGCCCAGCCCCATGGGCAGCATGCCGCCCACGGCACCGGCGGCAAACAGTACCGGGCCGTGCAGGAGCGTTTGCAGTTGCTGTGTCACCAGGGCCGGATAGTCACCGCTGACCTGGCGGTTGATGCGACCGAGAAAGGTGGGATGGGCACTGAAACTTAGCAAGGTGGCCAGGGCTTGGCCGCCCTTTTTGGATAGTAGCTGCAGCACGTGCACGGTGCTGTGGGCGTGGGGGCCGTGTTCCAGTTGGTTGTAGATCAGGCGACCCGCCAGCTCGGGAGAGGGACGCAGCCGGTAATAGTGTAATCGGGCGGGTTGCAGGGCTCGTCGGCTTTGCATCACGGCCTGGCTGATGCGGCTCACCAGCAACTCGAAATAGGCGGGATCCAGCTCGCCCAGGGTGAAGCGGGCGACGAAACTGTCGGCATAGCCACCGGGCCCGGAATGGGTATGGCTGGCAGTGAAATAGAGACTCTCCCGCGCCAGCCCGGTGCGCTTCACCACGGCATCGACCAGCCTGGGCAGTGGCAGCAGGATTTCCGCGCTGATCAGGGTGACGGTATGCTGTCCATTGCCAAGGCTCAGCGCGCCCACGTGCACCGGAGCCATGGCGCCGGTGTTGGCCTTGGGTGAACGAGCGGAATAGCCGCCCAGAGGCACACCGGGCGGGGGCGTGATGTCGGCCTGTGCAGCACCGGCCAGCAGAGGGCCGCTATGTTGGTCGATCTTGGCTTGTTGGATACGGGCAAAGGTATTTTCGGCGTAACTGGCATGGTGGAAGTCGGACTCGGCCAGAGGCCAGGGGCCGATGAACAGAACGAACAGGAAAGCGATGAAGGCGAACCACAGTGGCCAGCGTTTTTTGATGCGCACGAAGGATCCCGGTGCAAGCGAACAGGTATCAAGCTTCGACAAGTCTACCAGATTGGCCGTTGCCGGCCGAGCATGATATAAACCTTGCCGCTCGACCTTGAGCCGTCGTTTCACGGGGGTGATTTGAGAACGAGCCTGTGCCGGTGTATGCCAAGGGGGAGGCTTATGAAACATCTGATACTCGGCGGGGTGCGCTCGGGCAAGAGTCGCTATGCCGAGCAGCAGGCCGGGAGCAGTGGCAAGACGGTGATTTATCTCGCCACGGCCCAGGCCTTGGATGCGGAGATGGCGCAGCGCATTGTCTTGCACCGCCGTCGGCGACCCGAGCATTGGCAGGTGGTGGAGGAGCCCCTGGCCCTGGCCGATGCCCTGGCAAAGCACGCCGGCCCCGGCCATTGTCTGTTGGTGGACTGCCTTACCTTGTGGTTGAGTAATTTGCTGCATGCCGGTGATGCGCGGTTGGAACGGGAACGCAAGGCCTTGCTTGACTGTCTGCCCGCGCTGCCCGGTGAGATCTTGCTGGTGAGTAACGAGGTGGGCCAGGGCATCGTGCCTTTGGGTGAGCTGAATCGTCGTTTCTGTGATGAGGCCGGGCGTTTGCATCAGGCCCTGGCGGCTTGTTGTGAGCGCGTTACCCTGATGACCGCCGGCCTGCCCCAATGCCTGAAGGGAGAAACATTTTGACCGACCAATGGTTGTACCAGCCCCTGCGAGTGGTGGACGAGGCAACGCGACACGCGGCTCGGGAACGCCAGCAGGTGTTGACCAAGCCGCCGGGTTCCCTGGGGCGGCTGGAAGAACTGGCAGTGGATCTGGCCGGCTTGCAGGGGCGCCCCTTGCCCCGTGTGGATGAGGTGAGTATCACCGTGTTTGCCGCCGATCATGGAGTGGCGGTCGAAGGCGTATCGGCCTTTCCCCAGGCGGTGACAGCCGAAATGGTGCGCAATTTTTCCCGCGGCGGTGCGGCCATCAATGTGCTGGCGCGTCGCCTGGGAGCGCGCCTGGAAGTGGTCAACCTGGGCACAGTGGGTGCGCTGGAGGATTTGCCCGGCGTGCTCGATCGCCGCATTGCTGCCGGCACGGCGAATTTTGCGCGCCTAGAGGCCATGGACGAGGTGCAATTGAGCCAGGCCCTGGCGCAAGGGCGGGAAGCGGTGGCCCGGGCCGTGGCCGCGGGGACGGACTTGTTCATCGCCGGGGAGATGGGTATTGCCAATACCAGCGCGGCGACGGCGGTGGCCTGTGCGCTGTTACGGAGGCCTGCGGTGGAGCTGGTGGGGCCGGGTACCGGCCTGGGGGCTGCGGAGATGGCCCACAAGGCACAGGTGATCGAGCGGGCTCTGGCGCATCATCGCGTGCCCATGGACGCCCCCTTGCATGCTTTGCGTTGCCTGGGCGGTTTCGAGCTGGCGGCCATGGCGGGAGCCTATGTGGCCTGTGGGCAGCAGGGTCTGCCGGCGTTGGTGGACGGCTTCATTGCCACCGCTGCCGCCCTGGTGGCGACGCGCCTGCGCCCCGAGCTGGCACCGTGGCTGTTGTTTGCCCATGCCTCGGCGGAGCCGGGGCACCGCCTGTTGTTACAGGCCTTGCGGGCCGAACCCCTGTTGGATCTGGGCATGCGCCTGGGCGAGGGCAGTGGCGCGGCGGTGGCTCTGCCCTTGCTGCGCGCAGCCTGCAGCCTGCACGAGAAGATGGCCACCTTCAGCGAGGCAGGTGTGTCGCAGGGCTAGGAGCCAGTCGGGTTTGGGGATGACCCACTGCGCAAGAAGGAGAGCGGCCAATATCTCCCCGGTTTTTCGCCAAAAAGCCCAGTATTTGCCTCAAACTCAGAGAGTTTCTGCCACTTTTCTCCCCTCGCTCGCTACGATGGTCCAAGTTCGACGGGTTCCTAGAATTTGCCCGACATGACCCGTTCTTCAGCTCGCATCTTTTTGATTTTGTGAACAATGGCGTAGATAGGATCCCATGAGACCATGACCGTCACCCAGAGATAGACGGTGACCATGTGCAGTTCGGCGAAATCCAGCGTGGGCAGGGACAGGGTATAGGCGAAGACCAGGATCATGAAACCGATGGTTACCCGCACGATGCGGTCTATGGGGCTGAGCAGTCCACGGGGTCTGTTTCGTTTCATGGCAGCTTACCTCGGTGGGGTATGCCGAAAGATGATGCAAATTGAACGCCAGGCGCTGTTTCCGCACAGGATGAATCCAGTGTACACCTTCCTTTGTGATGCGCCAATAGCCCTTTGGGTTGTGGTGTTGTTGTTTTGACTTTGGCCCTTCCGGCGCGTAGAATCCACGCCCTTTTTTCAACCGGTTGTTCCTGGCGAGGTTCTGCATGTTCGATATATGGGTCAATCGCACCGTCAGTCTCAAGGACGATGTATTGTCCGGGCTTACCGTGGCGCTGGCGCTGGTGCCCGAGGCGGTGGCTTTTGCCTTCGTAGCCGGGGTGCATCCCCTGGTGGGGCTGTACGCGGCCTTCATGGTGGGATTGATCACCGCGGCCATCGGTGGTCGGCCGGGGATGATTTCCGGTGCCACCGGCGCTTTGGCGGTGGTGATGGTGGAGCTGGTGGCCAGTCACGGGGTGGAATATCTGTTTGCCGCGGTGGTGCTGATGGGGCTGATCCAGATCATCGCCGGGCTGTTGCGTCTGGGCAAGTTCATTCGCATGGTGCCGTATCCGGTGATGCTGGGGTTCGTCAACGGCCTGGCCATCGTGATCTTCCTGGCCCAGTTGAAGCAGTTCCAGGTGCCCGATGGCGAGGGTGGAATGACCTGGATGAGTGGCACGCCGTTGCTGATCTTCCTCGGCCTGATTGCCCTGACCATGGCCATCATCCATTTTTTGCCGCGTTTCACCCGTATCATCCCTTCTTCGCTGGCCGCCATCATCGTGGTCAGCGGACTGGTGATTGCGCTGGATCTGGATACTCGCACCGTGGGCGATCTGGCCTCCATCGCCGGCGGCCTGCCCGAGTTCCATATCCCTGCGGTGCCGCTGAATCTGGAAACCCTATGGATCATTCTGCCGTATTCGCTGATCTTTGCCGCCATTGGCCTGATCGAGTCTCTGCTAACCCTGACCCTGATCGATGACATCACCAATACCCGCGGCCGTGGCAACAGGGAGTGCATAGGTCAGGGTGTGGCCAATACGGTGACCGGTTTCTTCGGCGGCATGGGGGGCTGCGCCATGATCGGGCAGAGCATGATCAACGTCAACTCCGGTGGGCGGGGACGCATGTCGGGCATTTCCGCCGCCCTGTTCCTGCTGGCCTTCATTCTGTTTGCTTCGGGTCTGATCGAGATGATCCCACTGGCGGTGCTGATCGGGGTGATGTTCATCGTGGTGATCGGCACCTTCGAATGGTCCAGCTTCCGTATCCTGGGTAGGGTGCCGCGAGCCGATGCCTTCGTGCTGATCCTGGTTTCGGCAGTAACTGTGGCCACCGACCTGGCCGTGGCCGTGGTGGTGGGCGTGATCGTCTCGGCCCTGGTGTTCGCCTGGCAGCATGCGCGAAACATTCACGTGGAAATATCCACCGACGAGAAGGGACGTAAATCATACCTGTTGCGCGGGCCGTTGTTTTTCAGCTCGGTGCACAATTTCATGAACCTGTTCGATGTGGACAACGACCCCGACGAGGTGGTGATCGATTTCCGCTATTCACGGGTATACGATCATTCGGGCCTGGAAGCCATAGACAACCTGGCCGAGCGTTATACCCGGGCGGGCAAGAAACTGCATTTGCGCCACCTGAGCGAGGATTGCCGCCGCCTGCTGGAAACGGCCGGTGATCTGGTGGAGGTGAACCTGATCGAGGATCCCCGCTACTGGGTGGCCGACGACCGCCTGGCTTGAGCCGGATGACCCTGGCCTGAATGTTTCACCAGCCGGCCCGGGCCGGCCGCAATCGCCAGCAGTGGTGGATCTTGGGGTTGTTGCGAAAATCCTCGGGCAGGGTGCGGCGGCCGAGATTCTCGATCTCGAACAGGCTCCGCAAGGCTTCCTGGTCCAGTTTGAAATCGCGCCGGTTGTTGGAAAAGATCATCACGCCGTCGTCGCTCAGCAATCTGGCGGCCTGGCTCAGCAGGGCCACGTGGTCGCGTTGCACATCGAAGGTCTGACGCATGCGCTTGGAGTTGGAGAAACTGGGCGGGTCGATGAAGATCAGTTCGAAGCGCATGTTCTCGCGTATGGCTTGTTCCAGCCACTGCAGGCAGTCGGCACGGATCAGTCGGTGTGTGTTTCCATCGATATCGTTGAGTTCCAGGTTGCGCCGGGCCCAGTCCAGGTAAGTGGTCGAGAGGTCCACGCTGGTGGTGCTGCGGGCTCCTCCCTTGGCGGCATAGACCGTGACGCTGCCGGTGTAGGCGAACAGGTTGAGAAAGCGCTTGCCGGTTGCCAGTGACTGGATCAGTTGCCGGGTGAGTCGATGATCCAAGAACAGGCCGGTGTCGAGATAGTCGGTGAAGTTCACCAGGAAACGGTGACCTCCCTCGCAGACGGTGTGAAACTCGCCACTGGACATGATCTTCTGATATTGTTCCCGCCCCTTTTGCGGCTTGCGAAGTTTGTAATACAACTGCTCGGGTGGGATATCCAGCTCGTCGAGTACCACCCCCAGCGCTTCGCGGGTGCGCTGCCGGGCCTTGTCCTTGTCCACCGTGGCTGGGGCCTGGTATTCCTGTACCAGGACCCAGCATCGTTCACCCTGGTAGACATCGATGGCGAAGGCATATTCGGGCAGATCGTGATCGTACAGGCGATAGCACTGGATTTGCTCACGTCTGAGCCAGCGGGACAGACGCTTGTGATTCTTGCGCAAACGGTTTTGCAGCATTTCGGCCTGGGCGCTGCGCTGTGTTGCGGGCAGGGGGCGAGGGAAACGCTGGGGCTGGCGATACCAGCGGGGAGCGATGTCGAAGTGTAGCAGTTTGCAGGCCAGCGCGCCGTTGAACAGGCTGTGGATCTTGAGCGCACGCAAGCCCAGTTGCTGGGCCAGTTCCGGACGGGCGGTGAACACGCCGGCCTGCCAGCCCTGGAAACGGTTTTTCAACACCTGTCCCAAGCGGTGATAGAGTTGTTGCAATTGTTCCTCTTCGCCCAGGCGCTCGCCATAGGGCGGATTGGTGAGCAGCAGCCCGCCGTGGCTCCTGGCCGGTGGGGTACAGTGGGCCAGTTCACAGGCCTCCAGGTGGATGTAGTCGTCCAGCCCAGCGCGCCGAATGTTCTCCCGTGCCGCTTGCAGGGTCTTGCGACTGCGGTCGAAGCCGCGAAGGGGTGGCAGTTGTGCCAGGCCATCCTGGCGGCGCCTTCGGGCTTGCTCGCGCAGATCCTGCCAGAGTTCGGGGCGATGCTGTTTCCAGTGCAGCAAGCCGAAGTCTTGTTGCAGCAGGCCGGGGGCGATGTCGGCGGCCATCAGCGCCGCTTCGATCAGCAAGGTGCCCGAACCGCACATAGGGTCGACAAAGGCACCACCGCCGGCGGCGATTTCCGGCCAGCGGGTACGCAGCAGCAGGGCGGCGGCGAGGTTCTCCTTCAACGGCGCAGCCATGCCGCGCAGGCGGTAGCCACGCCGGTGCAGGCTATGGCCGGACAGGTCCAGGCTGATGACCAGTTGCTCCCGGCGCCAGTGCACATTGATCAGGATATCCGGCTGTTCGGTATCCACGCTGGGGCGTTCGCCGCAGTTGATGCGAAATTGATCGACCACCACATCCTTGGCCCTGAGAGCGCCAAAATGACTGTGTCGCAGATGGGGCGTATTGGCATTGAAGACGATGGCGAAGGTCTGTTCCGTGCCGAAGTGTTGCGACCAGTCGATGGTCTGCATGGCGCGGTAGAGGTCGTCGGGGCTTTCGGCCCGGGTCTGGCTCAGGGGTAGCAGGATACGGTTGGCCAGGCGTGACCACAGGCAGACGCGATAGGCGGTGGCCAAGTCACCGCGGAAGCCGGCGCCGGCGACCGTGGGCTCGATGCCATGGGCGCCCAGGCTTTCCAGTTCCGCCGCCAACAGATCTTCCATGCCCTTGGGGGCGACAGCGAACAGCGACAGGAGAGAATCCACGGTTCAGGCCAGACGCCCGGGCAGCACGTCTTTCAATTCCTCGCGGGCTTCGCGCAACAGGGTTTCGGTGGTGTCCCAGTCGATACAGGCATCGGTGACGGAGATGCCGTATTTGAGCTGGGAGAGATCCTGCGGAATGACCTGGTTGCCCCAGCCCAGGTTGCTCTCCAGCATGAAGGCGACGATGGAACGGTTGCCGTGCTGGATCTGGCGCACAATGTTTTGCACCACGCCGCCCTGGCGGGCCGGGTCCTTGCGCGAATTGCCGTGGCTGCAGTCCACCGTGATGTTGAGCGGCAGTCCGGCGCGTTCCAGGGCCTGTTCGCATTCACGGATGTGAGGCTCGTCGTAATTGGGCTGGCCTCCGCCACCACGCAGTACTACATGGCCCAGCTTGTTGCCGCGGGTGTGGAATACGGCACATTGGCCGTCCTGGTTGATGCCGAGGAAATGATGGGGGCGGGCGGCCGAATGCAAGGCATTGATAGCTACTTCCAGGCTGCCGTCGGTGCCGTTCTTGAAACCCACAGGGGTGGACAGGCCGCTGGCCATTTCCCGGTGGGTCTGGGATTCGGTGGTACGGGCGCCGATGGCGGTCCAACTGATCAGGTCCGAGATGTATTGCGGGGTAATGGGATCCAGCGCCTCGGTGGCGGCGGGCAGGCCCAGCTCGGCAATGTCGCGCAACAGGCGACGCGCGATCAGCAGGCCTTTCTCGATGTGGAAGGAGTCGTCCATGTCGGGATCGTTGATCAGGCCCTTCCAGCCCACGGTAGTACGCGGTTTCTCGAAATAGACCCGCATGACCAGGTAGATGGTATCGCCAATGTCATCGCTCAGGGCCTTGAGACGGCGGGCATAGTCCATCGCCGCCTCGGGATCGTGGATGGAGCAGGGGCCGACCACGGCGAACAGCCGATGATCCTGGCGGGCGAGTATACGCTGCAGGATCTCCCGGCCTTCCAGCACGGTGCGAGTGGCCCCATCGGTGAGCGGGATCTTCTGTTTGATCTGCCGTGGTGTGGGCAGCAGATCCTGGGCAATCACATTGATATTGGTGAGTTTCGTGTTCGGCATACGGCAAAAACCCCTTGGCGGGGTGGTCCATGGAATGAAACGGGTTATTGTCGCCCGCTTTGGAAAGCGGCACAAGCCCGGTACCTGAAATATGGGGGCAAAGAGCGTACAATAAAGACTTTTCTGGAGATTTATGGATCGCAATGAAGTCTGGACCAGGCCGCAGCCCCATCGCCGGTTACGCCACCCTGCTAGGCCTGTGGGGCATCTTGTGCGCTTGTCCGCTGTGGGCCGCGGGCGAGTTGCCGGCGTCGGCCTTTCTCGCCGAGCAGCCGGCCAGTGAACAGACGGATGACGGCTTCGACTGGGAGCGGCCAGTAGTCTCCCGTGGCCTGGGCGGGCGCACGGTGGTGGGCGCACACGAGGATGCGAGTCAGCGCCAGCGTTATCAGTTGGGCCAGACGGCATATTTCTTCGGTAACCACGGTCAGGCTTTCGCCCTGTGGCAGCCGCTGGCTCAGCAGGGCTTCGCCGATGCCCAGGCCAGCCTGGGCTGGTTGTATCAGGCGGGCCTGGGCGTCGGGCAGGATCTGCAGCAGGCCCTGTACTGGTATCGCAAGGCCGCGGCCCAGGGCCATGCAGTGGCCCAGAACAATCTTGGCGTGATGTATCAGCAAGGCCTGGGTGTACGGTCCGACCTGGCCAAGGCCATCGAATGGTACCGCAAGTCGGCGCGCCAGGGTTACCGTTTTGCCCAATTCAATCTGGCCGATGCCCTGGTGCGTTCCGGCTCGTCCGACCAGGCGGCCATCCGGCGCTGGTTACAGGCTGCCGCCGAGCAGGGCGTGGGCCAGGCCATCGAGCGTCTGCGTACACTTTCCGCTTCTGCCAACCACGAATGAGGGTCGTCTCGCCTATGCAACAGGATCTTTTGTCGTCTCGTGTCCCGGGGGTCGGTGTCAGCCCGGGCTGGATCCTGCTGGCGCGTCACTGGGCCAAGGATGCACAACTCTTCCTTGCCATCCTGTCGGTGCTGGTGGTGTTTCGCTTGGTGTTGCTGGGGCTGTTCCATCAGCAGATGGCAGATGTGAGCGGCATGGGTGATGTGCTGGCAGCCATGTTCATGGGACTGCGCCTGGACATGGCCAGTGCCGCCGCATGGGTGCTGGGGAGCTTTCTTCTGAGCCTGCTATTGCTCAAATGGCCCGTGGCCGCCCTGGTGCAAGGTCTGCGCCTGTTGCAGGCACGTCTGTTCGCCACTCTGGGAGTTTTGATCCTGCTGTTGGATATGGTGTTCTTCGCCACCTATGGTGAGCACTACAACCAAATGGTGTTTGGCCTGTTCTACGACGATACCCGTGCCATTCTCACCACCGTGTGGAAGGAATATCATCCGTTGTTGGCGCTGCTGCTGTTTGTGCTGATTTCCCACGGGGTCTGGCGCCTGTTGCGTGTGGCGCTGCACTACGATGCCTACGTGCCAGCGTTTGATCTGGGCCGGATCCGACGACCGGCACCGCGGCTGCTCGGTGTGGTCCTGGCCCTGCTGGGCATGTTGTTGGCCATGCGGGGTGGCACGGTGACCGGCGCACCGCTGACCCTGCGGCATCTGTCGATCACCTCTGATACCTTTCTGAATCATACCATTCCCAATCCGTTCTTCTCGCTGCGTAACGTGGCCACCAAGTACTGGTTGATCAACAGCGAGGTGGGGGTGGAAAATTTCTGGCCCGCCGATGATCTGGCCGGCGCGGCACGGGTGGCGGCCTTGGCCGGGCAGGATGCCAGCCTGGACGACATCGATGCCATGACCCAGCGTACCGCCTCGGGTCTGCTGGCACAGCCGCCGCGGCACGTGTTCCTGATTCTGATGGAGAGTTACAGCGGCTGGACCGTGTTGCCCACCTGGCGTGACGCCGGTTTTGCCGATGCGGCCGTGCGCCTGGCCGAGGCGGGGATTTATTTCCCCCATTTCATACCCGCCACCTGGAGCACTGCCCAGTCACTCAACACCCTGATCAGTGGTCTGCCACCAGCGGGCTATTACATCAACTACGAGCCGCGCGCCCTGCAAACCTTTCCCACCGCCATAGCTGCTATTTTCAAGCGCCTGGGTTATCGCACGCGTTTTTTCTATGGGGGCTTCATCGGCTGGCAGCGCATGGATACGTTTCTGCCGGCACAGGGCTTCGACGAAGTCTATGGAGGTGGCAACATGGCGGCAGGCAGGGATGTCAACGAGTGGGGAGTGGATGATCAATACCTGTTCGACTTCGTGCGGGATACAGTGAGTGACGAGACCCCCAGTTTCAACTTCATTCTTACCACCAGTAATCATCCACCCTATGATCTGGATCTGGACGCCTTGGGTTATCCAGTGAAACATCTGCCCGAAGGTGTGGTGGATGCCGAAGGCAATGCTCTGCACTTGCTGGGTCATCACTGGTATGCCGACCGCGAGATGGGGCGTTTCGTTGATGAAATGGAGAAAAAATTGCCGCGCACGTTGTTTGCCATTACTGGCGATCATCCGGGCCGCATGCAGTTGACCTTCCCCGGCGACAATGTCTATGAGCAGGAGATCGTGCCGTTTATCCTCTATGGTCGCGAGGTGTTGCAAGGGCTGACAGTGGACCGGCAATTGGCCGGCAGTCACCTGGATATCGGTCCCACTCTGGTGGAACTGAGTGCACCCGCGGGATTTCGCTACCATGCTTTTGGCCAGAGCATGTTCCACAAGACACGGCAGGATGTGGCTTACAGCCAGAAGATGCTGATCGGCAGTGATTTTATCGCCTACCGGGGTAATATCGAGCGAGTCTATGAGCTGCCCGATGCCGAGCCCGTGTTACGGCCCGAGCTGGCGACCGTGGCCGAGCAGGTGAGAGCCAGGCTGGCGCTGTCCTGGTACCGGGGCAAGCGGGGTCCACAGTTGGTGGCACAAGGGCACTGAGAATGGGAGAGGAAATCGCCCGCAGCCACTTCAATGCGCAAGACCAGCGCGATTATGCCCGCCACATGGCGCGAGAGATGAGGTTGTTGTCGCGCTGGTTCGAGGAAGGACGGTTTTCGGAGCGTGCCGGTATGGCCGGGTTCGAACTGGAAGCCTGGCTGGTGGATGGCGATTGTCGGCCGGCACCGCTCAACGATGCGTTTCTCGCTCGTGCCGACGATCCCTTGTTGGCGCCGGAATTGGCGCGCTTCAATATCGAGCTGAACGTGGATCCCCGTGAACTGTGCGGTGACAGCCTTAGGAAGCTGCATAAGCAACTGGATGCACTGTGGGCGCGTTGTCGGCAACATGCCGGCGAGCTGGGTTGCCAACTGGTGATGACTGGTATCCTGCCCACGCTGCAGGACGACGCGCTGAATCTGGGCAATATGTCGGCCATGAAACGCTACCAGGCGCTCAATGCCCAGGTGATGCGGGCGCGCCAGGGGCGGCCATTGCGACTGGACATTGTGGGCGAGGAGCACCTGGTCAGCGAGCACCGTGACGTGATGCTGGAGTCGGCGGCTACCTCTTTCCAGATCCACCGCCAGGTGCCCCAGAGCCGGGCGGTGCGTTATTACAATGCCGCCATCGTCGCCTCGGCACCGGTGGTGGCGCTGGCGGCTAATGCGCCTTTTCTGTTCGGCCGGCACCTGTGGCAGGAATCACGCATTCCCCTGTTCGAACAAGCGGTGGAAGTGGGGGGGTATGGGGATGCTGCCCAGGGACCCTTGCGACGGGTGAGTTTCGGCAGCGGTTATGCCGGGCGCAGTCTGGAGGAGTGTTTCGTGGAAAACACTGAGCACTATCCTGTATTGTTGCCGGTGAAATTGAATGATCCGCCGGAATACATGCGCCATGTGCGTTTACACAATGGCACTATCTGGCGTTGGAACCGGCCGCTGATCGGTTTCGACGACGATGGCAGACCGCATTTGCGCATCGAGCACCGGGTGGCGGCCGCCGGGCCCACAGTGGTGGACGAGATCGCCACCGCGGCTTTTTTCTATGGTTTGCAGGAAGCACTGGCCGGCAGTGAGCCGGCACCAGAGCAGTTGCTGGAGTTCGCCCGGGCCAAGGACAATTTCTACCGTGCCGCCCGGCATGGCATCGAGGCCCAGGTGCAGTGGTTGGACGGACGCTCCCATCGCCTGGGCAGCCTCATTCTGCAACGTCTCATGCCCCAGGCGCGGGAAGGGCTGGAAAACCTGGCTGTCGATCGTACAGATATCGCCTATTACCTGAGCGTGGTCTACGAGCGTGTCAGTCGTGGGCAGACCGGCGCCGCCTGGCAAGTGCAATATGCGGCCAAGGTGGGCGGGGACATGACAAGGCTGACCCGGCGTTATCTGGCCTTGCAGCAGGAAGGTCTGCCGGTGCATCAATGGCCGCTGTGAGGATACTGATGTGCTGAATCGCTTCGAGAGTCTGCCAGAGGGGTTTTTGTCGGTATCCGCACGGGAGTTACACACGGTGCTGCCCGGACCCAGCCTGATCCATTTGCCGGGACGTCGCAGCCAACCCCTGTTCGTGTCGATTTTGCTGCATGGCAACGAGGACGTGGGGCTACGGGCGGTACAGCGTCTGTTGCGGGAATTTCGTGGGCAGCGTTTGCCGCGGGCCTTGTCGTTGTTCGTCGGCAATGTGGCGGCGGCTCGCCAGGGCTTGCGTCGACTGGATGGTCAGCCCGACTACAACCGGGTGTGGCCGGTACAGGGCCAGGTGGGCGCTGCGCCGGAGCAGCGCATGATGGCCGAAGTGGTGGAGGAGATGGGCCGGCGCTCGCCTTTCGCCGCCGTGGACCTGCACAACAATACCGGCCTCAATCCCCATTACGCCTGTATCAACCGCCTGGAGCAGGATTTCTATCACCTGGCGCGGCTGTTTTCGCGTACCGTGGTGTATTTTCTCAAGCCCGAGGGCGTGGCCTCCATGGCCATGGCCCGGTTGTGTCCGGCCATCACCTGCGAATGCGGTCGTACCGGTGATCACAGTGGCGTGGAGCATGCGCTGGCTTTCTTGCAGGCCTGCCTCAAGCTGTCGGCCTTGCCGGATCAGCCCATCGCCAGTCGCGATATCGATCTGTTCCATACCGTGGCCACGGTGAAGGTGCCACCGTCGGTGAGTTTCGGTTTTGGCGAGGGCGACTACGATATCCGCTTCATCGAGCAACTGGATCATCTCAATTTCAGCGAAGTGGAGGCGGGCACGGTGATCGCCCGGGTACGTATGGATGGAGCTATACCCCTGCAGGCCCTGGACGAACAGGGCCGACAGGTGGAGGGGGATTATTTTCAGCTCTGCAATGGCGAGCTGAAGTTTGCCCGCCGTGTCATGCCGGCCATGCTTACCCGCGACGTACGGGTGATAGAGCAGGACTGCCTGTGTTACCTGATGGAGCGCTATCCCTTGCCCGATAGTTTGAATACTTCACCTGCAGCTCGAGAGGTAAAAACCGGTCCAGCGTCATGGCTTGAGCAAAAAATCAGCCACAGCGACTGACAAACCGCCACAACCGGAATAGACTCGAGGAATCTCTGATTGATTCTGGTCCCTCAGCCGTGCTGGCTGAGCATGGCCTTGCCGTGCTTATGATGTTTTTTGCGGGTGTATTCTCCGGCGCGGGAAATACGCAGGGGATGTTGGCGCACGCGCACCTTCCTCAGATGCTGAAAAGTCTCCTCGGGCATGCCATCGGGCAGGTCCACCGTGCTGTGGTCATGGTAGAGCTTGATGTGACCGATATAGCGGGCCTCGATTTCCGCTTCGTTGGCAATGGCGCCGACGATGTCTTTTACCGCGACCTCATGCTTGCGGCCCACCTCGATGCGATAGCGCACCATCTCGATCTCCGGATGGCGGCGCAGGCGTGGTGCAGCAGTGGCCCCAAGCGATTTTTCCCGTCGTGGCTCGGGGCGTGATTCCCGCGGGGGATGTTGTTCCAGGAGTTGCAGGGGGCGTTCCTTTTGCAACTGAAAGGCCAGTGCGGCGGCGATGTGGCTGGCATCGACGGCGTGCTCGCGCTGAAGCTGCTCGATGATGGGATGAAAGAAATCCAGTGTTTCGTTTTCCAGGGTATCGAGAATCTGTTGTTTGAAACGCTCCACCCGACGGTTGCTGATGTCGTCGCGGCTGGGCAGCCGCATGCGCTCGATGGGTTGTCGGGTGGCCCGCTCGATGGCGCGCAACATGCGGGTTTCACGTGTTGAGACGAACAGGATGGCGGTACCCTCGCGGCCGGCGCGACCGGTACGGCCGATACGGTGCACATAGGCCTCGGTATCGTAGGGTATGTCGTAGTTGAATACATGCGTGATCCGTTTCACATCCAGTCCACGTGCCACCACATCGGTGGCTACCACGATGTCGTGCCTGCCGTTCTTGAGCTGCTCGATGGTGCGTTCACGCAGGGCCTGGCTCATGTCACCGTTGAGCGCGGCACTGGCAAAGCCACGAGCCTCGAGCTTCTCCGCCAGTTCCACGCTGGCGGTCTTGGTGCGCACGAACACGATGGCGGCGTCGAAGTCTTCCACCTCTAGAATGCGGGTGAGGGCATCGAGCTTGTGCAGGCCGCCCACCTGCCAGTATTTCTGCTTGATGGCGGCTACGGTGCTGGTGCGGCTTTCGATCTTGATCTCGCGAGGCTGATGCAGGTGGCGGCGGGCCACCTTGCGTATCGCATCGGGCATGGTGGCGGAGAACAACGCAACCTGGCGTTGTGGCGGGGTGTGTTCGAGGATCCATTCCACGTCTTCGAGGAAGCCCATGCGCAACATTTCATCGGCTTCGTCCAGTACCAGCGAGCGCAGGGCAGAGAGGTCCAGGGTCTGTCGGCGCAGGTGGTCCATGATGCGGCCCGGGGTGCCGATGACCACGTGTACACCGCGACGTAGTTGCTTGAGCTGGATGGCCATGCTCTGGCCGCCATAGATGGGCAATACGTGCAGGCCCGGCAGGTGGCGGGCATAGGCCTGGAAGGCCTCGGCCACCTGGATGGCCAGCTCGCGCGTGGGTGTGAGCACCAATACCTGGGCTTGCTTGTTGCTCAGCTCCAGCCGTTCCAGCAGGGGCAGGGCGAAGGCGGCGGTCTTGCCGGTGCCGGTCTGGGCCTGTCCCAGCAGATCATGGCCTTCGAGGATGACCGGGATACCGGCGGCCTGGATGGGCGAGGGGGTTTCATAGCCGGCCTCTTCCAGGGCGCGGAGAATGGGGGTGGACAGGGCCAACTGGCCGAAGTCGGTAATTGCAGATGACATGGAGAACCTTGTAGCTAGAGGGGAAGAAAACGCCTGGAGGAGGGAAATCAGCCCGGGGTGAATGAAAAAGCGTGCGGATTATAACCTATTGCCAGGCCGATAGCGAATGTGACAGCCCCATCAGCCTTCTTCCGTCGCGGCGGCTTCGACATAATTGCTCAACCGCACCGGCAGGCGACGCGGACCCCAGTGACCCGGTTGTGGTTCGAACACGCCGGCACACGGGGTGCCGCATTGGCGACAATGGCCGTTTTCGTCCAGATTCCATTGTGACAACTCGTACCAGTCGCGTCCGATGAGCAAGTGGCCGCAGCAGTGGCAATAGGTACTCTGGCCGGCTTTGTCATGCACATTGCCGGTATAGGCATAACGTACACCATTGGCGATGGCGATCTCACGTGCCCGTTGCAGGGTATTGGTGGGCGTGGAGGGGACGTCGCGCATTTTCCAGTCGGGATGAAAGGCGGTGAAATGCAGGGGAACATCGGGCCCAAGCTTGTCCACCACCCACTGGGTCATGGCTTCCAGTTCCTGGTTGGAGTCGTTGTGGCCGGGAATCAGCAAGGTGGTGAGTTCCAGCCATACCGAGGTCTCGTGCTTGACATAGACCAGGGTGTCCAGTACCGGCTGCAGGTGTGCGCCGGTGATCTTGTAATAGAAATCCTCGCTGAAGGCCTTGAGGTCGATGTTGGCAGCGTCCATGTGGCGATAGAATTCGGCACGCGGCTCTTCGCAGACATAACCGGCAGTGACCGCCACCGAACGAATACCCCGCCGAAGGCAGGCGCGGGCCACGTCGATGGCATATTCATGGAAGATGACCGGATCGTTGTAAGTGTAGGCCACGCTCTTGCAACCCAGCCTCTCGGCGGCGAGGGCAATGGT
>WFPC01000005.1 GCA_015487785.1 Gammaproteobacteria bacterium | reverse complement strand
GCCTGTGCCATGAGCGACAATGAGGCCGCCCAGCACCTCAACGAGGCACGGGCCGAACTGTTTCGTAACATCAACAAAGCCCAGAACCCCGCCGCCTGATCAGACTCTCTCACCACCGTCCTTCAGGCTCATTTCTGGATTGGAAAGGACTGTGCCCGCAAAGCGGGCCCTGTGGATGCTGCAAATACACGGCCCCGGCTCTCGCCGGGACCGCCGGTTCAATAACCGTTGTTCGCCAGCCGCTTGAGGTTCACGTTAAAGGGCGTACTCTCACCCGCCGCCAGAGGACGATCCTGCAAGGCACCGTGGCCCACATAGGCTCCCGCATTAGCGGCCAGCAGGCAGGTTTCATCGGCCTCGCACAGGCCATCGTCATTGCCCGCGCCATCGTTCAGGAGTTCGATGGCATTGGGCAGCACCTCCACCGTGCGGCTGGGCTTGGCGAAGCCGTGTGTCTCAGCCACCGCGCTCACCGAGTCGGCACCCAGAGCAACCGCCCCGGCCTTGAGACTCCAGTCCATCAACATACACATGGCGTTGGCATCGCAGGTCCAGTTGCGCAGCGGGGACTCGAACACGCTCCAGCGCTCCAGCACCTGGCTGGGCGCGCCCGCCACGGCCGCATCCAGCGCCGCCCGGCTGCGCTGACTCGCAGAAGAAGAGAAATACTGTGCGTTGGCATCATCTGCCACCGCGCCCACGAACAGGTCAGCGGCATCGATCGGCGCCATCTCGTCGCCACAGACGGCCGCGCCATCGACCACGCAATCGGTGCCATTGTCGGCCAACTGGGCACGACGCAGCACATTGCCCTTGTCGGTGTCCAGCTCCACACCGCTGCCGGCATTGCCCACCACCAACAGATTGGTCACGGTATTGAGGCCGCTGGCGGCGGTGAGCCTCAGGCCCGCGCCCTCATTGTCCGCCGTGGTCACGGCGGCGAGGTAGTTGCCACCGGTGATCGGGGCATCCCCGCCCACACGCACCCCGTCACCCCCGTTGCCGGTACTCAGCACTTGCGTCATGCGGGCATTGATGGAACCATCGGCGAGCAGCCCATGTCCCTGGTTGCTGCTGCTGTTGAGCCCGGCCAGCACGCTGTCTTCGTCACCCAGCAGGGCCAGGCCATGGCCGCCATTGTCGGCCACGCGAATCTGCTGCAGGCTGGCGGCCTGGGTATCGGTAAGGGTAATACCGTTGCCGCCGTTGTGCACCGCCGCCACTTGTTGCAGACGCAGGTGCCGACCGCCGGTCACCACGATGGCATCGGCAGCGGCGTTGAGCACGCTCACCCCGTGCAGCCGGGCATGGCGGGCATAGGCCAGATTCAGCCCGGTATCTGCCCCATTGGCGTCGATGGCGCCCTCGATCCACAGAAAATCCTTGGCGCTGGCGGCCGACAGGCTGTCGAAGTTCACCACCCCGAGCAACTTGACACCCGGCTTGATCACCAGGGCAACCTTGCTGGTGGCACCCAGGCTGTTGTAGTCGCTGATGTCGTAGTCGGGTGCTGCATAGACGTATACCGCGCCGCTTCGATCCATGTTGCGCGCCGCTGGCAGAATGGGATTGCGCCACCAGGCGCTGGCCGCGCTGCGCTGCGAATTGTCGTTGCCGTCACGTACGATCACCTGGTTGTCGGCCCAGCTCACGGGATCGGTGGTGAAATCCAGCAGGTCGGCCAGCCCCTTGCCCGGCTTGAGCCCGGTGGAAACCGCCTGCGGCCGACCCTGCTCGTCGCTCTGGCAGATCCAGTCGAATACACCCAGGGCGTCCTCGATGATCAGACCATCGCAACTGGCGAAATCGCTGATGGGGAATACCCGGTACTCGGCGCCGTGGAAGCAATCGCCGGCGGCATTGTCACAGGCTGCCTGGTCGGCGGGCAGGGCGGCGCTGGCCTTGCCTTGCAGATAGTCGTTCCAATCCGGCGCATTGCTGTAACGCGGCAACACGTCGCTGCAAGTGAGCGCCACGGTGACGGCCCGCTGCCCCATGGCGAAGCTGCCGGCGCCGGTACAGATCTGGCCATTGGAGGCCGCGCCTAACACGATGCTGTAGGTGTAGCGCTGGGGAATCAACATGGCGAAGGTGAACGATTCGGTACTGCCACCGGCCAGCGTAGCGGTTTCGCTGTCCCCCAGGATATCGTTGCGCAAGGTCACGTCCAGGCTGGCACCGTTTTGCAGACCGCTGACCTCCACCGCGACCGGATAGGCCGCCGGGGTGAGAATGGTCAGCTCGTAGTCGCCACTGAGCAGGGTATTGCCGGCCTGGTCACGAAGGGTGCCGGAAATCGTCAGGCGGTAGCTCTGGTTGTAGTCCAGTTTGAAATCGGGGTCGAGACTGTATTCGATGCTGCGGGTCTCGGCATTGTAGGCCCAACTGCCCGGCAACTCGGGCGTGGTGCTGACCACGGTGTCCACCAGGCTGTCGGGATCCAGCGGCTCGCTGAATTCGATGACAATGCGCTTGAGCACCAGGGAACGCAGCGTGATGACCGTGCCACTGAGCTGGGATTTGTCGAACTTGATACTCTCGATACGCGGCGCGGTGACATCCTCCGGCGGCTCGACCAGGGGCTGATCGATATTGGCCACCCCGCAGCCGGTCAGGGCAAGGGGAAGCAACAAGCACAGGGCTAAGAATCTATTCCGCATAATGTGGTACCTGGCGCAAGTGAACAGAAGACTCTAATTAAAAACACATGGGAATGCAAGGTGACAGGCGCATTCCATGCTCGCAACAAACGGCTGTTAATCCATTCAAAACATTATGTTACGCGGCCTTTCTTAAACCATCATTAATCCGGGGGAATGCTCTGGATAATCATGGGCTTGACCGCTTCCACGGGATAGGCCGCCACGACCACTCGTCCGGCCCCGCAACAGATGCCCCGATCCACCCAAAGAATAGCGAAATTTGCTTAAGACATTAATAAGTTTGCTTGTACAAGGGGCAATGGCTAAAATTACGCCTCTTTTTTGACAGACACGATTCCGGAGTATCTCACAATGGCGGTTGAACGCACCCTTTCCATCATCAAGCCCGACGCCGTGGCCAAGAACGTCATCGGCGAAATCTACAGCCGTTTCGAACAGGCCGGCCTGCGCATCATCGCCGCGAAGATGCTGCACCTGACCCGCGAACAGGCCGGTGAGTTCTACGCCGTGCACAAGGAACGCCCCTTCTACAACGATCTGGTGGACTTCATGACCTCCGGGCCGGTGATGGTCCAGGTGCTGGAAGGCGAAGACGCCATCAGCCGCAACCGTGAGATCATGGGCGCCACCAATCCGGCCGAGGCCGCGTCCGGCACCATTCGCGCCGATTTCGCCTCCAGCATCGACGAAAACGCCGTGCACGGTTCCGACGGCCCCGACACCGCCCGCCAGGAGATCGCATTCTTCTTCAGCGACGAGGAGCTGTGCGAACGCACCCGTTGAACCCATGAACGCGCCGGACACCACCAATCTGCTGGACCTGGGCCCCGACGGCCTGAAGGCCTTTTTCACCGAGCTGGGCGAAGCGGCTTTTCGCGGCACCCAGGTGATGAAATGGGTCTACCAGCAGGGCGTCACCGATTTCGCCGCCATGAGCAACCTGGGCAAGGCCCTGCGCCAGCGCCTGGGCGAGGTGGCGACAATTCGCCTGCCCGAGGTGGTGTTCGACCAGAGCGCCAGCGATGGCACCCGCAAGTGGCTTCTGCGGCTGGCCGACGGCAACTGCATCGAGACCGTCTACATCCCCGAGGACAATCGCGCCACCCTGTGCGTCTCTTCCCAGGTAGGCTGCATCCTCAATTGTGCCTTCTGCTCCACTGCGCGCCAGGGCTTCAACCGCAACCTCTCCTGTGGCGAAATCATCGGCCAGGTCTGGCTGGCGGCCCGCCTGCTGGGCCAGTTCGAGCCGCAGGCGCCGCGACGCATCAGCAATATCGTGCTCATGGGCATGGGTGAACCCCTGCTCAACCTGGACAACGTGCTGCCCGCGCTGGAGCTGATGATGGACGACAATGCCTTTGGCCTGTCCAAGCGCCGGGTGACCCTGAGCACCGCCGGCGTGGTGCCGGCGCTGGATCAATTGCGCCAGCGCAGCCCGGTGAGCCTGGCGGTATCCCTGCACGCCACCGACGACGCTTTGCGCGACCGCCTGGTGCCGCTGAACCGCAAATACCCCCTGCGGGAGCTGTTGGCCGCCTGCCGGCGCTACACCGACGACAAACCCCGCGCCCGCATCACCTTCGAATATGTGATGCTCGACGGCGTCAACGACAGCCCGGCCCATGCCCGGCAATTGATCCGACTGTTGCAGGGCATTCCGTCCAAGATCAATCTAATACCCTTCAACCCCTTCCCCGGCAGCGAATTCCGCAGCTCGCCGGCCGAACGGGTGCTGGCGTTCCAGAATCTCCTGATCAAGGCCGGCTTCACCACCCTGACCCGCAAGACCCGCGGTGACGACATCGACGCTGCCTGTGGACAGCTCGCCGGCAGAGTGCAGGATCGCACCAGCCGCCGCCTGCGGCTGCAACGTCAGGCTGCCGCGGGTTTGTGACCATGAGTGACACGCCAGAGACGAGGGACACATCCGCCATGAACGACGTGGCCAACGACAATGAAGCCAGGGACACACGCCCCGCCGCGGCGGGAACCGCCAGCGAGCCCCGGGAGACGCAGACCGCTTCCACACGCGACGAGGCGGCACCCCCCATAGGCGATGGCCCCGGTCACCAGCTCAAGGCCCGCCGCGAGGCCGCCGGCCTGTCGGAGATGGAAACCGCCTCGCGCCTGAGCATCAGCGTGCACCAGCTACGCGCCCTGGAGGCGGACGACTACCAGAACCTGCCCGCGCCCATTTTCGTGCGCAACTACCTCACCCGCTATGCCAAGCTGTTCGGCCTGGCTCCGGAGCCCCTGCTGGAGGCCTACCAGCGCGTGGCCGACCAACTCCAGCCCAGCCTCAACCGGGTTTCGCAGCGGGAGAAAATCAACAGCCGCCACGTTTCGGTGCGCTGGGCCAGCTATACCGTGGGCGCCCTCGTCCTCGGGCTGTTGCTGGTGTGGTTCATCAATATCGGCATCGACAAGTTTCGCAGCGCCGGTGAGAACACGGAAGCCGGCACCGACCAGCACGACATCCTGAGCCTGCCCCGCCCTGCCGGCGGCAACGAAACCCCGCGCTGACACAACGGAGTCATCGTCTTGGCCAGCACGCCTCAAGCCATTCGCGGCATGCACGACATCCTGCCGCAGCACATGCCCTACTGGCACACCCTGGAGCGCGTGGTGCGCGACACCCTCGCCGCCTACGGCTACCAGGAAATCCGCATGCCCCTGGTAGAAAAAACCGAACTGTTCAAACGCTCCATCGGCGAGGTCACCGACATCGTCGAAAAGGAGATGTACACCTTCACCGACCGCAATGGCGACAGCCTCACCCTGCGCCCGGAAGGCACCGCCGGCTGCGTGCGCGCTGCCATCGAACACGGTCTGCTGCACAACCAGGTCCAGCGACTGTGGTACCAGGGCCCCATGTTCCGGCACGAACGCCCGCAGAAAGGGCGCTACCGCCAGTTCCACCAGATCGGCGTGGAAACCTTCGGCCTGCCCGGCGCCGACATCGACGCCGAACTGATTCTCATCAGCCGCCGTATCTGGCAGCGACTGGGCTTGCTGCCCCATGTGCGCCTGGAACTCAACACCCTGGGCAGCCCCCAGGCCCGCCAACGCTATCGCCAGGAACTGGTGGACTATCTCCAGGCCCATCGCGACCGCCTGGACGGGGACAGTCTGCGCCGGCTGCACAGCAATCCCCTGCGCATACTCGACAGCAAGCACCCCGAGACCCAGGCCGTGGTGGCCGAGGCCCCCCTGCTGATCGACCACCTGGACGACGCCTCACGGGAACACTTCGAACACCTGCGGGAACTGCTGGACGACAACGCTGTCACCTACCGGATCAATCCCCGCCTGGTGCGTGGACTGGATTATTACCAGAAAACCGTGTTCGAATGGATCACCGACCGTCTTGGCGCCCAGGGCACGGTTTGCGCCGGCGGCCGTTTCGACGGCCTGGTGGCACAACTGGGTGGCCGCGCCACCCCGGCCAGTGGCTTCGCCATGGGCATGGAGCGCCTGGTGGCCATGATGGAGGACATAGGCACCTCCTGTGACGACGAACGTCCCCACGCCTACCTGGTCATGGTGGGCGAAGCGGCCCAGCGTGCCGGCCTGCAACTGGCCGAGCAATTGCGCGACGCGCTGCCCGGGTTAAAATTGCTCGGCAACGCCAACGGCGGCAGCTTCAAGGCGCAGATGAAGCGTGCCGACCGCAGCGGAGCCCGCTGGGCCTTGCTGCTGGGCGAAGACGAGCTGGCCGCCCGCCGGATCAGCATCAAGCACCTGCGGGAACAACGGGAACAGGAATCGCTGACACAAGACGAACTGCCCGACTACCTGGGCAAGCAACTATGAGAGGACGACGACGTGGTGGCTAAAACCGAACAGGAACAGCTCGAAGACATCAAGCACTGGTGGGAAAAAAACGGCAAGTTCGTGCTCGTCGTCATTGTGCTGGCCTTCTCCGGCGCCATCGGCGGCAAGGTCTGGCGCGACTACCAGGCCGCCACCGAGGAACGCCTGTCGGTGGAATACGAAACCCTTCTGCAACAGGTCCAGAACGGCGAAGCCGACCAGGCCCTGCAACTGGGCTCGCGCTTCATCGAACAGAACAGCGACAGCGGCTATGCGGTCCTGGTGGCCCTGGCCCTGGCCAAGCTGGAAGTGGAGCGCGAACAACTGGACAATGCCCGCCTGCGCCTGCAATGGGCCCTGGATCAGGCGCCCGACGACACCCTGGCCCACGTGGCCCGGTTGCGCCTGGCGCGAGTGCTGATGGCCCAGGATCAATTGGACCAGGCCCTCGGCCTGGCCAGCGTCGCCGAGACCGGTGAATTCGCCCACAACTACGCTGCCATCAAGGGCGACATCTACCAGCGCAAGGGTGACACCGCCCTGGCCCGCACCGCCTACCAAGCCGCGCTGGAAGACGGCGACACCAGCCCGCAGCTACGCAATCTGCTGCAAATGAAACTGGACGCCCTGGGTGGAGCGAACGATTGAGCAGATTCCCCGCCTCCATCCTGGCCCTCGGCCTGTTGCTGCTGGGTGGCTGCGCCGGCACCGCTGAGCAGGGCCACCCGGCCGCCGGGGAACGCCTGTTGCACGCCAGCCCCAGCCTGGCGGTGGACATTGCCTGGGGCGCCCAACTCGCGCCCAAGGGCATCGACCGCTACCAGCGCGGCCAGCCGCGCGCCCGCCACGACAAACTCTACCTAGCCACCCTCGACGGCCGCGTGGGCCGCTATCGCCTGAGCGACGGCCAAATCGAATGGCAACGCCACTTCTCCACCCGCTTCAGCGGCGGCCCCCAACTGGCCGACAAGCTGTTGTTGCTGGGCAGCCTGGACGCCCTGGTGATGGCCCTGGACGAAAGCGATGGCACACTGCTGTGGCAGACCCGGGTATCCAGCGAAGTGCTGGCCCCACCCATGCTGGCCGGTGACCGCGTGGTGGCCCAGACCGGCGACGGCAAGATCTTCGGCCTGCGCGCCGACAACGGCCGCCAGGTCTGGGTCTACGACCGCCGGGTGCCCCTGTTGAGCCTGCGCGGCACCAGCAGGCCGCTGATCGCCGGCGACAAGGTCATCGCCGGTTTCGCCAGTGGCAAGCTGGTGGCCCTGGCCCTGGACGACGGCAAGGTACTGTGGGAAACCAGCATCGCCGTGCCCAAGGGTCGTTCCGAGCTGGAACGCATGATCGACATCGATGCCGCCATGGTGTTGCGCGACGGCATCGTCTACGCCGCCAGCTACCAGGGCCGGCTGGCCGCCGTGACCGCCGACAGCGGGCGCATCATGTGGACGCGGGAAATGTCCACGCCGCTGGATATCGCCCTGGCCGGCGAACACCTGTTCCTCACCGATGCCGACGGCCGCATTTGGGCCCTGGACCGCGCCACCGGCGCCACCATCTGGCGTCAGGAAAAACTGGCCGGTTTCGCCATCACCGCGCCCACCGTCAGCGGAACGCGCCTGTTCATCGGCGATCGCGCCGGCAATCTCCATGTGCTGGCCCAGCAAGACGGCCGCCTGCTAGGCCATATCGAAGGCGAGCATGTGCTACAACACAGCGGGGTGGGCTCGCTGGTGGACCAAATCGACGAGCCCGCCTACCTGAGCAATTTCTGGGACTATCCCCGCGCCCTGGCCAAGGCCCCGCAGACCACCGCGCAGGGCCTGCTGCTGGCCTACCAGAATGGCGCCGTGGCCCTGCTGCGTGAACGACCCACGCCATGAAACATGTACTCGCCCTGGTGGGCCGGCCCAATGTGGGCAAGTCCACCCTGTTCAACCGCCTCACCCGCAGCCGCGACGCCCTGGTGGCCGACGAACCGGGCCTCACCCGCGACCGCCGCTATGGCCAGGCCCGCCACCAGGGACATGAGTTCATCGTGGTCGACACCGGCGGGCTGTCCGGAGAGGGTGGCATCGACCATCTGATCGAACAACAGGCCCTGCGCGCCCTGGAAGAGTCCAGCGGCGTGCTGTTCCTGGTCGATGGCCGCGAGGGCCTGTGCGCCGGTGATCAACGTATCGCCGACCAACTCCGCAACCTGGGCAAACCGGTGTTCGTGGTGGTCAACAAGACCGAACACCAGCCCAAGGAATTGCTCAGCGCCGAATTCCATCAGCTGGGTCTGGGCCAGCCCCTGGCCATTTCCGCCGCCCATGGCGAGGGTGTGGGCGAGCTGCTGGAGCGGGTGTTCGAGAGCCTGCCCGAACTCGCGCCGGACACGACCGAAGCAGCGCACGAGCAGAGCGCCAGGGTGGCCGTCATCGGCCGGCCCAACGTTGGCAAATCCACCCTGGTCAACCGCCTGCTGGGCGAGGAACGGGTCTTGGCCTTCGACCTTCCCGGCACCACGCGCGACAGCATTTTCATTCCCTTCGAACACGACGGGCAGCACTACACCCTGATCGATACCGCAGGCGTGCGACGCCGTGGCCGGATCCATGACAAGATCGAAAAATTCAGCGTCATCAAGACGCTGCAAGCCATCGACGCGGCCAACGTGGTGATCCTGGTGATCGACGCCCAGGAAGGCATAGGCAGCCAGGACGCCAACCTGCTGGGCTATGCCATCGATGCCGGCAAGGCACTGCTCATCGCGGTGAACAAATGGGACGGACTGGCGCCCGAGCGACGCGAACGCATCAAGAGCGAGCTGGAACGGCGCCTGCGCTTCGTGGATTACGCCTCGATACATTTCATCTCGGCCCTGCACGGCTCCGGCGTGGGCAAGCTCATGGGCGTGGTCCAACAGGCCTATAAAAACTCCCGCGCCCAATTTCCCACCCCGCTGCTCACCCGCATCCTCGAGGACGCCGTGACCAGCCATCAGCCGCCACTGGTCAAGGGGCGGCGCATCAAGCTGCGCTATGCTCACCAGGGCGGCCAGAACCCGCCACGCATCGTGATCCACGGCAACCAGGTACAACAAGTGCCGGACAGCTACCGGCGCTACCTGGCCAATATCTATCGCAAGGTCCTGAAACTGGAAGGCACGCCGGTGCGCATCGAGTTCCGCAGCGGGGAAAATCCCTTCAAGGGGCGCAAGAACACTCTCAGCAAGCGCCAGCTCGCCAAGCGCAAGCGCCTGAAGGACTACATCAAGAAGAAGTACAAAAAATCCTGAGGCGCCACCGGCGCGGCGCCCCGGTCAGCCCTCAATGCTGGTGACCACCCTCGCCATGAGCATGGCCATGGGCCAGTTCTTCCGGCGAGGCGTCGCGGATATCGGTGATCTCCACCGCGAACACCAGGGTCTCACCGGCCAGCGGATGATTGCCGTCCACGGTGACCGTGTCGCCCTCCACCGCCGCCACGGTGATCATCACCGGACCGTGCTCCGACTGGGCCTGGAACTGCATGCCCGGCTCGATGCGCTCGATACCTTCGAAGGCGCTCCTCGGCACCGTCTGCATGCGGGATTCGTCCCGCAAGCCATAGGCTTCTTCCGGTGGAATGGTCACGTTCATGCTGTCACCGACGCTCTTGCCCGTCAGCGCCTTCTCCAGCCCGGGAATGATGTTACCCATGCCATGCAGATAGGCCAGGGGTTCGCCGCCACTGGAGGTATCGAGAATCTCGCCTTTTTCGTTGGTGAGGGTGTAATGAATGCTGACAACCTTGTTCTCGGAGACTTGCATGACGGTTTCCTGTGTGTGATTTGAATGAAAATAGGGTCGCCATGGTACCGCATTTTCCGTTTCACAGATAGATTATTTGCGCTATGCTTGGCCGTGCATGGGCCCGCACCGGGGCCGGTGCGCTGATTACGGTGGTCAAGGCAGGTTTTTTGCGTTGCGTTTTCGCCGTTGCAGAGTCTTAAGTTGTGTGCCGTTGATTAAGATGCTGTAGACCGTTGTCCAATGGCGCAAACCAATTGAGTTTAGAGGCGAAGGAATGAATATTTACGTTGGCAACCTGCCATACCGCATGACCGAAGACGAATTGAGAGAAGCATTTGCCGCCTATGGCGAGGTGACCTCGGCGCGCGTCATCACCGACCGGGAATCCGGCCGCTCCAAGGGATTCGGCTTTGTCGAGATGAGCGACAACAGCGATGCCCAGACGGCCATCGACGAACTCAATGGCAAGGAGATGCAGGGTCGGCCGTTGCGGGTCAACGAAGCGCGTCCGCGCGAAAACCGTCCCTTCCGGGGCTAGACCGGTTTTATAGAACCGGACGGTCATATACTGTCCGGTTCCTATCCAACACCGCTGAGAACAGCGGGGCATTGTGCGGGCACTCGGTTGCATCCCGGTTCCGGCACTTCCCGCTCCCTGTGAGCGGAAATTCCGCCGGCTTCGGGTACCGATCCCGTCAACGGCCCAGGGCCTGTCGTACTGTCTCTCCCAGGGAGGCGGGTGAATCGGTGGTGTGCACGCCCGCGGCCTCCAGGGCAGCGTATTTTTCCCTGGCGGTGCCCTTGCCACCGGCGATGATGGCGCCGGCATGGCCCATGCGCTTGCCCTTGGGCGCGGTAACCCCGGCGATATAGGCCACCACCGGCTTGCTCACATACTCGCGGATGAACTCCGCCGCCTCTTCCTCGGCCGTGCCACCGATCTCGCCCACCATCAGGATGGCCTCGGTCTGGGGATCGGCCTCGAAGGCCGCCAGGCAATCGATGAAGGTGGTGCCGGGTATGGGATCACCGCCTATGCCCACACAGGTGCTCTGGCCCAGACCGAGGTCGGTGGTCTGTTTCACCGCCTCGTAGGTCAGGGTACCGGAACGCGATACCACACCGATTCTGCCGGGCTGATGGATCTCCCCAGGCATGATCCCGATCTTGCACTGCCCCGGGGTGATGATACCGGGGCAATTGGGCCCGATGATGCGGGCTCCGGCCTCCTCGGCCACCATGCGCGCCTTCAGCATATCCTGGGTGGGCACGCCCTCGGTGATGCACACGATGAGCCCGATGCCGGCATCCACCGCCTCCAGGATGGCATCCTGGCAAAACGGTGCCGGCACATAGATCACCGTGGCATTGGCGCCGGTTTCGGCCACCGCGTCACGCACGGTGTCGAATACCGGCAGCCCCAGATGACGCTGCCCCCCCTTGCCGGGGGTGACGCCTCCCACCATGCGGGTGCCATAGGCGATGGCCTGTTCGGAGTGAAAGCTGCCCTGCTTGCCGGTGAAACCCTGGCAGATCACCCTGGTGTTTTCGTCAACCCAAATGCTCACGTCGGTTCCCTCAGTTTATCGCTTGCACGGCTTTTTCCGCCGCCTCGTTCAAATCCACTGCGGCGGTGATACGCAGACCGCTCTGGTTGAGTATCTCGCGGCCCCGCACCGCATTGTTGCCCTCCAGCCGCACCACCACCGGCACCTGGATGCCCACTTCCTGCACCGCACCGACGATGCCCTCGGCAATCATGTCGCAGCGCACGATACCGCCGAAGATATTCACCAGCACCGCCTTCACATTGGTATCGGAGAGAATGATCTTGAAGGCCTCGGCCACCCGCTCCTTGGTGGCGGTGCCGCCCACGTCGAGAAAGTTGGCCGGATGCCCGCCATGCAACTTGATCAGGTCCATGGTGGCCATGGCCAGACCCGCACCGTTGACCATGCAACCGATATCGCCATCCAGGTGTATATAGTTGAGATCCCATTGTTTGGCGCGCACCTCGCGCGCATCTTCCTGGCTGCTGTCGTGCAGCTTGGCCAGATCGTCATGGCGGTAGAGCGCGCTGTCGTCGATGTTGATCTTGCCATCCAGGCACAACAGGTCGCCGCTTTTGGTCACCACCAACGGGTTGATCTCCAGCAGACTGAGGTCCTTGTCCACGAACAGGCGGCCCAAGGCTGTGACGATAACGGCAAACTGCTTGAGTTGCTTTCCATCCAGGCCCAACTCAAAACCCAGCTCGCGGCACTGAAATGGTTGTACGCCCACGAGGGGATGCACCGTGGTCTTTAGAATCTTTTCCGGCGTTTCGGCGGCAACCTTTTCGATTTCCATACCACCCTCGGTGGAGGCCATGATCACCAACCGGCGCAGGGAGCGGTCGATCACCGCGCCCAGGTAGAGTTCGCGTTCGATATCGCAGGGTTGTTCGATCAGCACCTGGTTCACCGGCTGGCCTGCGGCATCGGTCTGAAAGGTGACCAGGCGGCTGCCCAGCAGGCTTTCCACTGTGGCCAGGGCATCCTGGCGATCGTCCACCAGCTTGACTCCCCCGGCCTTGCCGCGTCCGCCGGCATGCACCTGGGCCTTGATCACCCAGGCACCGCCGTCCAGTTCATCGAGCGCCCGGCGGGCCGCTTCCACGCTATTGACCACCCGGCCATTGGGCACCGCCACGCCGTAGTGGGCAAACAATTGCTTGGCTTGGTATTCGTGCAGATTCATCTCGCGCTCCCGCTCAGGCCTTTTTTCCCGCTTGTACCACATGAATGGCCCGCTGATCCACCGATAGGGCCGCTTCGTGCAGGGCCTCGGACAGGGTGGGGTGGGCAAACAGGGTCATGGCCACGTCTTCGCTGCTGGCGCCGAAGTCCATGGCCAGCTTGGCACAGGCGATGAGTTCGGAGGCCTGGGGACCGATAATATGAACTCCCAATACGCGATCGGTGGCGGCGTCGGCCAGCATGCGCACGTGCCCCTCGGTGCGTCCCAGAGCCCGCGCCCTTCCATTGGCGGCAAACGGAAAACTGCCCACCTTGTAGGCACGCCCGGCTTGTTTGAGTTCGTTCTCGGTGGCCCCCACCCAGGCGATCTCGGGGTCGGTGTAGATCACCGAGGGCACGGTGTCGAGATCCACCGGCAACACAGTCTTGCCGGCGATGAGTTCTGCCACCATCACCCCCTCCTCGGAGGCCTTGTGGGCCAGCATGGGGCCACGCACCACGTCTCCGATGGCATAGACACCGTCGACACCGGTACGGCAATAGGCGTCCACCTCGATGAAACCGCGCGCATCGCGGCGCAAGCCCACCGCCTCCTCCCACAGGCCCTCGCTGTTGGGCCGCCGCCCCACCGCCACGATCAGCTTGTCCAGGCGCAGGCTGTGTTCGCCGTTGTCGTCCTGGTAACTCAGCACCACCTTGTTGCGCTTTATCTCGGCACCCTGGATGCGTGCGCCCATGACGAATTGCAGGCCCTGCTCGCGAAAACAGCGCAGGGCCTCGCCAGCAATGTGGGGATCGGCCGCCGGCAACAAGCCGGGACGGGATTTCAGCAATACCACCTCGCTGCCCAGGCGCCGCCATACGCTGCCCAGTTCCAGGGCGATGACACCGGCACCGACGATGCCCAGTTTCTTCGGCACCTTGTCGAAGGCCAGGGCGGCGGTGGAATCGACGATGTGCTTGCCGTCGAAGGGCAATTGCTCCAGCTCGGCGGGCGAGGAGCCGGTGGCGAGAATCACGTTGTCGGCGGTGATCTCAAAGGCTTTTTCCCCCTTGTCCAGGGGGCTCACCGCAATACGCTTGCCATCGAGCAATTTGCCGCGGCCGTGAAAGAAATTTACCTTGTTGGCCATGAACAGGGCATGCACGCCCTGAGTCAGGGCCTTGACCACTTGGTCCTTGCGCTGCAAGAGGGCCTTCAGGTCCAGGCTCACGCCATCGAGCTTGATGCCGTGGGCGCCCATTTCGTGGCGTGCCCGATGATACCACTCGGAGGATTCGATCAAGGCCTTCGAGGGAATACAGCCCACGTTGAGGCAAGTGCCTCCCAGGGAGGCCTTGCCCGCCTCGTCGCGCCAGGCATCCACACAGGCGGTGGCCAGCCCCAGTTGGGCACAGCGGATGGCCGCCACGTAGCCACCGGGACCGCCGCCGACCACCACCACATCGAAATGTCTGCTCATGTCTTGCTCCCTCAAACGTCCAACAGGATCCGCGCCGGGTCTTCCAGCAATTCCTTGATGGTGACCAGAAACTGCACCGCCTCGCGCCCGTCGACAATGCGATGGTCGTAGGACAGGGCCAGATACATCATGGGACGAATGACCACCTCGCCATCTTCCGCCACCGGCCGCTGCTGGATCTTGTGCATGCCTAGGATGGCACTCTGCGGCGGATTGAGTATAGGGGTCGACAACAGCGAGCCGAACACGCCACCATTGGTAATGGAAAAGGTGCCACCGGTGATTTCTTCCAGCGCCAGCTTGCCGTCCTGGGCACGCTGGCCGAAATCACGTATCTTGGCCTCGATGGTCGCCAGGGACATTTGATCGGCATCGCGCAGAATGGGCACCACCAGGCCTCGTGGTGAACCCACGGCGATGCCGATGTCGTAATAACCGTGGTAGACGATGTCCTTGCCGTCGATGGAGGCATTGATTTCGGGAAAGCGCTTCAGCGCCTCCACGCAGGCGCTGACGAAGAACGACATGAAACCCAGGCGCACGCCGTGCTTTTCCTCGAAGGCCTCTTTGTAGCGGGCGCGCAAATCCATCACCGGCTGCATGTTGACTTCGTTGAAGGTGGTGAGGATGGCCGCGGTGTGCTGAGCCTCCACCAGGCGCTCGGCGATGCGCGCGCGCAGCCGGGTCATGGGCACCCGTTTTTCCGCCCGTGGCCCACTGGGCCCCGTCTCGCCAGCCTGGGCGATATGGCGCACGACGTCTTCTTTCAACACCCGGCCTCCGCGGCCACTGCCACTGATAGTGGCACCATCCAGGCCCTGTTCGGCAATCAGCTTCCGGGCCGCCGGCATCACCGGGGTGCCGGACGCGGCCGGCTCCGGAGAGGCCGCCGGGCCCGGTTGTTCGGGGGCCTGGGACGGCGGCGTCTCGGCGGGAGCGGTCTCGGCCAGCTTGGCGCGCGCCTGCTCGGAGTCGTCGATGCGCGCCAGAACCTGCTCGGAACTCACCACCGCGCCTTCCTCCACCAGGATCTCGCTCAGCACGCCATCACTGGGCGCGGGAATCTCGAATACCACCTTGTCGGTTTCCACATCGGCCAGTACTTCTTCCTCGCGCACCGGCTCGCCGGGCTTCTTGTGCCAGGCCACCAGGGTGCCCTCGGACACCGACTCGGGAAATGCGGGTACTTTTACGTCTTGGGTCATATCGCTTCCTTCTTCGTCAGGCGGGCTCGCCCAGAGCCTCGCTCACCAAGGCCTCTTGTTGCTTCTTGTGCAGATCCATGTAACCCACCGCCGGGGCCGCGGAAAAAGGCCGCCCGGCGTATTCCAGATAGGCACGCTTGCCCAGAATGGCGCGCACGTGGTGTTGACTGGTGAACCACGAGCCCTGGTTCTTGGGCTCTTCCTGGCACCAGATGAAATCGGTGGCATTGGGATAGCGGTCGAATTCGCGCGCCATTTCCTCGCTGGGGAAGGGATAGAGCTGCTCCATGCGAATAATGGCCACGTCGTGGCGTTTATCGCGCCGACGCCGTTCCAGCAGATCGTAGTACACCCGGCCACTGCACATCACCACCCGACGGACCCTGGTCTCGTCCAGTTCGTCGATTTCGCCGATCACGCGGCGGAATTCTCCCGTGCTCAGATCCTCCAGCGGACTGGCCGCCAGTTTGTGCCGCAGCAGGCTCTTGGGCGTCATGACGATAAGCGGCTTGCGACAGTTGAGCAGCATCTGGCGTCGCAGCAGATGGAAGATCTGTGCCGCCGTGGTGGGTACGCAAACCTGCATGTTGTGCTGGGCGCACAGTTGCAGGTAACGCTCCAGGCGGGCCGAGGAATGCTCCGGGCCCTGGCCTTCATAGCCATGGGGCAGAAACATCACCAGGCCGTTGAGGCGGTCCCATTTCTGCTCCGCGGCACTGATGAACTGGTCTATCACCACCTGGGCGCCATTGGCGAAATCGCCGAACTGGGCCTCCCAGATGGTCAGGGTGTTGGGATCGGTGGAAGCATAGCCGTATTCGAAGGCCAGTACCGCCTCCTCCGACAGCAGTGAGTCGATCACCAGGAAATTGCCCTGCTCGGGCTCGATGTTGCGCAACGGCACATAGGCCTCGGCCCGGGCCTGGTTGTGCAACACCGCGTGGCGATGGAAGAAGGTGCCACGACCGCTGTCCTGGCCGGACAGGCGCACGTTGAATTTCTCGTGCACCAGGGTGGCATAGGCCATGGTTTCGGCAAACCCCCAGTCCACCGGCAGCTCGCCACGGGCCATCTTGTCGCGATTGGCCATGATGCGCTTGACCGCTCCATGCAACACGAAGCCCTCCGGCAAGACCGCCAGGCGTTCCTGCAGTTGCTGGATCAACTTGACCGGCACATGGGTGTCCACGTGCACCGTGCAGGATTTTTCCCTGAATCGCTCCCAGGCCTGGGCATAGGGATAGCGGGCCTCGCCCTTTGGCAGCAAGCCTTCGACCACGCTGTCGCCCGCTTCCAGCTTGCCACGGTATTCCTCCACCAGGGCCTTGGGTCCGTCCGAGGCCAGTACGCCCTGCTGCACCAGGCGCTCGGCATAACGCTGGCGCGTGGTGGGCAGCTTCTGTATCCGGCTGTACATCTGCGGCTGGGTCACCCAGGGCTCATCGGCCTCGTTGTGACCGTGACGACGATAACAGACCAGATCGATCACCACGTCCTTGTGGAAGCGCATGCGATAATCCAGCGCCAGGCGCGCGCAAAAAGCCACCGCCTCGGGATCGTCGCCATTGACGTGGAAGATGGGCGCATTGACCATCTTGGCCACGTCGGTGCAGTAGAAGGTGGAGCGGGCATCGCGCTGGTAACTGGTGGTGAAACCGATTTGGTTGTTGACCACGATGTGAACCGTGCCCTTGGTGGAATAGCCCCGCGACTGCGACATGTTGAAGGTCTCCATCACCACGCCCTGGCCGGCGAAGGCGGCATCGCCGTGGATGACCACTGGAATCACCTTGTCCCCGGTCTTGTCCTGGCGGCGATCCTGGCGTGCCCGCACCGAGCCCTCCACCACCGGCCCGACGATTTCCAGATGGGAGGGATTGAAAGCCAAGGCCAGGTGGATAACGCGCTCACCGACGCGCAGGTTGGCGGAAAAACCCTGGTGATATTTCACGTCACCGGTGCCCTCGCCATTTTGCTGCGGCCTGCCCTCGAACTCGGAGAACAGTTCTGCCGGCTGCTTGCCCATGATGTTGACCAACACGTTGAGCCGGCCACGATGAGCCATGCCAATGGCGATCTCTTCCACCGCATGGTGCGCGGCGCCGTCGCGGATCAGGGTGTCGAGCAAGGGAATCAGGCTCTCGGCCCCTTCCAGCGAAAAGCGTTTCTGACCCAGGTAGCGGGTGTGCAGATAACGCTCCAGACCCTCGGCCGCGGTGAGCAGGCGTAACAGACGCTGCTTGTCATCCGCCCCGAAACCCGGCTCGCCTCGCACCGTCTCCAGGCGTTGCTGCAACCAGCGTTTCTCACCGGTCACCGGGATATGCATGTATTCGATGCCTATGCTGCCGCAATAGGTCTTCTCCAGGATGTCGATGATCTCACGCAGGGTGGCGGTTTCCGGCCCCACCAGAGAACCGGTGTGGAACACCGTGTCCAGATCGGCCTCGCTCAGATCCCGCCAGGGTAATACCGGCTTGGCCCGGCGCGCCGGCTTGAGGGGGTTGATGTCGGCAAACAAGTGACCGCGGAAACGATAGGCATTGATCAGCTGCAGCACCTGCACCTGCTTGGTCTGTTGCAAACCATCCAGGGGCGTGGCAGACAATTCGCCCTTGTGCTCGGCATAGCGACGAAAGGCCGCGCGAATCTGGCGATGGGAAACCTCGTGCTCCACCCCATCGACCCGCGGCAGACGGGCAAAATAATCACGCCATTGCGGCGACACCCGCGAGGGATCCTGCAAATAGTCTTCGTAGAGCTGTTCCAGATAAGCCGTATTGTTGGCGCTGAGGCCCGAGCTGCGCCATAGCGCTTGCATGTCTGCACCGGAAATGGTTTCTTTCATTGCCTTCCTGTTCGTAGTCGAAGATCCGCCTTCCCGCTGATCGGGCGCACTGCCCGTTCACTTTAAGGCTTTAGCAAAAAACCGGCCAGTTATCCGGTACAACGCAAGACTCTGTTACAATTCCATGCACTACACGACACGAGAAACATCATGAACCAAGCCATCGTCATCATCGGCATCGGCGAGATCGGCGGCGTGTTCGCACGCGGCCTGCTGCGCCTGGGTCACCCGGTCTATCCTGTCACCCGCGACATGGACCTGCAGCGGGCCGCGCAGGAAATACCCGAGCCCCGGCTGGTACTGGTCGCCGTGGGCGAGGCCGACCTGCCTCCCTTGTTGGCGCAACTGCCCACCGCCTGGCGCGATCGTCTGGGACTGTTGCAGAACGAACTGCTACCCCGTGACTGGGAGCCCCATGTCTACACGCCCCCCTCGGTGATCTCGGTGTGGTTCGAGAAAAAGCCGGGTCAGGATGCCAAGGTACTGCTGCCCAGCCCCGCCTTCGGTCCCCAGGCCCAACTGTTGGTGGACGCCCTGCAAGCGGTGGGCATCGCCGCCATCACCGTGGCCAGCACGGCAGAACTGCTCTATGAACTGGTACGCAAGAATCTCTATATCCTCACCACCAACATCGCCGGCCTGAGCTGTGGTGGCACGGTGGACGATCTCTGGCGCAAACATCGGCCCCTGGCCGAGGCCGTAGCCGGGGAAGTGCTGGACATCCAACACTGGCTCTGTGGCGAACCCCTGGATCGGCCCCGCCTGCTGCGTGGACTGGAAGAAGGCATTCTCGCCGACCCGCAACACAAGTGCATGGGCCGCTCGGCTCCCGCGCGCCTGCAGCGCGCCCGCCGTATCGCCCGCCAGGCGGGCATCGACACCCCCAATCTGGACGCCATCGCCAGCTCCCTGGAGGCCCGAGCATGAAAACACAAACACCTTACCGCATCCACGCCCTGGAACTGGGACCCATGGACAATTTCATCTACCTGATCGAAGACCGCGCCAGTAGCCGCTGTGCGGTGGTCGATCCTGCCTGGTCACCGGCCAGTATCATGGAACACGCCCGCGCGCACGGACTCAGGATCAGCGACATCCTGCTCACCCACAGCCATTTCGATCACATCAATGGCGTGGATGCCCTGTTGCGAGAATACGATGCCCAGGTGCATTTGCTCAAGGACGAGGCCCGCTTCTGGGGCGAGGCGCCAAGCGCCCCGCTCACGCAGCATCACGGCGGTGACCGCATTGCCCTGGGCGAGACCGAAATCCACATTCTGCACACACCCGGGCACACCCCCGGCTCGGCCTGCTACCGCCTGGGCGACGACCTCATCACCGGCGACACCCTGTTCGTGTTCGGCTGCGGCCGTTGCGATCTGGCCGGCGGCGATCCCAATGTGATGTTCGACACCCTGCGCAGGCTCAAGCAGGAGCTGCCAGCACAGACCCTCATCCATCCCGGCCACAACTACGGCGCCAAGCCCACCTCCACCATGGCCGAGCAAATCGAAGGCAACCCCTTTCTCCATTTCGACGACAGGGAAGCATTCGTGCACTACCGCCAGCACGAACACGACCGCCTGCGCGACACCCCGTATCATCCGGTCAGGCCCGAAAACTGAGCGCCAGGCGACACATAACCCCACAAAATCCGATTTTGCACGGCACTGCAAAAGTGTTATAAATAGCCCGGCTTTTATCCTTATTAATGAGAGGGGGGGAACCTTAACATGAAAAAAAGTCTTATCGCCCTGGCCGTGACCGCAGCCGTTGCCGTACCGGCAACCGCCAGCGCGGGCGCCAGCACCAAGTTCTTCGGTTATTCACAAATCACCGCCGCCGTCGGTGGTGCCGCGCCGGCCGATGGCCTGCGATTCGGTGCCGACCGAGTCCGTATCGGCTACAAGGTCAAGAACGGCAGCGCCTTCGGCAAGCTGCAGGTGGATTTCAACAAGACCTCAAGCACCGGTAAGATCGGCGTCAGCGAAATCCTCAAGGATGCCGTGGTCGGTCTGAAGTTCAACAACATGGCCAAGGTCTCCGCCGGTGTGTTCAAAACCCCGGTGGGCATGGACTTCAATATCTCCGGCAAGAAACTGGACATCACCAAGCGCGGCATGGAGAAGAAGCTGGTGCTGGAACGCGCCGCGGGCCTGATGGTGAGCGGCCGCAAGATCGCCGGCAGCTTCGGCTATGACGTGGGCGTCTTCAACCCGGCGGGTCGCTCGGGCGTGGTCGACGGCCCTGGTGTGCCCGGCCAGAACAACGCCTATGCCGCCCGCGCCCTGTTCGACATGTCCGGCCTGCACCTGGAAGCCTCTGCCGGCTGGAGTGAAAACGCCGCCAACAACGCCAACGGCAAAGGCGCCGCCTACAAGGTATGGGACGTGGCCGGCCGCTACAAGACCGGGCCCATCACCGCCAAGTTCGAATATATCAATGGCCAGGACATGAAGGGCGTGGTCGACAGTGACGAAGCCGTCTGGTATCTGCACGGTGGTTACGAGATCAACAAGATGATCGAGGCCGTGGCCCGTTTCTACTCCGCTAGCTACAGCCCGGCCAGCGGCTCCAGCACCAGCCTGAGCAACCTGTACATCGGCGCCAATGTGTTCTTCGCCAAGTACGATGCCCGAGTCCAGGTCAACTATGTCATTGCCGGTGGCGACACCGACACCTACAATGGCATGTCCGGCGGTTACAAGGACAATGTCCTGCTGGCCCAGTTCCAAGCAGGCTTCTAGGCCGCAAGGGCATCCAAGCCATGGAGGCCGGCGCTTGCGCCGGCCTTTTTCTTTTCCCATGACCACCATCAGCGTCATCGTCCCCACCTACAACCGCCAGGCCAGCCTGGCTCGCGCCCTGGACTCTGTTCTGGCGCAAACCCGTCCGGCCGAGGAAATCATCGTGGTGGACGACGGCTCCACCGATGCCACCGCCGAGATGGTGCGACAACGTTATCCCCAGGTGCGTTATTTCCATCAAACCAATCGCGGTGTCAGCGCCGCGCGCAATCACGGCATCGCCCGGGCTCGAGGCGAATGGATCGCCCTGCTGGACTCCGACGATCAATGGCTGCCGGAAAAACTGGCCGTCCAGATCCAGCATCTGCAACGACATCCCGGTCACCCGCTATGCCATTGCGACGAGATCTGGATACGTCACGGCAGGCGCGTCAACCCCATGAAAAAGCATGCCAAGCACGGTGGCTGGATCTTTCGCCACTGCCTGCCCTTGTGTGTCATCTCCCCCTCCGCCGCGCTCATCCGGCGCAGCCTGCTGGAGGAGGTCGGCGGTTTCGACGAAACCCTGCCGGCCTGCGAGGACTACGACCTCTGGCTGCGCATCTGCGCCCATCATCCGGTCCTGCTGGTGAAACAGGCCTTGCTGATCAAATACGGCGGCCACGCCGACCAGTTGTCCCGGCGTTACTGGGGCATGGACCGCTTTCGCATCCAGGCCCTGGCCAAGATCCTCGAGCGGGGCGAATTGTCATCCGGCGATGCCCAGGCCGCGCGGGCCATGCTGCTGGAGAAGATCCGCATCTACCAGGCCGGCGCCCGCAAGCGCGGCCGCCAGCAGGAAGTGGACTACTATGCACAACTGGCCCGCCGCCATGGCCAGAGGGAAACGGCCCCATGATCCATCTGCTCACCGCCTTGCCCTGTGAGGCCAGGCCCCTGATCAAGCACTACCGACTGCGTCCGGTCACACCGGACTCACCCTTGCGCCTGCATGCCAACGAGCACCTGCGCCTGGCCATCACGGGCGTCGGCCGCGACAACATGGCCGCCGCGGTGGGTTATCTGCAGGCCTCGGGCATACCCCGGGAACAGGCGGCCTGGCTCAACATCGGCGTGGCCGGCCACGCCCACAAGCCCCTGGGCAGCCTCGGCCTGGTGCACAAGGCCCAGGACGATCGCGGTTCACCCTGCTTCTATCCACCGCTGTTGTTCCACAACGCTCCCGAGGGCGCCGAGTTGCTGACGTCCCATACCCCGGTAAACGACTATCCCGACCCGCACTGGTACGACATGGAAGGCTATGCCTTTTTCTCCCAGGCCAGCCGCTTCACCATCCTGGAACTGGTGCATGCCCTGAAAATCGTCTCCGACAACCGCCTCAATCACAGTGAGCACGTCAGCGCCGCGCTGGTGGAAGAACTCGTCGCAGCGCAATTGCAGGCCATCGACGAGGTGCTCCGGCAACTGGCCGAACTGCAGCAAAGCCATGCCGACATCACCCGGGAACCGGCGGGCCTGCAACGCTGTCTGCAGCAATGGCACTTCAGCCATTACCGTAAAAAGCAATTACAAGGCCTCCTGTATCGCCTGCAGGCCATGGACGAGGAAATTCCCTGGACCAAGCTGGAGGGCAAGAAATCCGCCGCCGAGGTGCTGGCAACGCTGGAACGACACCTGGACCAGGTGAACATCGTCTTTCCCACGCCCCGGAGCATGCCATGATAGACACCCTCTACGTGGAGCGCGGGATTCGTCAGCATTCACGCAGCCAGGCCATCTTGCAGCGTTTTCCCGCTGCCCGGGTCATCGAGATCGGGCATTACGGTGAACTGTTCAACCGCCACAGACAGAACTTCCGCCTGCAGAAACGCCGCCCTGCGCTCATCCTGGCCCGCAAACAGGGCCGGCTGGTGCTGCCGGCCCTAACCGAATATGCCATCGGCGGTGAGCACAATCATTACTTCTCCCACATGCTCAACTGTCTCTACGACTGCCGTTATTGTTTCCTGCAGGGCATGTATCGCTCCGCCCATTACGTTTTGTTCGTCAACTTCGAGGACTTCGCCCGGGCCATAGAACAGACCCTGGCCGCAGAGCCGGACGAGAACCACTATTTCTTTTCCGGCTACGATTGCGACAGCCTGGCGCTGGAGCCCGTCACCGGTTTTGTGGACTATTTCCTGCCATTGTTTCGCCAGCACCCCAATGCCTGGCTCGAGCTGCGCAGCAAGAGCACCCAGATCCGCCGCCTGTTGGAAAGCGAACCTCTGGAACGGGTAGTGGTGGCCTTCAGCCTGTCGCCCGAGAATATCGTCCAGGCCCTGGAACACAAGACACCGTCACTGGACAAGCGCCTCGCCGCCATTGTCAAGCTGCAACGCCAGGGCTGGCCCATCGGCCTGCGCTTCGATCCGCTGATCTATCACCACGATTACCAGCGGCACTATCAACACCTGTTCCAACAGGTTTTCAACCAGGTGGATCCCACGCGCCTGCACTCGGTGAGCCTGGGCAACCTACGCCTGCCCGAGGACTATTTCAAGCAAATCCTCCGGCTCTATCCCGACGAAGCCTTGTTCGCCGGCCCGCTGTGTGCCCATAATGGTCAGGTTTCCTACCGACGCGAACTGGAGCAGGAAATGCTGGATTTCTGCATGGACGCCCTGCGCCAATGGGTGAGGGAGGAACAACTGTTCCCCTGCCAATGAAAGCATGAACGACGACACGCGCACCATCGTGGTCAGCGGCAGCAGCTCGGGTATCGGCCGCGCCATTGCCCAGCGCCTGCTGGACCAGGGCCACCGAGTGATCGGCCTGGCCCGCAGACAAACCTTGCGGCATGAAGCATTCGAGGCACTGAACGTGGATCTCGCCCGACTGGACGAGCTGCCCGGGATTCTCACCCGGCTGGCACGGCAACACCCGGATATCGACGGCGTGGTCTGCTGCGCCGGGCGTGGGCGCTTCGGCTCGCTGGAAGAGTTCTCCCCGGCGCAGATCCGTGAACTCATCGACCTCAACCTCACCAGCCAGATCTACCTGTTGCGCGAGCTGCTGCCGCTGCTCAAGCGCCGGCGCCGGGGCCACATCGTATTGATGGGATCCGAAGCCGCACTCACCGGCGGCCGGCGGGGAGCGGTCTACAGCGCCAGCAAGTTCGCCTTGCGCGGCCTGGCCCAGTCCCTGCGCGAGGAATGTGCCCGCGCCAGAATTCATGTCACCCTGGTCAACCCGGGCATGGTCGACACCCCCTTTTTCGACAAACTGGATTTCCGCCCCGGCGATGCCCCCGAGCACCATCTGCAAACCACCGATATCGTCGAGGCCGTATTGCTGGCATTGAACCAGCGCAGCGGCGCGGTGATCGACGAAATCAACCTCTCGCCCCTGCAAAAAGTCATTCGTTTCGGCAACGAGTGAGCACATGCCTGTTCCAATAGCCGGGTAAGATGCTTGAATCCGGCCATGGCGCTGTGTATCTTGGATTGACCCATAACAACAACGTCGACAAGGGAGGACACGATGCTCGACAAACGGACTACGGCCTACCTGGGCATGGGCCTGGCGCTGCTGCTGGCCGGCGGCTGCGCCAGCCAAGGCCCAACCGACACAAGCGATACCGAAGAAACCGTCGCCTCGCAGGCTGCCAACGGCACACAGGAGAACGCGGAAAACCCCACGCCGGCGGACATCCCCGCCAAGCCCCCGGCCGCCAAACCCAAGGACCAGGCCCTGTTGCGCCAGGTATTGCAGAAAATGTCACAACATCGCCTCACCCTCTACTGGAAGGAAAGGGACAGCTACACCTTCACCGTGGGCGGCGAACTGGAAGCCGAGTTTTTCCCTGGCAAGCTACTGACCCTGCGTGACCTCAGCCAGGGCGACTCGGCCGAGGCCCTGTCGTGCAAATACGCCCTCGACGGTACTCTGCTGGAGCCTGCCGGCTCGCCAGCCTGCACGCAATTGCTGAAAGCGCTCGACCAGTTGCTGAGCGAATGAATCCGACGCCTGTGCCGCCCGGGCGGCACAGGCCGGCCCTATCTTGAATCTTGAACAAGGCCCTCCTCACCAACCTCGTTGCCCTGCTTCTCGTTCTGCTCGGCCTGTTCTCGCCCGTCTATGGCGAACAATTGCTCTCCACTGGTCTGTTCGCCCTGTCCGGCGCCATAACCAACTGGTTGGCCATACACATGTTGTTCGAACGCGTTCCCCTGCTCTACGGTTCCGGCGTAATTCCCGCGCGTTTCGAACAATTCAAACAGGCCATTCGTGAACTGGTAATGGAGGAATTCTTCAACGATACCAACGTGCGCCGCTTCATCGCCGCCGAAGAGGCCAACATCGGCCAGTGGATCAGGCCCGGACAAATGCTCGACACATTGGACTACGACAAACTGTTCAACCGCCTCAGCGAAGCCATCATGAACTCCTCTTTCGGCAATATGCTGGCCATGATAGGTGGAAAGGAGGCCCTGAACAGCCTGCGCCTGCCCTTCATGAAAAAAATCAAGCAATCGCTGGCGGAAATGCTGCAACACGAAAGCCTGCGAAAGACCCTCGCCCGCAGTGTGGACACCGAGGGTCTCAGCGAGGACATGCAGCAAAAAATCGCCGCCATGGTCGATCAGCGCCTGGAAGAACTGACACCGGAACATGTCAAGCAGATCGTGCAAGACCTCATCCGTCAACATCTCGGCTGGCTGGTGGTCTGGGGCGGTGTGTTTGGAGGCATAATCGGCCTGTTGGTCAGCTT
>WFPC01000004.1 GCA_015487785.1 Gammaproteobacteria bacterium | reverse complement strand
CCGCCAAGCCATTCTTGCTCAGCCCTGCACTTCTCGCAAGAACAGGCTAGGTTGCCAGATTTGAAACCCCATCATTGCCTTGCTGGCTCAGCCTTGCCGGAGCCACTGGCTTGCTCGCCTCCCTATTGCCGCTCGGCCACTTGCCTAGCACCAGGGCCACCTTTTACTCTCAGATGGTTACAGGGCTAACGCCGCACATCACCGGCAGAAAAAAGCAGAGCGAGGAACGAGCGCTGCTTTTTGCTGTCCGAGTGCATGTGATTGTTAGCACATTCGTGCTCTATGGGCAATTATTCCGAGAAGATTCATTTATTCTGAAATTATTTCTGATGTATTCTCGACTTCAACGCGACTATTATTGACTCATGACAAAACTGTGAGGAGCAAAACGATGACCGCTTTCTTGAAAAAGAACTGTGTGCACAGTCACAACAACATCATTATCACCAATGAAATAAAGGAGTGGCATTTACATGGGCTCCTTGACCGTTCGATTGATGCTATAAGGATACCTCAATATTACACAGCGAGCGTGTCTCAAATACTAGCGGATAAGATACGTCATAGCAATTATTATGGCTCATATATCAATGCCCCACTTATTGGACGTGTTGGCCAGGCTTACTTTGAGTGTCAGAACGACCCGTTGTCATTGGTTCGATATCAGAAAAATGCTCTCATCTGGATGAAGGAAATGAGAAAGTTGCTTCATCCGCATAGAACGCCGATTGACCGACTTAAGATAGAACTAGATGAGACATGGGAAGGAGGATGCACTCTAGCAACCCTTGGCGGAAGGAAAATGTTTGCGGGCCTTGTCCGCGAATTCAAAGCTGGAAGCTATGCGGAACCGCATTGCGATGTTCTTGAATGGGATATTGCCACCAATGACAAAACAAACGTCGTCAATCAACTCGCTGCGAACGTTTACCTTCAAACACCTTTCTCCGGTGGAGAACTGGTTCTTTGGGATGAATGGCCAACACGAAGAGAATACAACGCGATTAAGATTGATGGTAGTTACGGCGTTGATAGAGATAAACTATCTCCTCCGAAAATTTCAATAAATCCCTTAGCAGGCGATTTGATCATTTTTAATCCTATGAGAGTCCACTCTGTTGAAAAAATTAAAACTGGATCGCGTGTAACGTGGACCTGTTTTATTGGATCTACAAGCTCTAAAGCTGTCGATCCATTAGTCATCTGGAGTTAAATCAACTAAACCACCTACAAAGAGAGGTAAATCATGAACACTAATGCAAAATACTTAGAAGATACATACTGCTTTCAATCTAACGCATCAATCACAGATATGGCGCAGATTGGCAACTCAGCTGAAGTGTACTTCGATAAAACGATTTTTTATCCGCAAGGGGGCGGCCAACCATCTGACACTGGATATTTAGATGTAAACGGCAATAGATACGAAGTTTCTGCTGTGGAATATCGCGATGGCAATATTGTCCATCATGTTATCGGCCTAAAAGTTGAGGATGGTCTGATCGGAAAAAGCGTTGTCCAACATGTAGATGGTGAAAAACGTTTGAAAAACGCAAAAGCACATACGGCAGGTCACCTGATCACACACATCCTTGAAGAGATGAACCCAGGTTTATTGCCTGCGAAAGGCTATCACTTTCCTTCTGGATCGTATGTGGAGATGCTCGACGAGAAACGCCAAGGAAACAGTGAAATGCTCGATGAAGCAATGGCAAAGCTGCAGGAAGCCATTAACGCTGAAATGGAAATAAAGGCTATCTCCTCGACATTTGAAGAAATAGAAAAACTTCGCCCGTTCCTGGCACGTTATGTTCCAAAAGACAAGCCGACTCGAATGATTGCCATTGGGAATTTTACCCCGGTGCCCTGTGGTGGCACACATGTCAGTAACACCAAAGAACTCACTGGGCTTGTCATAACGCGGATCAAGAGAAAGAAGGATCGCCTTAAAGTCAACTACGAATTTACCTAACCGAAAATATGGCTGAGAAACCGTAGCAACAAGGATAATGCTGCGGTTTCTTAATCAATAAGGTTGACATTAGTCTCTATCTGTTTAAGCAGCACTTCTAACTCATTTCTGTAATCTGACTTCCATTTCTCATCCGTTAGGCCGTCTCCGACACGCCAAAATATACAGTAAGACAAAAGCTTATTTAGCTTGTTTCTCACCTCCATAAGTTGCGCACTGTTGCCTGGCTTTGAATAGTCCCTCATAAAAATATGGTAACAGGCATTCATTCTGCGAAAATTATTCAGCAAGACTTGATCAGATGGAACAATATAAGACAAACCGCACCTGTCGTGCGTAATTTCAACGCTCTGACTATAGTTTATGCAGTCGTCAATGATTGCGCGAATCTCTGTTAGAAATTCATCGCCATTCGATAATCCCTGGTTGCCATCAAGTAATATCCAATTGTCAGCAATACGATAACCATTATTACGGACATTTATCACAAAGTTAGAGACAGAAATACTCTTCAAGGCCTTTCTGATTTTGAACACGTATTTGTTTGCCAGAGTACTTTCAGAATCACTGCCTACTTTCTTGACACGATTTATAACATCGCACAAAGAGTCGTATGTTGTTACGTCATTTCCATTTTTGGCTATCAGTAACAAAGATTCATACACTGCGATATCCTGAATAAATTCGGTCTTTCCACAATATTTTATTGCTTTTTGATCTAAGCAAACCGAAAGAGTGTTGGCAGTTTCGATATTCTTGTATTCAAGCCAGTGCATACCAATTTCTTCCTTTTATCAAGAAAAGCCAGTACTTTATCTTTCAGTGCTAACGACAAAGCTCACCTGCCGCTATGGAGCGCAGCGGAATAGCGGTCAGGTGCAGCGCCTTGTTCGGCTTTTACTCCAGGCCAGATTCTTAGCGCTGCATTTGCTAGCTCCCGTCCCCGCTCTATGATATCAGCCTCGCCCCATTCCTCCTTTGCCAACAATGGAATATTCAATCTAAGATTAGTATTTTCGAGCAGCAATCGCTTCTTAAGCGAAAACTCCTTATTCTGAGCCTCTCTGTTTACGCTGAGATTAAGCAAGGTTAAATTGCCAAGAGTCTTTAGCTTTTCTTCTCGTTCGATGATTGCCCTTTCTCGTTCATCAAGCTCCGTTCCCAGAAGCTTTTTCAAGCCTATTCCTGCGAGTTCTCTTTTTTCCACTAAATCCCCATTTGGTAGTGGCCAGTGGGCGAACCACGATTGTGGCAGAATATGTTCAACGTCTAGGTGCCCCATCTCAGCCCATAGAGGATCTTCTGTTCGCGAACTTTCCCGAAGAGAAAACTCTAGCTCGCTGAGGACTGCGCGCATTCTAGAAGAATCCAAGTTTCCAGGGAATAATGCGGCTGTTTCACATGCGTTTCTGAATTCTTCGTCTCTCGGCCAACGAGAAGCCTCTCCTGTCAAAGAGCTCAGTAATTTTTTCAGTGAAGCAGGTGAAATATTAGATTTAGACAAGCCCTTTAGCAAAGAAAGAAAGACATTATTGTAATTTTTCTGAGTTAACCCACAAATCTGACGTCGTACCACATATGATATAAGCAACTCATACATGCTATTTTTTTCTTCATCATTTATTTTAGAGGCGCCAATATACAATGCTAGCGGATGTATGGTTGTCACTTCAAAAGGGGCAATTCTTCGGCCAAAGATCGAAATTGGCTCTGGACCCTTTTTATCTATCATTTTTCGGTAAAGTTCAGAATATTTAGCAAGCAAATCTAATTGATTACTCGCTTTGCGCGGCGTTGTGTTATTGAATACAAAGCGTCGATACTCGAAATACAAACGTCCTAGATCAACATCCTCCTGCATAATGGCCTGTAAGAATGCATGAATAAACCATTCAACTCTTGGCTTAGACATTCGACCACGGCGTTGTACCTCGTTCCAATAAGGCTCCTCAAATGGTGCCCATAGATCATCGTATAATTGTTTGGAGTTCTCACCCTCTTGATCTGCCCTCATGAATATGTAATTTCTTATGAGGTCGGTAGCGTGAAGTTGCGCACCTCTTCCATTCAATGTTTCAAAAATCACCTGCGCATCGTCTTCTTTGTCAAGAACGATTGACACGACCTTGAGGTCCTGCAGAATAGAAGTGGCAAGCGTTTCCGAACGCAAAGATATTTCGCTTTCCCCGGCAGCCTTAATCCATTGCTCAAATTGCGAACTAAAAAACCAAATTGCCTCCAGCGGAGGCGGGTGCTTAATGCCAATCTTCCTAAGCGTTTCGCGCTGAGTGAAGCTGTCTGGAAACGCGCACCTTAATTGTTCTCTGCTCTCCGCCGAGAAAGCACGCTTGTAATGATCTCTGTCACGGAAAGTGGGCCACACTTTGTACTTTTCTACATCCGGGTCACGCATTGTATCCGGGTTGGAATTAACTAATGTAGCAGTAACGATTTCCGAAATGGATGTAGCATTTACAGCTTTAAGAGCAATCTTTACCGCTTTCAATACAAATTGGAGTGTCGTCAGCCGTTGTTGACCATCAATAATATGAAGCGTATCGACACCTATAAGACCTGTTCTTGGCTGAGGGTCTAAGACTATTGCGCCCAGAAAATGAGGGGTGTTAGCTCCTCCTAGTAAACGCGCTTCAGCCTTAGATAAAATGTCTTCCCACAACTGTTCCCACTGGTTCCCTCGCGTCCATACATAGGCTCGCTGATAGAAAGGAACCATATACTGGCGACGATCTTGAAAAAGCTGCTGCACAGTAATGTCATCAGACTTCATGTTTCTTTATTTACCCCCCCCCTTTTTTGCCGAACGATAAAGCTGTGCGGCGCAAACGGAGCGCAGCGGAGTTTTCGTCCGAACGAGCGTATTGTTAGGGGTATTTAACCGTACCAATTAAATCTCACCATGTTTTCGAAGAGCATCAATAATGGCACGGTCCCTTTTTCTATGAAACCATATACCCAATGCCATAGGGAATAGCACCAACGCAAAAGAAAATTGTATTATCGCTGTATTGAACCTCTGCAACCCTGCGAGAAATATACCGCTGTACTTATACTCACTTTGCATATCAATTTCATCGAACCAAACTCGCATGATATCGCCAAGTGTAAAATCTCCAGCACTACCTATTTGCAAAGTCAGCCATATATTCAGGCTACCCATTACTAGCAAAAAGAAAGGCGCGAATAACGAGATACCGCACAAAAAGACCCCTCTCTTACCTTCGTAGCGGGTTAGCGACTGTTTGTACTTTTCCGATAACATCCGTGAACGGTGTTCCCCTAACGACCAAGCTGTGCGGCGCAAACGAAGCGCAGCGTAGTTTGCGTCCGAACGAGCACCTTGTTAGGCGTTTTTTACTAAAAGGTAAGATTGGAAAGTGAACCATACTCAATATCAGCTGCTCTGCATGCCAAACTCAATATATGTGGGACATCTCTCCAAGGTATATTGGTTATTACATAATAATTGCCCACAGGTTCTGCCTGCTGCTTAAGGTGTGGGCTTTCTATGTACAAAAGATCAGGGGTTTCTGCGATATATCTCCTGCTGCGACGTTTATTTGTTTGCCATTCCTGATCATCCAATTCTGCCGCCTTTGCTATTGCTCCTGGGATAGACTCTTCAATTTTTTCTAGGCCAATTTTTAGCGCTTCGCGAATATCCCAAGGCCTGAATGATTCAAAAATATCCCACCGACCATTTTTGTAGCGAAACACTATACGACGATCTTTCCAGACCGTGCAGTGTAGAGCTTTCAATTCTTTTCCAGCCATGCTCCCCCTCTTATAACGCCTAACTTATAAATATACCCTATAAAAGGGATATCACTATTACACCAAGAATGGTGCATAATCCTTCATCCTTGACATAACCACTTAACCCTACTAGGTTGAACAATGAGTTAGGTTGCACTACCAAGGACTGGTTATGCCTCAACTTCCCCCTCCTCGCCTCCTGGATCAAGTTCGTTTTCGTATACGACGAAAGAACTATAGCATCCGCACAGAAAAAGCTTATGTGGCTTGGATTCGTCGCTTTATACTTTTCCATAATAAATCCCATCCTGCAAATCTTGGCGCAAATGAAATTGAGTCGTTTCTAACCCATTTGGCTGTGGATCGTAATGTAGCCGCTTCTACTCAGAACCAGGCCATGAGTGCCTTGCTGTTCTTATATCGTGAAGTTCTGAAAATGGATCTACCCTGGCTTGCGGATGTGGAGCGCGCCAAAAAACCCAAGCATATTCCTGTGGTTTTATCCCGGGAAGAGGTAAAGGCTGTGCTGGCTCATCTTCAAGGTTTGCCCTGGTTGATGGCCAGCTTGCTATATGGTTCCGGACTACGCCTGATGGAGTGTATCCGTCTGCGTGTAAAGGATGTAGACTTCGGAATGAATCAGATTATCGTACGTGACGGCAAAGGGAAAAAGGACAGGGTAACCATCTTACCCGAGAAATTGATCACTCCCTTATCGGAGCAGCTAGACAAGGCGAAGATCATCCATCAACAGGATTTGCAGCGGGGTTTTGGTTCAGTTTATTTGCCGTTTGCACTGGAACGCAAGTATCCCAATGCTTCCAAATCCTGGGGATGGCAATATGTGTTTCCCTCTGCTCGCCTGTCAAAAGACCCTCGCAGCGATATCACGCGGCGCCATCACGTGGATGAGAAGGTGTTGCAACGTGCGATGCAACGCGCCGTTCGGCAGGCGGGTATCGATAAGCCAGCTTCATGTCATACCTTACGGCATAGTTTTGCCACGCATCTTCTACAAGCCGGTTACGATATTCGTACAGTACAGGAGCTTTTGGGACACAAAGATGTGAGCACCACGATGATTTATACTCACGTTCTCAATCGTGGCGGGCGAGGTGTTGTAAGCCCGCTGGACTGACGGCCGCAGCAAGGTCACCAGTTGTATCGTTCGAAAAACTGCGGCAGAATTTGCAGAAGCTGCTGACGATCGAAGCAGCGGTCAGCACGGGATAAGCGCATTTCGTCCTGGATATCGGCATCTCCACCAAAGCAGAATACGGGCAGGTTGATCTGGTATTGCAGACGTAGCTGGCGAATGACTTCCAGTGGATCGAAGGTATCGACTTCATCGAGATCGAGCAAGAGGAAGCGATACAATAACAACTCGTGCCAATCGCCCAACTGGTCCACGTCTGTGATCCACTCGAGCTTCCACCCTGGCGGAAGCAGGCCGCGTATTTCTTCCATGAAGGCTTCATCAGTGCTCATGACGATGATCCGCTTCTGCAGGCGGGCCTCGATGGTGGGATGGGTCATGGTTCGTTCTTTTCCTCAGACCCCTGGTAGAAGTTCTGGAAGTAGAAATCGCGCTGATCAAGATCCTGGTAGAGTGCCGCACGCTCCTTCACACCCAACTCGAGGGCCTTGATCAGGGCCTCGCCCTGTTGCGCGTCGATGATGTGCATCTGGCCAACTAGATCGGCGTCGAGATTGAGCACGTGCCCGGCCAGCTCGTCGGGGTGGTCAACAAAGACCAGCCAGGCCTTGCATTCGGGGTCGGCGGGATCCAACGGCTGGATTACCAGCTTACCCAGCCAAGCCAGGCGGGCAACTTGGTTGAATTGGGCAATATCGAGCTTTTTTCCCGCCTTGTATTTTCGAAGTTCATTTTTCAGCGAGCCGATATCGGTGAGTTTGATGGATTGTTTCATGATGAGATTCAATCCAGGGCCTCGGGGTCCAGCGTTCCAATATCCTCGCCCGCCATCTGGCGTCGAACGAAGCTCACGTCCTTGTCATTGAGGGCGAAGGGAAAGGACAGTATGTCGGATGGCGTGGAGTCACCATAGGGCCGATTGCAGGCAGAAATCTCGTCGTCCTTGCCTGGGCAGCCGGAGGTCTGAAAAGGTTTACCCGAGTCGATAAGCGCTTCCAGCTCGGCCTGATTCAGGCCAAAGTCTACCACCTGGCCGGCACTGTTGAAGCGCATGTCGCGCAAGTGTCCACCGGCGTAGTCGATGATGAAGCGGGCCAGTTGTACACGTCGCCATTGATCACGGGGAACCGGTGCCCAATCCTGCATCATGGAGCCTTGCTCGGGGAAGAAGGCGAACATGTGGTTGTGGCCGCCCATGTCACGAATACGCTGGGCCACGGTGAGGATTTCCTGCTCGGTTTCTCCCATGCCGCAAATGAGATGAGCCCCGAATTTCTCAGGTCCGAAAATTTCTGCTGCCCATTCAATGGCCTGCCAGTATTTGTCCCAACTATGCGGACTGTCGACGGTTTTTCCCCTGGTGCGCTCGAAGATCTCTGGCGTAACGGCATCTAGGGCAACGGTGAATATTTCCGCACCTTCATCACGCAGGGTCACCAGGTCTTGATAGCTCATGGTGGTGGGGTTGGAGAGAATGGAGACCGGGATATGAGGAAGGGCTTCCACCCATTTACGCAACAGCACCAGGGTATCGGCATCGGAATCTGGATGAGTGATCATGGAGATACACATGCGCTCGAAGGCACCCTTGTCGCCCCCTGCCTTGACGCGCTCGATGACATCATCGTAGCGTGCCGTGGGCCAGTCGACCCGAATAAAGTTTCGGTCGGCATAATCACGCGACTCTTCACGATGACGAGCCAAGCCACAATAGCTGCAGTTGGCTCGGCAACCTTCTGGATAAGTGACCAGAAGATTGAGACAGTGAGTACAGGAGGTACGATGCATCTGCCCTTCGATCAGACCGAGACTGATAGCTGCCGCCGTGGACATTTGCACGTATTCAGGCGAGCGCATTTCCGGCGTCTTGACGAAGTAGTCCGGTTTGTAGAAATTCAGGGGTGCGGTCATGTTGTCGGCCGATACACTCATAACGGGGTTCCTCTTCTTGAAAACCAAGGCTTCAGCGACTCAGGCAGCCGGTTCGCCAAAATATTCCTCGAAAGCAATCCAGCCGCGGCGCTGGATCTCATCTTTCTGGGCACGCGGCGTGCGCCAATGCTGGCTCAGCCATTGCCTGCGCGCCACGGCCCGTTGCAGGGTATGCTCGAACTGGTCGCGGATGTCTTCTTCGTAGTCCGCCAAGGCATCCTGGCCACCGGCCATCAGCTCTACAGCCGCCTGACCGGCTCGCTCGCCCGATATCACTGCGGCAGAAATACCCGCTCCAGTGATGGGATGGGTAAGCCCGGCGGCATCACCGACGAACACGATGTTCCTATCGCTCAGGCGTTCGCGTAATCCACCCACAGGGATAGCCCCGCCGGTACGGGCAAGGATTTTTCCGCCTACCAGACCCTGCCTGTAAAGCTGCTCATGCAACTCATCCAGCGGTTTTTTCAGATCGTGAGTGAAGCGCTTGTCGGCTCCCAGGCCGATATTGGCCATCTTGCCCTTGGGGAACAGCCAAGCATAACCTCCAGGATAGGCATCGGACAACCAGATATCGGTGTCACTATAAGCCCGCTTGAGCGGCACCGTGTATTGCCGTGTGTTGACAGTGAGCTGTTCCGGCCAGCCCAGAAATCGTGCACAGGGTGAATGCGGCCCGTCGGCAGCGATCAACAGTTCATAAGTAATTTCGCTCATACCCGCAGGCGTTTCAATCACCGCCACACGTTCATCAATGCGTAAGGAGCGCAGCCGTGTATTGACAAGTAATTCGGCACCTGCCGATCGAGCCTTGGCTGAAAAAGCCGCATCGAAAGCCTGGCGATCTATCATTAAACCGGGAAAGTCGCTTTTTTCCACCGAACCCGAAGGCAAATAACTCTTCATGCCGGTAATATTCTGTACCCGCACCGAACTGTCAGCATGGCGCCCCAACGGCAGGGGAATGAACTCGGCACATTGTACCGGCAAGCCTACTTGGCGCTTTTTGTCTATCCCCAGCACGCGCAAGCCAGCACGGGCCGCCCTCCAGGCGGCACTACCGCCTCCCGGCCCCAGACCAACCACCAGGACATCGACCTTACGCTGGGATTGTGGCATGTTCATCAGGCGGTGCCGGCGGCCTCGCGTTCACCATCGAGCGCACCAGTTATGGCCGTGATGAAATCCTCTCGCCGCAGCAGCAACATTTCCACTGGGTAATGATCGAAGAAACGATGGACGTTCTCGGCCATTTCTGCGATAGGCGTGTCCTTCAGGGCAGCTTCCAGGTCGGCCACCATGCGGCGCGGGTTGACGAAAAAGTCACCGGTGATCCAGATCTGCTTGATACGCTGCCTGGCCTGGTCCACCGACACGGCCACCCGCATCAGCCCCCCCTCGCTCTTGACGATGTTTTCCAGCACGGCCGTCTCGTTGGCCGGCCGATTGTGCTGGTAGACCCATTCCGGGGTGTCGATTTCCGCCAGTGACTCCCCGTAGAGCGCCTGTTCCTGCTCATTGAGTTCGCCAGCTTCAAAGACAACTCCGAACTCTTCGGCGAAGGCCTGACTGATGCTTTGCTTGACCCGGACCATATCCGGCACAGCACCCAGCAGATCCTTGAGATTGGCCACCCGCTCACGCGCCGAGGCAATAGCCTTGTCGGAGAGTTTTTCTGCCGGAATACGCAATACTCGCAACATGCGCTCCACATCGAAGTCCACCAGAAGCGTGCCTTGGTAGAGAATGGAGTCGCCATCGAAAGCACCTCCAGTACCGGAGATTTTCCTGCCATCGACCTCGATGTCGTTGCGTGGCCGATAGCGGGCATCCACACCCAGAGTGCTGATCCCTCGCGCCGCAGCTTCGCAGATACGCCGCGCAATCTTGCTCATATCGGCCGTACCCAGGGTTTGCTTGTCGAGATACAACTCCCAGCCAATCTGGGTTTCGTCGAAATAGATGGCCCCGCCACCGGTGATGCGACGCTGGATATCTATACCTTGCTCAGCACAATAGTCGATACGCAGCTCCTGCTCGGCGCTCTGGTGAAAGCCCAGCAGGGCCGAGGGCTTGAATTGCAAAAAACGCAGGGTATGGGGTGTAATACCCTGCTGGTGTCCTTCCAGCAAGGTCTTGTTCAGCGCCATGTTTTCCGCTGCACGGCGCAAGCCGGTGTCTATCACTCGCCAGGTTTGCTTGGTTTGCATGTCCTGCCCTCCTCAGGCGTTGTCGCCAACCACTTTGATACCCGCCAGGGCACTGTGCTTGGCAAACACAGGTCGGCGGTTTTGTCGCTCGTGGGCCAGAATGGCCTCGAGATCCAGTTCCAGGGTATCGTCGGCATCGTCCAGCGCCATGACTTCCTCGCCCACGGCAATGGAGCAACACGCCGGGGTGATCTTGACACTACGTTCAAGGCGAGCCGCCAACTCCACCACGCCATCGGCCGGATGCGCCAGCCCACTGATACCAGCCATGACCGCATAGCTATCGATCTGCAATTTGACCATGCCGGAAGGGCGGGCACAGCCCAACAACAAGGGTGTATTTGGAAGAGCCTCACGGGCATCCATGAAAAAACGACCTACCTCGTGGGGGTCAGGCGTCACGAAGGGACGTTTTGCCGGTGCATATTGGGGCATCACCACCACCAGCACCACGGCATCGGGCACATGACGCTGTAGCATTTCCAACGCCGTCCACTCACCCCGCAGGTGGCCATAGTGCAGGCCTATGACAATATGCGGCACCACTTTCATGGATGTATTGACCAGGCTTTCCAGCGTCAACTCGAAGTCTTCCACCTTGCGCTTGAGGTGGTAAACCTGAGTAATGGTTTCCTGCGCACCTATTACGTCCATCATAGCGGCGTCGATACCGGATTGCTCCATGGCTCGTGCCATGTCATCGTCCACCAAGGCGGTATGCAAGGCTATCTTGAACTGGGGAAACTCATCCTTTATACGACGAATGGTACTGTAGAAGGGGCCGTATTCTACTTCGTTACGGTGGTTTGACCCCCCGGTGAGCAACATGCCCTGGGCGCCATCCTCGATCAATTGATTGACTGTACGCCACAGATTCTCCGGCGTGCGCACAGGGATCATGGGCTCGAGAATTTTGGCTTTGCAATGGTCGCATTGCAACTTGCAATCGCTACCGGTTATGGACAGCGCAGGCCAAGCGTTCTTTCCGCAACTGGCGATTTCGGAACTCTGGTAGGACTTGAATGTGGGCGTATAGAAGTTGATGCGGGAATTGCTGGTGCGCGGCAACGCCGCCCAGCGGCGGGCCATGTTCTCGATCAGCGCTTCGTCGAAGTCCACGTCTTCCAGCGCTTCCACGCGCCGAAGCGCACCAATCCAATCGAGCATTGCATCCACCTTCAAAGATAAAACTCAAGCCCGGCAAGAGGCCGGGCAAGCACCGAAAGGGCGGCAAGGCTAGGACCATGCCACCTCTATGTTGGTTTTATGAGCAACCGTCAAACCCATCAGCCTCCATCTTGGCTTCGAAGGCCGAAATGGCATCGGCTCCGCTCACCAAGCCAGCGGAGTCGGCATCCCAATCACTAGGCTGAATCTTGACCAGCCAGCCTTCACCATAGGGATCTTCGTTGATCAAGCCAGGATTGGCGGAAACGGCATCGTTGATGGCAACCACTTCACCGGCCACGGGCGACTTGGCCGGACCTACCCACTTGCCGGACTCGACGGTGGCACAGGACTTGTCTTTCTTTACCGACTTGCCGACCTTCTTGGGCGTGTAGGACACGATCTGGCCTGCCAGCGCCGCGGCATAAGCGGTCATACCGATGGTCACGGTACCATCGTCTTCCCGCCGCGCCCACACATTGTTTTCAACGTTGTAACTCAAATCTTCTGGAATATCACAGCCACGAACAGTGCCCATGCGATTGCCTCCCTAGTTGCAATGGTTTCATGCCGATGCGTCGGCATTCTTGGTTGGGAACCGGAGACCAAGCTCCGCCCAGATTCAACTCAAAACGATATTACCTTATCAGCCGACAGGATCAAGTCGGCCAATACGCCGCCTCCTACCACCTCGTCCACTTCGTCGATCAAGTCGTGCTGGGGGTCTATCTCATAACCGGGCAGAGCCGGCATACATACATTGAGTTTGACTCCCGCAGATTTTGCATCGCGCACGAATTCGATGATCTTCTTGCCCCCCTCCATGGCCACCAGGTTTTCTGGCACCCCGCGACACATCAGACGCACACCTTCCATGGTGAAGAAAATACGCACCTCGGCATCCATGGCCGCCAGGATGGACCCCAGAAAGAAGGGCGTGGCACAACGTGCTGGTGTGCTGGGACCACTGGTCATGATGATCAGCACCGATTGTTCGTCGTTGTCGAGATAATAGTTGGTGTCACCCATGGTTATGTGCTCAGTCTTTCAGCCGCTTGCAATGGATGTCTTCTGCCTGGGCCCGAGCACAATAGCCCTTGCGAGCTTGCTCGCCAGTAACGAAAGGAGCCAGCACATCCTGGTTTGCATCCATCGGGCGCACCCGTGCAATCCAGGCACCGTAGGGGTCACGGTTGAGTAACCCCGGCTGCTCAAGCACTGCCTGGTTGCCTTCCACGATGATGCAATCCATGAGATTGGGCACCGGTCCGGCCCATTTGCCACTTTCCAGGGTGGCCACCGGCTTTCCCATGGGCCGTCGGGTACCCGGACGGCGCACCCGAACGTGGAGAATCCGGCCCGCAATGGTCTGGGATATATCGGTCATACCAACCAGGTAGTCGCCATTGTCCTCGCGCGAGACCCAGATCTGGAACTCGTCATCGTAATAGAGTTCCGGCCGAAACTCGCACTGGTTACAGTCCATGCGACCGGACTCCCTCACTGCACCCAAACATGCCTGCGCCGATCAGATTATGGCCTTTTGCTTGAGAAAATCTATGGAATCACTGATATTTTCGTGAATCCCCAATTTGCGCGGCGACAAACCCAGCGCCAGGCCCAGCAGTTGGGTGAAATAGAGAATTTTCACATTGGTCTTGATACCAAAAACCTTTTCCGCTCTCACCTGATGCATTTCCAAACCGGAGTGACACGTGGGGCACTCGGTGGCAATGACCTCGGCACCACTGTCTTCCGCGGCCTGCAACAAATTCAGCACCAATTGGGTAGAGGTATCGGCATCGGACAGGGTGTGCGCTCCACCACAACAGGCCGTCTTGAGCGGGAAGTCGACGTTTTCGGCACCCGCCGCTGCCAGAAGGTCATCCATGAAATGTGGCTTGTAGGTGGATTCGGAGCCCGGCCCCTTGTCCTTCTCAGGAAAAATCTGACGCGGCCGCGTGTACATGCAGCCATAATAGTTGGCCACCTTGATGCCATTGAGGCTCTTATTGATACGCTGCTTGATGCCTTCGGGGCCCACCTCTTCCATCAACCACTCCAGTAGATGAACGGTGCGCACATTACCCTGATAAACCGGGTCATCGGCTTTCTTTGCCAAATCCTGCACTGTCTTCAGGGAGTCCTCGGAGGTCGACAGTTCGAATTCGGCTTTTTTGAGGTTGTGATAACAACCATTACATGGCGCCATCACGGTGTCGTAGCCCATCTGCTCCGCGGCGATGGCCAAATTGCGCGAGGACAGATAGGTCTGCAGCATGGGATGGACGTTCTTTACCTCCATGGCACCGCAGCAGTTGTAGTCTTGCAGCTTTTCCATTTGCAGGTCGAGCTTTTTGACAATAGCCCGGGTGGAGTGATCGTAGGGACCGCCGCTGCCCTCCAGCGCGCATCCGGGATAATAAGCAACCTTAGCCATGGATGGCCTCCTTCTGTTCTTGAACATACTGCTTCAACACTTCACCCGTGCGCCCCCAGCTCTGAGTGCGGGGGTGCATTACGGCGTTCTTGCCAGAACGAAACAGGTGTTTGAAGGGCAAGTGCTTGAGCATGCGCTTGATCATTTCAACCAGCCAGTCCTGTGTCAGCTCCTGCCCGGTCTTCTGGAAGAAATTTTTCAGCACCTCGCTATCCTCTATACGCCCACGCTCGGCGATCTGGTCCCAGAACTCTTCGTCGAAGACGGTGGCCGGGCTCTTCTCAGTGATACCTTCTTCCTCCATCCAGTGCGCCAACGCCTTCATCACGCCCTCGGGGCGCACGTCACGGGGACAAATGTGGGTGCAACGATTACAGGACACACATTGCCAAATGATGTCTTTGTCCTTGAGTAGTTCGTCCTTGAGACCCAGCCGGGTCAGATAGATCCAGTAACGGGGATTGAAATTTACGTTCTGCGCATACATGGTGCAGGAGTTGGTACAGGACCCACACTGCCAGCAACGATGAACGTTTTCTCCACCACCGTATTTCTGAATGGTTTTTTCGAAATGTTCATCGTAGTCGCACAGGGTGCGCGGCGTGATCATGGTATTCCAGTGTCCGGACACGTCGACGCCATCGATCACCAGGTGATCGGCTGTCTTCAAGCGTTCCGCCTCGATCAAGGATTTTTCATGGATTGCCATCTCGATCTCCGTTGTTCGTTTTGTCTGTGAGGCCAGAGCCTCGCTCGGTGTCAGTGCACACTTGCTCGCTTGATGCGCGACTTGCCCGGGCGCTCGGGCTCGATGCCCAGCAGCTTGAGAACCCATTCAATGGGCTCCATCTTGGCGCCGAAATCGGAGCCCATCATGCCCATGCCGTTGGACATGGCCAGCACGTAGTCGGCATAGGCCTGCGCCAGCACCAGGTCGAGCAAGTAGGGGATGTCGCGATAAAAGCCCTTTTCGGCAAGCTGCTCGGCGAACCATCGCCGCGCGGCCTCGAATTGGGCTGCCTCCTGCCCCAGTGGTATTTCCGGCAGGCTGTCGTTGGCGCGAATGAATTCACGCAGGGCGCCGCTTTGCACCCGCGCATCCCACACCCAACGGCACATCAGGGGATAGGCTTCGGGATCACAAAAATGCAACAGTTCTGCGCCCAGGTCCCAGGCGGCACGCCGGGTCTTGCGCTCTCGCCCGCCCAGGCCATCGACAAAGGCCAACAGGCGTTCATCCACGCTGCCCTGCCCATGTATCAATGCCCGAGTCAACTCTTGCAGGCGCGCTTGCGGTAGCGCCCGCAACTCATCGGCCAGTTTGCGACGCGCAGGGAACACGGTTTCCAACAACAACATGAAGGCATCGTGAGTAAGGCCGGACAATTGCTCGCTCGACAGCGTGGAAGCAAACAAGGTGTGCTTGTTGCGCAAGGCCTGCACAAAGGGCTCCAGCCCGCCACCCTCGTTCATGGCTTCGAGCAACTGCTGTAATTTGTCACTCAAGATGCCGGCGTCGAATTCCACCGCCAGATCCACAGGCGATACGGCCTCGACCGGATTGGGTGGCGTGGACTTCTTGAACCACATCATGCTGCCATCCCCTCTCCGCCGCCGGATCGTCAGGCCCTGGACAGATCTGCCACCGCCCGCAGACCCGCGGCCTTGCCCTGGGCAATGGAGTCGTCGATGGTCTCTGGGCCATAGGCCGCGCCACAGGAGTAGATCCCCTTGCGGGTAGTGCCGCAGGTATTGGTGTAGGTTTCGGCCTTGTCGATATAGCCGTGCTTTTCCAGCCCCACACCAAAGGTCTCGGCGATCTCGGGGTTGTCTTCGTTGGGATCCATGCCTATGGCATGCACCACGATATCGAAAGGAATCACGATGGGGCGCTTGACCAGGGTGTCCTCACCCTTGACCAGCAGGCGGCCATCGTCGGAAGCGGTGACTTCGGCAATGCGGGCCTTGACGTACTTGACCTTGAACTCTTCTTGCGACTTCCAGTAGAACTTGTCTTCGTAGAGACCAAAGGTACGAATATCCATGTAGTAGATGAACACCTCGGTTTCGGGTGAAAGCTCCTTGATCTCCATGGCCAGGTTGGCCGACACGGTACAGCATATCTTGGAACACCACTCACGACCGATCTGACGATCACGCGAACCAACGCACAGCAGAATGGCCACGCGCTCGGGCACCCTCCCGTCCGAGGGGCAGGTGATCTTGCCGGAGCCGACCATTTGTTCCATCTGTGTGGTGGTAAGCACATCGGGAAAAGTGCCAAAGCCCCATTCCGGCTTGTTGATGGAGTCGAAATGGGTGAAGCCAGTAGCCAGCACCACCGATCCCACCTGCACCGTGTCACCATTGCTCAAAGTGGCGGTGAAATTACCGGCGTCACCATCGAGCTTGGTCACCTTGGTGCTCTTGTGCACCTGGATGTTGGCGTCGCCTTCCACTTGTTCCACCATGCGGCCAATGGCATCCTTGGCCCATTCACCGGAAGGCACCAGCTTGGCATAGCCGGACAGGATGGGCGCGCCGCCCAGACGATCTTCCTTTTCCACCAGCACGGCCTTGAAGCCGGCCGCGGAAATCCCCGCCGCGGCCGAAAGACCAGCCGGGCCTCCACCAACTACGAGTACTGTATCCGACATAAGTTATTATCCCCCGACTGCGAGTTTTGGATCGTAAAGGTATTCGATATTGCCCTGTTCGACTTCCTTGAGATATTGCTCGAACTTGGCCTTGGCATCACTCCAACTGATGCCCATTTTCTCCACCACCTCTTCGCAAGGTGAGGCATGCCACTGCAATTGCACGATCTTGAATGGGTCGGCGCCACAGGCCAGGGCCGCCAACTGCACATCGGCCATGATGGGCATGCTGTAGTTCTGACCATGGGCCTGACCGATCCACTGGTTCTTGTCCATGGTGGTGATGCAACCGGTGTCGATACCCAGCATCACGTCGGCATTGGCCTCCTCGCGGGCAACCCGGATCTTGCGATCCATGGTGAACGAGCGGGTGAACTCCCGTTCGGAAATGATGTGACGAAAGCCAAAACCGCAGCAGTCGTACCAAGTGGAGTAGTCGATCACCTGGGCACCCAGGGCCTGGGCGATGGAGGTGCCAGGCGCGGCACGATTGCCACCCAGCACGGTGGGATCGTAGATGGCGTCCTCGTGCACCATCTTGTAGTAGTGACACGCCGCATGCACGGTGACACGCAAATTGGAGATATCGATCTTCTGCAATTCATTGGCAATGCGGTGGCGCATCACGTGTACCCACTCGGAGTAGTGCACGATTTCCTCCGGGATCACCAGCTTGCCATCCACCAGACGCCCCAGCTTGCCAAGGATCTTTTTCACCTTTTCACGCAGGTCGGCCGATTCGATCAGGTATTTACGGATTTCCTTGTAGTTGCCAAAGGAGGTGCCGCAATGCACCAGCGGGTAGAAGTGGCCCAGCTCGTGACCATGCTGCTTGCCGGACACATAGGCCTGATGAAAATTGCGCAGGAAAACCGCCGCCAGTGATTCCACGTTGCCGATGCCGGAGCCGTGATAGTTCCAGGCGGTGCAGGAAGTCTGGTCGGTCTCATCGAGATAGTCCACCCCCGGCTGGTAGCCAAACTCGTTCATGAACCACAGCAACGAGGTGGGGTAGCCGGGGATATTGCCACACTGACCACAAGATTTGTGGTGCCACAAACGCGTGGTGGGAATCTTCTTGTCCCAACCGAACAGGGTCTGCACTGTCTCCGGCTTGTGCTCGTCGGTGATCCGGTGGACGATGATCTCGCCTTCCTTCTCCAACTCCCACATGTGGTCGCGAATGTCGTCCATACGCTCGCCCAGATCCATGCTGCGCTTGTCCACATGCTTGCGCACCCAGTCGGTGGCCTTCTCGGCCTCTTCCGGACTCAGATTGGTCTGCTGAAAAAAGGCGCCATGACCGGCAATCCCCTGGCCTTCGGCACCGGGATTCGGTGGGGTTTGATTCTTACTCATAAGGGATTACCTCCTGTGGAGAAACTTCGTATACACGACGCTCAATCGTCGTCGTCCTCTTCCTGCTCTTCCAGCCAGTCCTCGTACTCCTCACGCTTCTCGTCGATAAAATCCTCAATCACGTCGAACAGGTTCTCGTCCATCAACTCCAGCGCATCGAGTACCCCAGTCATCTCCCAGATGGTGTACATTTCCACCGAGGTCTTGAGACTGACTTCCCAGGCTGTGGCCGTGGTTTGCAGAGTCTTTACCGGTATGGCCTTGCGCAGGGTCTTCAGGTCACCCTCGACCTTCTGGATATTGGGGCCCCAGTCGGGAAAGTGGTCAGGCTGGATCATGTCGGGCGACAACTGGTTTCCGGTGGTGATCAGCTTGAGCATTACCCGCCCGAAGGGCCGCAACACATCACGGGCCGAATCCATGCCATGCTTGATGGCCACTTCGCGCATGATGGCCACCAACCCTCCGGGGGAATTCTTGAACGGGCAGCGCGCGGCGCAGGTCATACACTGGGCGCAGGCCCAGATCTTTTCCTGCATGGCATCGTAGATCTGGTCCACGTTCTCGGTCCACAACAATTGCACGATTTCACGCGGGCTATAGTCGTAGAACTGGGCCGAAGGACAGGTCGCCGTGCAAATACCACAATTGAGGCAACCGTTCAGCTCGTGGTCGTAACGAAAGTCGCTGCGTATATCGTCGAATATTTCCTGCATTTCCGCATATGTCGCCATCTGCCCTGCCCTCTTTCTGCCAAAATCACCGGATCACATGAACAGACTGATGTCGGACTCGCCGGCAAACTCGAAGAAGGTCGCCGCACCGCCATATTCCACGTCGTCGATCAGGTCACTGTGCGAGAACTCGAACAGATCCACCGTCATCTGGCAGGCGATCATCTTGACCTCCGCCTCGATGCACAGCTCACGCAACTCCTCGAGGTCGGCCACACCCTTCTTCTTCATCTTCTGCTTCATCATAGACGTCATCATGGCCTGCATGCCCGGCATGGCCTGCAGAATCACCGGCATGGGCATGGGCATGGGCATGCCGGGATTACCCAGCGAACTCAGCTTGACGTCCAGGTCCTTCTTTACCAACTGTAGACCATAAAAGGTGAAAAAGATCTGTACCTGGTAACCCAGGGCAGCCGCAGTCGAAGCCAGGATGAAAGGCGGATAGGCCCAGTCCAGCGTGCCCTTGGTGGCAATGATCGCCAACTTTTTCTCATCAGACATAGAAACCTCCATTGCACAAGCAAAGACCGGCCAAACGCCGGTCTCGCCAGAAACTCGTCATGCTTTCTTGATCAGGAAATAGAACTTGCCACCGTCTTCGCGAGCCTCCATCAGCTCGTTGCCGGTCTGCTTGGCAAAGGCCTCGAAATCCTTCACCGAACCGGGATCGGTGGCAATGACGTGCAGCACCTGACCCGAGGACAAGCCCGCCAACGCCTTCTTGGCCCGCAGAATGGGCAGAGGGCAGTTCAACCCGGACGCATCCAACTCTTGATCGAAATCAGCCATAAATTCCTCCTAAAGTCTGTGATTGATTAGCCGCACGCACGATCGACGCACAGACACATCAGCAAGTAGCGACCGACATACCCGCAGCCTTAACTTGCTAGTTTTATGATGCCATACACGTCCAGGCAAATTAATAATATTAATACCCTCTTAAACGCAATATCAAAATCTTTGAATATTAATATATGCGAATATATTATACTCTACTGTAGCCCGAGTAAATCGAATTTTCCACTGTCCAAATCACAAAACGCAGCTTGCAACGACCCCGGACTCGTACAAGAATTTCCCTCGATCCGGTCCACAAAACAAGGAGAACATCATGCAACAAAGTGATTTCAAAGAAGATACCCGCTACGTCGTCACCCTCAGGGACGAAAACGGCAAATACCGCCCGGCCAAGTTCTATGTACTGAAGCTGCACGACGACGGCATGATCGTGCGCCTGACCGAACAACAGGGCATCCTGCGCAAAATCGCCTACGACGATGTGATCAAAATTGTCTCCAGCAAACCGGCCTCGGGCGCCAAGCGCTACTATGTTCCCGAAGTTCTGCTGAGCGAACAGCACTGGAAGGGGCGGCGTGAAATCCAGCACTACGGTTCATCTCCGGCCATGGGTAAATAGCATGCGAAAGCGGGCTGTTTCCGTATAATAGTGGGCATTGACGCACCGCCTGCTACGGAAACAGCCTTGCCCATCAAGAAAATCGCTCTCGCTCTCGCCCTGGGGCTCGGCCTGGGCGTCACGCCCCCGGTGACTCCGGCGGAAGAAATCGACCTCCCCGATCTCTCGCCCAGCGGTAACCTGTTGTCACCGGAAGAGGAACGCGAGCTGGGCGAGGCCTTTATGCGCCAGCTTCGTCACCAGCTCGAGATCATCGACGACCCCGAGGTGGACGACTATATCTGGAACCTGGGTTATCGCTTGGTGGCCAACAGCGATTTCAAGACGCGATCATTCCATTTTTTCGTGGTCAACGACCGCGCCATCAATGCCTTCGCCGGCCCCGCCGGCTATATCGGCGTCAATGCCGGCCTGATCCTGGCCTCCCGCGACGAAAGCGAACTCAGCGCCGTGATCGCTCATGAAATCGCCCATGTGGGACAAAATCACCTGCAACGGGCTTATCAGGCCTCCGAAGGCATGACCCTGCCCATGCTGGCGGCGCTGGTCGCCGCAGCCATCCTGGGCAGCCAGAACCCCAACATCACCGAGGCAGCCATTGCCGCCACCCTGGCGGGCAACCTTCAGCGCCAACTCAACTTCACCCGGGCCAACGAGCGCGAGGCCGATCACATCGGCATGCAGATCCTGGCCCAGGCGCGGCTGGACCCACACGCCATGCCTCGTTTTTTCGGGCGCCTGCAACAAAAGGATAGACTCTACGACAACAAGGCGCCGGAATTCCTGCGCACCCACCCGGTCACCACCAGCCGTATTTCCGAATCCGAGAGCCGTGCGGCCCAATATCACTACAAGCCCTTGCCGGACAACGAACAGTTCTACCTGATCAAGGAAAAATTGCGGGTGCTGACCAGCACCAACAACAAGGCCTTGCTGGAAAAATACCGCACCGAATTGAGACAGGGCAGCTATACCCACGCCTTTGCCCATCATTATGGTTATGCCCTGGCTCTGCTGGCCAGCCGCAAGCCCGCCGAGGCCCTGCGTGAAATCCGCGCCCTGATCGAGCGTTATGGCCAACGTATCGCCTATACCCTGGTGCTGGCCGAGAGCGAACTGGCCCTGGGCAACACCGAACGCGGGCTGACAATCTATGCCCAGGCCCTGCACCTGGCGCCGCAAAACCTGGCCCTGTCGCAAGGCTATGCCCGTGCCCTGTTGCAAAACGGTCAGGCCGAGCAGGCCCGCAACATCCTGTTGCCCCTGCTGCACAAGCGCCACAGTCCTTCCCTGCTGCGACTGCTGGCCCGAGCTGAGCGCGCTTCCGGTCATCCGGGCGCCGCTCACAAATACCTCGCCGAATACTATTACCGCTATGGCCACCTGCGCACCGCCCTGGAACACCTGCAACAGGCCCTGGAACAATCGGACATCGTACCCAGCGAGGCCAAGAGCATCCAGGCCCGCATCCAGCAGATCAAACGCCTCATCCAGCACGGGGAAAGTTAGCCCTTATGGGTGAATTAAAAATTTTTTGGCGCATTCCACGCTTGACCCTCGCGCCAAGTATTGACTCGCAATCATGGCCTATTCATAGTAGGCAGCAACGATCGACAGCAAAGAGACCTGCCACGTGGGCTCATTGGCCACGATTCGTCGCTGCCGGCACAAGGTTTGCAAACCCGCCGTGCAACGCGCTCGCCAGGCAATGCACTCGATATGCTGGTCGCCAGGAAGGCTTCGCGATCGCTTGCTTCTAGACTGAACAAACCCGCCGGACGCCACACTGCGCCCCGGTGTCGATTATCCGTGACCAATCAGGAGGTGGGCATGAGAATGCCGAAAACCCTTATCAGCGCCGCCAGTGCGGTTGTCATCGTGCTCGGTGGCGGCTCGATGACAGCCGCGCAAGCAGCCGAAGGTGAAGATCAAGCCAGAATCATCCAGGAAGGCAAGAAGATCGCCTTTCACCGCAAAAAGGGCAATTGCCTTGCCTGCCATGCCATCGAGGGTGGCCGGCTGCCTGGCAACATCGGCCCGCCCCTGGTCAACATGAAGGAGCGTTTCCCCGACAAGGCCAAGCTGAGAGCCCAGATCTGGGACGCGACCGTCAATAATCCCAACACCATCATGCCGCCTTTCGGCAAACATGGCATTTTGACCGAGCAGGAAATCGACAAAGTCGTCGAGTTCATCTACAGCCTCTAGTTCACATAGTTTTTGCAGGAGTACGAGCGTGAGCATCAACCGCAGAACTTTTCTCAAGGGCAGCCTTGCCACCGGCGCGCTGGGCGTGGCCGCGGGCCTGGGGCTGCTGAAACCCACCCAGGTGCTGGCCGCCTGGCCTGACAATGCCTTTCAGGCCAAAACCGTGGAAGACGCCTTGCGGGCGTTGACGGGCACCACCAATACCGAGCCCGGCGCCATCAAGATCAAGGCGCCCGATATCGCCGAAAACGGCGCCGTGGTTCCCATCACCGTTTCGGCCAAGCTGGACAACGTGGACAGCATCAGCATCCTGGTGGCCAAGAACCCGCAACCGCTGGCAGCCTCGTTCGACATGAAGGGGGATCTCGAGACCTTCGTCTCCACCCGCATCAAAATGGGCGAAACATCCGATGTCATCGCCGTCATCAAGTCGGGCGACACTCTCTACAGCAGCAAGAAGACCGTCAAGGTCACCATTGGAGGGTGCGGCGGCTAAACACCGCCGATATGTGCATCCTTTACGTTTTCGAAGGAAATACCCATGGCAAAGAACACCATCAAAATCAAGGCAAAACACAAAAATGGCGTGACCGCGGTCAAGGCGCTGATCAAGCATCCCATGGAAACCGGTCTGCGAAAGAACAAGAAAACGGGCAAGAAGATCCCCGCCCACTTCATCAAGGAAGTGACCTGCAGTCACAACGGCAATGTCGTATTCGTCGCCAACTGGGGCGTGGCCGTGTCAAAGAACCCCTATCTCTCGTTCAAGCTCAAAGACGGCAGCCCGGGGGATACCATCAAGATCGCCTGGGTCGACAACAAGGGCGAGAGCGACTCACGGGAAACCAAGATCAAATAACACGCGAGTCACGGATCTGCGGATCTTTGGCGCCAACAGCGATTCGATTAAGGAGAAACTCGATGCGGAAACTGCTTGCACTCACATTCTCGCTGGCCATCGGCGGCTTCGTCATGGGCCCCGCCCAGGCCGACCCCGCCGACGACCTGGCGGCTTTCCAGAACTATTTCAAACAGAAATTTCCTGAAGTTCCGTTTCAGGACTTTGCCAATGGCGTCTACGCCATCGACCCGGCCTCCCGTGCCCAGTGGGAAGCCATCGAGGAGTTCCCGCCCTATGAAATCGCCATCGAAGAGGGTGAGCGCCTGTTCAATATCCCCTTCAAGAATGGCAAGACCTACGCTGACTGTTTCGAGAACGGCGGCATCGGCATCGCCCAGAACTATCCCTATTTCGACGACGAGCGCAAGGAAGTCATCACCCTGCCACTGGCCATCAACGAATGCCGGGTGCAGAACGGTGAAAAACCCCTGCCCTACAAAAAAGGCAAGCTGGCATCCATCCTCGCCTACATGGTCTATACCTCGCGTGGCAACGTGATCGACGTGAAGATTCCCAGTCTGAGCGCGCGCGACGCCTACGAAAAGGGCAAGCAATCCTATTATGCCCGTCGTGGTCAATTGAACATGGCCTGTGCCCACTGCCACGTGGACAATGCCGGCCGCCGCATCCGCGCCGATCTGCTCAGCCCGGCCCTGGGGCATGTCACCCATTTTCCAGTCTACCGCTCCAAGTGGGGTGAACTGGGCACCCTGCATCGCCGTTTCGCCGGCTGCAACAAACAGGTGCGCGCCAAACCATTCAAGGCACAGAGCGAGGAATACCGCAACCTGGAGTATTTCCTCACCTACATGAGCAATGGCCTGGAGATCAACGGCCCCGGCGCTCGCAAATAGTCTTTCGCATTCCGGCTGGCATTTTGCCGGCCGGCTTTCTTCAGCCCGTCTATTCGTCCTGTTTGTTCCCAGCGCGTTTTGCAGGAGCCCTCAACATGAACCTGAACCGCCGTGAATTTCTCCAAATGCTCGCCATCGCCGGCGCCGCCGGCCTGTCCCTGCCGGGCTGCTCGGCACTGCCCCGCCAGCGTTGGCAAAAGGCGCCGGAGGATTTCTACGAACTCCCCGCCTATGGCAATGTGTCGCTGCTGCACATGACCGACTGCCATGCCCAATTGCTGCCGATCTGGTTTCGTGAGCCCAATATCAACATCGGCGTCGGCGACATGTGGGGGCGCCCGCCTCACCTGGTGGGTGAACATTTCCTCAAGGCCTATGGCATTCCCGCTCACAGCATGGATGCCCATGCCTTCACCTACCTGGATTTCGTGGAAGCTGCGCGTCAATACGGCAAGGTCGGAGGCTTCGCCCATCTGGCCACCCTGGTCAAGAAGTTGCGCGCCCAACGCCCGGGCGCCCTGCTGCTCGATGGCGGCGATACCTGGCAGGGCTCCGCCACTGCCCTGTGGACCGATGCTCAGGACATGGTCGACGCCTGCCTGCTCCTTGGCGTGGATGTGATGACCGCACACTGGGAATTCACCTATGGCGCCGAGCGAGTGAAGGAAATCCTCGACTATATCGACGGCAAAATCGACTTCGTGGCGCAAAACGTGATCGACAACGAATGGGAGGAACACGTATTCCAGCGCTACACCCTGAAGGAAATCAACGGGGTGCCGGTGGCCATCATAGGCCAGGCCTTTCCCTACACGCCCATCGCCAATCCCCGCCACCTGATTCCCGAATGGAGCTTCGGGATCCGCGACGACGAGTTGCAACAACTGATCGACCAGGTTCGCGCCGAGGGCGCCCAGGTCGTGGTTTTGCTGTCGCACAATGGCATGGATGTGGATCTCAAACTGGCCAGCCGTGTCAGCGGACTGGATGCCATTCTCGGCGGCCATACCCACGATGCGGTACCGGCACCGGTAAGAGTGAAAAACGCCGGCGGCAGCACCCTGGTAATCAACTCGGGATCCAACGGCAAATTCCTCGGCGTGCTGGATTTCGACGTGCGCGATGGCAAGGTGCGCGGACACCGCTTCCGCCTGTTGCCGATCTTCTCCAACCTGCTGCCGGCCGACGCCGAGATGGCGGCCTACATCGACAAGGTGCGCGCTCCCTTTGCCGCCAAACTGGCCGAACCCCTGGCGGTCACCGATGAGCTGCTCTACCGGCGCGGCAACTTCAACGGCACCTTCGATCAGCTGATCCTGGATGCCATGCTGGCGGTACAGGGCGCCGACATCGCCTTTTCCCCCGGTTTCCGCTGGGGCGTCAGCAAGCTTCCCGGCGAAACGATCACCTTCGAGGACGTGATGACCCAGACCGCCATCACCTACCCTGCCACCACCCTCACCGAAATGGATGCCGAGCGCATCAAACTGATCCTGGAAGACGTGGCAGACAATCTGTTCAACCAGGATCCCTACTATCAACAAGGTGGCGACATGGTGCGCGTGGGTGGACTCAAGTACAGCATCGACCCCACCCGGAAAATCGGCCAGCGCATCGGCGATCTCACCCTCAATGGCAAGCCCCTGCAGCCGGGCAAGAAGTACAAGGTGGCCGGTTGGGCCAGCGTTCAGCAACAACCGGAAGACGCCACGCCCATCTGGGAGGTGGTGAGCGAATACCTGCGCGACCAGAAAACCGTGCGTATCCGGGAACTCAATACACCGCTGATCAAAAACGTCGACAACAATCCCGGCTACGCTCCGCTCTAGCCCGGGCGGACCCCGGTCAACCCGTTTTCGGGCTGCCGACACCGGGCGGGCCACGCCCTGCCGGGGGAGCAGACAGCCCGCTCCGCTCAGTAGACCCGGCGCAACAGGCGCATGGCCAGCAACAGAAACAACAGCAACGGTGCCAGCGCCGTGGCCACCGGGGCAAGGCCGAACACCAGCCCGGCATAGTTGAGTATCTGGTTGAGCAAATAGAAACCTATGCCCACCAGGGTGCCGATGAGCACGCGGTGCCCGGCGCTCAGCGTGCGCAGGGAGCCAAATACGAATGGCAGAGCCAGGATCACCATAACCATGATGGATAGGGGTGATACCAGCTTCATCCAGAAGGCCTGACGGTAGGCCGCGCTCTCCAGGCCGTTGGCGCGCAGAAAATCCACGTAGCGGTACAACTCCCACAGCGACATTGCGCCAGCTTCGGTACTCACCACGCCCAGCAATTCCGGGCTCAACAGACCCTCGCGCAGCAGTTGCGCATGCCGCTCGATTCGCATCCCGCCGGTACCCGGCCAGACCTGCTCCACCTGCTGCAAGCGCCAGCGCCCCGAGGGCTCGAAACGCGCACTGCGGGCCTTGAGCACCTGGTCGATGCGCACCCCGTCCAGGTGATACACGGTGACACCACGCAGGCGTCCTCCCGGCAGGATTTCCCGGATATTGATGATGTCGTCACCTTCGCGCAGCCACAGCCCGGTGGCGCTCTGCAAGGACATCTTGTTGTTCAGCGCCAGCGAGCGCTGGGTCTGCGCATGTCGTTCGGCCTGGGGCGCCAGCCATTCACCCAGGGCGAACATCAGCAACATCAAAACCAGGCCCAGGCCGAGCAGCGCACGCAGGATGGCATGCAGGGACACACCCGCCGCACGCATGGCGGTGAGTTCACTGTGCGCCGCCAGCCCTCCCAAGCCCATGAGCGTGCCGATCAGCACACTAGCCGGAAACAGTTGATAGGCCTGCCCCGGCAGCATGGCCACGGTATAGGCCAGCGCATCCCACACTCCGTAGTCGCCCCGCCCCACCCGGCCCAATTCATTGGCGAAGGTAATGAAACTGAACAGGGCCAGCAATACCAGCAACACCACCCCGATGCCGCCGGCCATCGAACGGATGAGGTAGCGATCAAGCAGCCGCATCGAGGCGCCCCGCAAACAGGTTGCGCCAACCGAGCTGGCGCCCCAGCAATACCACCACCAGCCCCAGCGCCAGGCCATGGGCCCACCACAGGCCCAGGGACGAGGGGATGAGTCCGTCCTTGAGCCAGGCCCGCCCCAGGGTCAGCATATAGAAGTAAGCAATGTATACCAGCAGGGCCAGAAACAGCTTGCCGAAACGGCCCTGCCGCGGATCGGTGCGACTCAGCAATACCGCCAGTAGCACCAGCAAGAGACTGGAAATCGGCATGGCGATGCGCCAGTGCAACTCGGCCCAGGAAGCGGCATCGCCTGCTTCCAGCAGACGACTGCCGGGCCAGGCGATGCGCGGGCGCTGCACCGTGGCCGGCACACGCGGCTCGACCCGCACGCCACTGGCGGCATACTGGTAAAAGCGAAACCCTTGTTCGCCGCTCAGGCGCTCGAAACGATAGCCGTCTTCCAGTACCAAGTACCGGCTGCCAGTGTCAGGATCGAGATATTGATGGGCGCTGGCCGCGGAAAAAACCGCTTGTCCCCGTTCATCCTGCAAGAAAACGAAAACCTCTCGCATCTGGCGCTTGTCTTGCGACATGCTCTCCAGGTAGAACACCCCCTTGCCGCCGCGCACCGGGTGGAACCGCCCCGGCGCCAAGAAACTGAACTCCGATTCCATCGCCGCGCGGTCACGCAAGTCGTACTGCACGCGCTCGGCCCAAGGCGCAAGCCAGAAGGACATAATCCCCACCACTATCGCGGTGACCAAACCCAGCCCCAGGACCGTTTGCAGAATCCGGGGAATACCCACGCCACAGGCTGCCAGGGCAGTCATCTCGCTGTCCTTGTACAGGCGCCCCATGGCAATCAGCACGGCGATGAACAGCGCAAAAGGAATCAACAGGGGCAGATATGCCAGGGTGAACAGACCCAGCAACTGGGTAATCAGGTAAGCGGGCAGCTCACCGGCAGCGGCATCCGACATGTAGCGCACGAAGTGCTTGCTCATGAAAATCAACAGCAACACTCCCAGCACCGCCAGCAGCGCACTACCGATTTCCCGTATCAGATAACGATCGACGACCACCCTAATTCCCCGCCTGGTGAAGCTGTCAGTCTAGTCTATTGTTACCGGCTTGATAACACCGGACCCTGTTGTGGGAAATGACCCAAGACGGTCACGCAAAGGAGAAAATTAGACCCGGCTTCCCGCTGAGGGAGGGAGAAAAGGGGACGGGAAACCGGGTGCCGGCAAAGCCAGACGAGTAAATAATAATCATTATCATTTGCGGCGTCAAGGCCGCATGCGTCTTACGGTATATCCCCGCCCAGCCGGTCTCTCAGGGGGTGAAACCCGCCCAGGAATAACTTTGCTGATCGTCGACCACAGCATCGCCATCCATGTCGGTGGCCAGGACAAACTCATTGGCATCGGTCACTGTGAGACGGACCGTACTACCCTGAGCGCCGCGGATCAGCAGGCTGCCCGCCAGCAGTTGCCCGCTGGCGTCGTACTCGAACCGGCTGGGCGTGGAAAAAGAAGCCACTCGATCGGCATTCTCGCCCAGGCCGTGCACATAACCCTTGGCCGTGAACATGCGCCGGCCATCCCGGCTGATGGAAAAGTCATGTAGGGTATGGCCCACACCGGCCACAGTGAAAACCACCTCCTCGCCGCTGACGGTTTCCGCGCCATCGTCCATGCGATTGAAACAACCGCCGTCCACAACCAACGCATGCCCGCTGGGGCTACCGGCCAGCGCACAGGACTCGAAGCGCATGTTCATGCCCCCGATCATGCGTTCACCTTCCATGATCATGCCCCCTTCACCCCCGATACTCCCGCTGCTGCAAGCAGCCTGGTTGACCTCGCCACTGGCGGTCATGGATACCGAGGCGGTATAGGGTACATCCAGCGCCACCAGACGGTAGACGATGGCAGCGATTTCATAGGCCGTGGCCGCACTGTCGATGCTCGCGTCCGGCGAATCCCCGTGCGCAGGATCGGCGTCCGGCATGCTGGTCCGGGCACATCCGCCCAGCACCAGCATGCCGAATACCAGGGACGGAACGATTCGGTTTACAACTCCCATTCGACGATGTTCTTGATCACCAGGTCGTCGGCCGCCTTGGTGATACCGAAGGCCGCACCGATGTTCCACTTGAGATGCTTGCTGAACTTATAGGTGACGGCGGGCACCAGGTAGTTCTTCTGTTCGTCGAGCGGCTTGACCGCCACCAGCTCGCCCACGCCACCATAGTACTCGATACCCCACTTGAGTCTGTCGGACACCGGGCCATAGAGGCTAGCGCTATAGGCCAGTTCCATGCCTTCGTCCACCTTGGGGCCGCTGACCACCTTTTCCAGCACCGGGTTCAGCTTCAGCACCATGTCACCGAGTTTCTTCTCCAGGATGATGCGCGCCTCCACCCGCTCCTTGGCATAGCCCAGGTAGGCCGGCCGGGGCAGGTAGTATTCGATGTAGATGGCCGGATCGAAGAAACGCTCGCCGGGATTGCCGAAGCGGTAATGCGCCGCCACCACGCGGGCCCGCGCCACTTCGAGATTCTCTCCCGCGGGCTGTTCGGCATCCAGGTAGGCCGCCAGCTTGAGACGATCGGTGAGGCCATACTCCACCTCCAGGGTGTGTATCAGCAGACCCTCACGATCGACGTTCTTGCCAAAGAAGGCCATGCTCTTGGTCGACCCGGCCACGTAGTCGTTCCAGTAGACCAGTTCGGTTTCGCCGGCCTCCGGTGTCTTGTAGCCATAGACCTTGAAATGGCGTGCCTGGGCGGTGGACGCCAGAACCAGACCAAACAGCAACAACAGTACAGAAACGCATTTTTTCGACATCGGACAAGATCTCCCTCGATAAAGTTTGGCGAAACATACTATAAGCGCACACAAATTGACAGCCATGAGCTACACCAAGGTACACCGGGCATTACGCGCAAAAGACGCCCTGAAAAACAAAGCGGGCTCGAAGAGCCCGCTCTCTTGGCGATGAAAATGAGGAAACTCACCCTGAACCGAACTGATGCACCATGGCGCGCAGACGGTCGGCCTCCAGTAACAGCTCCTGTGTGGAACGCGCGGTTTCCACCGACTGACTGGCCGTGTTCTCGGCCACTTGATGGATGTTGGTGAGATTGCGATTAATCTCCTCCGACACGCTGCTCTGCTCCTCCGCCGCCGAGGCGATCTGGGTGCTCATGTCGTAGATGTTCTTCACCGCCTGGGTGATGCGATCCAGCGACTCGCCGGTATTTTGGGCTTCCTCCACGCTGGCCTGGCTGATGCGCTGGCCCTGCTCCATCACCTGCACCGCCTCACCCGAGGCCTGTTGCAGGCGCTCTATCATGTTCTGGATTTCCTCGGTGGATTCCTGCGTGCGGCTGGCCAGGGTGCGCACCTCGTCGGCCACCACCGCGAAACCCCGTCCCTGCTCGCCGGCACGGGCCGCCTCGATGGCCGCGTTCAGCGCCAACAGGTTGGTCTGCTCGGCAATACTGCGGATCACATCCACCACGCCACCGATCTGCTCGCTGTCCTGGGCGAGCTTGCTGATGGCCGCGGAGGCCCGTTCGATCTCCTCGGCCAGGCGGTTGATACCGTCGATGGTCTGGGTCACCACGGCCTTGCCCTGCATCACTTCCTTGTCGGCCGCTTCGGTGGCCTGGGCGGTGTCGGCGGCATTGCGCGCCACTTCCTGCACCGTGGCCACCATTTCGTTCATCGCCGTGGCCACTTGTTCCAGTTCCACTTGCTGCTGCTGGATGCCCTGGTCGGTGCGCTCCACCACCTCGGCGGTACTGGCGGCAATCTCGTCCACCTTGCTGGCGGCAGCATCCAGCCGCCAGATCACCGTGCGCAGCTTGGCCTCCTGAGCCTGGATAACCAGTTGCAACTGGCCCAGTTCGTCATCACGCCCGGTATAGACCTGCTGCGCCACGGCATTGGCGAAGATATCCCGGCTGGCCGCGGCGGCCTGTTGCCAGGGGCGGGCGATGAGCTTGGCGGCCACCAGGCCACCGGCCAGGGCGGTGAGCGCCACCACGCCCAGCAGTATCTCCCGGGGCAGATCCAGCCACCACAGCGCGGCCAGCGCCGGCAACAGGGCCAGGGCATACCCGGTCACGATCTTGCCCATCAATCCGAACTGCAGCCTGCCTCGCAGCTTCTGCCAGGGTGAGAGCCCCTTGTTCAGGGCCTGATAGAGTTTTTCTGCCCGTTTCACGTGGGTGCGGTCGGGCTTGACCCGCACCGACTGGTAGCCCACCACCTGCCCGCCTTCGTAGATGGGCGTCACATAGGCATCCACCCAGTAGTGATTGCCCTGCTTGTCGCGATTCTTGACGATTCCCATCCAGGGCTTGCCAGCCTTGGCAACCTGCCACAGATCGGCGAAGGCCGCCGGTGGCATGTCGGGATGGCGCACCACATTGTGGTTTTTCTTGAGCAATTCCTCCGGCGCGAAACCGCTGACCGTGAGAAAGTCCTCGTTGAACGACGTGATGATACCCTTGCAATCCGTTGTCGAGACGATGTGGATATCGTCTGGGTAATTGTTTTCAACCCCGGTGATGGGAAAGTTCTTTTTCATGGCTCACTCTGTATCGATCTGAAAAGTGAAACGTTTTCATTGTTGTGAAAAAGGTTTCGGCAACTCTCGGGTCAAGCTTTAGCCCCATTGCCGTTTTTTCACAGTGCCGTACCACTTTCATTAGCGGACGAGACGCTGAAGGCTTTAGCGCTTTAAACGTTTCTCGCCAAACACGTACTGGAGGGCAAACAGTGCGGGCGCCGCCGGCCACGGCGGCGCCCGGGAGAAAAAGGCTCAGGCGCCGCTGATGCCCTCACCCCAGAAGGAGAACAACACTTCCTGGCTGCCCGGCGCACTGATCTCCAGCGTGGCCAGGTGCTTGTGCCCGGCATCGAAGATACTCAGAGTGCCATCGCTGGGATTGGGGATGAACACGTGGCTCAGGCCCGCGCCCCGGCGGGCGAAGGCGATGGGCCGGCGGCCACAGTCGGCCAGACCCACCTCGAGGGTTTCGAGCAAGTTGATTTCCGGCAGGCGACTGGTGTCGTAGACCTGCACCACAGTTTTGTTCAGATTGTCACGCTGGACGCCCTTGCCGGTGCTGGCGGAGGTGAGATAGAGCCGGCGGCCATCGGGGCTGAAGCGATACACGCTGGGATAGTAGTCGGGCAGGCTCAGGCTCTGCAATTGCTCGCCACTGACGGCATCGATCACCACCAGCCTGCCGATCACGTGCTCCGGGTCGGACTTGCGGTCGGCCCCTTTGCCGATGAGGAAACGTCCGTCGGGGCTGTCCAGCAGGTTGCTGCACCCCTTGAGCGGCAGACGGCGCTCGATGGCGTGACTCACCGGGTCGATCACGGCGATGGTGCCGTAGCCGTTGTTGAGGTTGTAGAGCCTGCCGCTGACGGCGGAATACACCATGCCGTGGGGAAAGGCCTTGTTGGGCAGGGCATCGGCCCGCCCGTCCTCGTGCTCGGCCTCGGCCAGGTTGATGGTGTCGATGATCTGCAGGAAGGTCTCGGGGTCGTCGGCGTCGTTGCCCACCACGCTGATCGTGCCGTCCAGCAGGTTGCTCACGAAGGCCTTCCTGGCCGGCTGGCAGGACTGGCCCTCGGCGGCCTGCCAGAACAGGGTCACGTGGTGGCCCCGGCCCACGCACAGGGTTTTGAGCACCCGTGCCGAGGACCGCTCGACGATGGTCACCGAGGCGCCCTGGTCACCACAGTTGAGGGTATCGTTGCCGGTTTCCTTGTCACCGTCGTTCATGAACCAGATGCGCCCGTGGGCATCGTCACGATAGGCATAGGCGGGAAAGGCATCTGCCGGCACGGCGGCCGCGTGACGCACGGTCTTGTCCACCGCGTTCATCAGAATGGCGCGGTGCTCGCCGTCCACGCCGAAGAACACCGGCCGTCGCTCGGGAGGCTCGCCGCTGGCCGCGGCTTCCTCCAGCCGGACAACGCGAAATCCCTCGCCTTCGGGTTCCACCACGGCCACCGTTCCCTTGCCGCCGAAATCACTGTGACAGACCACCGACCAGTCGCTGTGTTTTTGTTGCATGCTCACACCTTTTATCATCGTAGACCCGGGGCCGGGAGGCGAGCCGGCCCATTGCGAGGGCTCATCATAACCCGTTGTGCAGTGTTGAGAAACTGCGGCTGTAAATGGTTTGTATCGGCCTCCGGGCACGAAGCTCCAGCCCGATTGCGGCGATTTCCCGCTCACGGAATGTGGGCGAAATACACTTTCGCGCTCACAGCCGTTCGATGCGCGCCAATTGCTCGCGCAGTTTTTCCAGCGCCTGTTGCAGTTCCTCCAGCTTGGTCTTTTCCTTGGCCACCACTGCTGCCGGTGCCCGTTGTATGAAGTTGGGGTTGGCCAGCTTGTTCTCGCTGGCCTGGCATTGCTTGGTCAGCTTGTCGATCTCGCGCTGCAAGCGCGCGCGTTCGGCGTCCTTGTCGATCAGCCCGGCCATGGGAATGAGCAGGGTCATTTCGCCCACCAGGGCGGTGGCGGCCTCGGGGGGCGGCTCGTCGGCACCCAGCACACGCAGGGATTCCACCCGCGCCAGCCGGGTGATGACACCGCCATGACGCTCCAGCAGGGTAAGATCCTCGGCGCTTGCATTGGCCAGCAGCACCGGCAGGGGCTTGCCAGGCTTGATGTCCATGCCGGAGCGGATCTGGCGCACGCCGACGATGAAGGCCTTGACCCAGTCCATTTCCGCCTCGGCCGCGGCATCCAGCAGACGCTGCTGCGGCTGCGGATAGGGTTGGCGCATGATTGTGGGGCCCTCCACCCCGGCCAGGGGTGCGATGCGCTGCCAGATTTCCTCGCTGATGAAGGGCATCAGGGGATGAAGCAGGCGCAGCAGTTGTTCCAGCACCTGCACCAGGGTGCGGCGGGTGGCGCGTTTTTGTGCCGCGCTGGTGGCCGGGTCGTGCAATACCGGTTTGGACAGTTCCAGATACCAGGCACAGTATTCGTTCCAACTGAAATCGTACAGGGCCTGGGCCGCGAGATCGAAACGGTAGGCTTCGATGGCCTCGGTCACCGCGGTGATGGTGGCCTGCAGGCGGCTGAGAATCCAGCGGTCCGCCGCCGCCAACTCCAACGCGGCGGCCGGGTCCTGACCACAGTCCTCGCCCTCGGTGTTCATGAGCACGTAATTGGCCGCATTCCACAGCTTGTTGCAGAAGTTGCGATAGCCTTCCACCCGGCCCAGGTCGAAATTGATGTCGCGCCCGGTGGAAGCCAGGGAGGCGAAGGTGAACCGCAGAGCATCGGTGCCGAAGGCCGGAATGCCCTGGGGAAAGTCCTTGCGGGTCTGTTGCTCGATTTTTTTCGCCATCTGCGGCTGCATCAGGCCGGAGGTGCGCTTGTCCACCAGGGACTCCAGGTCGATGCCGTCTATGAGGTCGATGGGGTCGAGCACGTTGCCCTTGGACTTGGACATTTTCTGGCCGTGGGAGTCACGCACCAGGCCATGGATGTAGACGTCGCGGAAAGGCACTTCGCCCATGAATTTGAGCCCCATCATGATCATGCGCGCCACCCAGAAGAAGATGATGTCGAAGCCGGTGACCAGCACCGAGGTGGGGTAGAAGGTCTTCAGCTCCGGGGGCTGCTCGGGCCAGCCCAGGGTGGAAAAGGGCCACAGGGCGGAGCTGAACCAAGTGTCGAGCACGTCTTCGTCCTGGCGCAGGCGTACCTCGGGCCCGAGGCCATGCCGCTCGCGCACCTCGGCCTCGGAGCGGCCCACGTAGACGTCGCCCTGGTCGTCGTACCAGGCGGGAATGCGGTGGCCCCACCAGATCTGGCGCGAGATGCACCAGTCCTCGATGTTGCGCATCCACTCGAAGTAGGTGTTCTTCCAGTTGTCCGGCACGAAGCGGATATCGCCATTCTCCACCGCCTTGATGGCCGGCTCCGCCAGTGGGCCGACACGCACGTACCACTGGTCGGTGAGAAAGGGCTCGATGATGGCGCCGGAGCGGTCGCCACGGGGCACCATCAGCTTGTGTTCTTCGGTCTTCTCCAGCAGGTCGTGCTCGCCCAGCAGCTCGATGACCAGCCTGCGTGCCTCGAAGCGGTCCAGGCCATGAAATTCCGCCGGGATCAGCGCGCCGAACTCGTCGTCGGGGCCGATGATGGCGGCATCCACGGTGAAGATGTTGATCAGCCCGCCGTTGGGCAGCTCGGCGATGGCCGTCTCGTCGCGATGGCGCTGCCACACCTGGTAGTCGTTGAAGTCGTGGGCGGGGGTGATCTTCACGCAGCCGGTGCCGAATTCGGGATCCACGTAGTCGTCGGCGATGACGGGGATCAGGCGCCCGGTGAAAGGCAGTTTCACCTTTTGCCCGATGAGGTGCCTGTAGCGTTCGTCGTCGGGATGCACCGCCACCGCGCAGTCGCCGAGCAGGGTCTCGGGACGGGTGGTGGCGACGATGAGGTGGCCGCTGCCATCGGCAAGGGGGTAACGCATGTGCCACAGGTAACCGTTTTCTTCCTCGGAGAGTACCTCCAGGTCGGAGACCGCGGTGTGCAGCACCGGGTCCCAGTTCACCAGGCGCTTGCCACGGTAGATCAGGCCTTCTTCATAGAGACGAACAAAGACTTCCTGCACCGCCTTCGACATGCCCTCGTCCATGGTGAAGCGTTCCCGCGACCAGTCCAGCGAGGCGCCCATGCGGCGCAACTGACGGGTGATGGTGCCACCGGATTCCTCTTTCCAGCGCCACACCCGCTCGATGAAGGCTTCACGGCCCAGGTCGTGGCGGGTCTTGCCCTCGGCCTCGAGCTGGCGCTCCACCACCATCTGGGTGGCGATGCCGGCATGGTCGGTACCGGCCTGCCACAGGGTGTTGTCGCCCCGCATGCGATGGTAGCGAATCAGCGCATCCATGATGGTGTCCTGGAAGGCGTGCCCCATATGCAGGCTGCCGGTGACATTGGGTGGTGGAATCATGATGCAATAGGGCTGGCCGCCAGCCTCGGGCGAGGGGCTGAAATAACCGTTTTCTTCCCAGAAGGCATACCAACGCTGTTCGATGGCGTGGGGATCGTAGGTTTTTTCCATGGTCATGTCGTCGTGGCTCGAAAAAGAGCGCGTATTATACATGAGCCGGGGGCAGGATCAGGCAAGAGGTGCTCTCTCGCCAGGGACAGGGCGCCGGGTCAGGTTTGCTCGTCGACGCGAATGCTGCCCAGCATGTCGCCGACGATGCGGGGCAGTTCTTGCTGTACATGACTTTGCACCTGCTGGCGCAGGCCGCTGGCCAGTTGTTCCATCAGACCGGGCATGGCCTGGTCCACTGCTTCCAGCAACAGACTCTCCATGCGCCCTGCCAGTTGCTGCTGCAACTCGTCGTTGAGCGAGGCAATGGCCTCGCTGACCAGGCTTTCCAGCCGGCGGCTGAGGGCGTCGTGCAGGCTGCTGCCCAGGCCCGCCGTGGCTGCCACGGCTCCAGGAGTGTCGAGTGGCGCGTCGTGCGCCTCCGACGGGCTCGGCCCGGGCTCTGCGCCGACGACAGCCTCGCGGGTTTGTTCCTCGTCGGGATCGGGCTGCGGCATCTGGGAGACTGACTCGTCGGAGGCGGCATCTTGCATGTCGTCCGCTGATTCCACGGTTTCGCTGACAGCTTCGACGAAGGAAGGCAAATGTTCCAGCTCGGAATCACTGAAACCGGACAGGGAGGAGGGAGGAGACTGGTGCCCGGACGACGCGTCGATGTCACCGGACAGGGCCTGCTCCAGCAGGGCTTCTTCCTGTTCGTGCATGACCAGCTCCGCGCCGGCGTCCGCGTCCTCCTCTGCCGGCAGGCTCAGATCCTGGGCAATGACCTCCAACTCGGAAAGCAGCTCCTCGCGTTCCTCGTCGCCGGGCTCGGCCTCTGTCTCTCCAGCCTGTTCCTGTGCATGAATGACGATGGCGGACTCGCCCAGAGTGGGAATGGCAGCTTCATTGGCGGCCTGCGAATCGGTGGGCAGGCTGACGGCTTCCTCCAGCACGGGGATGTTGTCGTCTTCTTCGGTCGCTTGTTGTTCGGGCAGATCGAATTCGAATTCGCCGGCCACGGTGCTGATGGTCTTGGATGCCTGATCCAGTTCCGCTATGGCTTCGTCGAGCAAGGACAGCTCACCCTTGTCGTCGTCATCGGCCACCTGGCTGCCCTGCTCGAGCTGGTCCAGCACCGAGGGCCAGTCCTCGAGTTCGGACGAGGCTGGAGTGGTATTCTTTTCCTCGGGCTCGGAACTGATCTTTGTGGTCGAATCGGCCATGGCGTTTTCCTGCTGTGATTCATAGCGTGTGCGAGTGGACGCGGAAACCCTGTTCGCGATAGTGGCGATAACGTTGTCGCGCCTGGGCCCGCGTATGCGCACTGGCATCGAGCACCTCGACGATGCGCTGGACACCGGCGGACAGCTCGGGCAACTGGTCGGTCAGGTTCACCAGCACATCGCTGTGCGCGGGCGGCGCTTGGGCACCAAGGGTCACCGGCGCATCCTCCCCCGCCTGCTGCGCCCCCTCGTCCAGCCGGAGGTGGGGCACGAAGCTGCCCTGACGAAAGCTCCACAACAGGTCGTCCAGCATCTGGCTGTGCTGTGCATCACGGGTACGCAGATGAACCCGGTGTCCCCGCTTGAAGGCCTTTTCCGCCAACCGGCAGGCGAACTGCTCCCGGGCAGCCGGCGCGTCGTCCTGGAGCACGTAAAAATCAACCCGCGTCATGGGTGTCAAATTTCAGTGCAACGCCAGATAAGGCAGCAAAATCCATGCCCTATTCAGATCGACTGCGCTCGATCAACAAGCGAGTGAGCAGGGGTACCGGGCGGCCGGTGGCCCCCTTGTCCTTGCCGCTGAGCCAGGCGGTACCAGCGATGTCGAGATGGGCCCAGGGGTAGTTTTCCGCGAACCGCGCCAAAAAACAGGCGGCCGTGATACTGCCCGCCTCGCGCCCGCCGATGTTGGCCATGTCGGCGAAATTGCTCTTGAGTTGTTCCTGGTAGTCGTCCCACAGGGGCAGGCGCCAGACCCGGTCACGGGTGAATTGTGCGGCCGCCTCCAACTCGCCCACCAGGGCCTCGTCGTTGCTGAACAGGCCGCTGGCATGCTTGCCCAGGGCGATAACGCAGGCACCGGTGAGGGTGGCCACATCGATTACCGCGGCTGGCTCGAAACGTTCCACATAGGTGAGCGCATCACACAAGATAAGCCGGCCCTCGGCATCGGTGTTGAGGATTTCGATGGTCTTGCCCGACAGACTGGTGACGATATCGCCGGGCTTGTTGGCATTGCCATCGGGCAGGTTCTCCGAGCTGGGCACCACCCCGATCACGTTGATGGGCAGTTGCAGATCCACCAGGGCACGCAGGGTGCCGAATACGCTGGCGCCACCGCACATATCGTATTTCATCTCGTCCATGGCGGCGGCGGGCTTCAACGAGATACCACCGGCATCGAAGGTGAGCCCCTTGCCCACCAGCACTACCGGCGGCTGGTCGTCGGGCGCGCCACGGTAATGCATGAGGATGAGCTTGGCCGGCTGGCGACTGCCCCGGGACACCGATAACAGCGCACCCATGCCCAGTTGTTCCATGTCGTGCTCTTCCAGCACTTCGGTCTCGATGCAGTCGTAGTGATTGGCAAAGCCTTCGGCCTGCTGGGCCAGATAGGTGGGCGTGCAGATGTTGCCCGGCAGGTTGCCCAGGTCACGCGCCAGGCGCACTCCGTTGGCAATGGCCATGCCCTCGGCACAGGCCCGCTCGGCCTCGCTCTTGTGCGTCTTGTCGGCAATCACCCACCAGATCTTTTTCAGCGCCGGCTGTTGCGCATCGTCGTCCTCGCGGCTCTTCAGGCGATCGAAAGAATACAAGGCGGCATCGGCCGTCTGCACCGCCTGACAAACCTTCCAGTGCAGGTCACGCTCCTCCACTTCCATGGTCTCGATCAACCAGGCGGCATTGCTCACCTCGGCCTGCTTGAGGGCATTCACCCCCTCGGCCACCGCCTTGGCGAAGGCCCCGGCCTCGAACTTCCGGGCCTTGCCACATCCCAGCAACAACAGACGCGGCGCGCTGATGCCCGGCACGTCATAGAGCATCAAGGTCTGCCCCAGCTTGCCGCGGAAGTCACCCTGTTTGATTCGCTTGCCGATGGCCTTGTCGCCAATGGCGTCGAGTTCGGCGACGACACCGGCGAGCTTGCGGGTTTCGAACAACGGCACTACCAGACACTGGCTGCGCAGGCTGTGAGCCGCGCTCAGTTTGACACCGAATTCCATAGCTTCTCCTGAAGAGTTGAACGACGGGCATAGACGCGCCTACGGAGCGGCGACGCCGGGCGATAGTCTAGCCCGGATATCTCAAGGAAGGAAACGCTTTTCCGGACCCGCTCTGCACAGGGCTGCCGCGACAAGACATTAGCCCGCGCCCGGCGGCGCCAACCCCAGCTCGGCCAGGCTGCCGCTTTGTTTCAGCCTGACCCTCCCCTTGGCGTCGGGCCGCCCCAGCATGCGCAGGGCGCGCGCCAGAGGGGTATTGCGCTGGCGGGCGGCCAGTTGCAATTCGAGTGTGTAGCGACCGGCATCACTGAGCAACAACTCGCCGTCCAAGACCAGGGGGCCACCGGCATCGCTGAGCTGGGCGCGCAACCCCTGGTCTGTTTCGCTCAGCACGGCCTGCAAGTCACCCAGCGACAGGCGTTGAGGAAACAGAGTGACCGCCTGCAGCCAAGCCAGACGCCCCCGCGCAGCCACCGGCCTGCCGTCATCGTCCAGCTCCAGGCGCTCGAGATGCAACAACAGCTCGCCCCCGAGCTTGAGGCCGGGAACCCGCACCAAGCGCAGTAACTTGGGCATGCCCAGGCGTCCGTCCACATCGCGCAACAACAGGTCGCCGTCGAGCCCGCGCAGCAGTTCGGCCTGCACATAGCCATCATCCACGCGGGCATACAGGGCCACGCCGATCCGCCCCAGCAGCGCCTCGCCCGGCAGCCAGCGCCAATCGACATCGCGCAGGCTGCGCCCGGCCACGTCCAGGCGCTGGATCCGCCCCTGCCAGAGGGTACCGGAAACCCCGTAGGCGACAAACGTATCCCCAAAGCGGGATTGCAACCAGGACAACGCCAGCGAGGCCGGCATTTGCTGCGCCAGGAACACCAGGTAAGCCAGCAGCCCCAGCAGCAGATAACGACGCGCGGCCCGACTCATGGAGTGCTCCCCGCGAAGACCACCCGCGCCGCCACCCGGCCGGGTTTTTCGTCCCGGTCGACGGCAATGCTGTCCACCCGCACGCCATAGCGCTGCTGCAATTGTCCCAGCCAGCGCACCAGGTCGTCGAAGGCGGCCTGCTCCAACCACACACGCACCCGCCCCGAGCCATCGGGCTCCACTCGCTTCAGCGCCGCCCCCAGACGCGCACGCTTGGCGGTGCTGTCGATCAGGGCCAGCAAGGACTGGCCACCACGCGCCCGTGCCTGCCGGCTCTGGCCAGCGCCCGCCTGCAGGCGTCTGACTTCCGCCGCCGACTGCTGCATCCAGGCCAGCAATTCTTGCTGCTGAACCAGGCCCTGTTGCAGTCGCCGGTGCTCCTGCATCACCGGTTCCCACACCAGCATGAACAACACGGCCAGCAACAATACCAGGCCCGCCACGCCGAGCAACGCCTGCTCCCGCGGACGCAACTGCATCCAGTAGCTGAGTACCTGTTGCACCAGAGCCTTCACGATGAATCACCCTTGAGCCGCAGGCGACCGCGCACCTTGCTGCCCTTGGCGGCAGCAGACTGAATATCCACTTGCATGCCAGCCTCGCGGGTCAGTTGCTGTTTCAGTTCGTCCAGTTGCTGCAGGCTGGCCACTTCCACCTCGAGATCCAGCTCCCCCTGCTTGTAGCGAATACTGCGCAGCACCAGGCCACGCTTGTTGCGCAACACCTTGCCGCTGCGCGCCAGCAGCTCCAGCATTCCCTGACCATCACCGCCGGCTCGCAGTTCGTCCAGCTTGCGCTGCATCTGCACCCGGGGATTGACCACCTTGCGGGCCTCGGGAAAAGCCTGCCGGTAGACCGTTTCCACCTGCGCCCTCAGGGCCTGGCTCTGCTGGCGCAGACGGCTGTTGTCGTAGGCGGTGGCCGCCACCTGCAGACCGAACACCACCAGCGCCAGCACCGCGGTGAGGCGCCAGGGGCGCCACAACTTGCCCAGCTGCTCGCGGCGACTGTAGTCACCTTGCAACAAGTCGATAGCATCGGCGGGCAGACCCTCCACGGACAGGCATTGCAACAGGCCTTCGCTGCTCCGGCGTTTCAGCTCCACACCGTCCAGCGGAAGACTGCCCACGGCACCATCACGGGCATCCCACAGGCAAATCCGCTCGGGTCGGTCGTCACCGGCCTCGTCCAGCACCAGGGGCAACAACTCGCCAAGGCTGTCGTTGTCCAGCACCAGCGGCGCCGCGCGCGACGGGCGCAGCAACAGGCGCGTATCTTCCCACAGTGCCACCCAGCAGTCGGCCTGCGGCGCCAGCGCGTAGACATCGGGCAACAGGCGCTCCACCACCAGGCCAGCCTGGCGCAGGCGCTCGAGCCAGCCGTCCAGCAGCCGGCGCGCCACCACCGCCACTTCGATACTGTCGCCACGACGCTGGCCCAGGGCAAAATGCAGGGTCTCCACCTCGTCTAGCAACTGGTCTTCCAGGGCAAAGGGGATGGCCTTGCGCAGGCGTTGGCGGTTCTGGGTGGGAATATTCACCCGGGTGACAAAAACCTGCTCACCGGGTATCAGAGCCTGCACCGGGGTATTGCCGATGTCCGCGGCCAGTTCCTCCAGGCTGCCCTGGCCCACGATGACCGACGCCGTTTCGTCGAAACGGCGCCACTGCACCGGCGCCCCGGCATCCGCCGGCAACCGCAACACGATGCGCTCACGCCTCATAGGCCGTCGGTTCCCTGCGCCCGGGAGACCACGGCCACGCGGCTGCCGTTGCGCTGCAGCAGACTGTTGAAACGCAACCGGCTGCGACCCACGCGCACATTGGCCTTGACCAAAAAGAAGCGGCTGGCAACGGTGAGCCCCTGGAGATCCTGCTGCAGTTTCTGGCGGTCCTGTTGTTTCAAGTCGTCGAATGCCTGGTGGTTGCGAAAAGCGCCGATATCCTCGAACGGCCGGCCGGCGAGCACCTGTTCCAGGCGCGCCGCGTCGAGATAGGGCGACAAGGCCAGCAACAGGTCTGCATCGGCGGTGTTGACATTGATCGGTGCACTGACATCGGGCAGAGCCGTGACATACTTTAACAAACCCGGTACGGTTTCGCCCGCCACCGTCTTGCCATACAGCAGGGTGCGGTCGAAACCCTGCACCAGCAGCAACTCACTGGCACTGCTCATGGAGCGGTTGGCACTGCGATAGGGCGGATTCTGGGCCAGGTAGTCGCCATCCTCGGCCCCACCGGGGAAACTGACATCCTGATCCCCGTCCAACCAGTCGATCACCGCGTTGGTGAGGCCTTCCGCCCGCGCCGGATCGTCACCCAGGAGGTTGAGTACCCGTTCGAGTAGACGGCGAAAACGCTCCCGCTGCACGCTGTTGACCTGGGGCGGCTGTTCGCCATCACCACCGGTCTTGACCAGGTTGTTGATGTTGAAGCGGGCATTCATGTCCTGCAGGGCACCTTCCACCAGGCCACCGTCCACCGGAAAGGTGTAGGACTGATATATCACCGCGGGATCGTCGTAATCGTATTCGCGACTGTAGGCACCGAGCAATTCCATGGCCACGGTCTCGATGCCCAGGCCATACAGATAAGCCTGGTCGGCGGCCATGACATTGGCGGTTCGCCGCACATCGAGCTGCTGGCGCGAACTCAAGGCCACCGCGGTGGTGGCAGCCAGCGCGGTCACCAGCATGGCGGTGATCAGGGCTACACCACGATGTGTTGCGGGGGGCCGTTTCACGAAGCCTCCGCGAAGGTCTGCACCACCGCCGCCTCACCCGGCGCCACCCGCATCACCCGGCGCACCTTGCCCATGTCCTCCAGGGTGAGGCTGATCTCCACCGCGCGCGGCAACAGGGCCGGGTCGGCCCGGTCCAGATTCAGCGGCGGCCATTGGTCGCGCCACTGGCCCTGGGCATCGAGATAACGCAGCTCCACCTGCTCGATACCCGTCAGCAATTCCCGCTCCGGTGGCTCGGTGTCGTCGGCCCGATCCAGCACCGGCCAGAACTGGCGCGCCAGCCGGCCGTCCTGGAAACGATAGCTCACCCGTTGCAGGTTGCTGCGGCGCAGACCCGGGCCATTGCGCCAGCCGGCCCGGGTGAGGCTGAACAGGCGGGCGCCGAAGCCGCTACGCCAGGCCGGTTGCACGTCGCCGAAGCCATCGCGCACGCTGCGCCCCACCGCCTGCTCGATGTCACGCTGGAGAAAACTCAGCGCCGTCTGCAACTCGATCAGGCGCTGTGCATGTTGTTCGTTACGCTGCTTGCTGTCCAGCACCACCCGCAAGCCGCCATAGGCCATGGCCGAAAGAATGGCGAAAATGGACAGCGCCACCAGCAACTCCAGCAGGGTGAAACCCTCTTGACTGGGTGGCGACTTCATGGTTGCGGGCGTCCCACCAGGGCGGTGAGATGCGCCAGTGCTTGCGGGTCGTCGCGTTCGCGGCGCACGCTGACCTCCAGCCGGCGCACGCCCTCGATGCCGGCATCGCTCACATCCAGCCGCCAAAACCATTCGTGATTGGCCATTTCCTCACTACCCGTCTCACTACCCAGGGCGGGCCACTGGTGCAGAACCTGCACCTCGGCGATGCGGTTCATGGCCACCCAGTGGGCCAGGGTGCGATCGCGCAGGTAGGCGGTATTGTTGTTGCTGGCAGCCACGCTCTGGATGATCGCCGCCAGGGCGATGGCCAGCACCGCCAGGGCCACCAACACCTCCATCAGGGTGAAGCCCGCCTGCCTGTCAACGCGCCGATACACGCTCGGGTTCCCTCACCACGCCGTTGAATTCACCGCGCAGACGATAACGACCACCGTCGGCAGCTTGCAGTTCGATCTCGAAGGGAGTCATCTCGCCACTGGCATACAGCAAGATCACGGCACCTCCCTGGGCATCCTCGGTAGCCTCCAGGTCGGCTTCCAGGCCATTGATGCGTGCCGAACGGATATGAATGTCCTCGGGCAGGGTGCGTGGGCGCAGGCTGCCCCCGTCTTCGTCCTGCAAGGGCTGCAGGCGACCATCGGGTGCCAGTTGGGCGAAGGCATAGCCTTGCCGGCGCAGACGCAGGGCCAGGTCGGTGGCATTGATGATGGCCTCTTCGCCGGCCAGACGAATCAGCGCCACCAGGCGCCGGCTCTGTTCTCGCAGGGCATCGTCCCGCCCGCCCACGCTCAGCACGGCGAAGCTGCTGATCAGACCGATGATCAATATCACCACAAGCAACTCCAGCAGGGTGAAACCGCGCTGCCCGCTGCTGTCCATGGGAAAACCCGTCCGGACCCTAGCCCGGAGACCTCACCAACATCAACCCTCGTTCAGGTTCCAGTTGCCGATGTCGGCATTGATGCCTTCACCGCCTTCCTGGCCATCGGCGCCCAGACTATAGATATCGATGCTGCCGTGCACACCGGGATTGAGGTATTGATAGTCGTTACCCCAGGGATCCTTGGGCAAGCGGTCGATATAACCACCCTCTTTCCAGTTGCGCGGTTCCGGCGTGCCCGAGGGTTTGCGCACCAGGGCTTCCAGCCCCTGGTCGGTGCTGGGATAGCTGAAATTGTCCAGTTTGTAGAGATTGAGCGCGCTTTCCAGGGTACGAATGTCCTGCTTGGCCTTGGTGATGCGTGCGGTGTCTGGTCGGTCCATCACCCGTGGCACCACGATGGCGGCGAGGATGCCGAGAATGACGATGACCACCATGACCTCGATCAGGGTGAAACCGGCGTGGGCGCGTCTCGGTTGTATTGCGATCATGCGTGTCGTGTCCCGTAGATGAAGATTGAACCCCCGTTGCCGATGAAAGGCAAGAACCATTCCGTAGCCCCGGCATGATAACAAAGAACGCCGCAATCGTGTTGCCAAAAAAAACCGCCCGTGCTGCAATAGCCTGACAACATGGCATCGATAAGGAGTCGTTTGAGATGTATCTAGGCAGGCGTTTCGTGCATGTGTTTTGGGCCATGTTGTTGTCAGGTGCCGCGATGGCGGCCTGTCAGGACCCTCCTGCCAACCGGGTCAACTGGAGCGATTGCGACAAGTCCGGCATGAGCCTGGAGCGCGCGCCCTTGCGTGAGGCCGTCCTGATCAAGACCCGCTTGGACGGTGCCAATCTGCAAGGAGCCGACATCACTCACGCCGACCTGGGCTTCAGCTCGCTCAGACAGGCCGATCTCAGTAGCGCGCGGGGCAAGCAGGCGCGTCTGGTGGGAGCCGATCTGTCCGGCGCCCAACTGGTACGGGGACGGTTGCGCGGCGCCCGCTTCGACCGGGCCAGGCTCACCGCCGCCGATCTGTCCGGCGCCCGGCTCAGCAATGTCACTTTCTACAACGCCCTGATGCAAGGCGCCATCCTCCGCGAGGCCGATCTCCAGCGAGCCGTTTTCGACCAGGCCGATCTAAGCAGGGCCGACTTTTCCCGCGCCCGGCTGAGCGGGGCCCGCTTCGAGGAGGCCTTGCTGGAACAGGCCGACTTCAGCGGTGCCGACCTCACCAAAGCCAAGCTGGCGGGTGCCGATCTCACCGAGGCCAATTTCAGCAACGCCGATTTACGAGGAGCCGACCTGAGCGATGCGGAACTCTCCGGCGCCGTGTTCACCGGCGCCAAACTGGGCAACGCCATCTGGTCCGATCGCAGACGCTGCCGCCGTGGCGCCATCGGGGTGTGCCGCTGAGGCACATTCAAAACAACTCCACGTCGGTTTCCAGCGCTGCCATGTCGCTGCCGGCAGTCAGTTCCTGCTCCATGCTCTGTCCAACCACGGCGGCGAGTTGCACCGAGAACTGAGCCAGGTCGCTGTTGTCGGAGATATTCTGCTTGGCGATGGCCACCAGCTCGGCGATGTTGTGGTTGATCTGGTTGATCTGCTGATGGATGTCGCGCGCCAAATTCTGTTGCTGTGCCGCCAACTCGGCGCTCTCCCGGCTCTCGTGCTGGATCTCGTCCAGCGCGCTGGCGATGCGCTCGAAACTGGCGCCGGCATCGTCCACCTGGGCCATATTGTGTCTTGCCCGCTCCATGTTGGCCTGCATGGTCGCCACTGCCTGTTCACTGTCGCTGCGGATGGCACCAATGAGTTTTTCGATCTCGGCGGTGGACTGGGTGGTACGCTGTGACAGGCTGCGTACCTCGTCGGCCACCACCGCAAAGCCACGTCCGTGCTCACCGGCGCGGGCCGCCTCGATGGCGGCATTGAGCGCCAGCAGGTTGGTCTGCTCGGCAATGGTTTCGATCATGTCCAGAGCCGCCTGGATATCGGCATGGCGACTGGCCAGGCGGGTGACGGTGGTATTGAGCCCTTCCATGCTCTCCACCAACTGCCGCATCTCGTTGCGCGCCGTGGAAACCACTTCCAGACCACAGCGCGCCCGCTGCTGGGCTTGCTGGGCATTTTCCTTGGTGGCCTCCACCTGAGTGCTAACCTGCTCGCTGGCCTGGGCCATTTGCTCGATGCTGTGGGTGAAACTGGCGATGGCCTGGGCCTGTTGCTCCACCGCCGCACTGGTATTGCTGGTGATGTCCTGCGCCCGGTGACTGGCTTCGGACAAACCCGAGGCCAGGCTCATGATCTTGTTCACCATTTCCTCCAGCTCAGCCATGAACAGGTCGAAGAAGGCGCCGATCTGGGCAAATTCGTGCTCACCCTCGATATTGAGCCGGGTGGAGAAACTGGCTTCGCCCTGTACCAGGCGGTAAAACGCCTTGCGCAATTGTTCCAGCGGCCGGGTGAGGTAATACAGGCTCACATACAGCAAAGCCAGGGTGATCAGCAACACGCCGCCGCCCATGAGCAGCGCGCTCCAGGCCAGGCCATCCAACTCCTCGGCGATCTCGCCCAGGTCTTGCCCCAACTCCACCCGGCCCAGGTTTTTTCCTGCGTGGAACACCGGCGCTGCCACGTCGAACACGCCATCGCTGGCGAGAGCGGCATCGAAGTCGCTGTCGACCACACCGGAGCGGGACGCGCCGGCGGCAACCAGCACCGCGCCATCACGCCCCAGGATACGCACATAGGCCAACTGGTTGTGCTTGAGCACGGTCTGCGCGGCCGCGTGCAAGGAAGGCAAGTCTCGCCGCGCCACATCGCCGGCGCTGGCATCGGCCAGGGTGGAGGCCAAGCCCTGCAGGCGCGTGCTGACATGCTCGGTTTCCTCTTCATAATAGAACAGGAAGGCCGCGCTCATCACCGCCGCCAACAGGCCAAGCTGGACCAGGCCCAGTAGCAGCAGGATCTTGCCACGAAAGGAAAAGGAAGGCATTTTTATTTTCATCATTCTCATCATGATCGTTTCTCCCAACAGACAGCACCGTGCATTCGGCGGGCATCCTTTCCATCCTGGCCGCGGCGACGCCATCTTGCCGGCCGGGATATGCCGCTAATCATTTCGTATTAGCTACATTGAGTGTTATCGTGGCTTGCAGGAGATTCTTAAGGAATGTGCGCGAGCACCGGCAAGATCGGCGTTCAGCGAATCAGGCTGTTCATGTCCAGTATGGGAAGCATGATGGCCAGCACGATCACCAGCACGGCACCGCCCATGAACAGGATCATCACCGGCTCGAACAGGCCCATGGCGGCGGAGAGAAAGGTTTCCATCTCGCGCTCCTGGTTGTCGGCGGCGCGATCCAGCATGGTTTCGAGGTCGCCGCTGGCCTCGCCGCTGCCGATGAGTTGCACGGTCATGGGCGGAAAATAGCCACTGGCGGCCAGGGCCTCATGGATGCTGGCCCCCTCGCGCACCCGCATGGCGGCTTCCTCCACCGCTTCACGCATGGGCAGGTTGACCATCACCTGGGCGGAGATGCGCATGGCTTCCAGCACCGGTACCCCACTGGCGGTGAGAATGCTGAAGGTGCGCGCGAAGCGGGCGGTGTTCATACCTCGCACCAGTTTGGCGATCAGGGGCAGTTTCAGCAACAGGGCATGGAAACGCCGCCGAAAACCCGGATAGCGCATGAGATAAGCGAAGCCCAGGCCGAGCAAGGCCAGTGCCAGCCCCATGATCAGGCCATAGGCGGCCACGAAGTCGCTCACCCCGATCAGCAGCCGGGTGAGCAGCGGCAGTTGCTGACCGGTGTGTTCGAACATCTGCACCACCTGGGGCACCACATAGGCCAGCAGCAACAGGACCACGGCAATGGCCACCAGTGAGACCAGCACGGGATAGAGCAGGGCCAGCATCAGTTTGTGCTGGAGTTGTTGCCGGCTTTCGGTGTAATCGGCCAGACGCTCAAGCACCACGTTGATGTAGCCTGACTGCTCGCCGGCCTCCACCGTGCTGCGGTAGAGTTCGGAGAACACATGGGGATAGTCGGCCAGGGCAGTGGCCAGGGAATGCCCTTCCAGCACCCGCGAGCGCACACCCATGATCATGCTCTTGAGGCGCGGCTTTTCGGTTTGCTGGGACACCGCCCGCAGGGCCTCTTCCACCGGCAGGCCCGAGCCTACCAGGGTGGCGAGCTGGCGGGTGATCAGGGCCAGGTCGGTGGCCCCGATGCGCTGGAACAGGACGAAACGGCGCTGCTTGCGCTGTTCGCGCTGACGTACTTCTTCCACCGTCAGCGGCACCCAGCCCCGCTCGCGCAGCATGGCGCGGACCTGGCGCGGGGTGTCGCCCTCCAGCACACCCTTGGTTTCCTTGCCGCGAGCATCGAGCGCGGTGTATTCGAAGGCGCCCATGCTCAGTCTTCCCGGGTCACCCGCAGCACTTCCTCCAGCGAGGTGTCACCGGCCAAAACCCGGCGCATGCCGTCCTGGCGAATGCCGCGGGAATGTTTGCGGGCCTGGATCTCAAGCTGTTGTTCGCCGGCCTGTTCGTGGATCATCTCGCGCATCTCGGCATCTACCTCGATCACCTCGTAGATACCGGTACGCCCGCGATAGCCAAGCTGGTTGCACTCGGCACAGCCCACCGGCACATACAGGGTGGGCGGGTTTGCCGGCGACACCCCCAGCAAGGCGCAGTCGGCGGCACTGGCCGGCTGCGGACTCTTGCAATGGGGACACAGCAGGCGCACCAGGCGCTGGGCCACCACCCCGAGCAGGCTGGAGGAGAGCAGGAACGGTTCCACCCCCATGTCGCGCAGGCGGGTCACCGCGCCCACCGCGGTATTGGTGTGCAGGGTAGACAACACCAGGTGACCGGTGAGCGAGGCCTGCACCGCGATCTCGGCGGTTTCCAGGTCGCGGATCTCCCCCACCATCACCACGTCGGGATCCTGGCGCAGGATGGCACGCAGGCCACGAGCGAAGCTCATGTCCACCTTGGGGTTGACCTGGGTCTGACCGATGCCGTCGAGATAGTATTCGATGGGATCTTCCACCGTCATGATATTGCGCCGCTTGTCGTTGAGCCGGCTGAGCACGGCGTAGAGTGTGGTGGTCTTGCCCGAGCCGGTGGGACCAGTGACCAGGATGATGCCGTGGGGTTTTTGGATCAGCCGGGTCATGGCGCCCAGCTCCGGTGCATCCATGCCCAGTTGTTCCAGATCCAGCCGTCCGGCCTGTTTGTCCAGCAGGCGCAGCACCACCCGCTCGCCATGCCCGGAAGGCAGGGTGGATACCCGCACGTCCACCGCCCGCCCGGCCACCCGCAGGGAAATGCGACCGTCTTGGGGCAGGCGCTTCTCGGCGATATCGAGCTTGGCCATGACCTTGATGCGGGATACGATCAGCGGCGTCACGGCCTTTTTCTGTTCCAGCACCTCCCGCAGCACGCCGTCCACCCGCATGCGCACCACCAGGCGGTTCTCGAAGGGTTCGATGTGGATGTCGGAGGCGTCAGCCTTGATGGCCTCGGTGAGCAAGGCATTGATCAGACGTATGATGGGCGCGTCGTCCTGGGTCTCCAGCAGGTCTTCGGGTTCGGCCAGTTCCTGCGCCACGCTGCTGAGATCCAGCTCCTCCCCCAGCTCGTCGGCCATTTGCATGGCCTCGGAGGAACCGCCTTCATAACTCTGCTGCAGGCGACGCTCGAATTCCTCATCGCTCACCCACAGAACCTGCAGCGGACGGCCCAGGGCCCGGCGCAGTTCGGTGAAACTGGCCAGGTGGGCCGCCGGCGCGGCGAGCACCCTTGCCTGGCGCTCGTCCAGCCCATCCAGCAGGATGCGGTGACGCTTGGCAAAGGCGAAGGGCAGGTCCCTGGCGGCAGATGCCTGCTCCTGGAGTGCCACGGCACCACCGTCGGGCTGACTCATGACCTATTCATCCTCCAGCTCCTCGGGCAGGCGACTGTTTTCCTGCCCTGTCTTGGTCTTGGGCGGCGGCAGAAAGCTGCTCAACGGCGGAAAACGCATGGCCGGGGTCTGTTGCAGGAAGGGTTGACCGCGGGTGACCTCCAGTTGCTTGGCCCGCATGTAGTTGTATTTCTCACCGGTCACCGCCGCCGCCACCGCCGCATCACGCAGGATCTGCGGGCGCAGGAAAACCATCAGATTGGTCTTGTCGGTGTTGTTGCGCTTGTAGCGGAACAGGGCGCCGAGTAGCGGGATATCCCCCAGCAGGGGCACCTTCTGCACGCTCTGGTTCTCGTCGTTGGTGATCAGGCCGCCCAGCACCACGATCTGGCCGTCGTCCACCATCACGCTGGTCTTGATGCTGCGCTGGCTGGTCACCAGGTTGGCCTCGCCGGCGTTGCCGGCAGTGATGGCGTCCACGTTCTGGTCGATATCCAGCTTTATGGCATCCCCTTCGTTGATCTGCGGTTTCACCTTCAACCGAATCCCCACCTGCTTGGCCTTGAAGGTGGTGAAGGGGTTGTTGATACTGCCCACGGTGCCGGTGACGCTGTAGGCACCACTGGGGATGGAGACTTCCTTGCCCACGAAGATCTCGGCTTCCTCGTTGTCCATGGTGACGATATTGGGGGTGGACAGCAGGTTGGCCCGGCCGTCGCCGGCCAGGGCATTGATCAAGGCGCCGAAGCTGTAGCGCCCGCTGGTGATACTGCCCACGGCCATGGTCAGCCCATTGCCTATGGGCAGCGAGGTGGGCGGCTGTCCGCGGGACAGTGAATTGGCTGCCGCCCCCATCTGCACGATGCTGTTGGAACCGAAGTTGGTCACGCCCACCGGGTTGGAACCCGGGTTTTCACTACCGGCGAACCACTGGATGCCCAGCTCGCTGGTCTGGTTCAGGGAGACCTCGGCGATAATGGCCTCCACCAGCACCTGGGCCCGGCGCACGTCGAGCTTGCGAATCACCGACTCCAACGAGCGATATACGTCCGGCGAGGCGGTGATCACCAGGGCATTGGCGCTCTCGTCGGCCTGGATGTCGAAGTTCTGCTGACGCCGGGACGCGCCACCACCCTTCTTGTCCTTGGCCTTGACCTTGCCCACGCCGGTGAGCACCGTCACCATGTCCTTGGCCTTGGCATAACGCAGGTAGACCACATGGGTGTTGCCGCTGGTCTCGGAGGGGGTGTCGAGATGCGCGATGATGGCCTTGATCTGCAATCGCTCGCTCTTCTCGCCGCCGAGCAGGATGCTGTTGGTGCGTTCGTCGGCCACCAGGGTGGGCGTCGAGGACTTGGGGTCCTTTTTCTTTTTCTGCTGGCGCAGGGTGGTGAGAATGCGTACCACCTCGGTGGCCGAGGCATGTTGCAGGGGCACCACCTCGATCTCGCTGCTGCTGGGTTCGTCGATCTTCTGCACGATGCGCAGCAGGCGACGAATATTGCTCACCCGGTCGGCGACGATCAAGGTGTTGGTCTGCGCATGGGCCGCCAGGTGTCCCTGGGGCGGCACCAGGGGGCGCAGGATGGGCACCAGTTGTGCCGCCGACACGTGCTTGACCGCGATCACCTGGGTGACGATCTCCTCGCCCTTGCCGCGCGCGGGCATGCCGGCATGCTTGGCGTCGGCATCGGGCAGAATCTTGATCACCTCGCCGGCGGGCACCGCGGCATAACCGTGCACGTCGAGCATGGCCAGAAACACCTGGTAGACCTGGTCGGCATCCAGCGGCCGCGAGGAGATGATGGTGACCTTGCCCTTCACCCGCGGATCGATGATGAAGTTCTTGCCGGTCACTTCGGCGACGGTGCCGATCACCGCGTTGATGTCGGCATTCTTCATGTTGAGGGTGATGGACTTGGCCTGTGCCAGCGCGCCCGACATCAGCAGCAGCAAACCCAGCAACAGGCGCAGGGGCCATGAATGAGCGGTGAAGGACGACAAGTTCGTGCTCCTTGAATGCTTATGATCTAGTTAATCGGCACCACGAAGGTCTGGTTGACACCATCGCGCAACACGTCCACCGTGATCTCGCTGGCATCGCTGATCTTCTGCATCACTTCCAGCCCCTTGAGCGGACTGTCCAGCACGATGCCATTGATACGGGTCACCACGTCGCCCGGACGCAGGCCAATCTTCTGCATCAGTTTGCGATCGGCGCCGGGGAATACCCGGTAACCCATCAGACGCCCGCCCTTGCGATAGGGTTCGGCGCGCACCGCGCTCATCACCGACTGCGGATCGGTGAGCAGTTTCTGCCGGTACTCGCTCAATACCTGACTGGCCTCGCTGGACAGCGTGGTGACCGACTGCGCCGGACCACGCGGGCGGCTGCGCGCGCCAGCGCGTGACTTGGTGGATGTATTATCCATGTTGCTGGCGGGCAGGCGCAATGTCTCGCGCCGGCCATTGTGCTGCAGGATGATGCGGTCGGCGTAGACCTCCAGCAAGGTGGCGCCACCGGGCAGGGTGTCACCGGGGCGGTAGGTCTCCTCCTTGCCACGGTGGTCGGCGACGATGACCCAGGCATCGTCGGCCTGATCGGACACGAACACGCCCCTCAGACTCAGCCGCAGGCTGGTATCCGGCGCCGCCTCGGCTCTCGGTGGAGGTGCCGCAGGCGCCACGCGCTTTTCCTTTTGCACCCGGCCGAACAGGTGCCAGGCGGCGATTTGTCCACCCAGATCACCGGGCACCGGCGCCGCTGCCGGCGCGCTGCCCTGCACCACCTCGGGCGGGGGCACAAGCGGCTCCGGCAATGGCAGCAGACGCCAGCTCAGGCTGGCCAGGACCTGGGCCAGAGCCAGCACCAGAAGCAGATTGACCAGTACCGGCACCTTGCCAGCCCAGTCGAACCCGCTCATTGTCGTTGTCAGTTTTTGCATCATGTATCGAAAAGCGCTGTTCGTGTGCAGTATACCGGAAATACCGGGCCGGGCATGCGCCGGCAACCCTCTGACGGAGCAAAACACATTCCGGTTCAGGGGCCCAGTCGGGTGAGACTGATCTGGTAGCCGCCATAGCGTCCGGTAAAGCCGAACGGCTGTGTGCTGGTGGCCACCGCGATGTAATACAGACCATCCTGAAAGGCTGTGAATTCAATTGCCGAGGCCAGGGCATCGGTGGTGGCCAGACGCCTGCCGCAGCGTTCGTCCACCAGCATGTTGTCATTGCCAAGGTTGTCGTTTGTGGCCAGCACCCGTTCCAGGCCCGGATTTTCGTACAACCACATCTGGGTATCGGCTCCATTCCTGAGCTTGCCGGTGGCTACCCGGTAACGCACGTTGGCGCTCACCGGAATGGCAAATATGTCACGATCGGCGCCGGCCTCCCTGTACAGGGTATGCGACTCAATTTGTTGCAACTGCAACAGTCTGTCGGATGAGGCGCTGTCGTCCGGCTCGTAGCCGTCCTCCGTGTAGTCCAGTCCACGCGCCTGGAATATCGGCAGTACGGCCGCCGTGCTGTAACCGTGCCCGAGGTAGGGATCGCGCAGTCCGTCCCACAGCGCCTCTACGGTGATGGGCGCGCTGCGTTCCCGCCATGCCGGGGCGGTGAAGATGCGCCACAACCCGGCCAGAGTGTTTTGCTGTTCAAACAGGCGCCACAGCACATTGGCCACGGCCACTTCGCTGCCGGCGTAGAAGTATCTGTCGGAGGCCTGGACGAGATTGCGCTCGGGATCGGCGAAGTCGAAGGAAATGCCGATGTCGCTGCCGCTGGCGGATTGCACGGTATCGATGTAGTGACTGGCGGGCAGACTGCTGGACAGGGCCGAGTCTCCCCGTGCACGCATCCACGATTTGACCGCAGCGGAAAAAAAATTGCCCCAGCCCTCGCTCCAGGCGAGGGTGAGGTCCTGGTCGTTGGCCTCCAGGCTGTGGCAGCCACCGGGGGAGTCGTCGCGAGAATAGCGCGCGAACAGGAAATGACCGTATTCATGCAGCAGAACGTCGTCATCGTATTCGTCGCGATCGTCATACAGGCTGCTCTCACCGTTGCGCTCGCTGAGCACGTAGATGCCCGCCCCGCCCACGCAGCCAGGGTTGGCAAAGGCGGAGCAATAATAGGTGCCATCGACGTTGCCCGGCTGCCAGAACACCATCAGGGGCTGTGGCGGGCGACCGCTCAGCTCGCTGAAATAGGCCCCGGCAGCCTGGTAGACATCGAACAGGTTGAACGCCGCCGAGGCCTCCGCCGGCAGGGCGATGTCGATCACCGGCTCGAAGCGGTCCACGTTCCTGGTCACCGCATAGACATCGCCGCGCAGATCCTGCACCGTCACCGCCGGAGCCATACTGCCATCCTGGCGGGCGAGCACGCGCAGGGAAAAACGCAAGGGAATGTCGCCCTCGAAGCGGTAACGGCCGGCACCGTCGGTATGGGTGCTGGCCAGGCGCCGACCGTCAGCATCCAGCAGATCCACCAGGGCAAAGCGCACCGGCTTGGCTTGGCGCCGTGTCAGGCCGGTCTGATCGTAGAGCCAGTCCTGGTAGTGGATCTGGCCGACGAGGCTGTTCCGGCGCCCGTCACAGGCCATCAACGCGCACAGGCAGGGCAGCAGGACGATCCAGCGCGATTTCAAGGAAGCACGAACTCCCTGATGCCCTGGCCATCGCGCTGGCGCCGAAGCGCCGGCGGCGCGATGTGCTGCTTGCTGCGGGTGGGTTCCAGGGCGAAACGGGCGCCGGCAGTATAGCGGGTCTCCTCGCCCTGGCGAATGCGTGCCACCGCGTCGATGTACCCCTCCAGGGGATCGGGCAGGCGAATACGCAGGTCCACCCTCTGCCACTGGTGGGCCCGCACGCTCAGCGTCTGTTCCTGCTCGCCGGCCAGCAACTGGGCACCGGGCGGCAAGCTCACGCGCAATTCCAGTCGGTCGGTGTCCAGGTGGGAGCGAACCCGCACTACCAGGTCCAGGATGTTCCCCGCCACCGGCACCTGCCTGGCCTCCAGTACCAGACTCAGGGGCATCATGGGCTTGGCCCAGGCCGTCGCGACGAGCACCAGCCCCAACAATATCCCGCAGATGATGCGATTTTCAGGTGACATGATCTCCCCCGGTGCTCTGCGCGAAGCGGCAACGCCGCCCCTCGTCCCCATCCTCCTCTTCTACCCCCTGCGGCGACGCTTGCCAAGCCTTTTGTTATTGCTCTTCCACCACCAGGCGATAACTGCCATAGCGGCCGGCCTCGGGATAGGGATCGGGATCCGGCGTGGTGCTGACCACGGCCTGGTAGGTGCCGCTGCTGGTAGCGGTGAATTCCACCCTCGAAGCCAGGGAGGTGGCATCGTTGCGGGCACGGATCTCGCCACAGGTGCCGTCGTAGCGGTAATAGCTCCTGCCGTCCACATCGTCGTTGCTGGCAATGGTCACCCCGGCGGCATCGCGTATCCTTAGAAAGGTATCGGCACCATTGATGAGATCACGGGTCTCCACCAGGTAGCGTCGCCCGGCCACTACCGAAAAGGCGATGACATCGCGATCAACGACTCCGTCTTCGCGATACAGGTGCAACAACCCGCCCGTGCCGTCCAGCGCATAGGCTTGACTGGCAGGCTGGTCGTCGTTGGGCTCCAGGCCGTCGGGCTGGTAGTACACATGCTGCTCGGCCAATATCTGCCGGCCGCGCTGCGCGGTCTCGCCACCGGCGCCGTGCAGGGCCAGCCAGCCGTCCCAGAACCCCTCCAGATTGGTGGGCGTGGGCAGGCTGGGAAAATAATCCGTCATCACCGTCCATACTTTGTCCATGCCAAAGGCATCACTCAGGCGCCAGAGAATGCGCGCCACGGCCACCTCGTTGCTGGCATACCAATAGCGTGAGCTGGCGTCGTTCATGTCGGCGCTGATACGGGCCTGGTCGCCGGCGGTGTCCACATAGAGAGTAAGCGGCTTGTCCGTACTCTGCGACAGGCGCGCCCGACGCGCCGCATCGGCGGCCAGCCAACGCTTGATGGCCGTGGGCAGGAAATCACCCCAGCCTTCGCTCCAGGCCAGGCGCAAATCCAGATCTGGGCTCTCCAGCAGATGGCAACCGCCCTCGGAGTCGTCGGCCGACAGGCGATCAACGATGAAATGACCGAATTCGTGCCACAACACGTCGTCGTCGAACTCATCGGTATCGCCACCATACCCCGTCTCGTCGTACACGTAGACACCGGCACCACCGGGACAATTGGTGGCATCGAAGCCGGTGCAATAATAGGTGCCCAGGCTATTGCCCCGGGCCCAGAATACCTTGAGATCGGGCAGGCTGGCCTCGCCGAGTTCGGCGAAGAACTCCATGCCGGTGAGCATCACGTCGAAGATGTTGAACACCCCGGCCAGGCCGCTGGCAAGGGGAATGCGGATATCGGGCGCGGCCGGATCCAGGCCGAGACTCACCGCGTAGAGATCACCGGCCAGATCCGTGACCTCCACCTCATGTCCTCCGGCCGGGTCGCTTCTGCTCAACAACCGTATGCGGTAACGACCGCCAGGCGAGCCGGTAAAGCGGTAGCGCCCCTGGGCATCGGTATAGCCGCTGGCCACCAGCGACTCGTCGTCCGCGTCGAGGATGTCGTAGGCGGCATAACGCAGGGGATTGTATGCGGTGAGCGACAGAAAGCCGCGCTCGTCGTAGCGCCTGTCCTGGTAGCTCACCACGCCGCCAATCTCGCTCACCGAGGTGTCCACCACCACCGTGATACGACGGCTGACGCCCTTGGTGCTGACCGTCACCACCGCTTCCCCCTCGGCCACGGCCACCAGCCGCCCCAAGGCATCCACTCGCACCACCGACTCGTCACTGGACAACCAAGTGAGTTCTGGCGTGGGCTCCAGGGCCTTGCCCTGGCCATCGTACACGGTCACCGCCAGGCCCACGGGCTCGTCCAGACGCCACAGGGTGAGCCGCTCCCGCTCGGGGGCTATGGACACCCCCTCGGCCACGGGTGTCTCCTGCGATTGCGGCGGATTGGGATCGTCACCACGGGGCAGGGTTTCGTCGATACAGGCGCTGAGCCCCAGAATCGGCAACAACAGCAGAAAACGCAAGTTCATGGCAGGCGATATTCCCTCACGCCGCGACCCTGACGCTCGATCCAGCGGCCGCGCACCGTTTCCGGACCGGGCTTGCCCCGTCCCTCCGGCAACGGCACGATCCGGCGGGCCAGGTAACGAGGCTGGCCATCGTGCCCGGTGACCAGCTCCACCCGCAGCCGCCCGCCACCGTTCACGGGAACCCGCGCCTGAAAGCGCGACACCCGCGGCTCACCCACAACCAGTGCGCCCCGCCAGACGGCAGAGCCATCGAGCAGCTGCACGCCATCCTCGGCCACCAGACGCAACTCCACGTCATCCAGATCGAGGCGACTGGCCACCTGCACCTCCACCCCCACCACCTCGCCCGCCAGCCAGGGGCCCTGCAGGCGGACATCGAGCAACAGGGGCGAGGCCGGCTTGGCCATCGTCGGCCCGCACGCCAGCATCATCAATAGAAAAAAGAGAACACCTCTGCGCACTCGAACCTCTCCATCGCCTGTCTTGCCTTGTATCGGCGCCAGCCCAGGTAGTTTGAGCGGACTTGCGTCAGCGCCGCATACGCTACACCATATCCTGGCGACACTTTGTGCCATGCCGCCGGACGAGAAAGCATGCCGAACCAAATATCCATGCCCGAACGAGAATGAACACGTCAAAACACCACTCCCGGTTCCGCATCGGCATCGACCTGGGCGGCACCAAGACCGAAATCATCGTGCTCGATGCCCAGGGCCGGACCTGCCTGCAACGCCGGGTCGCCACGCCCCGAAACGACTACCACGCCACCCTGGACTGCATCCACCGCCTGGTACGCGAAGCCGAAGCCCAGCTCCACTGCCGCGCCAGCGTGGGCATAGGCACCCCTGGCGCCCTCTCGCGGCAGACCGGGCGTATCAAGAACGCCAATTCCACCTGGCTCAATGACCGTCCCCTGCGCGAAGACCTGGAAGATCGCCTGCAACGACCGGTACGCCTGGCCAATGATGCCAATTGCTTCGCCCTGTCGGAGGCCACCGATGGTGCCGCGGCGGGGGCCTCACTGGTGTTCGGGGTGATCATCGGCACCGGCACCGGCGCCGGTATCGTGGCCAACGGCCGCCTGCTCACCGGCGTCAATGCCATCGCCGGCGAATGGGGCCACAATCCCCTGCCCTGGCCCGACGCACACGAACTCCCTGGCCCAGCCTGCTACTGTGGTCGCCACGGCTGCCTGGAAACCTATCTCTCCGGCCCGGGGCTGGCCGCCGAACACCGCGCCGTCACCGGCGACAGCCTGGACAGCCGCCAGATCGTCGCCGCCGCCGCGGCGGGCGACGTGGCCTGCGAACAGACCCTGCAACGCTACGAGCATCGCCTGGCCCGCGGCCTGGCCCATGTAATCAACATCCTCGACCCGGAGGTCATCGTGCTGGGCGGCGGGCTGTCCCAGGTGTCTCGCTGGTATCACAACGTCCCCCGCCTGTGGCAAGACTATATCTTCTCCGATCGGGTGGACACCCACCTGGTTCCCCCGCGACACGGCGATGCCAGCGGCGTGCGCGGTGCTGCCTGGCTATGGGACGATGCGCCTTAGTCCACTGTTGGGCCTGTGCCTCATCTGCTCCAGCGTCCCGCTGGGCGCCACGGAAACACCCAGTGACACACCGACAAGCTCTCCCGACCTGTTGCAGCAATCCCTGCGCCTGGCCGAACAAACCCGCGACAGGCTCTCCACGGGCATCGTGATGTTGTCCGACAGCATCGATCGTTTTTTCGGTGCCAACCGCGAGATCGAACGTACCAATCGCACCCAGCTGCGTTTCTACAACAGCAACACCCTGGTTTACGGCAGCCGCCCTGCCAGTACTCTCAAGACCCATGTCAAGCTGGACCTGCCACGCACCAACGAACGCCTGTCGCTGGTGATCGAGAGCAATTCCCTGCAACAGGAGGCCGACAAGGAAAAGGATATCGACCAGAGCAACGTCTTGCCGCAACGCAGCGAGGGCGAAACCGCCATCACCTCCAGCCTGCAATACCTGCTGCGCCAGTCGACCCGCTGGAACGTGCGCGCCAGCGCCGGCCTGCGCCTGACCCGCCGTCCCGAAGTCGTCACCCGCCTCAAGGCCCGCCATCAAATGCAACGGGGGCACTGGCAGCTACGCCTGTCACAGATGATCTTCTGGTATTCCAGTACCAGACTGGGCGAGACCACCCGCCTGGAGCTGGAGCATCCGCTGGGTGAACAACATCTGTTTCGCGCCAGCAGTCACGTCACCTGGCGCCAGCGCCTCGACACCTTCGAACTGAGTCAATATCTCACCGTATTCCAGCAACTCGGTGCCGGGCGCTACCTGGCCTACCAGCTCAGCGCCGAGGGCGAAAACCGCCCCCGACTCCACACCAGCCGCTACACGGCCCACATTTATTTTCGCAAGATGCTGTATAAGGACTGGATTTTCCTCGATATCGTGCCCCTGATGCTGTGGCAACGCAGCCAGGGCTTCCGGCCCAGCCCGTCGTTCAGCATCAACCTGGAGCTGGTGCTGGGGGCCACCCCGGCTGGCCACTGACGCCATCGCCACCAACCGCCTCGGGCTGTCGCAGCGAGGCGGGCAGAAACCGGGATCTCTTCCCGCCACCGCAGCGGACCTTGCCCTAAGCCCGCCAGGCCCCTAGAATGCCGCTTTTTCCTCAGCCCCAGGGAAGCTCATGGCCCAAGATGACATTCAGCTACTGGAACACTATCGCCAACGCCAGCTCGAGCTGCGCAAGCGACTCAAGCCTCCCTTGCTGGCCTATATCCTGCTCTTTCCCGTGGTCTACGTCACCCAGCTCGACAATCTGCCGCGGGAACTGCTGCAGGCGGGCCTGTTGCTGAGCATGTTCGCCATCCTGGCGCTGGCCTTCAACACCCGCCTGGCCCTGATGCTGGTGCGCTTCCAGGTGCGCAACGACGAGCGCGCCCGCAAGCTGCTGGAATTCGCCGAGCCCGACGATCTGGAACTCAGCCCCCAGCAAGCCTTGGAGGAAATGGAGAAACGCCGCCAGCAATCCCTCCTGCGCTGAGTTGTCAAGCCTCACGGCACGACAAAGCCGTGACCCGGACAGCAAAAAAAACACTAAAGTTATCGCCACGCCGTCCGACAGGGCAATTGAGAGGACGCGGAGAAGCGGCACATGAACAGCACCACCAGTCTCGCGGCAACGAGTCTTGCGCCCAACCTAGCCACGGACTTTCCCAGCCCCTGGGCAAGACCCGGCAGCGTGCGTCCAGCAAACGCCCAGCCCGTGATACTCAACCAGATTCGTCCCGAACAGGCACGCGAGTTCCTCGCCCGCCGCATCGGCGAACACCTCGGCCGCCTGGGCCAGCTCACGCCCCCTCCAAGTACACCCTATAACAACGTGGACAATGGCCCCGAGGCCACTGCCAGGCGGGTCATGGCCATGGCTCAACAACTGCTGCGCAGCGGCCAGGCCGGTCGGGAGCAGCTTGCCCGGAGTATCGACAGTGGTCTGCGCAGTGGCCGCGAAGACCTGGCCCGTGCCGGGATGCTCAACGACGTCGTGACACAGGACATCGACACCCTGCAGCAACGCTTGCAAGACGAGTTGAGCAGCCAGCGCAGCAGTGCCAGCCTGGAACAATACCGCAGTGAAAACAGTCTCTCGCTGCAACTGAAGACCCGCGACGGCGACATCGTGACCATCGAACTCAGCCGCCAGTGGCAACAGACCCGCACGGCCATGGACTATGCCGACGCCAACACCCGTTTCCAGGCCAATGGCCAGGAAGCCAGCCTGTCACAACAGATGCGTATTCGGGTGAAAGGTCAACTGGACGAGGGCGAGCGCAAGGCCATCGAGCAATTCATGCAACAGGTGGCCGAACTGGCCGATGCCTTCCAGAACGGCAGCCTGCAGGAGGTGACCGAGCAGGCCGCGATGCTGAGCCTGGACGGCAATGAACTGCAGAGTTTCAACGTCAATCTGCGCAGTGTGGAAGAATACCGCAGTATCCAGGCCCTACAGGAAAGCCGCAGCCTGCCCACCCCGGTGGCCAGGCTGGCCCAGGAGCTGAAATCCCTTCTCGAAGAGCTGACCGGCAAGCTACCCTTGCAGCAACCCGAACAAGCGGCCCGCGAGGCCCTGCAACAGACCCTGGCCCTGAATCACCCCCAACAAGCAAAGCCACTGGATTTCGAGGCGTTGGGCAACGCCCTGCGACAGGCCTGAACCACCCGAATACTCAGAGTAAGGCTTTGAGATTACGGGAAACGGCCATCACGATTCCAGCCTGATCACGAAATTTCCTCGCCCGCCGCGGCCGCGAATTCCGCCACCTCGACGGATCAAGGCGAAACCTCCAGCATGCGATTCAACGCCCTGAGCGCCTGCTCGGCCTCCGCGGCCGGCACGCTGATACGGTTGACCACCTGCCCCTGGACCAGGTTTTCCAGGGTCCAGGCCAGATGCTGCGGGCTGATGCGGAACATGGTGGAACACATGCACACCGTGGGCGACATGAAGTGCACCGACTTGCCCTCGTCCTTGAACTGCTGGTGCAGGCGGTTGACCAGGTTCAGCTCGGTGCCCACCAGCCAGCGGGTGCCCGGGGCGGACTCGGCGATGGTCTTGATGATGTATTCGGTGGAACCCACGTAGTCGGACTTCTGACACACCTCGAAGGCACTCTCGGGATGTGAGATCACCTTCCCCTCGGGGTACTTGGCCCGGAAGGCGTCGACGTGCTCGGGGCGAAACATCTGATGCACCGAACAAAAGCCCTTCCACAGTATCATCCTGGCCCGTCGCACCTGTTCCGGCGTGAGCCCGCCATGGGGTTGGTCGAAATCCCATACCACCATGTCTTCCAGTGGAATACCCATGGCATAAGCGGTATTGCGACCCAGGTGCTGATCGGGAAAGAACAATACCTTCTCACGCTGGCCGAAGGCCCAGTCCAGCACGTTGCGGGCATTGGTGGACGTGCACACGATGCCACCGTGGCGACCGCAGAAGGCCTTGAGGTCGGCGGCGGAATTGATGTAGGTGACCGGGGTGACTCCTTGTTCCACCTCGCCACCGAGCATTTCGTCCAGCTCGCGCCAGGCCCGCTCCACCCTGGCCTGGTCGGCCATGTCGGCCATGGAGCAGCCGGCGGCCAGGTCGGGCAGGATGGCCACCTGCTGTGGCCCGGACAGAATATCCGCCACCTCGGCCATGAAATGCACCCCACAGAACACGATGTAATCGGCACGGGAGCCCGCCGCCAGGCGTGACAACTTGAGGGAGTCGCCGACGAAATCGGCATGCCGGAATACTTCCTCGCGCTGGTAGTGATGCCCCAGCACCACCACCCGTTCACCCAGTTTGGCCTTGGCGCGACGTATGCGTTCCTCGCACTGGGGATCGTCCAGTTGCATGAAATTCTGAATGGCGACGGACTCTACTGCCATGTCCTCATCTCCACGGGTTGATTCAACCGGCCTTGGCCGACTTGGCGAGGCGGATACCCACCTCGCGCAGTTGCTCGAAGGAAACCGGTGATGGCGCGCCGGTAAGCAGACAAGCGGCAGTCTGGGTCTTGGGGAAGGCCATCACTTCACGAATGGACGAGGCACCGCTCATCAGCATCACCAGGCGATCCAGCCCAAAGGCCAGGCCGCCGTGGGGCGGACAACCGTATTTGAGCGCATCGAGCAAGAAACCGAATTTGTCGCGCGCTTCCTGCTCACCGATGCCCAAGGCGCGGAAGACCTTCTCCTGTACCTCTTCCCGGTGGATACGCATGGAGCCACCGCCGATCTCGGTGCCGTTGAGCACGATGTCGTAGGCGCGTGAATGACAGGCACCGGGATCGCTCTCCAGCTTGTCCACATCGCCCTCGGCCGGCGCAGTGAAGGGGTGGTGCAGGGGCGTCCAGCGGCCGGTCTTGTCGTCCCATTCGAACATGGGGAAATCCACCACCCACAATGGTCGCCAGCCGGGCTCCAGCAAGCCACGGTCGTGCCCCAGCCTGACCCTCAGCGCGCCCAGCGATTCGTTGACCACGCTGGCCTTGTCCGCGCCGAAAAAGATCAGGTCGCCCGCCTCGGCGCCGGTACGCTGGATGATGGCCGCCACGACCTCGTCGGGCAAAAACTTGAGAATGGGCGACTGCAAGCCCTCACGCCCCCGGGCCGGGTCGTTGACCTTGATATAGGCCAGCCCCTTGGCGCCATAGATACCCACGAAGGCGGTGTAGTCGTCGATTTCCTTGCGGCTCAGCTCACCGCCGGAGGGCAGGCGCAGGGCCGCCACCCGGCCCTTGGGATCCTTGGCCGGACCGGAGAATACCTTGAACTCCACCCCGGCCATCACGTCCTTGAGATCCACCAGTTCCAGGGGAATGCGCAGATCGGGCTTGTCGCTGCCGTAACGCGCCATGGCCTCGACATAGCTCATGCGCGGGAAGGGATCGGGCAGGGTCACATCCAGCACCTCGGCGAACACTTCGCGCAACATGGCCTCCATCAGGTCGATGATCTGCTCCTCGTCGAGAAACGAGGTCTCCACATCGAGCTGGGTGAACTCGGGCTGGCGGTCGGCGCGCAGGTCTTCATCACGGAAACAGCGCACCACCTGGTAATAGCGATCCATCCCCGACATCATCAGCAATTGCTTGAACAATTGCGGCGACTGCGGCAAGGCGAAAAAACTGCCTTCGTGGGTGCGACTGGGCACCAGATAGTCGCGCGCGCCCTCCGGCGTGGCCTTGGTCAGCATGGGGGTCTCGATATCGAGAAAACCGTGCCGATCCAGGAAGGCACGCATCTGGCGGGTGATTTCGGCGCGCAGCTTCAGGCGCTGGAACATCTCGGGACGGCGCAGGTCGATGTAGCGATAGCGCAGCCGGTGTTCCTCGGACACGTCCTCGTCCTCAATCTGGAACGGCGGCGTGGCCGCGCGGTTGAGGATCTCCAGTTCCTGGCCCAGGATCTCCACCTTGCCGCTGGCCAGATTCTCATTTTCCGTGCCCTCCGGGCGAAGACGCACCAAGCCCTTTATACGAAGTACGTACTCACTCCGGACTCGCTCCGCCAGAGCGAAGGTGGCCGGGGTGTCGGGGTCGAACACCACCTGCACCAAGCCCTCGCGATCGCGCATGTCCAGAAAAATCACCCCGCCATGATCCCGGCGCCGGTGCACCCAGGCCGCGATTTCGACGACTTCTCCCGCCAGGCTCTCGTTGATCTGGCCACAGTAATGGCTGCGCATGAACTCGAATTCCTCTTGTCTCGGTGCGAAAAAGCGGCAAGTGTGCCCGTTTCAGGGTGAAATTACAATTCTCAGCCGGCGTTGTCGCCGCTGGCGGCCTTCTTGTCGCTGCCAGCGCTCTGAGTATCACCGTCGCCGGCCAGGTTCTTTTTCTTGCCGCTCTTGAAGTCGGTCTCGTACCAACCGCCACCCTTGAGCCGAAAACCGGCGGCCGAGATCAGTTTTTTCAGTCCCGCCTCGCCACAGGCCGGACAATCCCGCAGGGGCTCGTCGCTCATTTTCTGAATAGCTTCCAGTTCGTGACCACAGCGTTCACAACGGTATTCATAGATAGGCATGTCCTGCTCTCCTCGATTTCTTGCTGCCGGGGGCCGCGTTTCCGGTACAATTCGCAGCTTGCCCCAAACCGACAATCAATTGGCGCGCATTATACAATAATCGCGCCGGCCCGCGGGCCAAGCCTATAACTAGGGGCAGAAACCAGGAATACAAGCCCATGAGCCCAGCGCACGACGATACCACACCAGCCCGCCCCGGCGATTGGCGCACCATTGCCACCCTGTTGCCTTATTTGTGGGAATTCAAGGGCCGGGTGATCATTGCTCTCCTTTGCCTGGGCATCGCCAAGGTGGCCACGGTATGGGTGCCGCTGGTGCTCAAGGACATCGTCGATGCCCTGGACCGCAGCCAGGTCAGCGTGATCGCCCTGCCGCTGGGCCTGCTGCTGGCCTACGGCCTGCTGCGCCTGGCCAGCAGCGCCTTCGGCGAACTGCGCGACGTGGTCTTCGCCAAGGTCACCCAGCGCGCCATTCGCCGGGTGGCGCTCAAGGTATTCCGCCACCTGCATGCCCTGTCGCTGCGCTTCCACCTGGAACGCCAGACCGGTGGCATCTCGCGCGACATCGAACGCGGCACCCGGGGCATCAGCTTCCTGCTCAGCTTCATGCTGTTCAACATCTTGCCGACGTTGGCGGAAATCGCCCTGGTGGCACTGATCCTGCTGCTCAACTACGATGCCCGGTTTGCCCTCGTCACCGTGGGCACCATCGTGGTCTACATCGCCTACACCCTGGTGGTCACCGAGTGGCGCATGAAGTACCGCCGCCAGATGAACGAACTGGACTCGCGCGCCAACACCCGCGCCATCGACAGCCTGCTCAACTACGAGACGGTGAAATACTTCGGCAACGAGGACTTCGAGGCCCGCCGTTACGATGCCAACCTGGCGCGCTGGGAACGCGCCGCGATCAAGAACCAGACCTCGCTGTCGCTGCTCAACCTGGGCCAGGGCAGCATCATCGCCGTGGGCATGACCCTGTTGTTGATCCTGGCCGCCCAGCAGGTGGTGGAGCAGAAAATGACCATCGGCGACCTGGTGTTGGTGAACGCTTACTTGCTTCAGCTCTACATGCCACTGGGCTTCCTGGGTTTCGTCTACCGGGAGATCAAGCATTCCCTGGCCGACATGGAAAAAATGTTCAGCCTGCTGGACAAGCACGCCGAGATTGCCGATGCCCCCGGCGCCAGGCCGTTGCAAGTCAGCCAGGGCCGGGTGCGTTTCGAGCGAGTGGACTTCGGCTACCACCCCGAGCGCCCCATCCTGCATCAGGTGGACTTCGAGATCCCCCCCGGACAAAAAGTGGCCGTGGTGGGCCATAGCGGCGCCGGCAAATCCACCCTGGCCCGGCTGCTGTTCCGCTTCTACGACGTGGACGGCGGCCGCATCCTCATCGACGACCAGGATATTCGCCAGGTCCAGCAGCGCTCCCTGCGCGCGGCCATCGGCATCGTGCCCCAGGACACCGTGCTGTTCAACGACACCCTCTATTACAACATCAGCTATGCCAAGCCCGAGGCCGATCCCGAGGAAGTCTACCGGGCCGCCCGCCTGGCCCACATCCACGACTTCATCCTCTCCTTGCCCGAAGGCTACCAGACCGAGGTGGGCGAGCGCGGCCTGAAGCTCTCGGGGGGCGAAAAACAACGGGTGGCCATCGCCCGCGCCATTCTCAAGGACCCCAGGATCCTGATCTTCGACGAGGCCACCTCGGCGCTGGACTCCCATGCCGAACAGGCCATCCTGCAGGCGCTGGCGGAAATCGCCCACCGACGCACCACCCTGGTGATCGCCCACCGTCTGTCCACCATCGTCGACGCCGACCGCATCCTGGTGATGGCACACGGTCGCATCATCGAGGCCGGCGGACACGCCGAACTACTCGCTCGCGGCGGTGCCTATGCCCGCATGTGGGCCCTGCAACAGCAGGAAAAGTGATACACTCGCCCCATGGCTGATCAACTGCACCTGCGCCAGGTTGGCATAGACACCTACCACGAAAACGTGGCCTACATGCACCGGGAGTGTGAAACCTACCGGGCGGAAGGCTTCCAGGCCCTGTCCAAGATCGAAATCGGCAGTGACGGCGGCCGCATCCTGGCCGTGCTCAATGTCGTCGACGACGCCAACATCGTCAATCCCGGCGAACTGGGCCTGTCACAACAGGCCTTCGCCCAGCTCGGCGTGGCAGAAGGCAGCCTGGTGAGCGTGGCCCACGCCGAACCACCGGCCTCCATGGAAGCGGTACGGCGCAAGATCGATGGCGAGCGACTGGACCAGCACGACTTCGATCAGATCGCCCGCGATATCGCCGACAATCGCTATTCCAAGATGGAAATGGCCGCCTTCCTGGTGGCCTCGGGCAACAGCCTGGACCGCGACGAGATCCTCTATCTCACCCGCGCCATGATCAACACCGGCGAGCGACTGGACTGGCAGGAACCCCTGGTGGCCGACAAGCACTGCATCGGCGGCATTCCCGGCAACCGCACGTCCATGCTGGTAGTACCCATCGTCGCCGCCCACGGCATGCTCATCCCCAAGACCTCCTCGCGTGCCATCACCTCTCCGGCCGGCACCGCCGACACCATGGAAGTACTGGCCAAGGTCAACCTCGATCCTGGCGAGCTGCTGGGCATCGTGCGTCATCAGCGCGGCTGCCTGGCCTGGGGCGGCACCGCCCGCCTGGCGCCGGTGGACGACATCCTCATCTCGGTGGAGCGCCCCCTGGGCATCGACTCGCCGGGACAGATGATCGCCTCCATCCTGGCCAAAAAGCTGGCCGCCGGCTCCACCCACCTGCTGATCGACATTCCCGTGGGCCCCACCGCCAAGGTGCGCCACATGCGTCAGGCCCTGGCCCTGCGCAAGCTGTTCGAATTCGTCGGCGACCATCTGGACATTCATCTGGAAGTGGTCATCACCGACGGCCGCCAGCCCATCGGCCGCGGCATCGGCCCGGTGCTGGAGGCGCGCGACGTGATGCAGGTGCTGAGCAACGACCCCGAGGCCCCCGCCGACCTGCGCCAGAAGGCCCTGCAACTGGCCGGGCGGGTGATCGAGTTCGATCCCGACGTGCGCGGCGGCCAGGGCTATGCCATCGCCCGCGACATCCTCGACTCCGGGCGCGCCATCGCCAAGATGAACGACATCATCGATGCCCAGGGGCGCAACGAGGCCGTGCTGGAACCCGGCCCGCTGAGCTTCGAAGTGGCCGCCGATCACGACGGCGTGGTCACCGCCATCGACAACTATCATCTGGCCAGGCTGGCCCGCATCGCCGGCGCCCCCATGGACAAGCGCGCCGGCGTCGACCTGCTCAAGAAACTGGGCGATCCCGTCCAACGGGGCGAGCCTCTCTACCGGGTGCACGCGGAATTCCAGCAGGATTTCGACTTCGCCCACAACCTGTGCCGCAAGGCCAGTGGCTACCGGATCGGCCAGCCCGAACAGATCCCCCAACCCTTCGTGGCCTTTTGAATATGACTGACAGCCTGCTACTCGGTTTCCCCGACTATCAAGCCCAGGCCCAGAACCTGGCCCGGGCCCTGGGCATCGACTACCGGCAAGCGGAAATTCATCATTTCCCCGATGGTGAAAGCTTGGTGCGCCTGCCCACCGAGCTGCCACCCCACGTGATCTTCTGCCGCAGCCTGGACCATCCCAACGACAAGTTGATCGAACTGCTGCTGGCCTGCGCAGTGGCGCGCCGCTATGGCGCCCGCCGCCTCACCCTTGTGGCGCCCTACCTCTGCTACATGCGTCAGGACGCCGAAAACCACCCTGGCGAGGCGGTAAGCCAACGCATCATCGGGCAACTGCTGGCAGAGCACTTCGATGCCCTGGTCACCGTGGACCCCCATCTGCACCGCATCGAGCGCCTGCAACAAGCGGTGCCCCTGGGGGAACGCGCCATCTGCCTCACCGCCGCCAGACCCATGGCCGAATTCCTGCGCCAGCAGTTCCAGCACGCCATACTACTGGGCCCCGACAGCGAATCCGAACAGTGGGTCGCCCAGGTGGCACAACTGAGCGGTTTTCAACACCAAGTGGCCAGCAAGCTGCGCCATGGCGACGAACACGTCTCCATCGAACTGGGCCGGCACGACCTGCAAGACCAGATCGTGGTACTGGTGGACGACGTGGCCAGCACCGGCCACACCCTGGCCCAGGCCGCCCGCCAGGCCCGCCAGGCCGGCGCCCGGCAAGTCTATGCCATGGTGACCCACGCGGTGGTCAACCCCAACACCAGCCGCACCCTGCAGGCCGGTGGCATCCACACTCTGTGGAGCAGCGACAGCGTCAGCCACCCCAGCAATGTGATCACCCTGGCGCCCCTGCTGGCCGAAGGCGTGCGCAGCCTGGACTGAGATGAACCCCGGCCAGCTCATTTTCTTCTTCCTCTTCGGCCTGCTGCTGGTGGCGGTGATCCAGGTGGGCGCCCTGTCGCTGGCCTTCGACAAGCTCGGCCTGTCGCAGCACTCGGCCATGCTGCTACTCATCAGCTCCTTCGTGGGCAGCCTGATCAACCTGCCCCTGTTCACCATCCGCGCCGAGGCCAGCGAACCCCAACCCATCCCCCCCTGGCTCAAGGGCATGCTGGGCCGCAACCTGCCGCCCTTCGAAGGCAAGACGGTGATCGCCGTCAACCTGGGAGGCTGCCTGTTGCCGTTGGGGTTCTCCATCTATCTCGTCCAATTCAGCCAGCTTCCCCTGGACACCGTGGCGCTGGCCTGCCTGGTCACCACCGCCATCGGCTACGCCTTCAGCCGCCCCCTGCCGGGACTGGGCATCGGCATGCCGGTGTTCGTGGCTCCCCTGGCCGCCGCCCTGGTAGCCATCTGGCTGGCACCGGAAAACAGCCCCGCCCTGGCCTACATCAGCGGCACCGTGGGCGTACTGGTCGGGGCCGACCTGCTGCGCCTCAAGGACATTCGCCGCATGGGCACTCCCATTGCCTCCATCGGCGGTGCCGGCACCTTCGACGGCATTTTCATCACCGGCATCGTGGCAGTCTTGCTCGCATGAACACGCCCTCCAGGACCATCCTGATCACCGGCTGCTCCAGCGGCATCGGCCTGTGCTGCGCCCGGGGGCTGCAACAACGGGGCTACCGGGTATTCGCCACCGCGCGCAAACCCGCAGACGTGGCACGCCTGCAACAACTGGGACTGGAAAGCCTGCCGCTGGACCTGGATCACTCCGATTCCATCCACTCCGCTGTGGACGAGGTGCTGCGGCGCACCGGGGGACACCTCGATGCCCTGTTCAACAACGGCGCCTATGGCCAACCGGGAGCAGTGGAAGACTTGAGCCGGGACGTCCTGCGCGCCAGCTTCGAGACCAACCTGTTCGGCTGGCACGAACTCACCTGCCGCATCATCCCGGTGATGCGACGCCAGGGACATGGCCGCATCGTACAGAACAGCTCGGTACTGGGCTTCGTCGCCCTGCCCTATCGCGGCGCCTACAACGCCACCAAGTACGCCCTGGAAGGCTTGAGCGACACCCTGCGCCTGGAATTGCGCGGCACGGGCATCCATGTATCGCTGATCGAGCCCGGGCCCATCGAAAGCCGTTTTCGCGCCAATGCCTTCGCCATGTACCGCAAACACATCGACAGCCAAAACAGTCCGCACAGGGAAAGCTATCAGGCCATGGAACAGCGACTGCAGAAACCCGGCCCGGCGGCCCCCTTCACCCTACCACCGGAAGCGGTGCTGAAAAAACTCATTCACGCCCTGGAAAGCCCGCGGCCCCGGCCGCGCTACTACGTCACCGTGCCCACCCACCTGTTCGGCCACCTCAAGCGCGTGCTGAGCACCGCGGCCATGGACCGGATACTGACTATGGCTGCCAAGAAAGAAAACAGAAAGTCCCGCTGACCTCTGCAAGAGAAAATCAGCGGAACATCATTTCAGAGGTCGAGATAATAGGTTCCACCGGCACCAAAACCTATCCCTGTGAAACTCTCGTTCAACTCGTCGAATTTGATCGAATAAAAGCCCAGCTCAAGATTCCATACCACGGGGATTTCCTCGAACTGATATTCCAGCCCAACGCCTCCACCAAAACCCAACACGGTCTGGGTCTTGTTGCCACAAGAAAACAAACTGGAACACACATAGCTATCATATGAAAAGAAGCCCAGAGTACCATAAGCATAAGTTGGGAAATCAGCACCAGTATCAAATCGGTAGAGCCCACGCCCGGCGTAAGTTTTCAGCCCTCCGAAAAAACCTATCACGCCCTGCGCATCAAGTTCATCGGACACCCCATAGCGCACCGAAATACCTGAGGCCGGAAAGGTGAACTGGTAGCCTACTCCAACATCCCCCTCTTCTGCCATCACCATGGGAGCAACTCCCATGCTTGCAGCCAATACCAAACTTGGCAATCGTTTCATATTCCCCCTCCTTCTTATTTGCTAGGCTTCTATCTATATTCTATATTTATGACTTGTATGACTTATGCTTGCCCTCTCGGGCAATCGAGCCGTGTTTCTCGAGCTGCTGAAGCTAAAAAGCCGCATTTCTCATCTTCCACTCTAATCTAACTGAACCACATATCCAGCGCAAGCTTGCCAAGCAGCCCCTGACATGGCAATCCATAAAAGTCTATAATCGACCCAACAATCACAACACACCCCAGGGAGATGCCCAATGTCACGGATTCTCGTCCATCTTGCGCTGGTATTACTGCTGTGCAGTTCTGTCGCCTTCGCCCAGAGCTGGCAAGACAAGGCCAAAAAACACTTCGAAAGCGATGAATACGAAAAGGTGATAGAGCTGGCCAAGGAACACAAGAAAGACAAGCAGAACCGCTTTGGCCTGATGCTGCTCAGCTTCAGTCACCTGCAAAAATACGCCTACAACGACACCAAGACCGATAAACGCAAATACAAGGACTACCTGGATTTACTGGAAGACTCGGTCACCGCCAGAGACCTGGACGACATCCACTATTTCATCAGCCAGGACGACAAGCCCGAGGTGGTCAAGGCCGCCCGCAAGCTGCTCAAGCAGGCTTTCAAGAACATCAGCAGCCTGCAAGAAACCCCCAGGCTACTGCCCTTTCTGGACAGCGAGGACAAGAAAACCCGCAAGCTGGCCCTGGACACCCTCAAACGCCTGATCAAGACCAAGCGCAAATATGTCAACAAGGGCGGCACCCTGCGCGACCAGGACATCCACGCCATGCAGGATGAAAAGCTCATTCGCAAGCTGCTGGACATGGCCTCGGATTCCAAGGCGCGCGCCATACTGGTGTTGATAGAAAAACCGGTACTCAACTACATCGGCGACTACGACAGCGCCGCCATCACCAAACTGGAGACGAAGATCAACAAGGCCATAGCCAAGCGGGAGAAGAAACACCCCGACAGCACTTGGTACAGCGCCACGGGCAAGAAAAAGGCTTTCGCCATCTAGAAACCACCGGGTTTTGGCCATCGTAGCGAGCGAGAGCTGCCTGCGCCGACAAGCCAACAATGGGGGACCGCCTCTTTCCACCCCTGTCTCTGGCCGGCACCAGCCCCGGACAAGTTGACAACACGGGTCAACTATGGTGAGTTGTGTAGCAAACGACAATCGCTAGGGAGAGGCTTTCATGATGCCAAGCATAGTACGCCGTTGCGCCTTTGTGTTGACCACTCTCGTTGCGCTCTGCGCCCAGGCCGCCCAGCCGCCCCAGAGCAGCGCGCGCCTGAACAGCGAATTCATCTATTCCGCCAACCAGATCAGTCACGATCTTTCCGTATTCCGGCTGGATCCCGTCACCGGCACCCTGCAGGCGGTGCCCGGTTCACCCTTCAAGACCGGGGACTACCCGGTGTCGGTCACGGTGACCAAAGACGGACGTTTCGTCTATGTCACCAACCAAGGATCTCGCAGCGTGTCCGGTTTCCGGGTCAACCCGGACGACGGCAGCCTCACCCCCTTGCCGGACTCACCCTACATCGTGGGTGACTACCCCGATGCCATCGCTGTCACGCCCGACGGTCGTTTCGCCCTGGTCACCTTTGAAGACAACAACCTGCTGCGCAGCTTCCGCATCCGGCCCGATGGCAGCCTCCAGGCCACCGGCTTCCAGGCCGACACCGGTGAACATCCCATTTCGGTGACCGTATCCCACGATGGCAGGCAGGTATTCGTGGCCAACTTCAACGAGGCCAGCATCGATGCCTACCTGTTCGACCCGCACAGTGGTGAGATCCAACCGGCAGGCCGCGCAAAAACCGACGACAACCCCATCTATATCGCGCTGAGCCCCGACGACCGCTTCGCCTATGTGAGCAATTATGGCTCCACCACGGTCTCGGCCTTTCGCGTGGACGCTACCAGCGCCCGCCTGAGCGAGCTGCCCGGCTCACCCTATCTGGCCGGCGGCAAGCCCTACTCGGTCACCGTGGACCCCCGGGGCCGCTTCGTCTATGTGGCCAACTGGATCACCCATGATGTCACTGCCTTCCGTATCGACCCCGACAGCGGCCGGTTGAGCGAGATCGAGGGCTCTCCCTATGCAGTGGAATGGTTCCCCTATGCCGTGGTGGTGGACGCCACCGATCACTTCGTGTACGTGGCCAACAACGGCAGCAGCACCATCACCGCCTTTGCCATGAACCCCGAAAACGGCGCGCTGACGGAACTGGAAGGCTCACCCTTCGTCACCGGCCTGGGCCCCTACTCACTGACCATCAACGCCCTGGCCAGCCACTGAAAATATACCGGGCTATTTTTCTCTTTAAGTTTGTGGTAATAATGGGCGCATAGACTATATGGCAGGTTGTTGAAAGCCGTTTTCACAACAACCTACCCGTTACCAGAAAAATCGAACCACAAACAGGTGTCAGCCATGAAAGCAGTATTCAAACGCGCTCTTTACACCCTCGTACTGACACTGGGCGTGGGCACGCTGCCCGCTACCGCTACCACCATCGACAATGACCCCAGCCTCAATTATTTCACCGACAACGCCACCGGACTCCAGTGGCTGCGTCTGACGGAAACCGCTGGCCTATCCTTCAATGACGTCAACGCCCGGATCAGCGACCCTACCGACCCGCTCTATGGCTGGGAATACGCCACCACCCAGCAAGTCAACGATGTACTCAACGACATCCTGCACATCTCGGGCATACCTTTCGATGGCTGGCGCAGCAGCTTCAACGGCGTGGTTCTCAGTGATGTACTCCCCCTGTTCGGTCAGCTCTATACGCCAACCACGCCCTTTGACGATTATTATTCCCAAGGGATTTCCCTGGATCCCGCCACTTATCCCGGCAATATCATCATCAGCAGCTTTCTGGACCGCCCCCTGAGCAACCCGGGGCTCAACCAGGATTATCTCCAACTCTATGAAACCATAAGCATAACCCTGCACGGCGCCACCGACCCCTATACGGGCTCGTTTCTGGTGCGTGCTGCAGGTGGTGGCAGCGGCTCGCCACCCGGCGGCAGCTTGCCCCTGCCGGCCAGCCTGCCCCTGCTGGCCTTGGGGCTCTCGGTACTCGGCCTGCAGCAGCGCCGGCGCAAGGATACATAATTCCGGGTGTCCGCCCGTGGTCTAAGCAGAGAAATCCTCCAGCGCCACGTCGTAATCGATGATCAGGGGCGCGTGATCGGAGAACCGCTGCGCCTTGTAGATGGACACCGCCTTCACCTTGTCCGCCAGCCCCGGGGTGATCACCTGGTAGTCGATACGCCAACCCACATTCTTGGCCCAGGCCTGGCCCCGGTTTGACCACCAGGTATACTGCCCCGGCTCCTGGTTGACCACCCGGAAGGCGTCCACGTAACCCAGCGGGCCGAACACCTGGTCCAGCCAGGCCCGTTCCTCGGGCAGGCAACCGGAATTCTTCTGGTTGCTCTTCCAATTCTTGATATCGATCTCCTTGTGTACGATATTCCAGTCGCCACAAATGATGTATTCACGCCGCTGGCGCCGCATGGCCTTGAGCCGTTCGGTGTAACGCGCCATGAAGCTGAACTTGACCTGCTGACGCTGCTCGCTGGACGAGCCCGAGGGCAGGTAGAGCGAAACCACGCTGAGTTTGCCGAAATCGGCCTGAATGGCCCGTCCCTCGGCGTCCATGTCCTCGAAACCCTCGCCCAGGCCGCGAATCACCCGGTCGGGCCTGTGGCGGCTGAAAATGGCCACGCCACTGTAGCCCTTCTTCTGGGCATCGAAGAAATAACTGTGATAGCCGGCGGGAAAATGCAGTTCCTTGTCCAGTTGATGTTCCTGGGCCTTGGTTTCCTGCAGGCAGACCACGTCGGCCTGCTGTGTTTCCAGCCAATCGAAAAAACCCTTGCGGGCGGCGGAGCGGATGCCATTGACGTTCACGGTGATAATGCGCATGGATCGGTCCCAAACAGGAAAAAGGCTCCATCATACCGGAGTTTGCCCCTTACTGTATAACCGGTACAATGCGCCTTCTTCAGCAGGCGGGAGCATCACTCATGCGCGACTATCAACGGGAATTCCTCGATTTTGCCATTGCCACCGGGGTATTGCGCTTCGGCCAATTCACTCTCAAGTCGGGCCGGGTGAGTCCGTATTTTTTCAACAGCGGGCTGTTCAACACCGGCCACGGCCTGGCCCGGCTGGGCCGCTTCTATGCCGCGGCACTGATGGATGCCGGGCTGCAGGCCGAGACCCTGTTCGGTCCGGCCTACAAGGGCATCCCGCTGGTTTCTTCCCTGGCCATCGCCCTGGCCGAGCAACACGGCCTCGACCTGCCCTACGCCTTCAATCGCAAGGAAGCCAAGGATCATGGCGAAGGCGGCGTTATCGTGGGCAGCGAGCTGCGCGGAGGAGTGCTGATCGTGGACGACGTGATTTCCGCCGGCACCTCGGTGCGCGAATCGGTGGCCCTGATCCAGGCCGCCGGCGCCCACCCCGCCGGGGTACTGATCGCCCTGGACCGCCAGGAACGGGGCCGGGGCGAGCTCTCGGCCATCCAGGAGGTAGAGCGCGACTTCGGTCTGAAGGTGGTGAGTATCGTCGCCCTGGACGACCTGCTGAGCTATCTCGCCGACAAACCCGGGCTGGCGCGCCACCGCGAGGCCGTGGCCGCCTACCGCCGGCGCTACGGGGTCAGCCCACGATCAGCTTGAACCCGATGGCCAGGGTGATCAGTTCATAGACCCGCTTGATCCAGCGATTGCCCTTGGCGATGGCCAGGTGTGCCCCTAGATAGCCGCCCAGCAGCGAACCCAGAATCAGGGCGGGCAACCAGCTCCAGGCAATGTCGCCCAGCAGCCCCAGGGTCACGGCCCCGGTGCCATTCCAGAACAGCCCCACCAGGATCAGGGTGTAGATGACGGCAGTCTTGTAGTCCAGTCCGAACCAGCGAATCAGCCACAGGGTGACGAACAGCCCGGTGCCCGAGGTGAGCGAGCCGTTGAGCGCGCCAATGGCAAACAACACGCCACCGCCGATCAGAAGACCTCGACGATCGCGATGAGTGGGCCGCAGGTGCTGACCCAGACGGGGTTTGAGCCAGGAGTAGACACCCAGCCCCAGGGTGAGTAGCCCCAAGGCAATTTCGGCGACGCGGTCGGGAATGCCGAGTATGATGTTGGCACCCAGCACCACGCCCGGCAGGCCGGTGGCCAGGATGAACAGGGCGAAGCGGCGTTCCAGGGCATCCTCGCGCAGATTGCGCAGGGTGGCTCCCAGGCCCAGAAACACGCTGGCCACCTTGTGAGTGGCCAGGGCGATGCCGAAGGGCAGGCCGAGGAAGATCAGCACCGGCAATTGGATCAATCCGGCGCCCCCGCCGGCAAAGGCGGAGAAGGCATTGGCCACCACCGCGATGATGAACAGGATGCCCTGCTGTTCCCAGCCCGTCATCGCCGGCGCCAAGCGCTCAGGCCGTCGAATCCGCAAATACGCTGTGACGCAACAGTGGCCACTGCCGCTCCCAGTGTTCCAGTGGACGGCGGCTGAAGCCACTGCGCACGAACTGGCTCATCTTGCCCTCCACCGCCGCCATCAGCAGGTTGGCCAGCATCGCCGCATCGGTATCGCCGGCCAGCTCGCCACGCATTACTCCCTCGCGAATGAATTGCTTGATCTGCAGCTCGACGCGTTCGTAGAACTGGCTCACCCTGATGCGCAGCCGCTCGTGCTCGCCCACCAGGGCATCGCCCAGCAGGATACGGGTGATACCCGGGTTGCGGTCGGCAAAACCCAGCAATACCTGCAACAGGGCCTGGCAACGATCCTCGGCCCTAGCCTGCTCGATCTGGATGCGGTTGATGAGTTCGAACACGGTATCCTCGCTGAACTGGATCAACCCCTCGAACATCTTGGCCTTGCTGGGAAAATGCCGGTACAGGGCAGCCTCGGAGATGCCCACCGCCCGGGCCAGGCCGGCGGTGGTGATGCGGGATCCAGGATTGCCTTCCAGTTCCCGCGCCAGGGATTCGAGAATCTGCCGCCGCCGGGGCGTCTTGTTGGCTTGATTGTTACCCACGATATTCTCCTCTAGCTCGAACCTTGCCTGAAACTGCCGGACGGATGCGCGCCTGACGCGCAGACGCCGGAAAAGCGGGCCGGCAATCCTTGGTCAGCTGCCAATACATGAATAATATCCACTATAAGGTCCTGTTTTGTAGCGGTTTCGTGCGACCTTCGGGCTAATCGCGTATCAGGGTGCCCACACCCTTGTCGGTGAAAATTTCCAGCAATACCGCGTGCCGCACCCGGCCATCGATGATATGGGCCGCCTTCACGCCGCCCTTGACCGCGCGAATAGCGCTGTCGATCTTGGGCAACATGCCGCCATAGATGGTGCCATCGGCGATCAGGGCCTCCACCTGGTGCGAGCTCAGACCGGTCATGAGACGCTCGTTCTTGTCCAGCAGGCCAGGGATGTTGGTGAGCAGGATGAGCTTCTCCGCCCGCAGGGTGGCGGCCAGGGCACCGGCCACCAGGTCGGCATTGATATTGTAGGACAGGCCATCCTCGCCCACGCCGATGGGGGCGATGACGGGAATGAAATTCTCGGCGGTGAGTTTTTCCAGTAGATCGGTGCGAATGGCCTCCACCTCGCCCACATGGCCGATGTCGATGATCTCCGATGCCTCGAGTTCGGGGGCATCGTGGCGCAGGGTGAGCTTGCGCGCCTTGATCAACTGGCCATCCTTGCCGGTCAGCCCCACGGCACAACCGCCATGGCGGTTGATGAGGTTGACGATGTCCTTGTTGACCAGCCCGCCCAGCACCATTTCCACCACGTCCATGGTCTCGGTGTCGGTGACCCGCATGCCTTGCACGAAGCGACTCTCCTTGCCGATACGCTCCAGCAGGCGGCCAATCTGCGGGCCGCCGCCATGGACCACGATGGGGTTGATGCCCACCAGCTTCATCAGCACGATGTCGCGGGCGAAGTCGTGCTTGAGTTCGTCGTCCACCATGGCGTTGCCGCCATACTTGATCACCAAGGTCTTTCCGGCGAAACGCTGAATGTAGGGCAGCGCCTCGATGAGTACCTCGGCGATATTTTTCGCCGCACGATTGTCCAGGGTCATGGGCTCTTCCTCAGAAAGGCAGTTGCAAACCGGGATCCAGGCTCAGGAACAGGCTACGGAAACGCTGCTGGATGCGTTCCATGGCGGCCGCATCCTCGCCCTCGAAACGGATCACCAGGCAGGGGGTGGTATTGGAGGGCCGCACCAAGCCCCAACCATCGGCAAAGTCCACCCGCAGGCCGTCGATGGTGGTGACCCGGCCGTCGTCGAAACGCGCCGCGGCCTTGAGCCGGTCCATAAAGGCGAAGTGCTCGCCCTCGGCCATCTCCAGGCGCAGTTCCGGAGTGTTGACCATGTCCGGCAGGGCGGCGAACACCTCCGCGGTGGGACACGGCTCGCGGGAGAGGATCTCCAACAGGCGGGCACCGGTATAGAGCGCATCGTCGAAGCCATACCAGCGCTCCTTGAAGAAAATGTGCCCGCTCATTTCACCGGCCAGGGGCGCGCCAGTCTCCTTCAGCTTGGCCTTGACCAGGGAGTGGCCGGTCTTCCACACCAGGGGCCGGCCACCTGCCGCCTCGATGGCCTGCTCCAGGTTGCGTGAGCACTTGATGTCGTAGATGATCTGGGCGCCAGGCTGGCGCTGGAGGATATCGCGCGCATAGAGAATCATCTGGCGATCGGGCCAGATGATCTCGCCGGCCGGCGAGACCACCCCCAGGCGGTCGCCATCACCGTCGAAGGCGAAACCCACGTCGGCTCCCTGGCGGCGCACGGTGTCGATAAGGGTTTCCAGGGTCTCCGGCTGGCTGGGATCCGGGTGGTGATTGGGAAAGTTGCCGTCGATCTCGCAAAACAGCTCGCTCACCTGGCAGCCCAGGGCCTGGTAGAGCCGGGGAGCCAGTTCACCGGCCACACCGTTGCCACAGTCCACCACGATGTTCAGCGGCCGCTGCAACGCCACGTCATCGACGATGCGCTGCAGGTAGGCCTCGCGCACATCCGCCTGGCGCAGGCTGCCCTGGCCGTGAAGAAGATCGCCCTCGCGCACCCGGCGCAGCAGGTCCTGGATGGCCTCGCCGGCTAGGGTGACCCCGTCCAGCATCATCTTGAGCCCGTTGTAGCGTGGCGGGTTGTGGCTGCCGGTGAGCATGATGCCGGTGCCGGTGTCCAGGTGATAGGTGGCGAAATACAGCACCGGCGTGGGCACCCGGCCGATGTCGATCACTTGACAGCCGGCAGCCTGCAAACCATCGCTCAGGGCAGCAATCAGCTCGGGCCCGGATAAGCGCCCGTCGCGCGCCACCACCACCTCCTCGCACCCGCGGCTGCGCGCCGCGCTGCCAAAGGCCTGACCTATGGCCCGCACCACCGGTGGCGTAAAATTCTCGTCCACCAGGCCGCGAATGTCGTAGGCCTTGAAAATACGGGGATCCACGGGTACGGCTCGGGAAGGAGAAACACTCATCGCTGTATCCTTTGCTGGGTTGTCTCAGTGACGACCGGAGGAACCGAAGCCCCCCTCGCCACGCTCGCTGCGGGAAAACGCCTCCACCACCTGGAAGCGAGCCTGGACGATGGGAACGAACACCAGTTGCGCAATGCGCTCACCCACTTCCACAGTGAACTCTCGGCTGCCCCGGTTCCAGCATGAGACCATCAACGGACCCTGGTAGTCGGAGTCGATCAAGCCCACCAGGTTGCCCAGCACGATGCCGTGCTTGTGGCCCAGGCCCGAGCGCGGCAAGATCACTGCCGCCATGTCCTCGCGCTGCATGTGGATGGCGATGCCGGTGGGCAACAGATGGGTCTCGCCGGGAGCGATGGTGAGCGGCGCGTCGAGGCAGGCACGCAGGTCCATGCCGGCGGAGCCGGGGGTGGCATAGTGTGGCAGGGGAAACTCACTGCCGATGCGGGGGTCGAGAATCTTGAGCTGAATATCTCTCATGGTAGTGTCGGGCTATCAGTTCGATGAGTTGTTCGGCGATGTGCCCCTTGCTGGACTTGCGCAACAAGGTGTCACTGTCGCGGGTATACACGTGAAGGGCATTGTGGTCACTGTCGAAACCGGTGTGCTCCCTCTCGGCCAGCGGCCCCACCCAGTTGGCGGCGATCATGTCCAGTTGCTTGGCGTTCAATTTGGCCTGGGCATTGTCGGCCAGGTTTTCGGTCTCGGCGGCGAAGCCCACGCAAAAGGGCCGTGGCGAGCGCTTCGCCACCTCGGCCAGGATGTCGGCATTGCGCACCAGCTCGAGCCGCAGTGTCTCGGCGCTTTTCTTGATCTTTTCTTCCGCCCTGTGAGCCGGCCGGTAGTCGGCCACCGCCGCCGCGGCGATGAAGATGTCACAGACATCCACCCTCGCCAGTACCGCCTCGCGCATCTGCGCGGCACTCTCCACCTGCACGCACTCCACGCCCGGCGGCGGCGCCAGGCTCACCGGTCCCGACACCAGGATCACCTCGGCGCCGGCCCGCGCCGCCGCTTCGGCCAGGGCATAGCCCATCTTGCCGGAGCTGCGATTGCTGAGAAACCGCACAGGATCCAGCGCTTCGCGGGTGGGGCCGGCGGTGACCAGCACTGTGCGCCGGCTCAACAGGGGCGGCTGGAACAGACCCGCAAGGGCCTCCACCAGCTCGGCCGGCTCCAGCATGCGCCCAGGCCCGGTTTCGCCACAGGCCTGCTCGCCCTCGGCCGGCCCCAGCAGCAGGCAAGCCCGCTGACGCAGCAGTGCCACGTTGGCCTGGGTGGCCGGATTGCGCCACATGGCCTGATTCATGGCCGGGGCCAGGACCAATGGCGCCTCCGTCGCCAGGCCGATGGCACTCAGCAAATCGTCGGCCAGGCCATGGGCCAGCCGCGCAAGGGTGGTGGCGCTGGCCGGAGCGACGATGATCGCCTCCGCCCAGCGGGCCAGCTCGATGTGGGCCATGGGGTCGTCGAACAGATCATTCGCCACCGGCTGACCACTCAGGGCCTGGAAGGTCAGGGGAGTGACGAAGCGCGTGGCACTGCTCGTCATCACCACCCGCACCTCGGCTCCCTGCCGGCGCAGAAGGCGCAGCAGCTCGGCGCTCTTGTAGGCGGCGATGCCACCACACACCCCCACCAGGATGCGTCTGCCGTTCAAGTCCGTCATTGGCGCGCCCGCGCCCTGGCGGGATATGTCTCGTTCATCGTCTTTCGCTGCCCGACACTCAGCTCTCGCCTGCCGTCAAAATGGGCTAAAGTGTATCATTGTTGAGCGAGGAGGCGAACACAAGGTATTGGAGAATCCAGGGATGGCGATCAGTGACTGGCCGGCACAGGAGCGGCCACGGGAGAAATTGCTCCAACAGGGGCCCGCGGCCCTGTCGGATGCGGAACTGCTGGCGATCTTCCTGCGCACCGGGGTACGGGGCAAGACGGCGGTGGACCTGGCCCGGGAGCTGCTGGCAGAATTCGGCAGCCTGCGCGCCCTGCTGGGAGCCAACCGCCAGCGTTTTTGCCAGGCCCGCGGCCTGGGACTGGCCAAGTATGCCCAGTTACAGGCGGTACTGGAGATGAGCCGCCGCCATCTGGGTGAAACCCTGCGCCGCGGCGAGGCCCTCACCAGCCCGGCCCAGAGCCGCGCCTATATCCAGGCCTGCCTGCGCGATTTCGAGCACGAGGTGTTTGCTTGCCTGTTTCTCGACAACCGGCATCGCATGCTGGCTTTCGAAGAATTGTTCCGCGGCACCATCAATGGCGCCAGCGTGCACCCACGGGAAGTGGTGAAACGGGCCCTGGCCTGCAATGCCGCGGCGGTGATCCTGGCCCACAACCACCCCTCGGGCATCAGCGAACCCAGCCAGGCCGACCGCCAGATCACCCACCGTTTGCGCGAGGCCCTGGACCTGGTGGACGTGCGCGTGCTGGATCACTTCATCGTCGGCGACGGCGCGGCCTTTTCCTTTGCCGAGCAGGGCCTGCTATGAGATGCGGCGGCGCAGCAGTGCCAGCCCCCCCAGAGCGAACAGCAGCGGCCAGCCTAACGCGCCCAGGCTGGCACTATCGCTGCGCGTCGCCGCGCGTGAGGCGGGGCTCACCACCACGGTGGTATCATCGGTCCAGATATTCTCGATATCGCGGGCGGCCTCCAGCGGCGCCGGCGAGGCCGCGATCACGCTAATCGTCACTGTGGCCGGCTCGCTGCGGGTCATGCCATCACTTGCGCGGTAGCGGAAAGTGTCGCTGCCGGCAAATTGCGTCGGCGGCGTGTAGCGCAGGCGCCCGTCCACTACCTCGATCAGGCCGCCCTGCTCGCTGGTGGCGCTCTCGGGCTCCGGCTGCAGGGTATCGCCGTCGGCGTCGCTGTCGTTGGCCACCACGTCGAGCACCAGGCTCATGTCGCTCGGCGTGCTGCCGGTATCGTCACTGGCCTGGGGTGCCTGGTTGTCGGGATGGCTGATGGAGAAGGCCACCTGTACGATCTGTGACTCGGCCTGGCCGTCGTCGACCTTGAAGGTGAACCAGTCGCGGTTGACCGTGACATGGCGCTCCAGGCTGAGCCGGAACAGACCGGTGGCCGGGTTGATCGTTTCCACTACGCCCTTGTTGGGCTGTTCCACGATGCTGAAATTCAAGGTGTCGCCATCGGCATCGCTGGCGAGCAACTGCAGCTCCACGCGGGTGCCGGCCTGCAGGGTACCCAGTTCCATGGCTTCGGCCACGGGAGCGACATTGGATGTTGCGGCATCGAGGATGTCGATCAACACCCGCGCCTGTTCACCCTGCCCGTTTAGCCCACGGCTGGTGGCCAGGGTGTTCTTCACCCCGTAGGCGATCTCCTCCCGCCCGCTGGCCTGCTCACCGGCCCGATAGAGGAATTCGCCCGTCACGGGGTCGAACCACAGCAATTCGCCTTGGGCGATGTCGCGTGGATCCAGCCAGTAGGTGTAGAACGGCCCGCTGCCGGAGGCTTCCGCCAGCTTGCCATGCACCAGCTTGCCCGGCGCCACCGCAAGCGCATAATCGTTGGCCTGCAGGGTCATGGCCGGCTGAATGCTGATGATGACCCGCGCCTCGCCGGACCACAGCTCGCCGTCACTCACCCGGTAGCGGAACTCGTCCACATTGGCGGCATCGCTGTTGGCGGTGTAGACGAAGCCGGTCTCGGTCACCGTCGCCGTGCCCTGGCTCGGCGGACTGAGAATCTCATAGCGCAGATCGTCCCCCTCGGGATCGCTCACCGCCCGGCTGGCCAGGGGGTCGATATCCAGCACTCCTCCCGGCTCCACGCTCAGCGCAACCAGGTCACCGGCGCGCGGCGGCTGGTTGGCATCGGTGACCTGGATATGCACCGTGGCGGTGGCGGTAAGCCGGCCATCGCCGATGCGATAGCTGAAACTGTCGCTGCCGGTGAAGCCCGGCGGCGGTTCATAGTGGAAGAAATGCTTGCTGGTGCCGGCCAGGCTCACCCGGCCACCCTGGCGGGTCTTGCCCACCAGGCTGTTCTTGTCGATGAACACCACGTCGCCGTCGGGATCCACATCGTTGGCCAGCAGGTTCATCACCAGTACCGAGAGTCGCTGGTCTCGCGGCGTGACAAAGCTGTCGTCCCGGGCCACCGGCGGCAGGTTGGGTGGCGGGTCGGCATAGCCCTTGGTATTGACCTCCACCTGCACGGCACCGGCATCACAGCGGTTGACGCCGCGGGCGAATCCACGCTGATCCACGCGGGAACAATTTTCACCGGTTCCAATGGCCGCGCTGCCCGGCAACAGGGCACGGGTGAGCGGATAGGTGCCATCGGGCAGGCTCTGCCCCGGCAGGCCACCGTTGTTGGCCAGCGGCCCCAGACCGACCAGGGGGTCGGCACCATCGGCCGCGCCGCGCACCACGGCCTTGCCCCGGGCCTTGGCGCTGGTGACCACGCCACAGGTGTTGTCGGCCACGGTATTGCCGCCGGCATCGGTAACATAGGCGGTGAAACCGGTGGTGCCGCCACAGACATTGCCAGCCGACCCCGTATCACCGAGGATAGTACTCTGGAAAGAAATCCAGAAGGGGAAACCACTGGCGGGGGCATTGCTGGAATTGACATATAGCTCGTGTCCCCCGAGCGTCACCCCATTCATCATCATGCCGGAACCACTACCGATACTGTTGCCCGCCAGGGTGCTGCCGATCACATCCATAATAGCGCCCGCGTGATAAATACCACCACCTACCTGGGAGAAACCATCCATCTGGTTCATTCCACTGAACACGGCCTCAGCCACATTCCCACTGATGGTGCTGTTGGTGACGAGCACCGCCCCCAGGCCGAAATTGAAAATGCCGCCCCCGCCCACCTCGGCCTGGTTGTTGATGATGGACGACTGGTCCACCCGCAGGCCATAGTCCACCAGCGTTCTGGATGTGGACGCCCAACCACCGGTGCTGTTATAAATCCCGCCCCCCTGGAAGGCCAGATTGTTGTCGAGCTGGCTGTTGAGTTCGACGATGACCCTGCCGCGCTTGTTGCCGCGGTCCTCGTTGGAGATACCACCACCGGCCTGGGCGCGGTTGTTCCTGACCACGCTACGCCGCAGGGTCACCGTGCCGCCAAAATTGGCGATACCGCCACCAAAACCCCCGCCCTCGTTGTTGGCCGTGGTACTCGCCGGATTGTAGGGCGTGCTATTGAGACGGATGGTGCTGTCCTCGATCAACAGAATACCCTCGTTGTTGAGAATACCGGCACCGTCGACACTCTGCCCGCCGATGATGGATACATTGCGCAGGGTGACATTGTGCGCCGGCGGATCATTCAGGCTGGGATTGCCGAGGATGTTGTACTCACAGGCTATGCAGAGATTGCCGCCACCGGAAATCCCCGTTTTCCAGTAGCCGTAGATCAGGCTCAGGTTGCGCAACTCCACGTTGAGCGCCCGCCCGGTGGAACCCAGGATGTGCATCACCCGGTCGCGAATACCACCGGAGCTTTGCGCCGTGATGAGGGTGTCGGTGGAAACCGAGGTGCCACCGATGATGGTGACATCGTCACTGATATCCAGGTCGCCGGTATAGCCGGCGTCTTCTCCCGATCCATAGATGGTCAGGGTATAGGTGCCGGCGGGCACCATGATGGTGTCGGCCCCGGGCAGGGCATTGGCTTCCTGGATGGCCGCGCGCAGGGTGCAATAGTTGAGATTGCTATTACAGATCCCGTCGCCCGGATTGGTGTCGGCTCGATCGGCCGTGCCGGCAACGGTGAAGGTGGCCGCCTGTAGCGGGACGGCCAGCAGCAAGCCGGATGCCAACAGCCATGATTTGAGCACTCTGCCCACGATACTCACGCTCTCCTCGTCATTCCACGACAACACCCCATGGGATGGATCATCATGCCCGGCCAAGCTTAAGCCTGGTTTAACCAATCGGGTGTCACTCGGGGCGCCTGGATCTTCAGACGCTTGTCGCGTCCCGACTGGCCACTGAGAAGAACGATGCGCGACTTGGGCACCTTGAGTTCGGCCGCCAGCAGGGCAATCAGCCGGGCATTGGCCTTGCCGTCCACCGGTGGCGCGGTGAGGCGGATCTTCAACGCTCCGCCCTGCCAGCCCAGGATCTCGTCCTTGGCCGCTCGCGGCTGCACCCGTACCCGCAGGATCACGTCTTCTCCCCGCCAGCAGCAGGCTGCCTGTTCCGTCATGGTCTCAAAGCAGGCCGCGGGCGATATCGGCCAGGGGGGCCAGCAACAACATGCTGAGCAGTTGCAGCCCCACCAGCACCAGGATGGGCGAGAGGTCGAAGCCGGAGATGGGCGGCAGCAGGCGCCGCGCCGGCCGCAGCAGGGGCTCGTTGATGGCATGCAGGATACCCAGCACCGGGTTGTAGCTGCCGGGATTGATCCAGCTTATCACCACCTGGATCAGGATACCGTAGAGATAGATCTTGATCAGCAGGTCCAGCAATTCCCCCACCGAAAGCACCAACAAGCCGGCAAAGCGCACCTCGTGCCCCATGAGCTGGCCCACCAGGAACAACTCCAGCACCTGCAGGGCCAACAGCACCACCACCGAGGCCATGTCGATGCCGAACAGGCCGGGAATCACCCGCCGCAGGGGTTTGAGCAGGGGATTGGTCAACTTGACCACGAATTGCGACACTGGATTGTGAAAATCCGCCCGCACCAGTTGCATCAACAGGCGCAGCATGAACAGCAGCAAGATCAGTCCGAACAGGGTCTGGATCAGAAAAATCCCGGCATTGTTCATATACATGTTGTCCATCAATCGGCTCCCAGTTGTTGTGCCAGTTCCTCGGCGCGCTCGGCACCGGCGCGCAGGGCGCGGGCGAAGGTCTCGTCCAGCCGGGCCTGCTGCAACACCGCCAGCGCCCGCTCGGTGGTACCTCCCGGCGAGGTTACCCGCCGCCGCAACTCGGCGGCATCCTCGTCGCTCTCCAGCGCCAGCTTGGCCGCGCCCAGGGCGGTCTGCAGGGTCAGCAGACGGGCGGTCTCGGCGGGAAGCCCCAGTTTTTCACCGCCACCCTGCAGCACTTCCATCAACAGGAAGAAGTAGGCCGGCCCACTGCCCGACAAGGCCGTCACCGCATCCATCTGGTCCTCGTCGTCCAGCCACAGGGTGAGCCCCACCGCCCGCATCACGCTTTCCGCCAGTTGCCGCTGGGTCTCGTCCACGCGGTGGTTGGCATACAGCGCGGTGGCGCTGGTCTGCACCAGAGCCGGCGTGTTGGGCATGGCCCGCACCACGGCCAGGCCACCACCCAGCCAGCGATCCAGATCCGCCGAACGCAACCCGGCAGCCACCGACAAGATCACCGGCCGGGCCTGCTGAACCACCGGCACCAGCGCCTGGCAAACACTTTTCATTACCTGCGGCTTGACCGCCAATACCACAATATCGGCACGCGCCACCACTTCATTATTGTCGTCCACCACTTCGACACCGTGCTCGCGCAGGGCGGCCAGGCGCCGGGGGTCCACATCGCTGACCAGGATGCGCGCGGGATTGCAGCCATCCTGGATCAGGCCCCCGATGAGACTGGCGGCCATGTTGCCCGCACCGATGAAACCCAGGGTTTCCGTGTTCATGTCAGCCCTCCTCGAGACCGGTCTTGTGTTCGATCCGGGTCGGCCTGCCATCGAGGCTGAACCGGTTCTTGTCGTGCCAGTAGGCACGGATACCCTCCGGGCCCTTGTTCTGCGCCCATCGATTCAGTTGTTCCCGCTCCCCGGCATACTGGAACAGGGGCACACCCATGCCACAGGAGGTCTGTACCAGCTCCACTTGCACATCGAACACCTGCCGCGCCCCCGGCAGGGTCGGCAACAGGGAATACAATGCCGGCCAGTCGGGCTCGCCCCAGTGCACAACCCGCGCGCGCCCATACACGCGCAGGATCATGGGGCTGCCCTCGAAAGCGGCCCACATCAAGGTCATGCGCGGTTGTTCCTGCACATGGGCGGCGGTTTCATTGCCGCTACCGGTGACATTGAGCCAGACCAAGCGATCCGGTGCCAGCACGCGCAGCGAGTCCATGCCCTTGGGGGAGACGTTGACCCGGCCATCGGCCACGGCGGTGGCGACAAAGAAGATCTTCTGCTGCTCGATGAAGGCCTGCAACCTGCCGTCGAGCTTGGTATAACGCTTACCCATCGTTTTGCTTCCGCTGCGCAGCTCCGAGTGTAACCCACTCACCCACGGGGACCAAAGATATCCTCCCCCACCCGAACCCAGTGGGCGCCAGCCGCAATGGCCTGCTCCAGGTCGCCCGACATACCCATGGACAGCCTCAGCGGCCGCTCCAGCACCGCACCGATTTCCTCCCCCAGCCGGGCCAGCGCGCCAAACACCGGCATGGGGTCGTCTCCCTTGCGCGGCAGGGTCATCAGACCCTGCAGGTGCAGCCGGGGCAAGCGGTTCACCGCCTGCGCCAATGGCAAGACCTGGTCCGGTGCCACCCCTGCTTTTTGGGGCTCGCCACTGAGGTTGACCTGCAGCAACACCTGCAACGGCCCGGCCGCCTCGGGGCGTTGCTCGCTCAGACGGATGGCGATCTTCAGCCGGTCCACACTGTGTACCCAATGAAAATGCGTGGCGATGGCGCGGGTCTTGTTCGACTGGATGGGGCCGATGAAATGCCAGGTAAGGGGCAGATCCTGCAATTGGGCGAGCTTGTCCAGTGCCTCCTGCACATAGCTTTCACCGAAATGGCGCTGCCCCAGCGCAGCCAGTTGGCGCACCTGGCCGGCCGGGTGGCGCTTGCTCACCGCGATCAGCCTCACCGAACCCGCTGCCCGACCGGCCGCACGTTCGGCCCGGGCCACGCGATCGAGCACCCGGCGATATCGGCTCTGGACCTGGGACATCACGCTAACCTCATGCCTTTACTGAAAAAATCTCCCATTGCATCACAGCTTTCGGAAGGGGGCAAGCCGGGCCGCACACCAAGCGATGGCCCGCGCCTCCAGCCAAGCGCCCAGGCGCTCGACGAAACACGGC
>WFPC01000003.1 GCA_015487785.1 Gammaproteobacteria bacterium | reverse complement strand
GTATAAGAGACAGCCTCTGCACCATCGAACGCTTCATGATTGGATACCCGCGACGCTGTCGCTTCGACAGGTCGCGCCGGATCTCTGGGCGCCAGGCGCGTTTCACCACTTTCTTGATCGCCCACTCATAGGTAATGGATCGCCTGTGGATCGGATTGCGCTGGCGCATGCGCGGCCAGTAGTAGTCGCGCAGGTATCGGTAGGTGTTCCACCAGGTGATGTGGATTCGCCCGAGCCTGCGCCTCATGACCGCCTCCAGCCAGGACACTTCATCCAATTCGGCAGCGGCGCCCACCACATGGCGTTATCCACGTCCCAGTCCAGATCAACGCGCTCCTCGTAATCCAGCAAGGCAGCTGGCTCGTCGCCGTCCGAGTCAAAGTCGCTTATTTTTTTCAGATTGCCGCTATCCATTTCTATTTGCCGTTCAGCTTCAATCAGCTTCGTGCCGTTAACAGGCCGTTGAAAAAGTCCCAGAATCCTGCAAGATCCACGTGAACATCCCGATACGATGACATTGTCGATGCGCGGTCCCGACATACAGCAAGACAGCCTGTTCAGCACGGTGAGCCCGGAACAACGGGTGCCGAAGGACCACCCCCTGCGTCCCATTCGGCGGATGGTCGACGAGGCCCTCAAGGCGCTGGATAGCGAGTTCGATGCCCTCTATGCCGACCTGGGACGGGATTCGATCCCGCCGGAAAAACTGCTGCGGGCCCAGCTGCTGATGGCCCTCTACACCATCCGCAGCGAGCGGCAGCTGGTCGAACAGATCGACTACAACCTGCTGTTCCGCTGGTTCGTGGGTTTCTCCATGGACGACCGGGTCTGGCATCACTCGACCTTCACCAAGAACCGGGATCGGCTGCTCGAGGGAGAGGTGGCGCACAAGTTCTTCGCCCGGGTGCTGGAGCAGGCCCGAGCCGCCGATCTGCTGTCGAAGGAGCACTTCAGCGTGGATGGCACGCTAATCGAGGCCCTGGCCTCGCTCAAGAGCTATCGTCCGAAGGACGAAGACGAGCCCCCGACCCAGGGCGGTGGGCGCAACCCCAGCGTGGACTTCCGGGGCGAGAAGCGCTGTCGGGAGACGCATGAATCGAAGACCGACCCCGATGCCCTGCTGTTCAGAAAGAGCCAAGGGACGACCGCCAAGCTCAGCTACATGGGACACCTGCTGATGGAGAACCGTCATGGGCTGATCGTAGACGCCCAGGTGACCCAGGCGACCGGCACCGCTGAACGGGAGGCGGCCATCGCCATGGTCGAAGCGCTCAGCGGCACCCGCCGGGTGACGGTGGGCGCGGACAAAAACTACGACACCAAGGGCTTCGTGGACGCGATGCGCTGTGCCAACGCCACGCCTCATGTGGCCCAAAACGACACCAACCGTTCATCGGCCATCGATGGACGTACCACCCGCCACTCGGGTTACCAGACCAGCCAGACGATCCGGAAGCGGATCGAAGAATGCTTCGGCTGGCTCAAGACCATCGGCGGGCTGCGCAAGAGCCGGTTCGTAGGACGTGACAAGCTCGACTTCCACTTTGTGTTGGGAGCCGCCGCCTACAATCTGGTTCGAATGCGCAACCTGGGGGTGGCGGCATGTTGATGGCCGGGATCCGAGGGGTTGGTGTGCCTGAAAACCGGCAAATTGGGTCAAATTGGCCAATTCCTGGCCAGAGGGCAGGAATCACCCTGCTTCAGCCGCTGCTCGCTGCCAGCATGGCCGCGTCAGTCGGGTTATTTTCAACGGCCTGTTAGTCCGAAATATCGGATTGAAGCCGACCTACAGGCCTGCCGCCATTCCAGCCTTGTAGGAGGGCCTTCAGGCCCGACGGCCATTCCGGTCGCGGCTGAAGCCGCTCCTACAGCAAGACTAACCGTAGGCATATGCTGTAGGCCGGACTTCAGTCCGACATTTCGGACATGTCGGATTGAAATCCGACCCACAGGGAGCTGCGCCCTTGGCGGTTCAATTGTATTTTCATGCTAACGAGTCAGCAACAAAACGATCTCTGTGCGCTCTGTGTCCTCTGTGGTGAAAAACACGTCTGTGTTTTTTGTGGTGAGAAGAAATTATGGAAAAGTTTGAAAAGTTTACCGGTGTGGTCTGTCCCCTCGACCGGGCCAATGTGGACACCGATGCGATCATTCCGAAGCAGTTTCTGAAGTCGATCAAGCGCACCGGCTTCGGTCCCAATCTGTTCGACGAATGGCGTTATCTGGACCACGGCGAGCCGGGGATGGATAACAGCAAGCGCCCGCTGAACCCGGACTTCGTGCTCAACGACCCGCGCTACCAGGGCGCGAGCATCCTGCTGGCGCGCGAGAACTTCGGCTGCGGCTCCTCGCGCGAGCATGCCCCCTGGGCGTTGCTGGACTATGGCTTCAAGGTGATCATCGCACCCAGCTTCGCCGACATCTTCTACAACAACTGCTTCAAGAACGGCATCCTGCCGGTGGTGCTGGATGCCGAGACGGTGGACGAGCTGTTCCGCGAAGCGGGTGGCGAGC
>WFPC01000002.1 GCA_015487785.1 Gammaproteobacteria bacterium | reverse complement strand
CGAAACCCTTGAGAAAGCTGATACCGGCGGAAAGGAGCAATATCCCCAGAATGGAGAGATCGATGACGGTCATGTGGGAACGAGGCCTTGGTCTGCACATCCACCGGAAAGCGGCGAGTATATCAAAGCACCAAAGCGCATGGCTACTGGCGCTTGATCACCAGCCCCTTGAGTCCGGTTTCCTGTTCCAGCGCCTGGAGCAGCTTCCGTGCCCGCTCGGCACTCAATTCGGGACCCACCCGCACTCGCCAGATATCACCCTTGGCACCACTCACGCGGTCGAGATGGGCTGAATACTGCTTGGCCCGCAGCCGGTCACGCAAGGCCCGGGCATTGTTCTCCTTGGAGAAACTGCCCAACTGCACCATCCAGGTCACCAAGGGCTCGTCGGCAACCGGCGCCGCGCTTTGTCTCTGATCCGGTACCGGCGTGCGTCCGGGAGCCGGGGGCGCTGTTTCTTCCTCCTCCCCACTGGCCTGTCCCATCGCCGGCGTCTGCTCCTCCGGCAATGGCGCGACCCGCTGGAACAGCTTGTCGTCGTTGAGTTGGAAGACGATGGTCTCCAACTCCTCGTCGGGCCGTGGAATGATGCCCCCTTCCGGCGGCTGTTCCACATCATGACGCTGGCCGAACAACATGGGCAGGAAAATCACCGCCAGCGACAACAGCACGATGGCGCCCAGCAGTCTGTGGTTATGGTTTCTGTTAGACATGCGCTGACCCAAATCTTTCATTCATCCCGCAGGGCTTCCGCCACCGTGTAGAAGGAACCGAAGACCACCACCCAGTCATCGGCGCCGCATTCCGCCTCGGCCGCCGCCAGCGCCCTACTCACGCTGGCATGGCACTGGACCCGCAGAGCCGGGCGCAAGCGCCACAGCACCGCGGCCAGGGTTTCGGCGGAGGCGCTTCGCGCCGCCTCCAGATCCGCCAGATGCCACTGATCGAACGAATCCAGCAAGGGCGTGAGGCTGGCGGCGGCGTCCTTGTCCGCCAGCATTCCCAGCACCGCGATGCGCTTCCCCGCGGGTGGCAGGCTGCGCAGATTGTCGGCCAGGGCGCGGCAGGCCTGGGGATTGTGGGCCACGTCGAGGATGCGTCTGCGCCCACCCTCGTGGCACACCTGGAAACGCCCGGGCAGGCTCACCGTGGCCAGCCCCCGGCGCAACTCGGCCCGGCTCACCGGCAACTGACCATGCAGCAGGTTCACCACCTCCAGGGCGGTGGCGGCGTTGCGCAACTGATGCCGCCCCGGCAGCGCGGGCCGCGGCAGGCCGGGAATCCGTTGTTTCTCGCCTCGCCAGGACCAGTGAGCACCCTCGTCACGGGCACTGAATTCGTGGCCCTGGCGGCGCAGGATCACCCCCTGCTCGCGGGCGAGACGGGGCAGGTTGGCCGGTGGCTCGGGTTCTCCCAGCACCAGTGCCCGGCCACGCCGGGCGATGCCGAACTTTTCCGCCGCGATGGCCTCGCGGGTGTCACCCAGCCATTGCTGGTGATCCAGGTCGATGCTGGTGATCACTGCCACGTCGCCATCCACCAGGTTCACCGCATCCAGCCGCCCGCCCAGGCCCACTTCCAGTATCACCACGTCCAGCCCGGCACCCTGCAACAACCACAGAGCGGCCAGGGTGCCAAACTCGAAATAGGTCAACAGGCTGTCGCCACGGGCCGCATCCACCGCGGCGAAGGCCTGGCACAGCGCCGCGTCGCTCACCGCCTCGCCCTGGATGCGCAGGCGTTCGTTGTAACGCAGAAGATGGGGCGAGGTGTAGCAGCCCACACGATAACCGGCGGCCAGCCAGATGGCCTCCAGCAGGGCCACGGTGGAACCCTTGCCATTGGTGCCACCGACCACCACCCGGCAGCGGCCGAGGTCGTTCTCACGCAGGCGCGCCCAGACGGGCCGCAGGCGTTCCAGGCCCAACTCGATGTCCGCCGGGTGCAGGGTTTCCTGCCAGCGCAGCCAGTCCTCCAGCGTCTCGAAGCGCAAGTTTCGCCTGTCAGCCGTTTTGTCCGTCGTCCTCGCCGGCGGACTCACCGCCCGCCTCCTCGCTCCCGGGCCGGGGTTCGGGGTCGGGCTGGGGCGGCGCACCATGGGTCAGCAGACTGAGCAGGTTGGCCAGGCGAGCACGCATCTCACGTCGATCCACGATCATGTCGATGGCACCGTGTTCGAGCAGGAATTCACTGCGCTGAAAGCCCTCTGGCAAGGTCTCGCGCACCGTCTGCTCGATCACCCTGGGCCCGGCGAAGCCGATCAGTGCCTTGGGCTCCGCCAGGTTGAGGTCGCCCAGCATGGCCAGGCTGGCAGAGACCCCACCCATGGTGGGATCGGTCATCACCGAGATATAGGGGATGCCCTCCTCGCGCAGGCGCGCCAGGGCGGCGCTGGTCTTGGCCATCTGCATGAGCGAAAACAACGCCTCCTGCATGCGCGCCCCGCCACTGGCGGAGAAACACACCAGGGGAATGCGCTCTTCCAGGCAGCAGTCCACGGCACGCACGAAGCGCTCGCCCACCACCGAGCCCATGGAACCGCCCATGAAACGAAAATCGAAGGCCGCTGCCACCAGGGGACGGCCCTTGAGTCGGCCCTTCATCACCACCAGGGCATCCTTCTCGCCGGTGGCCTTCTGGGCCTGGGCGAGACGGTCCTTGTATTTCTTGCTGTCCTTGAACTTGAGTACGTCCTCAGGCTCGATATCGGCGCCGATCTCCTCGCGCTCCTCGGAATCGAGAAAGGTTTCCAGCCGGCGCCGGCCGCTCATGCGGTTGTGGAATCCACACTTGGGACAGACATCCAGGTTGCGTTCCACCTCGGTGCGAAACAGCACCGCCTCGCAACTGGTGCACTTGGTCCACAGACCCTCGGGCACGGTGCGCTTGCCGGCGCTTTCGGTGCGAATCCGCGAGGGCATCAATTTTTCAAACCAGCTCATGGGTTGTCGTCCTGCCTGTTTTCGTTCAGTCCTGATCCAGGGCCCGGCGCAAACCGGAGAGGAAATCCGCCAGCGCCGGAGCGATGGCATCGGCGCGATCCTGCAAGTCCGCGATGCGCTGCACCAGGGCGCTGCCCACCACTACCGCATCGGCCACACGTCCCACCGCCGCGGCCGATTCGGCATCACGAATACCGAAACCCACGCCGATGGGCAAACCGGTATGACGACGGACCTGCTCCAGCTTGGCCGCCACCGCGTCCACGTCCAGGCTCTTGGCCCCGGTCACGCCCTTGAACGACACATAATAGACGAAACCCCGCGCCAGTTCAGTAATCCGTCGAATACGCTCGTCGGTACTGGTGGGCGCGAGCAGAAAGATGGCATCCAGCGCATGGGCGCGCAGGGCGCTCACCAGTTCCCCGGCTTCCTCCGGTGGAATATCCACCGTCAGCACACCGTCCACGCCCGCCGCCGCGGCCTGTTGCGCAAAGCTTTGATAACCCATCACCTCGATGGGATTGAGATAACCCATCAGCACCACCGGGGTGTCGCCATCACGGCGGCGGAAATCGGCCACCATGTCCAATACCCGGCGCAGGGACACGTGATGGATCAGCGCCCGCTCACAGGCCGCCTGGATCACCGGCCCGTCAGCCATGGGATCGGAAAACGGTACTCCCAGCTCCAGCAAGTCGGCACCGGCTTCCACCAGGGCATGCATCAGGTCCACCGTGATCTCCGGACGCGGATCACCGGCGGTGATATAGGGAATCAGGGCAGTACGCCCCGCCTCGCGCAGGTCCTCGAATCGCTTGGCTATGCGGCTCATACTTCGATGCCCTCCAGCGCCGCCACGGTATGGATATCCTTGTCGCCACGGCCGGACAGGTTGACCAAGATCTGCCTGTCCGTCCCCAGTTCGCGGGCCAGCTTGGCGGCATGGGCCAGGGCATGACTGGACTCCAGCGCCGGCATGATGCCCTCCAGCCGGGTGAGTTCGTGAAAGGCCTGCAAGGCCTCGTCGTCGGTGGCAGCCACATAGTTCACCCGCCCGATGTCCTTGAGCCAGGCATGCTCCGGACCTACGCCGGGATAGTCCAGGCCGGCGGAAATGGAATGGGTCTCGATGATCTGGCCATCGTCGTCCTCCATCAGATAGGTGCGATTGCCGTGCAACACACCGGGACGACCAGCGCACAGGGGCGCGGCGTGACGCGGCGTATCCACGCCCTCGCCACCACCTTCCACGCCGTACATGGCCACCGTCTCATCGTCGAGGAAGGGATGGAACAGACCGATGGCATTGGAACCCCCACCCACGCAGGCCACCAGGGCATCGGGCAGGCGGCCGGTCTTGTCCAGCATCTGGCGGCGCGCCTCGCGCCCAATCACGGTCTGGAAATCGCGCACCAGGGCGGGATAGGGGTGCGGCCCTGCCACGGTGCCGATGATATAGAAGGTGTTGTCCACGTTGGTCACCCAGTCGCGCATGGCCTCGTTGAGGGCATCCTTGAGGGTGCGCGAACCCGACTTCACCGCCACCACCTCGGCCCCCAGCAGACGCATGCGATAGACATTGATGGCCTGGCGGCGAACGTCTTCCTCCCCCATGTAGACCACGCATTCCATGCCCAGGCGGGCGGCCACGGTGGCACTGGCCACACCGTGCTGACCAGCGCCGGTCTCGGCGATGATGCGGGTCTTGCCCATTCGCCGGGCCAGCAGGGCCTGACCGATGGTGTTGTTGACCTTGTGCGCGCCGGTGTGATTGAGATCCTCGCGCTTGAGATAGATCTGGGCGCCGCCCAGATGCTCACTCCAGCGCCGGGCGTGATAGAGTGGACTGGGCCGGCCCACGAAGTCCGCCAGGTCGGCATCCAGCTCGGCGATGAAGTCGGGATCGCCGCGCAGGCGCTCGTAGGCCTGGCGCAAGTCCTCCAGCGGGGCCATCAGGGTCTCCGCCACGAAGCGCCCCCCATAGATGCCGAAATGCCCGTGCTCGTCGGGCATGTCAGGAATAGTCTGCATGATTCTCACTACCTTGTTTCACTGCTCGCACAAATGCCGCCATCTTGTCCGGGTCCTTGATACCTCTGGCCGCTTCCACACCACTGCTCACATCCACCGCATAGGGCCGCAGCCGGCGTACCGCCTGGGCCACGTTGGCCGGCGACAAACCTCCGGCCAGCACCAGAGGACGCCCGAAGTCACGTGGCACCCGACGCCAGTCGAAGCGATGGCCACTACCTCCGCTGCCTCCCGGCGCGTGACTGTCGAGCAAAAAACCCCGCGCGCGGGGGTGCTCGGCGGCATAGGCCGCCAGGTCCACGTTCCCACCCATGGGCACCGCCTTGATGTAGGGCCGGCCGAATCCCTCACAGAAGGCCGCCGGCTCGCTGCCATGGAATTGCAACAGATCGAAGGGCAAGCGCGCCAGCACTGCCTCCACCTCCGCCGGTGCAGGATCCTGAAACAGGGCCACGCTGCTCACGAAGGGCGGCAACCCTGCCAGAATGGCCTCGGCCCGCTCCAGACTCACCCGGCGCGCGCTGGCCTCGACGAACACCAGTCCCAGGGCATGGACTCCCAGCGCCACCGCCGCGCGGGCATCCTGCTGCCGGGTGATGCCGCAGATCTTGATGCGGCAGGTGAACGAATCGGTCTGCTGAACGGCTATGCTCATGAACTCCGGAAAAGCGACGCGCCATGGCGGCGAAAAGGGGCCTAGATTATCAAAGTGGACCCGGGGAAGAAAGCTGCCCGGTCAAAGCTGTAGCAAGAGGTGCTGATAGAGCCCCGCATCACCCCGGCCATGGCAACAGGCGATGATCTGGTCGAAGCGGCCTGCATAGTCGGTCATCACATGCAGGGCGATGAGCGCGGCCT
>WFPC01000001.1 GCA_015487785.1 Gammaproteobacteria bacterium | reverse complement strand
TCACGGTAATGACCTCTGCCTGGCTTGGTCTCAAGCGGCTGGAATGTCCTGCACGCTACCGGGGAACCGATCAAAAAACCCTTCAGTGAGAAACCAAACGCCTATCCAGCGAGGAGAGTCCTACATTCGCAACCTGCCGATGCGCCCCTAGCCCGAGCCGGTTTGCTGCTACCCCTCTCCCTACCAGATGAGCTCAGTTATCGCTTTGCATAGCCAAAATAATACCAGAAACGAATAGGGGCATTATTTTTCAGGCACTTAAGCGCTACTTTCCAGGAAGTAAGTAGCGTTCTGGCGACAGGGTGTAAGAATTTCCGACAGTCGGGCACATGGCTGCCCGAAAGGCTGTGCGGGTCTTGCTGGTTGGGGTCCTCGCCATAGCAATCGAGGAGGGGGCATCGCTTGTGGTCGGTCCTGGGTGTGTGATGCGTGCGCAGGCCGTCTGGCGACAGGGCGTCCCAGATGGAACCCGTCAGGGATTGTCCGTCTGCTGGCCCGCCTGGGTAGCCGGGTGCTTGAGCAGACTGGACTTGATCTCCAGGACGTCCACCAGGCCCAGCTCTTCCGACTTGCCGTCGCGGTAGATGCCCAGGAGTTTCATCACCATGCGCCGGCCGGAGCGGCGATAGAGGCTGCCGTCCAGCTCGAAGGGCCTGGGCTGGCGTTCGTCGCCGAGGTCGAAGCCGAGGGTGAGGCGGCGGAATTCGCTTAGGCTCTCCAGCTCTTCGCTCATGTCGGCCTCGTCGAGTTCCAGTTGCACCGACTTCTCGGAGAAGTCCAGCAGGGTGCAGGAGTAGCTGCCGCCGTCGCGCAGGTGGAGGGTGGCGGGCAGGCGGGTGTGGACACGGTAGTGCCGACGCTGGTCGGAGTAGCTGAGGGTGCTGGGGATGACGTCGAGGATCACCACCTGATGGCCGGTGTAGATGCCCTCCTCCACCGGGACGATGCGTCGCACGCGGGTATCGAGTTGGCTGAGTACGCCGTCGTCACCATTGGCCACCAGGGTAATGGTATTGCGGCGGCGAAAGGCGCCGCGCGGGCCGAGTTCGGCGCGGCGGTGGTAGTCGCGCTTGTTGTCGTCGTCGGGGTTGTAGGGAATGAGCAGGCTGAAGCTCTCCAGTTCGGTGATCAGCTTGTGCTCGTCGCCGGCGAACAGGCGCAGCCAGGGGCCGTCCTCGCCCCAGTCCTCCGGCGCCCAGGAATACTGCACGCTGCGGAATACGCGTTCGGGGTGGGGCATCATGATGGTGAAGCGGCCGTCCGCGTTGCACAGGCCGGTGATGCCCTCGGGGGAGCCGTTGGGGTTGGCGGGGTAGGCCTCGGTGGGACGGCCGTGGTTGTCGACGTAGCGCAGGGCCAGCAGGCCGGCGTCGCGGGCCGCGTCCAGGCCGCCGCGGCCGAAGTGGGCGCGGCCCTCGCCGTGGGCCACGGCAATAGGCAGCCGCGAGCCGGCCATGCCCTGCAGGAACAGTGACTTCGACTCCAGCACCTCCACCAGCGACAGGCGAGTATAGGAAGAATAAACGCCCTTTTTCTCCAAGTCCAGCTGCTGTAGTCCGCGAGAATGACGCGCTGCTTTGCCAGTGAGTGGTCCTGAATCCGGCCCGTGGTGCCACCGATCCCGCCGAAAATTCACCTGTTCTTCTCGATAGCCGGGGCCAACCCGACCCACCGGCAAAACGCATCCCTGCCGCGGCTGAATCACCGCAGCATCGTGATCGGAACCAATGGCTTTTGGGATCAGGTAAACAGACCCGGTGGCAGGCTAACCGGTGGCGCCCGGCTTTCAGGCAACGCAGTGTGGTCAGTCGCCTCTTCTTTCTTCTTCAGGTGGTCGAGGATCTTCTTGATCACCGCCGGATCTTCGATACAGGCGATCACTTTCATCGTACCGCCACATTCAAGACACGTCTCGATGTCGATGTTGAACACCCGCTTCAGGCGTTGCGCCCAGGTCATGGCCGCGCGCCTTTCGATGGGTGTTTGATCTTGCCTTTCACCCGTCGCCGTGGATTTGTTGCCCCTACCCCGCATGCCCGGCGTCACCAACGCTCGGTGCTTGCTGTTCGGCGCGAAAACGCCGTGAAATCTCGTCAGGTTTACACGCGGCTTCGGCACCAGAGCCGCCAGCCGGGCAATGAAATCCAGCGGTTCAAAGATCACGTGCGTGGTGCCGTCCCGGTACGGGGTCTTGAGCTGGTAGCGGACGTTGCCATTCTTCGTGAGCGACAGCCGTTTCTCGGACACCGCCGGTCTTGAGATATAACGGCACAACCGCTCCAGTTTGTTCCGTTCATGGGCCTTGGCTGCCACCCCGGCATGCAGGCTGAAGCCGGCCACCTTACCCACGGTATCGCCGAATTGATCCTCCGGGTCGCAGGCGGGCAGCGTCTGCAGGGTGAACACCTTGCGCCCTGCCTGTGGCCCCACGGCGATGCGGTACGTGATGGAGTGCCCTAACAGTGGATTCATCGGGTCGTCCTCCACTGCATCGGAGGCCAGATAGCTGTTCTCGGCGTCCCGTTCCAACAGCCCTTGCCGTTCCAAATAGCAGCCCACACGATGGGCGATGGTATGTGCCAGCTGGGTGAGTTCGGCGCTGGTCGGTGCCTTGACCCAACGGAAGCGGGCTGATCCATTGGGATGGTCGACGTACACACCATCGAGAAATAGCATGTAAAAATGGACAAGGTGAATTGATGCGCAGCATCAAGAGAGGGTGCCCTGGGGCATATTCAGGTTGAGCGCCGATCCGAACCGCTGGATCAGCGTCACCGCGCCGGTGCGAGCCGTCTTATGGCTATGTCCCGCTTTGATGTGCATGGATGCACGAATGCCGCGGGCGCATGGATGCGCAAGAGCGGCCTTGACCAGATGCGTGGCGATGACCCGGTAAACGATGCCCAGCACACGCCCCATGATCTCGGGCCGGCTGGCGAACAGGAAGCGTAACTGAAAGGGAAGGCTCAGTACCCATTGACGCATGGGCTGTTCGGGCAGTACGTCATCAAAAATACCATGCTCAGATAACCCTTCAAAATGAACGAAAAATTCGCCCATTGATTACTAGGACTTCCCCACTTTTCCTCCATTGGAACAATTCGTACACACCTCTCAGATTCCGTATTTTACGTTGATATATTCCGTATTTTACGTTATTGTTTCACCATGAATACACCATCCCTGTATCCACGCTGGATTGAACCACGAATCCATGAAGCTTTGCTTGATACGCCCGTGGTTTTGCTCGCGGGACCGCGTCAAGCTGGCAAGACGACCCTCGTCCGCCAATTCGCTGATCGGGGACGACACTACCTAACCCTGGACGATGAACTGACCTTTCTGTCGGCACGTGAAGATCCGGTCGGCATGATTCGCAATCTGGATCGCGCCATTATCGATGAAATCCAGCGCGCTCCCCAATTACTTCTGGCTATCAAAAAAAGTGTCGACGAGGATCGTCGCCCCGGGCGCTTTCTGCTGACGGGTTCCG